>MPNQ01000011.1 GCA_002239105.1 marine group bacterium Sva0996 bin134 | reverse complement strand
GGTGGTAGCGGGGAAACACCAACGTCTCCCGCCTCACGGTACGGGCACCGCTCTCGCCGTATACCTTCTCGTCACGGCGCTCAATGAACACATAGTGGCCCAAGATGTCCAGAAAACGGTTCCGCTCGAGAACCTCCTGCCAGAAGTAGCTGCTGCGGTAGCCCGATAGATGTTCCGGGTTGCCCGCCCCGCACCTGATGTCACCAGGTGCGCTGCCCCGATTGAAAGGCAAGAACCGGGTCTTGTTCCCCGACAGCCGAGTGGCCATGTGGACCTCGTCGGTGTCGGCGGCGAAATGCACCAGGGCTCGCTTTGAGAACTTGAACAAAGGAGCGTTGGGGTCGCGGTCCTCCTTGTACTGGCGGATGGCGTTCCGCCACGTTTGCCCCGTCATCGGGTTCTTGAGTTCGCAGGTCGCCACCGGCACACCGTTGAGAGCAAACACCATGTCCACGGTGTCACCCTTCCCGGGATGACACCGAACCTGTCGTGTCACCGTGAGTTCATTTAGGTGGAACTGCGCCACCGCGTCAGGATTGAGCTTGTTGGCCGGTTTGAAGTAGGCCATATGCAATTTCTTGCCCTGGAACTTGAACCCCTGACGCAACACCTCGAGAGTCCCCTTGATTTCAAGCTGCTTCACCAGCTGGTCCACGACCATCGCATCAAGGCTGGCTCCGTGCCTGCGCTCTTGCAGAAGTACGCCTGGGATGTACGCATTGGAAGTGGTGGCCCGTCGCTTTGGGAGGATGCCGGGGGCGAGCTTAAGTACAGCCGTTCTGGCGGCGACTTCGGAGTCGAACCCATTGCCATCATCCAAGACCATCTGGGGGTGCTGCCTCGGATGCGCCCGCAGCTGCTTCAAGAGTTCTGCCTCTACCACAATCTGTGGAACGCCGACGGGAGGGTCTTCAAGAAGCTGAACGACGATGGCACCGAGGAGGACGCCTGTGAAGTGAGCGAGGACCTCGTTCGAGTTCGTACGAAGCTGTTGAGGCAGTTCCAAGCAGCGGCCCAGTTCGTGCTCGTCAAGTACATGGACTCAATTGTTGCCACTTCCCACTTATGCGATGACCACGTACTGGATCGCGAGATCAGAGGTGAGGATCACTACTTGCATCTGTCTATACGGGAGAACAAACAGACGGGTGCCAAGTCCTCCTTGCTGAGGGGCAAGAAAGTGATATTGCCTCCTCCCAGGTCTGAGTGCGGGCAATGGCCGTTCGAAAGGCAAGAAGATGTCGATTTTCCGGAGTTCGTCATTGGAGAAACTCCGGAAGGCGATCCCATCAAGAGCACCTGCGACCCCGATGCTCTGGACGATTACTTCGACCTCAATTCTGGTGCGCCCCACTATCTCACGCCCGTCTATTTCACCCCAGAGGTGCTTGACTACTACTACTCCGAGCCCAAGTACGAGGTGCGCGATGGCTATCTCTCCTGCGGAGGCCTGTGGGGTGTGAGCGTGGACAACAACCATCCCGAACATGTGATGGTGTGGTTGGGCGACCTCGGGCGCGATCTGCCCGCAAATGAGCGCCACCACTGGTTATTCCACAACATATTTGTGCCCGATGGGACCCCCAGCCGGACCGCCTTCGAGCGGCAAATCTCTGGGCAATGGGCCGACGCGGAGTCCCCTGCGTGGCGGCTACAGGCGGCTTACAAGAGATTCCGGGTCGACTGGGCCGCCGAATGGGGTTGGGACCTGTTCAGAGACCCCGACGACGACGACCCCCAACTTCTCGCCAGCCTCCGTGTCCCGCCCAGAGGAGGGAACAGGGAGTTTGGCGAACAAGTCCAAGCACTTGACCGTCTGATGGTTGAGAGCGTCAATACGCGACAGCTGAAATCAGAACTGCCTGAGTGCGAGAAAAATGAAAAGTCCATCGCCCTGCTCGAACGGTGGCTCGATTACAAGGGCTACCAACACCTAGAACAGGACATCAGCGTCTTGAGGAAGATCCACGACCTCCGCAACGTCAGTGAGCACCGAGCCGGACGCAAGCGCACACAGGCGTTTCAGAAACATCAAATCGGCGACGACAAACGGGAAGCGGTATCCACCCTCTTCGAAGAAGCAATCTCACTCTTGGGCTCCCTCGGGGAGATGCATGCCGAGGCGGTGATCAAACAAAGCTGATCGCGGTCCGCTACCCGACACATCGTCGAGTCCAGGCGCAATTCACACCTCCCGACGCCACTCAGAGGTACTTGGCCGGCTCAAGCGTTCCAAATCGCTGAAGGACTTCGGTCGATTGACGGAGATGACTGTCGTGGGCCGGGGAGGATTTGAACCTCCGAAGGCTATGCCGACGGGTTTACAGCCCGTTCCCTTTGGCCACTCGGGCACCGACCCAACGGAGGACAACCCTACCGGGCGGCGAGGGCGCGGCCCTACTCAATTCAGGCGCGACCGAGGCCCGCGACTACAAACCATGTCCGGCGGAGTTTTTCGGACTCAAATCGGCCGAGGATGTACTGGCGGCGGAGTTCTTCTAGCTCGACCCCGGCCTCTTGCAGGGTCTTCTCGATGAGCACGTCTAGCTCCTCTTCGGTGATGTGATGTACCTCGGATTCAGGAATGGAAGTCATGGCCTTCTCTCCTTGGTGACGCTGCTCGAAAACGGCCTTGGAACAGAAGTCATTATCTCAGATCATCTTCCTTTGACGGCACGAATAGCGTTGGTGGCGGTGCGGTAGGTTCGGGTCATGCCGACGTTTGATGTTTCTTCTGAGCTGGACATGCAGGAGGTCCGCAATGCGGTGGACCAGGCGGCTCGGGAGATTCACAGCCGATATGACTTCAAGAACACCGGCAGCGAGGTGGAACTGGGCGACGGGGTGATCACGCTGCGGTCGTCTAGCGAAGACCGGCTGGCGGCGGCTCGCCAGGTGCTGGAGGAGAAGTTGGTGCGGCGCAAGGTTTCGCTAAAGGGGGTGACCTACGGGTCGGTGGAGGATGCCGCCGGCGGGACTGTTCGCCAGGAGGCGGCGTTGGCCGTGGGGATCTCGGCGGACAAGGCCCGAGAGCTGAACAAGTTCATCAAGAACATGGGCATGAAGGGCGTGTCATCGCAAACCCAGGGTGATCAGCTCCGGGTGAACGGCAAGAAGCGGGACATGCTCCAAGAGGTGATCGCCGCCCTCAAGGAGGCCGATTTCGCCATTCCCCTCCAGTTCGGCAATTTCCGAGACTGATCGGAATACTCAAATTGCTCGTGGCTAGGTGTCGCCTCCAGATGGAAGGTAGTGAAATCCACGGCCTCGACCGAGGCTAGAGCTCGGGACTATCCGGCCCTCTTCGGCCAGTTCTTTGAGCCGGCTGGTAGCGGTGGCTTGAGCGACGCCAGTCAATTCGCAGTATTCGCTTGACGAGATCCGCTCGCGTTCTCGGGCCCAGGCCAGCGCGCACTCGATTGAATCTCGAGATCGGTCGAGGCCAAGGGCAGATTTTGTTTGGCTGCTGAGTCGCCAAGCGGGAGGGGTGCCCCGCGGTGTCTGGATGGGAACAAGCAGGGGAGGTCTGTCAATATCGCCGCCACCAACAGGTGTGGTTCCGATGGGGCTTGTACCGATTGCACCGTCAGAGGCACCAGAGGAGGGCAGAGTGGGACTTAGCTTGTAGGACGCCACTCTTTGCAACGCCTCTTCGGCGTCCTCATGCGAACGTTGGAGAAGATCTGCGCATGAAAGGCTGGTGAGAAATGGGGATTCTGGTTGTGCTGCTCGCCACACAAGTAATGCAGCGTCAACGTCGTCTCCACCCTCTGGTGGATGCAGGTTGGCAAAGAGTTTGTACCAATTACCATCAGCGGGCTTCCCATAAAGGTTGATTTGGACCGCAGGATCGGTCAGTGTCTCAATCAGCGGTGGGCGGCTTCCGATCCGGATCATGTCGGCAAACATCAGATCGACGCCGACACCCTCCTGCTCCACAAGCCCGATTTGGCGCATTGCGGTCATCAGAGTCTGATATCTCGGAGCGGAAGGATGAGTGATGATGTTTCGTTCCGTGACACCGCCAGGGAACCCTCCCGGGGAGGTGACACGGAAGTGGTTTCCGATGTGCTCCACGACTGTGGGGCGTTGCAAACTCCAGTCTCGGTGGCAGACTGCATTCAAGATTGCCTCGCGGAGCGAACGCTCGGGTATGGCACGGATTCTGTGTACTTGGAATCGATCGGCGATCTCTGTGATGGGGTTATGGCGGTTTGCCTCGGCTTCGACTTCGAGTACTTCTTCCAGCAGTGAGTGGCCACCCTGCGAGACTCGAACGGTGGATGGTCCGCCGGGAACCTGTCGATGCGAATAGTCGATGGTTGGCTGTGCCCGGATGGCCAAGAGCGTTTCCCCGGCCATGTTCAGGTGCTCGCCGTCGCCTGCAATGAGGCCGAGACGACCGAGTAGATCGCGTCGGTTTAATCGGGCTTTTTCTGAATCGACCTTTGAGAGCTGATCACGCAACGCCTGTTCTGTAGTGGTGGTGATGTCAGCGATCGGCATTTGCGATGGCTGGTGAGAAGGATCAGCCGCCAAGCTGGTGAACAGACCACCCATGAGTTCGGTCAGGGTGACTGGTACGCATCGAGCGTCAACACGATGCTTGAACTCGTGCTTGTAGCCCACTGGTTGAACGGCTTGGGGTACGTCCACAACCAACAGCAATCGGCCACCTATCCCTACGCTTTGCACGTCCACGGTCAACTGTCGCTCGGTCAGGTCGTAGATTCTGCTTCGCAGCCACTGTGGGTCGGTGTCCGCCCCGATAATTTCCCCGGTCTTGTCGTCAACGCCGACGACGAGGGTTCCTCCACCAGGGGAATTCGCCATGCAAGCAGCGGCCTCAGCCAGTTGCTGTGCTGCCCCCTCATTTTGCTTAGCCCCGGGGAGGATTGTCCCGTCCTTGTCTCGTCGGCCCGCTTCTTCTTTTATGTCGACGGCTGCTGACTCCAATTCCTGAGCGGACGCTGTCCCTCGGCTAAGTACCTCAAGGACGCGCTCAACTTCTTCTCGACGTCGCAATGGAGGCAAGTAGGTGAAAGTCGGACCAACCACGACCCCTCCTGATTAGGATTTTATAGCCACTAAAATCCTAACGGTAGCCGATTTAGAGAAAAGTTAGGATTTTATGGCGGATAAAATCCTAATTACGACTGTGTAGCTCAAAAATTAGGATTTTATGGGTTGCCACCAGCCGCTTAGTACGCCTGGGGGACCCACTCGCCAGCGCGGAGGCGGCGGATGCGCTCTTCAGCGGGGGGGTGGGTGCTGAACAGGCTGCGGAAGTTGGCCCGGCCGGTGAGCGGGTTGACGATGTAGTGCGACGCCTGTTCCACCGGCACGTTGACCGGGATGCGCTGGGAGGCGACGTTCAGCTTCTCCAGTGCTCGGGCTAGTGGCTCGCCGTCACCAATGAGCCGGGCGGCGGAGGCGTCGGCCTGATACTCCCGGGTGCGGCTGATGGCCATCTGGATCAAGCTGGCAGCAATGGGGGCCAAGATGGCGGCGATCAACACGCCGACAAGGTCGCCCATGCCCCGATCACGGCCCCGGCCTCCGAAGAAGATCATTCCCCACACCGCGATGCGCGAGGCGAAAGTGATGGCCATGGCGATGGCCGCGGCCACCGAGCCTATGAGGATGTCTCGATTGCGGATGTGGGCCAGCTCGTGGGCCAGAACGCCCCGGATCTCATCCCAGCTCAGGTGGTTGATGAGTCCCTCGGTAATGGCCACCGCAGCATGTTTGGGATTTCGGCCGGTGGCGAAGGCGTTGGGCTGGGGGTTGGGGCTCACGTACAGCTTGGGCATCGGAATCTGGGCCTTGGTGGTGAGCTCTTCCATGATGGCGTGGTATTGGGGGAGCTGCGCGGAGGTGACCGGCACCGCCCGAGCCGAGGCGATGGCCAGCTTGTCGCTGAACCAGTAAGACCCACCCACCACGACCACTGCGATGACAATGCCGAAGGCCAGCCCTCCGCTGCCGCCCAGCAGCCCACCGACGGCCACGAACAGCGCCGCCATCAGCACCAGCAGGAGGATTGTCTTGATCGTATTCATGCCCTGGGTCACTCCAAATTGAAGATCAGATTCTGGAGGTCAGGCTATCGGCCGACGGCATTTTTCGCTCGTCAGCGGTCGTAGTAGCCGGAGTAGACGTAGAGGCACGGGACGTTGGCCTCGGTGTACATCTCCACGTTGCGGGGGTCGTCTTCGAGGGCGCACAGCAATTCGAAACCGTGCTGGCGGAGACTGTCCACTTCGGCGGCCTTGTAGGCGCGCGACCGGTCGCCGCTGCGGGGGGGTCGCAAGATAAGGAGATCCCAGCGGACACTGTGGGCTTGCAACCAAGTCACCGTGTCGTCGAGCAGCGGCCAGGGGCGGGCGGTGAGCAGAACAACTGTTATTTCTGGGGCCAATGAGTTGACCAGGGCTATTGCCGCTTCCAGCGGGGGGTCGTCAGGGCAGCCAGCGAAGAACTCGTCCCAGCGTCGAGCCTGGGCCAAATGCTGACGGCCGCTGCCGTCAGAGATGACCCCGTCCACGTCCACGATCACCGCGGGGCCGCCGCCGATGGGGCTGTCCCGCCATGTCCAGTGGGAAGGGCCGGCGTTCTCGGTCAATCTTCTTGGGGGGATTCGGCGGCTCGGGTACGGATCTCGTCCACTACCGACTGGTCGGCCAGGGTGGTGGTGTCACCCAGGCTGCGGCCCTCGGCCACGTCCCGCAGGAGTCGGCGCATGATCTTGCCCGAGCGGGTCTTGGGCAGGTCAGGAACCAGCACCACCGTCTTGGGCCGGGCAATGGGTCCAAGTTTGGTGGCCACGTGCTGGCGGACCTCCTCGCCCAACTCGTCGGTGGCTTCGTGGCTGCCCCGCAGGATGACGTAGCCGATGATGGCCTGGCCGGTGGTGTCGTCGGCCGCGCCCACCACCGCGGCCTCGGCCACCGCGGCGTGGTCCACCAGGGCTGATTCCACCTCGGTGGTGGAGATGCGGTGGCCGGAGATGTTCATCACGTCGTCTACCCGGCCCAGCAGCCACAGGTAGCCGTCGTCGTCGACCTTGGCCCCATCACCGGCGAAATAGCGGCCCTCGAACCGACTCCAATACGTCTCCCGGTAGCGATCGGGGTCGCCCCAGATGCCCCGCAGCATCGACGGCCACGGGTGCGTGATGGTGAGGTAGCCGCCGCCCCGCTCCACCGGTCGGCCGTCGTCGTCCACCAGCTCGGCGAACACTCCGGGAATGGGGTGGGTGGCCGAACCTGGCTTGGTGGTGGTGACGCCGGGCAGCGGGGAGATCATGTGGCCGCCGGTCTCGGTCTGCCACCAGGTGTCCACAATGGGACAGCTGCTGCCGCCGATGTGGGTGTGGTACCACATCCACGCCTCGGGGTTGATGGGCTCGCCCACCGTGCCCAGCACCCTCAGGCTGGACAGGTCGTGTTTGGCTGGCTCTTGGGCACCCCACTTCATGAAGGTGCGGATGGCGGTGGGGGCGGTGTAGAGCTGGGTAACGCCGTAGCGCTCGACGATGTCCCACAGCCGGTCTCGGCCGGGGGTATCGGGAGTGCCCTCATATATGACCGAGGTGGCGCCGTTGGCCAGAGGCCCGTAGACGATGTAGCTGTGGCCGGTGACCCAGCCGATGTCGGCCGCGCACCAGTACACGTCGGTGTCGGGCTTGAGGTCGAACACGTACTTGTGGGTGAAGGCCACCTGGGTGAGATAGCCACCGGTGGTGTGCATGATGCCCTTGGGCTTGGCGGTGGTGCCCGACGTGTACAGCAGATAGAGGAGGGCTTCGGCGTCCATGGCCTCTGGTGGGCAGTCGGCCGAGGCGTCGGCCATGAGGTCGTGCCACCACAGATCTCGGCCAACGGCCATTTCGACGTCGGTATCGCAGCGATTGACCACCACGACGTGCTCCACTGAGGCCGCACCCTGGCTGAGCGCGGTGTCCACGTTGGGCTTCAGCAACGACGGAGCGCCTCGGCGGTAACCGGCATCGGCGGTGATGATGAGGCGGGCCTCGGCATCTTCGCAGCGGTCGACGATGGCGTCGGGAGAGAAGCCGCCAAAGATCACCGAGTGGGCCACCCCGATGCGGGTGCAGGCCAGCATGGCCACCGGCAGCTCGGGGATCATCGGCATGTAGATGGCCACCCGATCGCCCGCGCCCAACCCCAGGCTCTTGAGCACGTTGGCGAACCTGGCCACCTCTTCGAGCAGTTCGGCATAGGTGATGGTGAGGGTGTCGCCCGGCTCACCCTCCCAGTGGAAGGCGATCTTGTCGCCCTGGCCTGCTTCGACGTGGCGGTCGAGGCAGTTGTACGACACGTTGAGGGTGCCGCCGATGAACCACTGGGCAAAGGGCAGATCCCACTCCAGCACGGTGTGGAAGTCGGTTTCCCAACTCAGCAGTTCCCGGGCTTGCCGGGCCCAGAACGACTCGAAATCAGCGTCTGCCTCGTCATAGAGCGAGCGGTCGTTGGCCAGTGCGGCGCCGGCGAAATCGGCGGACGGAGCGAAGGTGCGCTCCTCGACGTAATAGTCCTCGATGGTGGCGTCGGCCATGGTCGGTCCTTTCCGATCCTCTCGCGGAACAGCGCGTGCGAGCCTACATTCTGTCGCCTGTCAGACGATATGGTCATCTAGTGACGTGTTTTCGGGCCGGGAGCTGATCGAGAGCAATGGATATCCGGGTAGCGACGCTGTGTGATTTCGCCCAAGTTCGGGAAGGGCTCCTGTTTGTGAACTCGGCGGGCATTACCCGGGTGTACCGGGAGTCATTCCCCTCGCCGATAGGGGTCATGCTGGCACTGGTGCTGGAGATGTCCCCGGTGGAGGCGACAGCTCCCCACAAGATCAGGGTGAGGGTTGAGGACGCCGACGGGCAGAAGCTGGCCGAGATAACGGGAGAGGTTCAAGTGAAGCTGGGGTCGGGGCACGACCCGGGCGAGTTGGTCAACGTGCCGTTTGTGGCTGATTTCCGAGGGATGAAGCTGCCGGCGCCGGGCCGGTATCAGGTGGCCATCCAGCCGGACACCGATGGGGCCAACCCGGTGGCCCTGGGCTTTCGGGCTGCGGTGCGCAACAAATCCTGATCAATCTCCCTGGGGGACCGGTACGTCCCATTCGGCCACTGTGAAACCGCCCAGCCCGGCAGGGTCGAGCAGGGCCTCGGCCTCTATGGTCCTACTCCTTCCGGTCAGCGCAGCCAGATCGCCTCGGACGGCTCCGGCCCGCCAGGCGGCGGCGCCCTCGTCCACGAGCTCGTCGATGCCGTGGACCCGCAGCCATTCGGCCTGACTGTTTACCCGGGTGGGCGGGCACATTGCGGCTAGTTGATCCAGGGCTACCTCACAGGTGATGTCCTGGCTGCCGGGGGCAGTCCAAGGATCTTCACCCCGCTCATGGCCGCGATAGGTCCGGAGCCACTCGGGCCAGGGCCGAGTGGCCATCTTCTCGGTGGTGCTCATGTAGTCGATCACCACCACCGTGCCCCGATCCAAGAAGGACAGGGCCTGGGCCAGCCAGGTGCAGGCCTGGTCTTGGCGGGGGGTCAGCCGCGCATCAGGGCTAGCGGGGTCTTCGCCCACTTCACGGCCGTTGGTGTCGAACAGGCGCAGGGGCAGGTTGTCGAGCAGCTCATTGGCAACAATCACCCCGGTGATGGGGCCCTCGGGCATGGCCCTGGCGGACTGTCCCACAGTGTGGCTGGACCGTCCGGCCGCGCTGCGCTCCACATTGATCCAGCGCAGGGCGGGCATGCAGTGGGGTTCAGCCTTGGCCACGGTACGGGCCAGAGTTCCCGGTCCGGCTCCGGCGTCGACCACGGTGAACGGATCGGGCCGGCCCAGGTCATCCCAGCGGTGGTCGAGCATCCGGCCCACCACCGCGCCGAACAGCGGTCCCACCTCAGGGCTGGTGATGAAGTGGCCACCGCGCCGCCCGGCCTGGCCTGACTCGTAGAACCCGTGCTCGGGGTCATAGAGCGCCCGTTCCATGAACTCGGCAAACCCCATGAGACCAGTATGGCGAGACTGGGTACTAGGGGCCGCAGCGGTGCACTGCTTTTGCGCGGTGAATACACTGTCGGCAATTGGACGAGCGGAACCGGGCGGTTTCGTAATATCCAGCATTGGAGGCACTGTGACTGAAACACCGATGAGCCGACCTGGTGAAGTAGCCGGCTGGCCCAAGCTGACCGTTGAGTACCGGACCGACCCTGCTGGCATTGAGCAGATTCTCCCGCCAGGGCTGACTCCGGGTGAGCCGATTGTCACGGTGGGTGTTTACTGCGTACCGGTGCTGGGCGAACCGGAGTACGGCGTGAGCGTGAAAGTTCCGGCCAGTTGGCAGGGCACCAGCGGTCAGTACAGCCTGGGCCTGGGCATTGACCAGGAGGCCGCCATCTTCATCAGCGGCGAGATCAACGGCCAGCCCAAGTATCCGTGCGACATCCGCTTCTATCGCCTGGGCAACCGGGTAGAGGCCCGGACCATCCACCAGGGCTACACGTTCTTCGAGTTCGAGGGCGATGTCACCGGAGCGGTGGAGCCGAAAGCCGGCGAGTACACCGAGCACGAGTGGTGGACCAAGTACTCCCGGGCCATCGGCGGCGCGGAGAAGGAATACGACTTCCCGCCCCACGTGGTGGATGTGGCCACCACTTTCGAGCAGGTACATGTCGAAGACATCGACGGGGAACTGCGGTTGCTGGAAAGCCCCTGGGATCCGGTAGCCCGCTACTTCCCAATTGTCGAGCAGCTTTCGGCGCAGTTGGTAACCAACCGGATGATTGATCGGCAGATCACCAACGCCGGTCCGCTGGATCCCGATGCGTTCTGGCCCATGGCCGATGTCATCGGCGGCTCCCGCTGGCCGGGCACCCGGGGCGGCCCTCGTCGCTCCTAGATCGCTGGGTGGCGAGTGTCAGCTGTCATTGGCCCTCGGCAACCAGGAAACCAGTTGACTCAGCGTCACTTGGCGCCAGTACCTCGTCGGCGCCAAGCAACTCGACCAGCCCCTGGAGAAGGTCCTCTGCGGTAGAGGGCTCAGAGTCGATCAAGTTTGTGGTCTCATCAGGGTCTTCGAGCAGGTTGTAGAGCTCGTGAGGGTCGTCTGGCGATTGGACATTGTGGATGTACTTCCACTGGTCGGTGCGGATCGATCGATGCTGGTGCTCGGTACAGGTAGTGGCATCCCGGATTTGAGCCTCGGCGTGCTCGAAGATCGGGCGCAGTGAGCGACCGTCGATCTCCTCGATCTCCGTGGCGGTGTAGTCGAGAATCGTGGCCGTCACGTCAATGAGCTCGGTCAGCGCGTTGCTGACCCCGCAGGAGATTCCCGGTCCGGCCGCGATCATTGGGATCCTCATCGACGGCTCATAGCCGTAGTGTTTCTGGAAGAGGCGATGGTCGCCCAGCATCTCGCCATGGTCGGCAGTGAACATCACGATGGTGTCGTCGGTTTGCCCGATCGCGTCCAACGTGGCCAGGATTTCGCCGATTTGGATGTCGATGGCGGCCAGTTCTGCTGTGTACTGACGGCGGGCTTTCATCAACTCATCGGGAGGGAGAGCAGACTGTGACTGGCCGAATCTCTTGGCCCGAGGTGTCCCGTCGTCGAGCACGGGCTCAGGGACATCGGCGTCGCGGAATTGCTCTCCGAACTCCCTCGGTGGGTCAAACGGGTCGTGAGGCCCGCAGAAGCTGACATAGAGGTGCCAGGGGAAACCACTAGGCACTTCCTCGAGCCATTCACACGCGTTTCGGCCGATCCAGTGGTCAATCCACGCCTCGGTTGGCAGCACCGAGTCTCGGTACCACAGATCGGAAAGCGATTTCTCGCCGCCGAACCCCGGGCGTCCGGCGAATATCTCCTGCATCCGGGCGGTGTAGTCATCTCGAAAACTCTCCCAGAGACCTTGTTCTCTGAGCCACATGTTGTAAGGGCCAGACGGTGCGTCGGGGAAAGGAAGGCCGGCGAGTATCTTGCCCAGCGTCTCGATGGGATGGGTGAACCCCCAGCGGTATGCCTTGGGACGATCGCCGCGGGGACCATGTTGGAGATCTCCCTTGTCGAGGTCGAGCTTGCCGACCACACCGACCTTGTAGCCGGCATCGCGGAGCTGTTGGTAATACGTAGGCAGGGCGGAGTCGAGAACGTCATTGTTGGATTGCGCCCCGATTGACAGCGGAGTCCTCCCTGTAGCCAGCCCGATCCGCGCCGGTACACACACCGACGAATTGGTGACATGACCGGTGATCCTCATACCGCGTCCCGCCAACGCGTCGAGGTGCGGGGTCACAATCCCAGGTGTGCCATGGGACCCAAGCCAATCCCAGCGATGTTGATCTGTGGTGATCAACAAGACATTGGGTGCTGTGCCGTTTCCATCTTGGTCAGCCATTGGTGGCACCTCCCTTCTTCATTCCACCACACCTTGCCGAAACCCCTTCCGACCTAGACCGACAAGTCGACGAGGTGCTCGCTCAGCTCCCACAGGGCGGCCTCGGTGGCTGGGTTGTAGATGTGGGGGGCGTAGCCGATTTCGCCTGTTCCGGGTTCGGCCACGTTGCAGTCAGCTAGGTACTTGCCGTTGTGGTCGGCCAGTTCGGGAGCGGTAGCCGCCCATACCTGGGTAGCGGCGCCAGATTCCAGGGTCTTGTATTGGAGGCCTTGGCCTGAGGACGAACTCGCTTTGGCTCGTTCCCTCATGCCGTCGATCATCTCCTTGGTCATGTGACGGCCCAGCTTGGTGGGGATCGCGCCGGGATGGACCGACAGGGACAGCAATTCATCGCCGAAGCGTCGGGCCAACTCGGCGGCGAAGTGGACGTTGGCGGTCTTAGACCGGCCATAGGCCACCCAGGGGTCGTAGGGGGTGTGCTCGAAGTTGGGGTCGTCGAGGTCGACGTCGGAGATGCGGTGTCCGCCCGAAGAGAGGGTGACCACACGGGGTTGGTCGCCCTGTTGCAGCAGCGGCAACAACTGGACGGTGAGAGCGAAGTGTCCAAGATGGTTGGTGCCGAATTGCATCTCGAAGCCGTCGGCCGTGTGGCCGAATGGGCAGCACATGACCCCGGCGTTGTTGATGAGCACGTCGATACGGTCGAACTGGCGGGCGGCCTCAGCGGCGAAGCGCTCCACGCTGGCTAGATCGGAGAGATCAAGCTGGTGAGTCGACAAATTGGCGTCGGGCACCGACGACTTGATGCGCTCGGCTGCTTCCTGGTTCGCTTCGGGATTTCGAGCCAGCATGGCCACCCGGGCCCCGCGGCCGGCCAACACCCGGGCCGACTCCTCCCCCAGCCCGCTGGTTGTACCGGTGATTATGAAGATCCGGCCCGACAGATCAAGCCCGTCAACGACCTCTTCGGCGGTGGACTCTCGACTAAACGAACTCATGCTGTGGCCTCCTCGTCAACATCGGGAAGATAGTTCGCTGAAGGAGAAGCTGCCGATCAGTCCTCGAGGTCTTCGATGCTGCGAGGCCAGTCGTCCTTGAGGAGGCGGGACAGGGAGCGGTCGGCCAACACCCGGCCTTCGGTTTGGCACTGGGGGCAGTAGTTCACCTCGTTGTCGGCATAGACGATGCGCTGAACGGGAATCCCGCACACGGGACAGGGCTGGCCGAACTTGCCATGGACGGCCATGTCGTCGTGGAAGGCGGTCACCTTGTCGGGAAAGCCGTCGCCCACAGCTTGGCGGTGGCGCTCAGTCCAGTCGTCCAGCGTGTCGCGGGTGGCCTGATAGAGCCGGGCGATCTCACCGTCGGCAAGGTTGCCAGTGCGCTGGACCGGGGACAGTCCGGCGTGGAACAGGATCTCGTCGCTGTAGGCGTTGCCGATGCCACTGAACACGGTGGGGTCGCACAGTGCTCGCTTGAGGGTCTGGTTGCGGGAGGTCAGGGCCTTGCTGAATCCGGCCTCGTTTACCTCCAGCGGCTCCGCTCCACCCCGGTCATGATCCTCAGCCAGGGCGTCGCCACCTTTCACTAGCCACAGCGATGCCCTCTTGCGCTTGCTGGCCTCGGTGAGCATCAGGGTGCCGTGGTCGAAATCGAACGCGGCCAACCCAATCCTCCCCGGCGGCTTGGCGCCTGGCTGGTCCCGCCATCGCAGCCGCCCCGCCACCATGAGGTGGATAACCAGGAACAACTCGTCGGCACCGTCCATTTCCAGCACCAGCCGCTTGCCCAGCCGCCGGGTGCCGACCACGGTCCGCCCCTCAACTTCGCTGATCGGAGGGTCAAATGACTGGAGCAGGCTGATGCCGACCACTCGGATCTTGCGCAACTCCCGCCCCACCACAAACCGGTCCAACGCCTCCAGATAGACCACCACATCAGGCAGCTCGGGCATGCCAGCAACCGTAGTGGCAGTGCTGTGGCGACCGTTCTATTAGGGCAGGGCGATGAGGGTGCCGTCGGTGAAGTGGGTGATGACGGAGGGGTAGATGCCGAACAGAAGGGTGGCCGCCGCGGTGAGGCCGAGGGCGGCCACCAGGGAGGGAGGCACCCGCAGAGACGTGGTGTCGGCTTCTTCGGGGACGTCCTCGAACCACATCATGCGGGCCACTTTGGCGTAGTAGAAGAGCGCGATCACCGAGTTGACCGCAGCGATGACGGCCAGGGAATAGCCCCAGCCGGTGTCGGCTTCCAGCACAGCCCGGAACACGGCGAACTTGGCGAACCAGCCGCCCAGCGGGGGAATCCCCGCCAGCGAGAACAGGAAGATGGTCATGAGAACGGTCATGCCTGGGGCGTACTTGAACAGCCCTGCGTAGGAGCGGATCTCCCCGGAGGCGGTGCGGCGGGCCACGGCGATGATCACCGCGAAGGCGCCCAGGTTCATGGCCGCGTAAATCAGCACGTAAGTGATCACCGCGGAGAGGGCCTCCCCGCCGATGTCACCGGCCACGGCCAGGGGGGCCAGCATGAACCCGGCCTGCGACACCCCGGAGTAGGCCATAAGCCGAACGATGTTCTCCTGGCGCAGGGCGATGAGGTTGCCGGCGGTCATTGAGCCCACGGCCAGGATCCACAACAGCGGCTGATAGATGTCTTGGGCGTCGGGGAATCCGACATAAACCAGCTGCATAAGGGCCACGAATCCAGCCGCTTTGGAGGCCACGGCCAAAAAGGCGGTCACCGGAGTGGGCGAGCCCTCGTAGGTGTCGGGGGCCCAGGTGTGGAAGGGGAAGCCCGACACCTTGAAGGCGAATCCGACGATCACGAAGATGATTCCCAGGATGACCACCGGGTTGGAACCCTCTTGCGCCACCGTCGCGGAGATTTCCGACAGGCGGGTGTCGCCAGCCAGCCCGAACAGCAGCGACATGCCGTACAGCATGATGGCCGAGGCGAACACTCCCATCAGGTAGTACTTGAGCCCGGCCTCGTTGCTCCTGGGATCGGCCTTGCGCCACGCGGCCATCAAATATGCGGGGATGGAAAGCAGCTCCAGGGCCACGAAGATTGTCACCAGATCGCGGGCTGAGGCCATCAGCACCATGCCCATCACCGATGCCAGCAGCAAGCCGTAATACTCGTTTTCCCAGTAGTCCCCCTCGGCGATGTAGTTGGTGGATAACAGCACCACGATGTACGCCACCACTATGAACATGGCCTTCAAGATGAGCGCGAAGTCGTCCACCACGAAGGCCCCGCCGAACATCTCCCGGGTGTCGCCTGCCGCGGCCAAGGTCACGATGGGTATCAGCGCCACCAGCAGCCCTATGCCGGCCAGCGCCGATGTGTAGGCCCGTCCCCGTTCCAACAGCACGATGTCGAGCAGGGTGATCACCGCCCCCACTCCCAGCAATGTGAGTTCGGGCGCGACGGCGTGCCAGTCGATGTCGGGCCGGACGAAGCCGACGATCGAGGGCAGGGACGAGAGCACCGGTGGTCCTACTTACCGGCCGCCGCGTCGAAACACGCCCCGCTAGTCACAGAGTCGAGGCATTCGCTGATCGAGTTGACCACCGCGGGATCGGTGGCCCCGAACAGCAGTTGGGGGTAGACCCCCAGCACCACGATGAGAATGAGCAGCGGTGCCCAAGCCAGGTACTCGGAGACGGTGGCGTCGTGAACGTTGGGGTCGTTGGCGAACTCCTCACGGGGGTTGCCGAAGGCGGTCTTTTGGAGCATCCACAACAGGTAGCCAGCCGCCAGCACCGTGCCCAGCGCGGCAATCACCATGTACGACCGGAAGGTCTCCTCGGCCAGCACCTCGGCGGGGTTGTAGGAGGCCAAAATGGCGGGGAACTCGCCCCAGAACCCGGCCAGGCCAGGCAGGCCCAGCGAGGCCATGGCGCAGAACCCGAGGATCCATCCCATGCGGGGGGCCTGCACTAGCAGTCCACCCAGCCGGGACATGTCCAGGGTGTGGTAGCGCTCCTTCACCGAACCCGCCAAGAAGAACAGCATCCCGGTGATGAGCCCGTGGGCCACCATGCCGAAGACCGCGGCGTTGATACCGAAGTCGGTGAGGGTGGAGATGCCCAGCATCACGAAGCCCATGTGGGCCACCGACGAGAACGCCACCAGCCGTTTCAGGTCGCGTTGGGCCAAACAGCCCAAAGCGCCGTAGATGATCCCGATCACCGCCAGCAGTCCGATGAACGGAGCCCACTCGGCGGCCGCCTCGGGCAGGATGGGGATGGCGATGCGGACGAACCCGTAGGTGCCCAGCTTCAACAACACCGCGGCCAGGATCACCGAGCCCACCGTGGGGGCCTCGGTGTGGGCGTCGGGAAGCCAGGTGTGGAAGGGGAATATGGGCACCTTGACCCCGAACCCCAGGAACATGCCGCCGAATACCCAGACCTGCGACGACTTGGCGATCCCGGCAGCGGCCTCGGGCAATAGCCGCATGTCGAAGGTGCCGGCGTCGGCCAGGAAGTACAGGGCCAGGAAGCTGACCAGCATCAGCGCCGAGCCGAACAGGGTGAACAGAAAGAACTTGATGGCGGCGTAGCGCCGGTTCTCGCCGCCCCACACCCCGATCATGAAGTACATGGGCAAAAGCACGACCTCGAAGAACACGAAGAACAAGATCAGATCCTGGGCGGCGAAAGTGCCGATCATCCCGGTCTCCAGGATGAGGATCAGCATCAGGAAGGCCTTGGGATTGTGCGGCTCCGGGAAGTGATTCCAGGAGTAGATCACGCACAACGGCACGATCAGCATGGTCATCAACATCAGCGGCAGTGAGATGCCGTCGACGCCCAAGATGTAGCGGGAGTCGATCACATCGATCCACCCCTTGTCGACCACGAAGTTGAGGGCTCCGTAGTTGTCGTTGTCGACGAACTGGATCAACAGCAGCAAGCCGAAGACGGCCACCGCCACGGTGGTCGCCAAAGCGATCAGCTTGTGGAGCTGCTCTCGATCCTTGGGAATGAGCATCATGACGGCCGCGCCGATAATCGGCAGGAACGTCGGGATGCTCAGCCCCCAGTCGTTGAGAAATGACTCCATTGGTACGTGTGCTCCCTAGATGACGATGATGAAAATGCCGGCCAGGATGGTGGCGGCGGCGAACATGATGGCGGCGTACTGCTGCACCTTGCCGGTTTGGATTCGGCGCAGCTCCTCCCCCGAGCTGTCGGAGATCTTCCCGGTGGCGTTGACGATGCCGTCCACCACCAACTGATCCACCTTGTGGTAGACGATTTCGCCGGCCTGCACCGAGCGGGTGCCGGCCTCGTTGACCACTCGGTCGATGATGTTCTGGTTGGTCCAGTAGGCGGCCCGGGCCAATGGCCCCTTGACGAAGCCCACGATCACGGTGGTGTACAGCCAGTCGAGGTAGTACTTGTTGACCAGGATCCGGTGGCCGAGACGGGCCAGCGATGACTTGGTGGTCGGTCCGTCGGGCAGCTCGGTGGCGGCCGGGCTCACCGCCCGAACCCGGACGAAGTAGTAGCGGTAGGCCGCGCCGATGCCGACTAGGGCCACGATCACCGACACGATGGCCAGAGTCCACGACGGGGTGGCGTGGCTGATGGCGGGGAAGTAGCTCACCCCTACGGGCTCCACCCACTGGAGGAACTTCTCCTCCCACGACGCGGGGACGAGCTGGAAGCCGGCCGGGAAGTTGATGAACCCGGCCACCACGGCAAGCCCGGCCAGAATCCACAGTGGAACGGTGATCCGGGGGCCGGACTCGTGCGGGGTGCCGTGGCCCCGGAACTCCCCGAAGAAGGTGAGGTACACCACCCGGGTCATGTAGGCCCCGGTGAGGGCGGCGGTGATCATGCCCATGGCCAGCATCACGGTGTAGGCCCCGTTGCCCCCGGTGCCGCCGAACAGTCCCCAGCCTCCGGTGCCCGCCAAGATCTCGTCCTTCGACCAGAACCCCGACAAGATGGGCAGCCCGGCCAGCGCCACCGTGCCGATCATGAACGTCCGGTAGGTGTGGGGCATGTGCTTGCGCAACCCACCCATGTCCTCCTTCATGTCGAAGGAGTGGACGGCGTGGCTGACCGAGCCCGACCCCAAAAACAGGCAGGCCTTGAAGAAGGCGTGGGTGAACAGGTGGAACAGGGCCGCGGTCCACGCCCCTACTCCCAGGGCCAGCACCATGTAGCCCAGCTGGGAGACGGTGGAGTAGGCCAGCACCCGCTTGATGTCGTTCTGGACGAAGGCCAGGGAGGCGCCCACCAGCGTGGTCATCCCGCCGATGAGGGCCAGCAGGTTGATGCTGGAGCCGCCGATTGAGTAGCCCTCGAAGAACACTCCGTAGAGCCGGGCCACCATGTAGATGCCAGCCACCACCATGGTGGCGGCGTGGATGAGGGCCGACACCGGGGTGGGCCCGGCCATGGCGTCGGGCAGCCAGGTGTGGAGGAAGAACTGGCCCGACTTGGACATGACCGCGGCGGTGAGGCACAGCGCGGCGGCCAGCGTGACCGTGTGGCTCATGGTGCCGGTGATGGCGGCCTCGTTCACCCCGATGACGTCGAAGGTGCCCGCGCCGAAGAACAGGATCGACACCCCGATGATGATGCCCATGTCGCCCACCCGGTTGGTGAGGAAGGCCTTGAGGGCGGCGTCGGAATTGTCCTTCTCCTCCCACCAGTGGCCGATGAGCACGAACGAGCACACCCCCACCAACTCCCAGCCCACCAGCATCTGAATGGTGGTGGAGGCGGTGACGAAGAAGAGCATGGATGCGGTGAAGAGGCTCAAGAAGGCGAAGAAGTGGGTGTAGCGGCGATCGCCGGCCACGTAGTCGGTGGAGTAGATGTGCACCAGCAGCGACACCACGGTGACCACGAAGATCATCATCACGGCTAGGCCGTCAATCATGATTCCCGCCCCGATGGCCTCAGCCCCGTTGGTGAGCCAGGTGATCGACCGGGTGAGTGCCCCCACCCCGCCGGAGGCCTCGCCTTCGGCCGCGGCAGCCCGGCCGCCCGCCCCCAGGGCGTGTTCACCCTCAGCTCCCCCTCCGCCGGCGCCCTCCACCTCGCTGATCCACTGGATGGCGGTGAGAAGCCCGAACACGAAAGAGGCCCCCACGGCGGCGATGCCGATCTCGGAGCCCCCTCGGGGGAACCGCTTGCCGAATAGCAGGATCAGCAGGAACGAGACTGCGGGGAACAGCCAGATGAGCCAGGCGTTCTCCAAGAACCAGCCCGATGCGGCAACAGCCTTCCCGCTGGACTCGGCGGCGGCGACGATCGCATTTAGCACTGCGGCATCACCCCTTCATCAGATCGACTTGGTCCAAGTCGATGGATCGCCGGTTCCGATACAGCAGCAGCACGATGGCCAGGCCGATGCCCACCTCGGCGGCGGCCACGGTGATCACGAACAGGGCGAAGATCTGGCCCATGACCGTGTCGTGGAAGGCGCCGAAGGCAATCAGGTTGATGTTCACCGCGTTCAAGATGAGCTCGATGGACATGAGCACCAGCACGCCGTTGCGGCGGGCCAGCACGCCGTAGACCCCGATGCAGAACAGCACCGCGCCCAAAAAGAGCATCTCATTGAGAAGCATCAGCGGTCAGCTCCCCATGAAAGCGGGCACCAATTCGTAGACATCAGCCACCCTCCTCTCGGCGGGCGATCACGATGGCGCCGATGAGGGCGGCTAACAGCAGCACCGACACCGCCTCAAAGGGCACGATGTACTGAGAGAAGAGCTCGTCGGACACCTGGGCGGTGGTCTGGGGAGTCAGGCCATCGGGCAGGTTGGCATCGAGCTTTATGCCTTCGAAGCGATCCACCAGTGCGCCGATCATCACGGCCAGAAGCAGAAGGGCGGTAAGCACCGCGGGGAACTTGCGCTTGTGGTCGGGTTCGGTGTCCTGGTCGAAGTCGGACCGAGTGAGCATAATGCCAAATAGGAACAGCACGATCACCGCGCCGATGTAGATGAGCACCTGGGTGATGCCGGTGAACTCGGCGCCCACCAGCAGGAACAGGGCGGCCACCCCGGCCAGCACGATCACCAGGTACAGGGCGGCGTGCATGATGTCGCGGGTGGTCACCACCCGCAGCGCGGAGGCCACCATCACCGCAGCGATGATCCCGAAGGCGACGTGCTCGGCGATCACCGGGGAACCTTCAACACCTTCTGCTCGGATCCGGGCTCATAGGCCTCGAAGTCGGGAACGGTGTCCATCCACTCGCTGAGCCGCTCCTTGTCGTGCAGCAGGTCGGCGATGCGGGGCTCGGAGTACTCGTACTCTGGGCTCCAGAACAGGGCTTCGAACGGGCAGACCTCCACGCAGATGCCGCAGTACATGCACAGGCTGTAGTCGATGTCGAAGCGGTCGAGCGCGTTCTTCTGACGGGGCTTGCCCCCCTCCCGCCGAGGCGGGGCCAGGTACTTGTGGCCCTCGATGTATATGCACCAATCGGGGCACTCCCGGGCACACAGCATGCAGGCGGTGCAGTTCTCCTCGTGGAGGGCGATCACGCCACGAGCCCGGTCGGCGGGCATCTCCTTCACATGGGGATACTGCACGGTGTGGGAGTGTTTGGAGGGGGCGGGCACCAGCGGAGGGCCGTCTCCGAACAAGGTGCGGAACATGGTGCGGGCGGTGACCTTCAGTCCCGTGATCAATCCTGGTACCAGTGCCATAACAAGCTCCTACAAAATGACCTTGAAAACACCGGTGACGACGATGTTCAACAGTGACAACGGAATCAGGAACTTCCAGGCTAGGCGCTGGAGTTGATCCTCTCGTAGCCGCGGATAGGTGAAGCGGAACCAGAAGATCAGCGCGGCAACGGCCATGACTTTCACCAGCAGGATGACCGGCCCGACGATGTTGAAAGCCCAGTGCTCGAGGTCGCCCCACGGCAGTGCCCAGCCGCCCAAGAACATCACTGCGGCCAGCGCGGCGAAGGCGAAGGCGGTGCCGAATTCGCCCATGAAGAAGAACAGGAACCTGAAGCCGGTGTACTCCACCTGGTAGCCGCCCACAATCTCGGACTCGGCCACCGGCATGTCGAACGGGGGCTGGGTGAGCTCGGCCTGCACCGCCACCAGGAAGATGAAGAAGCCCACGAATTGGGTGAGGATGTACGGGTTGCCGATGCCGCCCCAGCCGAAGATTTCTCCGGTGGCCTGGGCGGTGACGATCTTTTGCAGGTCGAGGGTGCCGGCCTGGATGACCACGCCCATGACCGCCAGCACCAGCGGGAGCTCGTAGGCGATGAGCTGGCCGGCGGCTCGCAGGCCTCCTATGAGGGCGTATTTGTTGGCCGAGGCCCACCCGGCCATCAAGATGCCCACCACCGACAGCGACGACACCGCCAAGGCGTAGAAGATGCCCACGTCCAGTTGCGCCACAACCGCGTCGGGGCCGGTGGGGATGACCACGTAGATCAAGAATGTGGACACCAGTACTACCAACGGGGCCAGGGCGAACACTGTCCGGTCGGCCTTTTCCGGGAAGATGTCCTCTTTCTGCAAGAACTTCAACCCGTCGGCCAACAGTTGCAGGCTGCCGTAGGGTCCGGCCTCCATGGGGCCTAAGCGGCTCTGCATGAAGCTCATGATCTTCATCAGGAAGACGTAGCCCAGCACCAGGGCGGCGGTGGGGATGACCAAGGCGATCACGCCCATCTTGATGATGGCCGTCGCCCAGTAGGGCACCTCCACGGCCAGCAGGCCCGACATCACGGTGGCCGCAGTCACCGGTCGATGTCTCCCAGGATGAAGTACAGACTGGCCAAGATGGTGATGATGTCGGGCACGTACACGCCCTTGAGCAGCCATGGGGTGATGGAGATGTTGGAGAAGCTGGCCGAGCGGATCTTCACCCGGAAGGGCACCAAGTCGCCCTTGCTAATGATGTAGTAGCCCATCTCTCCCAGCGGGTTCTCGGTGGCGGCGTAGGCCTCGCCCGCCGGCACTTTGATGATGCGGGGCACCTTGGCCATGATCGGCCCCGAGGGAAGCCCGTCTAGGAGCTGGTCCACAAGGTGGGTGGCTTCCCGAGTCTCTTGGAGCCGCACCCAGTAGCGGGCGAAAGAGTCTCCGTCGGGGTGGGTCCACACCTTCCAGTCGAGTTGGTCGTACACCAGGGCCTCATGGCCGTCGCGGCGCAGATCCCAGTCGACCCCGCTGGCTCGGATGTTGGCACCCGACAGCCCGTAGGCCAGGCCGACCGCCGGGGGCACGATGCCGATGCCCCGGGAGCGGGACTGGAAGATCTCATTGCCCAGCACCAGATCCTCGAACTCGTCGCAAAAGTCCCGGATCTTCTCCATGGCCTGCTTTGTGTCTTCGATCCAGCCCTTGGGCAGGTCGTCTTTCACACCGCCGATGCGGTCGAAGTTGGGGTGGAAGCGCCCGCCGGTGACCGCCTCAATCTGGTTCAGCACGAACTCGCGGTCCCTGAACGCCATGAACACCGGGGTGAGTGCGCCGAGTTGCACCGCCATATCGCCCAAGAACAGGGTGATGTTGGCGATCCGGCTCAACTCGAACAGAACCGTGCGAATCCATTGGGCCCGAGGTGGGGCCTCCACTTCCATGAGCTTCTCGGCGGCCAGGATGAACGGCACCTCGTTGGCGAAGCTGCCCAGCCAGTCGATGCGGTTGATGAGCGTTGTGACCTGGGGATAAGTCCGCACCTCGGCCAGCTTCTCGTAGCCGCGGTGCATGTAGCCCATGATGGGCTCGGCCTCCACCACCTGCTCGCCGTCCAGGCGGGCCACCAGCCGGAGCGTACCGTGGGTGGCGGGGTGCTGAGGGCCGATGTTAAGGGTCATGCCCTCGGTTTCGATCTCCACGTTCAGCCGAGCGTCGGCCGCCTGGGTGGCCACGTAGGCCAGCTGCTGGCGCTGGTCGACTTGCTGGCCTCCCTTGCGGTCGGTGACTCTGCCTGCTTCGCCCACCGGGGTCATGAGCCTTCCTCGCCGGGGAACAACTCCACATCCACGATGCCGGGCCACGGCTTCACCCGTCGGGCCAACAGCGGAAAGTCCTTGCGGAGGGGATTCCCCTCAAACTCGCCGGGCAGATAGATGTGGCGGAGGTCGGGATGGTTGTTGAAGTGGATCCCGAACATCTCCCAGGCCTCCCGCTCGTGCCAGTTGGCCCCGGCGTACACCTCGATCAAGGAGTCGATGCTCAGATCATCGGCGGGCAGGTCGGCCTTGATTGTGATGCCCATTTGCTCGGTGAGGGAGTAGAGGCGGACCACCATCTGGAACCGAGTGTGGCCTCCGGCGTGGCCCTGCTCCATGGGGTCGGCGGCCTTGGCCTGGGGGTTGTCCTCTTGGGCGTCCATATCCCGCCCGTAGGGGGAGGGGAGCCAGTCGATGGAAGACAACCAGTCGAAGAACTGACAGCCAAGCTGGTCGCGGGCGGCGGTGGCTGCATCGGTCCACGAGTCGCGGGCCACCCGAACCCATAAGTCGCTGCCCGGGATAACGTGGTGCTCCACGAAACCTTCACCCAGCTCGGCGGCCAGCTGGGCAGCCCAAGCTTCGCGGCGCTCGTCGGGAGGCGGTCCGGATTCGGCGGCGGCGTCGGTCTCGATCTCAGTCGACGACAATTGGGTCACCTCGCCACCGCACAGCGGGGTCCTCGTTGCCGATGCGCTCTTGGAGCAGCACGATGCCCTCCAGCAAGGCCTCGGGCCGGGGCGGACAGCCGGGCACGTACACGTCCACCGGGATGATCTGGTCGACGCCCTTGGTCACCGAATAGGAGTCCCAGTAGGGGCCTCCGCAGTTCGCGCAGGAGCCCATGGAGATGACGTATTTCGGGTCGGGCATCTGCTCGTAGAGGCGGAGGATGGAGGGGACCATCTTGTCGGTGACGGTGCCCGAGATCACCACCAGGTCGGCCTGCCGGGGGCTGGCGGGAAACGGGATCACGCCGAGGCGCATGACGTCGTAGCGCGGGGAGCCGATCACTGCCCCCATTTCGATGGCGCAACAGGCCAGACCCCACTGGTACATCCAGATGGAGTACTTCCGGCCGAGGTTGAGCAGCTTGGTCAGGGGTTTTGGAGCTTTGCCGCTGGCTACCAGTCCCACTGCCTACCTCAGATCCATCGAAGAACGCCTTTGCGCCAGGCATAAACCAGCCCCAGCGCAAGGATGAAGATAAAGATTGCCATCTCGACCAAGCCGAAGGTCCCGTAGGCCTCGAGCCGGGTGGCCCAGGGGAAGATGAACACTGCTTCGACGTCGAACATCACGAACAGAAGGGCGAACACGTAGTACCGGATGTTGCTCTGTGACCAACCCAGCCCTACGGGGTCGACGCCGCTCTCGTAGGTCATGTACTTCTGGGGCTGCGGCCGGGTGGGACGCAGCAGGCTGCCGAGCCCCAGCATCCCGAACACCAACGCGCCTGCCAGCACGAGGAATAAGACGACAAGGAGGTAGTCGCGGAGGAACTCCGACACGGCTCGAAGGTTACCGATGGCGTTTTCTGCGGGCCAAGACGTACTTAGGGTGCGGAAATAAAGGCCGCGGCAATAACCCCTGGTCCGGCGTGGGTGCCCACAACCGGGCCGATGAGGGCAACGGTCATCGGGTTGCGGGCAGGGTTGTCGCCCAGGCTGGATGCGAACGCCTCGATGTCGTCGGCCGACCCGTGGGCCAGGGCCAATTGCTCTAACTCACCGGCTTCGGCCACCTGTTTGGCCAGCCAGGCCCGGGCTTTCCCCCGGGTTCGTTGCTTGCCTGCCTCTTCTACGACCCCAGAAGTTAGGTCGAGACACGGTTTGATCGACAGGGCGCTGCCCAAGAGGGCCTGCGCGGTGCCGATGCGCCCACCCTTTTTGAGATTGTCCAGGGTGTCCAGCGCGGCATAGATGAACACCCGGTCTTTCAGCTGGGCCAGATGGGCTTCGATCTCATCCGCATTCTGTCCGGCCTCCGCAGCGACCGCGGCGGCCTTCACCATGAGGCCTAGGCCCACCGACACCTTGCCGGAGTCAACCACTCGGACGTCTACCTCGCCGTCGGTGGCTCGGGCCGCATTTTGAGCAGACTCCCCGGTAGCCGAAAGTGCGAACGACAGGTTTATACACACCACCGCGTCGGCCCCGCTGTCAGCCAAACCCCGAAATGCGACCTCGAATGCTCCCGGCGCGGGAGCGGCGGTGGACGGCAGTTCGTCGCTGGCCGCCATCTTCTCGTAGAAACCCTCAGCCGATAAGCCTTGGCCGTCGGTGAACTCCTCGTCGCCGAATCGGATGGTGAGTGGGACCACGGTGATCCCATAGCGCTCGATGTCGGCGGCGCTGAGGTCACAGGAACTGTCGGTCACGATGCGAACGGTCATGTCTCGACACTACTGGCCAGCGTTGATTTGGAGCGATGGCGAGACCACCAGTGTCGGGCCCACCACGCCATCAAGATGGCCAGAGCGGCGGCCGCGATCCCTACCCCGACGCCCGATAGAGATGTTGTTCTCACCGTGAGTTGAGATTCGCCCAGGGCCAATAGCCCGGTTGGGGAGTTGACGCTGATCTCCAGAACAGCGTCGCCGGAGGTCTTGGCCTGCACTGGGACCTGGATCTGGTTGACGCCGGGGGAGAGCCGTCTGAGCAGGGAATCCCCTTCGGGGAAGTCCAGCTTGTCGCTGTTGAGATCCAACCTCACGACGACATCGTGGTCGAGGCTGTTGCGAATGAGCATGGGGATGCTCTCCGACCGACTGGTCAGGGTGATCCTCTGTCGGCTCGGGGGCTGGATGGCGGCCACGGTGTCTCGCACCGTCTGGGCCACTACTGCCAGATAGGCATCCCGTTGGGTCTCGGTCAGCCCGTACGTGCCCGACAGCAGCAGGGCCCGTTCCAGGGTTTCGATCAGCAGTCGTTCAGGGGTGTCCACGGTGGCGATCGGGTCGACCATGTTCTGATAAGACCGGGCTATGCGCTGGCCGTCGCTCAAGGCGGCCTCGTAGTCCTCTCCAAAGCCGCTCTCCTCGGCAGGGCGCACCTGTCGGAGAGTGTCGGGTTCGAGGATCTCGACAATCGTTGCGGGGTCGACGGTCGACAGGATCGGGCTGGCGTTGATTTCGTCCAGCAGCGTTCCCAGCCCAGTTGCATCGGTAGGCGATGCCAGAGTAGGTGCCAACAAGATGCCCCGAGGTTGTAGGGGATCTTCAAACCAGCGCACGGCCAGGTCAGCCAGCACCAAGTAGGGAGCAACCTCAGCGCTGTCGGCATGAGTCAAGTGAGCGGTAGCGGTGCTGTCGATGGCCAACGCTGGCATCGGTTCATCGAAGGCGGGCAGCAAGAACGATGTCTTGGCCGACGTGCTGACCAGCTGGTCAGCCGGATTGAGCAGAGCTTCGGGAACCAGCACCAGACCCACTCGTTCCCGCTGAAGTCGTTGGAGCAACTCGGGAGAGGCCGACGTGGTCAGCATCATGATGGTGCGGTCGGGTGGGGAGCCGAGAAACTCGTCAAGCACCGCGGCCCCTGATTCCATTTGCCAGCCGATCTGGAGGCTGAGGCCTTGGTCGATCCAGGCATCGCTGTCGAGGGGGACGTAGGTAGTGGTGGCGATTTGGCGATTGATGGTGGACTGTTGGAGTCGTCCCAGCAACTCGGTGTGCTCGGATTGCTCGCTGACGGCCAAGGCGTCCACCAGATGGGGATCTATCGAGACCATGGCCAGGGGTTGGGGCCTAATCCGAGGGTCGAACACGTCGGCCAGCGTTTGCAGGCTCGTACCGGAGGATCCCAGATCCACGTTTCCTTCGGGATCTACGGCTGGTGGCCCGCTCACGGACAGCACAGTGCTCACCAGCAGGGGAGGCTGGTTTGAGTCGGGCTGGGGTGTGCGGACCAAGAAAGTGTGGACGGTGTCCAATCGCATGCCGTCAGGACCACGAAGAACGAGGCCCACCGGGTATACCCCCTCGGCGGGAAGCGAGAGCACCGGTTGGACCTGTGTTCCCTCTCCTTGCCCTTGACCGCTGGTAGTAGTGATTTGCAGCGACGAGATTCCGTTGGGATCGGGCTCAGGGATGGCCATTCGGGATATCTGGGGCAAGCCAAGCCCGGTGGAAGGCTCGGCCAGCCGATCCAAGAACGCCGAGCGAGACCGGATGGGAATTCCGACGTTGATGTCAATGGTGGAGTGGTCAGGCGCGTCGAGGAGTCGGAATGAGACCCGGAAGAAGTCCTCATCGGCGATCCACATGCTCTGGCCAACCAGTTCCATGGAGGGGGCGATTTCCTCCGATTGGCCGTTGCCGTTCTGGGCGGACGCCGCCGGGGGCACAATTGCGGGCGCGGCGAAAAACACCAGTGCCATCACCAGGCCGAATGCCGCGATGGTCGCCCATCGGTGTTCCGAGCGGAAACTATCGCTCAAGGGCCATCTCCAGAACTTGCAGGCCGGGGGGAACTTGCTCGAAGCCCAGCCGCTCATAGAGCCTCAGTGCTCCAGTGTTGTGCTGTGGGGTGTTTACCCAGGCTTGGGTTGCTCCCCTGCGGGCCATCCACCGCAGCCCGTCGATCACCAGGGCGGCACCGACCCCCTGGCCTTGCTGGCTGGGCGAGATTGCCAATCTCTGGAGATATCCGGCCGGGCCGCTGCGTCCTGAGATCGCATATCCAGTGAGGGGTGTGTCGCTGCCTTGATAGGTGACTCGGAAATGTCGAAAGGGGGTGGCCCGGAGGGCGTCGTGCAACCCGGTCTGGTCGAGCCGCCAGAAGGGCTCGAAGGCTGCGTGGTCCACAGCCAGCACCGAGGGGTGGTCGCGGCGGCGGGCCCTTCGGATGGCGGTGCTGCTGTTGAGGTCGGGGAGTCCGCTTTGGATGGGGCGGGTCAACAAGGCGAGCTGCTGACAGGGCTTGAATCCGGCCCGCAGGAACGGCTCCGATTCGATGTGCGAAAGCGCCGAGGTTCTCAGACGCTGGTAGCCCTGGGCGACCGCGGATTCAACCACCGCGGCTGTGGTTTCGTCGGACACCGCCGCGCCTGGGGTCAGCTGGATGAGCAGGCCGGTTCCGGCCTCGCTGGCCCAGGGCCTGAGCCGCAGGCGGTCACCACCGCGTCGGAGCGTCTCGGAGTTCTGCCCCGATGGTCGGCCCAACATGCCACTGAGGCTAGGTCCAGGTTCTGGGCGGGCGCGCTATCGGTTGGTATTCGGGTGTTTCGGCGGGCGCGCTATCGGTTGGTATTCGGGCTCTTGATGGGCGCGTTACCGTGGGGTGGTGTCAGTTCTGTGGATCACTGACGAGCGCTTTCTCGACCACGACACCGGGCGCTCCCATCCGGAGCGGCCCGCCCGGCTGCGCGCGGTTATCGACGGGGTGCAGCGAGCGGGACTGGCCGATGCGTTGGTTCCAACCGAGCCCCGGATGGCCACCGATGCCGAACTGCTGGCTGTTCACCATCGGTCAGTACTCGAATCGGTGCATCGGATGGCCCAAGCCGGGGGTGGTCGACTCGATCCTGACACGGTGCTGTCGGCGGAATCGGAGGCTGTGGCTCGCCTTGCCGCCGGGGCGGGGCTAACGGCGATTGACGGCCTGGACAGGGGCGAGGCCGATGCCGCCTTCTGCGCAGTGCGCCCGCCCGGCCACCACGCCACCCCGGTGCGGTCGATGGGGTTCTGCATGTTCAACAGCGCGGCGATCTGCGCCCAGGCCCTGGCTGATCGCGGCGAGCGGGTGCTGGTCGTGGATTATGACGCCCACCACGGCAACGGCACCCAAGACGTCTTCTGGGAAGACGGCCGCGTGATGTACGTGTCGTGGCACCAATACCCCTTTTATCCGGGCACCGGGGGTCTGATGGAGCGGGGCGAAGGGTCCGGGGCGGGCACCACCGTCAACCTGCCCATGCCCATGGGGGCGACCGGCGATGTGTACCGCCAAGGTTGGGAGGAGGCCGTTCTGCCCGCAGTGGAGGCGTTCGAGCCCGATTGGCTGGTGTTGTCGGCCGGATTCGACGCCCACCGGGCCGACCCGCTGACCAACCTGGGGTTGGCCGCCGGTGATTTTGCCGACCTCACTGAAGCGATCATCGGAGTGGTACCGCCCGGCCGACGCATCGCTTTTCTGGAGGGGGGCTACGACTTGGATGCCTTGGCCGACTGTGCCTCAGCTGCGGTAGCCGCTTTGGCTGGAACAGAGTGGCGCCCAGAGCCGGCCACGGGGGGTGGACCGGGTGCGGAGGTGGCCGCCGCCGCGGCCGCGCTGCTGCCGTGAGCCTGGAACGTCTGGCTCCTGTCCGCGAGGAAGCTCGTGAACTGGCCGAGCGGTTCGCGGTCGGCGGCTACCGGGTCTACCTGGTGGGCGGAATTGTGCGCGATGCGATGCTGGGTTTGCCGCTGGATACCACCTTCGATCTGGATCTCACCACCGACGCCCAGCCGCCGGCGGTGAAGTCGATCTTGGAAGAGTGGGCCGACACTCTGTGGACCCAGGGAGAGCGATTCGGCACTATCGGCGCCCGAAAGGGCGATCGCCGGGTGGAGATCACCACCCACCGCACCGAGCGTTACCTGCCCGACTCCCGCAAGCCCGAGGTGGTCTTTGCCGACGCCATCGAGGCTGACCTCTCCCGCCGCGACTTCACCATCAACGCCATGGCTGTCGAGCTGCCCGACGGCGTACTGGTTGACCCCTTTGACGGGTCAGCCGACTTGGCGGCCCGTCGCCTCCGGACACCCCTGGATCCCGAGGAAACGTTCAGCGACGATCCCCTGCGAATGTTGAGGGCGGCCCGGTTCATGGCCCAATTCGAGTTGACCGTTGAGTCACCTCTGGTGGCCGCCATGGCCGAAATGGCCGACCGTCTCAGCATTGTGGCCGACGAGCGTATCCGCGACGAACTCGACCGACTTCTGGCGCTACCCATGCCCGGGTCTGGGTTGGGGCTTCTGTTCGATACTGGATTGGCCGAACGGGTTCTCGGCCCAATACCCGACAGCCCCGCCGCCATGGTGCGACTTGTCCATGTCGGCGATGATCCGATCGCCCGAATGGCGGCGCTGTTGGCCGATGTGGGAACCCCCGCTGAAGTGCGGGCGGTGTTGTCAGAGCGGCGGGCGACCACCGCGGTCAGCCGAACAGTGTCCGCGATTCTGGCGGCTGGCCGTCAGGCTGTTGACCAGCCGCCTCGAACCCCGCCCCAGCTGCGACGCTGGGTGGTCGATGCCGGACCTCACCTGAATCAGGCGCTGGCTGTGGCGTCGGTCTTGGGTGAGGTGGGTACTCTTGCTGCCGACGCGGCCGCTCTCGTAGAGGCCGAGCCCGATCTGAGCGGTCCCCCCGTGCTAGATGGCCAAGAGATTATGGCCCTGCTCGCCCTAGAACCCGGCCCCGAAGTGGGCGCAGCGGTAGAAGAACTGCGGCGCCACCGCCTCGATTCTGGCCCCCTCACCCCCGAAGAGGCCCGCACCCACCTCTTGCGGTGGCGTGCTAGCTGACTTCGCCTCGGGCGTAGGCCTCGACCATCTCGCGGGCGGCTTCGTCGCGGTACTGGATGGGCGGGCTCTTCATAAAGTAGGCCGAGGGGCCTAGCAAGGGGCCGCCCACACCGTGGTCCAAGCCGAGCTTGGCGCAGCGCAGGGCGTCGATGATGACGCCGGCGGAGTTGGGGGAGTCCACTACCTCCAGCTTGAGGTCGATGTTCAGGGGCACGTCGCCGAAGCCCCGGCCTTCGAGGCGGATGTGGGCCCATTTCCGGTCGTTCAGCCAGGGCACGTGGTCGCTGGGGCCGATATGCACATCATCGGCGGCGATGCCGTGGTCAAGTTGGCTGGTGACCGATTGGGTTTTGGAGATCTTCTTGGACACCAGGCGGGTCCGCTCCAACATGTTCATGAAGTCCATGTTCCCGCCGAAGTTGAGCTGGTAGGTGCGGTCGAGTTCCACGCCGCGATCCTCGTAGAGCCGGGCCAGAGTGCGGTGCAAGATGGTGGCGCCCACCTGGCTTTTGATGTCGTCGCCCACCACCGGCACTCGTGCGTCGGTGAAGCGCTGGGCCCACTCTGGATCAGAGGCGATGAACACCGGGATGGCGTTCACAAAGGCCACCTCGGCCTCTAGGCAGCACTCGGCGTAGTAGCGCTGGGCCTCCTCGGAGCCCACGGGCAAGTAGGAGATGAGCACGTCGGCTCCGGCCTCTCGCAAGGCCTCGGCCACGTCCACCGGCGCAGCCGGAGATTCCTCGCACTGGGTCCGGTAGAACTCTCCGAATCCGTCCATCGTGGGGGCCCGCTGCACCCGCACTCCCAGTTCGGGAACATCGCAGAACTGCACTGTGTTGTTGGGTCCGGCGGCGATGGCCTTGCCCAGGTCTAGTCCGACCTTGGAGGCGTCCACGTCGAAGGCGGCCACCGGTTCGACGTCGCTTATGTGGTAGCCCCCGAGCACCACATGCATCAGGCCGGGGATGCGGTCGTCAGGTTCGGCGTCGGCGTAGTAGTACAGCCCCTGCACCAAGGAACTGGCGCAGTTGCCGACACCGGCGATAGCGATTCGGATGGGGTTGCTCATAGTGGTTGCCCTCCCTGGGGGAAGTCGGATCGATCGGCGTCGATCATTGGTCGTTCGGTTCCTGAGGCCGGTTGCTGCGCTCATCGGCGATCAGCCGGTCGAGCCAGGCGAGGTCGTGTTCGCGCCGCTCCTGGTCCCTCTGGAACAGGGAGCGAACGTAGGGATCGGTGGTCTGCACGGGGTCGCGGCGGGCCATGGCTTGCAGGCTGACCAAGTGGGCCCGGCGCAACTCGAAGAGCGCCAGCCGCCGGTCGGGGGGGAGGAAACGGCAGAAGGCCAGCTGCAAGCGAAAGCGGCGCTCGTTGTTGGCGTCTTCTTGCAGCAGCTCCAGCAGGTGGTCTTCGCCAGCCTCAGTGATTTGGTACACCTTGCGGGTGCGCCCAGATTTTGTTCTGGTGCCGCGCCGCTTGTTGCGCCGAGGAAGCCCGTCAATGGCCTGTTCGTCGACAACAATTTCGGGGGCCACTGCGGTGGAGCTCACCCATCCTCGCCGCTCCAAGCGGGCCAAGGCGGGGTACAGCGCGCCGTACGAGTTGGCGTATCCGCCGACCAGAGACTTGAGGCGCTTGTTCAGCTCGTAGCCGTGGAGGTCGCCCTCCTTCAGCAGTCCGAGCACCGCGAGATCCAACATGGAGTCGCGATTATATCGAATCGCTATATCTGATCAACTCGTCTGCGCGCTACGTCTGTTTCCTATGAGCTTTGCCTATGAACCAAATAGGACGACTGAGGGGTCCTCGGGGCCGCGGATGGAGCGGGGGTCGTGGGGGGCGGGGTCGGCGTCGGGCAAAGTCACAGAGTGGTCGGTGATGTATTCCCGGTGGTCGATGGCCCATCTGCCGTCACGATAGGACCACTGGTCGACGTAGCGGCCTCGGGTGTAGATGTCGGCCACTTCGGCCTGGTCCCCGAACGGCAGCGTCCGCAGCGCCACGGTCACATAGGCCTCGCTGACGGCTCGGTTACCGTCCACCTGGATCAGCACATTGGCGATCTGATGGCTATGGGTGGACATGGCGGCGTGGGCGGTCCACACCCAATCGACGAACCCCCAGCCGGTGCCCTGATAGATCTCCTCGCCGTAGTCGGCGGTTCCGTCGGAATGCCATATTTCATAGGCCGCCTCCTTGTCCATCCGATCAAGCGCCCGGCAATAGCCGTAGACCACCTCGGTGATGGCTTGCTTGGCCAACATTGTTTGGATTGCGTCTCCGCTGAGAAGCTCGCTCATAACCCCATTCTCTCTCGCGGGAGTGCCTCGGTGCTGATGAGACCGTTAGCGGCCCGGTTGTTTATCGTTTGGCTCATGTCTGACCTGATTATCCGCGGCGGGAACCTGATCGACGGCACCGGGACTCGGGCCCGGCCTGCCGATGTGCGCATCAAAGGCGGCATCGTGACCGAGGTCGGTCCTGCATTGGCCCCCGAGGGTGAGACTGAGTTGGACGCCGGCGGCTGCTACGTGAGCCCTGGATTCATCGACTCCCACACCCACCTGGATCCGTCCATGTTCTGGGACCGGGGCTGCGATCCCATGCCCCAGCACGGGGTGACCACCGCGCTGATCGGCAATTGCTCGCTGTCGCTGGCCCCGGCCAAGCCTGAGCATCTCGACGAGCTCATCGACGTGTTCTGCTACATCGAGGACATGCCGGTGGCCGATTTTGAGTCGGGCATTCCCTGGACCTGGGGGTCGTGGCGCCAGTACCGCGACGCCATGAATGAGGGCGGGATCGCGCTGAACATGGCCTCGCTGATCGGCCACTCCATGCTGCGGATCTATGTGATGGGCGACGACGCCTGGACCCGAGAGGCCACTGACACCGAAATTGCGGCCATGGCCGCGGAGATGTCCGATGCCATGGCGGCAGGCTGCTACGGCTTCAGCACCTCGTTCTTCGACCTGGATCGCCGCAGCCGCCCGGTGCCGAGCCGATTGGCCTGTGATGGGGAGCTGAGCGCTCTGGCCGACGTGCTGGCCGCCGCAGGCCATGGGCTGGTTGAGTTCATCCCCAACCTCACCGGGGAGGATCCCGAGGCAGACATCCGCCGGATGGCCCGGGTGCTCGGACCCCGAGGGGTGACCTCTGTCTGGAACGGGGTTTCCCACAGCGACATGGCTCCGCACCGCCCCGACGAATACATGGCGTTCACCCAGGCGATCCGGGATGAGGGCTGCGACATGTGGCCCATCTCCTCGCCCCGCACCGTGGACCTCAACGTGAGTTGGGAACAGACCATGGTGTTCATGATGCTCCCCAAGGGCTGGAACCAGGTCATGGGCGTTACCGGCGAGGCCCGGAGGGAAATGCTGGTTGATCCCGGCTGGCGGGAAATCGCCCGCAACGAGTGGGATGCCACTGAGAAGTCGCTGTTCCCCATCAACCGACCCGACTTCGCCCGGTTCACGTCGGTGACCCGCCCCGAAAACGAGGCTTGGCTGGGCCGCTCGCTGGCCGAATTGACCGAGGCTCGGGGCGGCCACCCCTCTGATGTGTTCGCCGACTGGATTCTGGAGAACGACTTGGAGCCTGGGGTGGTGGCCATGGGAGTGAGCAACAGCAACACCGACGGGGTGGCCAAGATGATCTCCGACGACCGCTGCCTCATCAGCGCCTCTGACGCCGGGGCCCACGTACAGATGATGTGCGCGGCGGGCGACACCACCCTGCTGCTCACCCGCCACGTGCGCGACCGGGGCGACCTAGAACTGGAACAGGCGGTGTATGAGATCACCGGTCGGCAGGCCGAGATCTTGGGGTTCAACGACCGGGGCCGCCTGCTGCCCGGCTATGCCGGCGATGTGACGGTGTTCGACTTGGACGAGCTGTCGTGGGACAACGACGGGTTCGTGTCCGACCTTCCCTCGGGCGCTCCCCGTCTGCGTCGCCCGGCCGGCGGCTACCGGGCCACCGCGGTCAACGGTGTTCTCACCCAGGTAGAGGGCTCGCTCACCGGCGCCAATCCCGGCGCGGTGCTCGATGCCAACACCCTGGCACCTTGAGCCTGTTTGCTAGGGCACCGCGGCGAACTTGAGGGGGAATATCTCAGCCACGCGGTGGAAGTCCTGATCCGCGGACAGGATCTCTGACCCGGTACGCAGGGCAATGTTGGCGATCATACAGACGATGTAGCCCGGAGGGTCTACCCCGCGAGACCGGCAGACCCGGTTGATGCGGGCCGCGCCTTCGAAGTCGACCACCGGATCGGCGCCTAGCCAGGACACCGAGGTCATCAGGTTGTAGAGCCAGTGGTGGCTATGGTCGTCTTTGGCCCCTCCCAGCACCTCCATCAGAACTGGCTCGGTGACCGCGACATTGCGACCGCCTTCGGTGATGAGCGCAGCCAGCCGGGCGTGAACAGGGGAGTTGGTGCCTCGGTCGTACTCCATCCACGCGGAGGTGTCGGCCAGGATCATCCGATGGGTTGTAGGCCGGTGTCGGGCGGGATTTCTCCGATGAGTTGTGTTCCCTGCATGGCCAGCATCTCCTCGGTGGTCATGGGCAGACCGGCCAGACGGCTCAACGCGAGGTGGACGGCCTCGGTCTTGGTGCGCACGCCGTACCGGCGCATCACCACGTCGAGCAGCCGATCGTCGAGCTCGATATTGGTGCGAGTTCGGGCGCTGACCTCGTCCATTGCCCTAGTTTACACCTAATAGGTGTGGAGAATGTACCTATTGTGTAGACAGATTCAGTAGTCTTGGCCCTTGGAGGCGTTGTGGTCGCCCCAACCGCCGGGGATGTACCCATCCATGGTCACCGACCGCTCGGTGAACAGCCACCGGCCGTCCACCACCCCATAGGAGTCGATGTAGCGGCCCCAGTGGTCGAGGCCGTGCTCCATGATCACGTGGTAGTAGCAGCGGCCCTTGGCCTCGCCGGGCGAGAGTACGTCTATCTGGTGGGTGGCGGTGTGGTGGCGGATGTACTTGGGGGTGCCCCCGCCGATTTCCGACAGCGTGCTCTTCGCCCCGGTGAAGATGGTGCGGATCTCGTCGATGCCGTACTTGTCGGGCTGCGTCGGGGTTCGCATGATGGCGTCGGGTGCGAATAGTTCCATCACTTGCTCGAACCGGCCCGAGTCGCCGTTGGCGTTGTACCGGGCCACCAAGTCTCGGATCGATTCCCGGGCGATCAATTCCCACTGCTCCATAGCCCGACCGTACATCTTCCTTTCGACCAGCGAGCCATTAGGGTGCGGGCGTGAATTTCGACGACAGAACGCCGGTGTTGGTAGGGGTGGCGACGGCTGCTCAGCGATTGGACGATCCCATTGAAGCCAAAGAGGCAGTGGCCCTGATGGCCCAGGCTCTGGCAGCGGCGGCCGATGATGCCGGGGCCAGCGAGCTCTTGGGCCGGCTAGACCAAGTGAGGGTTACCAAGGGCACGTGGGGCTATACCGATCCGGCCCGCTGGGTGGCCGATGCCGCCGGAGCGCCACAGGCCAGCAGCTATCTGGCCGACGTGGGCATCTTGCAGACCGCGGTGATGGGCGATACCGCGGCGGCCATTGCGTCTGGTTCCGCCGACGTGGTGGCGGTGGTGGGCGGGGAAGCCAAGTATCGGGGCTTGCGGGCGTCGATCACCAGCGTCAATGCCCCCGACACCGACCAGGGCGGGGCCGAGCCCGACGACTTCGTCACCCCCCACGGGATGATCATCAGCCGAGCCGAGATCGACACCGGCCTGGTGATGGCCACCCACCACTACGCCATGATCGAGAACGCCCGCCGAGTCGCCGACGGCCAGACCATCGAAGAGCACCGCGACGAGGTGGCCGGGCTGTGGGCCCGGTTCGCCCAGGTAGCCGCGGCCAACCCCGACGCCTGGTTCAGGGACGGATTGAGCGGGGAGGTCATCGCCACCCCGGAGAACGGGAATCGGATGCTGGCCTGGCCCTACACGAAGTGGCACAACTCGCAGTGGAATGTGGACCAGGCCGCCGCGTTGATCTTTTGCTCAGCGGGCACCGCCCGGGCGCTGGGAATTTCCACGGATCGCTGGGTATTCCCGTGGGCAGCGGCCGAGTCCAACCACATGGTTCCGGTGACCGAGCGGCCTGAACTCCATCGCAGTCCGGGTTTCGCCCATGCCGGTCGGGCTCTGAGCGAACGTGTGGGCATGGCCCCCAACGAGGCCGACCATATCGATCTCTATTCCTGCTTCCCCATCGCGGTGCGCACTCAAGCCCGAGAGATGGACATCGATCTGGGTCGCGACCTGACCGTGACCGGAGGCATGACATGGGCGGGCGGTCCGCTCAACAACTACGTGATCCAGGCCGCGGTGAAGATGGCCCAGGTTCTGCGGGCTGGTCCCGGATCTACCGGGCTGCTCACCTCTATCAGCGGCATGATCACCAAGCAGGGAGCCAGCATGTGGTCTTCCGAGCCGCCAGCGCAGCCGTTCGCCAACCTGGACGTGACTGAAGCCGTGGCCGCCGAACTCCAGCCCAAGCCCTACCGCACGGGCGACGGCGAGCAGGCCACCGTGGTGTCCTACACAGTTATCTGGGGCCGAGAAGGCCCTGAGCGGGCCGTGGTAATCGGCGAATTTGCCGACGGCGCCCGAACGCTACTCGTCTCCGCCGTCCCCGGTGTCATGGCCGCCGCTGTCGCCGGAGAGTTCTGCGGGCGCAGCGTCGTCGCCGGTGCCGACGGAACGTTCACGCCTATCGACTGAGTCGGGCGACTCCTGCTCGGCGTCGTCGTTCTCGTTGCGGATCCACACAGTGCGCTGGGGGAAGGGGATCTCGATACCGGCTTCGTCGAACGCCTTCTTGATGCGGGCTCGCAGGACGCGTCCCACCGCCCACTGCTCGCTGGGGTCGGTCTTTACCACCAGGCGGATGACCACGGCGTCGTTGCCCAGTTCTTGAACTCCCCACACCGAGGGTTCCTCCAAGATGGTGAGATCGGGGTTGTTCTCATGCCAGAGCTCATCAGCCACCGCCTTCATGATCTCGCTGGCCTGGTCGATGTCGGTGTCGTAGCTGACCCCGATGTCCAAGATGGCCCTTGACCAAAGCTGGGAGTGGTTGGCCGTACGGTGGATCTCCCCGTTGGGCACGGTCCACACCACGCCGCTCACATCTCGCAGGGTGGTGGTGCGCAGGCTGACCTTTTCGATGGTGCCCGAGGTGTCGCCCACGTCCACCACGTCGCCCACCCCGAACTGATCCTCTACCAGGATGAACATGCCAGCCAGGAAGTCTTTGACCAGCGACTGGGCACCGAAACCCACGGCCAGGCCGGCGATACCGGCACCGGCGATCAGGGGGGCTAGATCGATGCTGAGCTCGCTCAAGCACAAAAGGGCGGCCACGGCCAGGATGAGCGCGGTGGCCAAGCTCTTCAACACTGCGGCGATGGTCTCGATCCGCTGGGCGCTGCGCGCTTGGCGCTCCTGGATGCGGTTGATGGCCTTGGCCGCCCGGGTGCCGAAATCCAGCTTCCCAGCGCTATCTAGCTGCTCCTCGGTGTCGGTCTCGCTCTGGCGCACCAGCCGGGCCACCGCCCGGTCGATCACTTTGTGAGCGATCTTCTTGACGATCCAGGCCACCAGCAGGATGAGGATGATCCGCAGGGGCCGCTCGACCAGCCACCCGACAATCTCGGCCAGCCGCTCGTTCTCGGTGTTGTCGAAGATCAGCTCGCAAAAGAATCCTGGATCAGGACCGCAGGCATCGTTGACGGTTGCCGCAGGAACTACCAGAGCCATCGGCTCAGCGTACCGGCGGGTTTGGGGTTTGAGTCAGTCCAGGCGGTAGACGCGGGCGGCGTTGTCGTGGAGGACCTTGGCCAGCAGATCGTCGCCTAAACCTCCGAGGGCGCCCTCGGCGTAGTCCCGGGGATATTGCGCCGGGGTGGCGGGGCCAGGGTGCTGGCAGGTGGGATGGGGAAAGTCGGTTTCGTAGAGGATGTTGTTTGGAAACCGTTCGATGGCGTTCACCGCACCGGCCTGTTCAAACCAGAAGCAGCCGTAGATCTGGCGCTCGAAGTACTCGCTGGGCAGCAGGTCGTACTCGGGGTGCTCCAGATGGACGCCGCCATTGCGCCACTGCCAGTCGAACGCCTCTAGGGCCGGGGGAATCCAGCCGGCTCCGCTCTCCACCGACACCAGTTGCAGATCGGGGAAACGGTGGCACACCCCGCCGAAGATCAGATCGGCGATGCAGCGCATGTTGTCCAAGAAGATGAGCGACGAGATTTTGGCGAAGTTGGTCATCCACCCCATCTCGGCCTCGTCGGCCATGAGGGTGCCCATGTTTCCGCCGCCAACGTGGAAGCTAACCGCCAGGCTGGCTTCCTGGGCCAGCGCCCAGATGGGGTCCCAGTGCTGGTGGCCCAGCGGGGGCTGGCCGTAGTCCTGGGGCTGGTTGCAGAAGTTGATGGCCCGGTGGCCCAACGCCGCGCACCGTTCGATCTCGGCCAACGACAGGTCGATGTCCCAGAACGGCACCGCAGTGATGGGGATGAGCCGGTCGGGGGCGGCAGAGGTCCAGTCGCACAAGAAGTCGTTGTAGGCGGCCACGCACTGGGCTACCACCTCCCGGTCGCCGAGGCGCAGGAAGTAGCCGTTGCCGAATCCGCCCACGTTGGGATACAGGATCTGAGCCCAGATGCTCTGGCTGTCCATGAACTCCAGCCGAGCGTTGGCGTCATACATCGAAGGGGCGATCTCGTCGTAGGTCTCGGGGATCTTCAGCGGCATGAGCCCGTCGAACCCGGCCATGGAGTAGTAGCCCGGCGAACCCAGCGACTCCCCGCTCACCATCCAGGTGTCCCGCCCATCGACCCGCTCGATATGGGGCACCTTGTCGTGCAAGCTGGCCGGCATCCTCGCCGTCCACACATCCGGCGGCTCGGTCAGGTGCGTGTCCACATCGATCACCTTGAACCGCTCGAACAGATCAGTGCTCATGGGATTTCCTTCTTTCTTTGGGCTCTCAGGCTTTCTGTGGGCTCTCAGGCGTCGAGGGGGTTGTCGGGGGCGGCGTCTAGGAGGGCGCGGCCGAGTTCTAGGGCGGGGCCGGAGCCGGCGAAGACGTGTTGGGTACCGGCGTGGATGTCGCGGAAGGCCCGCTGGAGGCCGCCGGATCGCAGGGCATCGGTGCCGGCTAGCAGGTAGGCCCGGCGGAGGATATCGGCGCCCTCCTGGGTGACGAACACGGTGGCCTGGCGGGTGAGGATGACGTCCATAGGGTCGACGATGCCGGTCTCCACCACGTTGCGCTCGGCAGTGGCAAAGGTCTCGTGGAGCCAGCCCTTGGCGGCCCGGAAGCGGGACTCCAACTCCCCGATCTCGTAGACGAAGCGGTCGTTTTGGGCCAGGGGGGTGGCGTCGCCCATGCGGTGCTTGGAGCGGGCCACCGAGAGCAGTTCGTCGAGCCCCCGCTGCACCACTCCGATGGCGAATCCGGCGTGGCCGGCGGCGGTGAGCGGCATCACGCCCAGTTTGTAGAGGGGTCCGCCCCGGTACACGGTGAGGTCGAACATGTCGAAGGTGGAGATGGCTGGCACATAGACGTCTTCGAGGGTGTAGTCGTAGCTGGCCGTGGCCTGGAGGCCCATCACATCCCAATTGCCGGTGATCTGGGCCTTCTCCACCGGGTAGATGGCGAACAGGAAGCGGGGGTCGACGCCCTCAGGCTCCTCGGTGAATACTCCGGCGCCGGCCCACTGGGCGTGGTTGATGCCGCTGCCGAACGAGTAGCGGCCGTTGAGGCGGAAGCCGTCGCCGTCGGGGGTGGCGGTGCCGTTGGGGGCGAATTGCCCGGCCGACATGGGGACCCCGTCGGAGAACATGCGGTTGATGTGCTCATCGGGGCACCAAGCTGCGAAGTAAGCGGTGGCCGCACAACTGGCCATCAGGCACCAACCCACCGAGCCGTCGGCTCGGGAGATCTCGGTCCAAATGTCGATGCACTCGTTGACCGGCAACTCGAGCCCGCCCACCGCGTCCGGCACCATCACCTTGTGCAGCTCAGCATCCTCCAATGCATTGACCGTCTCCTGGGGGATGGGCAGCCCGTCGGTCTTGGCTGCGTTCTCGTCGATCAACGAGCGCAGTTCCCGAGCACGATCTAGGTAAACGCTGGCCATGCCTCAAACCCTAGAAGCCAGCACCGGCGCAGGGGAACCCGCAGAGCGCTCGGCACTTGCCTGTAGGGTCGAAGGGGTGGACCGGGTGCTCTCGTTTTCGGGCGGGACGGTGCCGGTGTCGGCGATCGCCTGGCGCTTTGATCCTTCGGGTGGACCGGGGGGCCAGCATGCCAATCGGGCGAATACCCGGGTCGAGGCGACGATCGATCTTGGCGCGGCTGGCGACATGGCTCCCGAAGTCCGCCAGCAGCTGATCGACCGGCTGGGCGACGAATTGCGAGTGGTGGTTGACGACACCCGATCGCAGGCTCGCAACCGCGAGATTGCCCTCGACCGACTGGAGGAGCGCCTTCGCAGCGGGCTGGTAACCGCCAAGCCCCGCACGGCGACCCGCCCGACACGGCGGGGGCGCGCGCGCCGTCTCGACGAAAAGCGCCGCCGAGCCGAGACCAAGCGGGGCAGAGCCCGAATCGACCCGTCCAGCTTTGACCGCTAGACCCGCTCCTGGCTAGACGCCGGCGGTTTGGCGGGTGGGGAGGCCGAGGATCTCTACGGCTTGGGTGGAGGTGGCCACGGGGCGGCCCATCTCACTTGCCAGCGCGGCGACCTCGGCTACCAAGACGTGGTTGGGTCGGGGGCGATCGCCGGCGTAGTCCTCGTGGCCTACTCGGAGGTGGCCGCCGCGTTCCAGAGTGAGCTGGGGGATCGGGGATTCGATGAGGTCGCCGCCCACCACCGCGGCGAACCAGGGCAGGTCGCAGCCGACCAGTTCCAGCATCTCCAGATAGGCGTCCAGCGCCTTCTCGGTGGGAGGCAGACCGAAGCTGACGCTGTCGCCGATAGCGAAGTAGCCGCCCGGCCCGCCGAAGTAGAACTTCACGAACGAACCTGGAGTGAGCTGGCCGTAGCGCCAGTACGACAGCACGTTGCGGAGGAAGCCGGGCTCGAAGATTGCGAAGTGCATGCCTAGGCCCAGCCGGTTGCACTGTTCGATGGCCACTTCCATGTCGGCGAACGAGTTGACATAGACAAAGCTGTTGGGATCGGGCAGCCCATTGGCCCCGGCCTTGCCCAAGATCATGGAGCCAGGGTCGATGAACCCAAGCCGCTGCAATCCGCCCTCGGCCAGGTAGTCCAAGTGGCCGAGCTTCTCGGCCATGTTCTGGCCCCAACCCAGCGTGGGCAGCACCAGCACGTCGGGGTCCGCGGCTATCCACGGTTCGAAGGTGGCCCGGTACTCGGCGGCGGCCTCTTCAGCGGGTACCCGCATGTTGGCGATGTGGCAGTGGACGATGGTGGCCCCGGCCTCGATACAGGCCAGGCCCTCGTCGATCAGCTCCTCTCGGCTGATGGGCACATGGGGGTTGCGGTCCCGGGTGGTGGTGCCGTTCAGGGCCACTTCGATGATGACGGGCGTGGTGTCCATGGCCTGAGAGTACCGTCGTGGCCAGTGAGTCGGGAATGGAAGGCCTTGTGGTTGGTTTCGCTGGCCTCCGCCACGAGCACGTTGGACGTCACGTTGATGTTCGTGGCCTACCCGGAGATAACCGACACGTTCAGCGGTACTCCGCCCACCCAGGTGTCATGGGTGATAAACGCCTACAACATCATGGTGGCGGCCCTGCTCATTCCGGCGGGACGTCTGGCCGACCGCGTCGGTCACCGGGCGGTGTTCATGTGGGCCATCACCATCTTTGCCACCGGCTCGGCCGCGGTGGGGCTCGCCCCCAATGTCCCGGTCATGATTGCGGCCCGATGTTTTCAAGCCTTCGGCGGCGCCAGCCTCATCACCTCGGGACTGGCCCTGGTCATGTCGGCCCTCGGCCCCCAGAGGCGGGCCGTTGCGGTGGGAGTGTGGGCCACGGTGGCCGGGGTGGCGGCTTCACTGGCCCCCACACTGGGAGGGCTGATCATCGAGTTCGGCTCTTGGCGGGCGGCGTTCTTCCTGGCTGTCCCGGCGGGAGTGGTGGTGCTGGTGCGCCGGAGCCTCATTCCTGAATCAGAAAAGGACGAATCTGCCGAACTGCCCGATCTGATCGGGGTGGTCTTGGCCGGACTGGGCACCGCCGCGCTGGTTCTGGGCATCGCCCAGCTGAACGAGTGGGGACTGGATGATTTCCGGGTAATCGGGGCGTTTGCGGCCGCCGTCATTCTGCTGGCGGTGTTCTTGGTCCGCTGTCGAAGGCATCCGTCGCCGGTCATCGATTTGGACATGTTCCGCCATCGGGTGTTTGCGTCCACCTCGGTGGCGGCGGTGCTGATCGGGGCGTCGTTCTTTGGGGTCTTCTTCTCCCTGGTGCAGTTTCTGCGGGGGCCGTGGGGATACTCCACGCTGGCGGCCGGGGTGCTGTTGACCCCGCTCACCGCCGCGCCCATGACGGTGGGCTATCTCACCGGCCGATGGATGGAGAGGTACGGCCACCGGGTGGTGATGGTGCCCGCCGCGGCCTGCATGACCGCCGGGTGCCTATGGCTGGCCTTGATGGCCGGGGTGGAGCGTGAGCTGGGCCTGGTGTGGTTCCCGGCTGCGGCGTTCATAGGCGTGGGTGTGGGAACGGCGTTCCCCGGGGCCAACAGCGCCATTGCCTACGGGCTTGCCCCCAGCCAGCTGGGACTGGCGGCGGGGACAGTTCAAACTCTCATCCGCATCGGAGGATCTGTCGGAGTGGCCATCGGGGTGGCCATGCTGGGAGACGAGGTGGCCAACTACGACACGTTCTATGTGGTGATGGCAGTGATGGTTGGGCTGGCCGGATTTGCCGCGCTAGGCGTGGTTACCCGCCCGAAGGAAAATTGAGTGGAATACCCTCAACTTTTGGCGGTTATTCATAGAGGAACGACAGAATTGAGGCAAAACGAGGTGCATGTCGATGCTTGACCCCAACCGGTGGACGCTGAAGACCAGGGAGGCATTCAACGATGCCACCGCAATGGCCCAGTCGAAGAGCCATCCCGAGGTGACCGCTGACCATCTTCTGCTGGCATTGATCGGCCAGGCCGACGGGGTGGTGCTGCCGGTATTGCAGCGCACCGGAGTGGCACTGCCCGATTTGCGGGCCCAGCTGGAGGCCGCGCTCAGCCAGCTGCCGTCGGCCTACGGCACCGAGGTGCGCACCGCCCGGGATCTGGTCAAGTCCATGGAGACCGCCGACGCCGCCCGCACCGAGCTGGGCGACGAGTACCTGTCCACCGAGCACCTGCTGTTGGCCATGGCCGATCGGGTGGGTGTGGGCCGCAATCGATTGCTGGAGGCACTGGCCGAAGTGCGGGGATCCCATCGGGTGACCTCGACCACCCCAGAGGACTCCTACCAGGCGCTGGAAAAGTACGGGCGGGACCTCACCGACCTGGCCCGGGACGGCAAGCTCGACCCGGTGATCGGACGGGACGAGGAGATCCGCCGCACCATCCAGGTGCTGAGCCGCCGCACCAAGAACAACCCGGTGCTGATCGGCGAGCCCGGGGTGGGCAAGACCGCCATCGTGGAGGGCCTGGCCCTGCGCATCGCCGATGGGGACGTGCCCGAGGGGCTGAAGAATAAACGGCTGGTGGCGCTGGACATGTCGGCCATGGTGGCCGGGGCCAAGTACCGGGGTGAGTTCGAGGAGCGGCTCAAGGCCTTGCTGAAAGAGATCACCGACGCCGAGGGCGAGGTGGTCACGTTCATGGACGAGCTGCACACCATCGTGGGTGCGGGCGCCGCGGAGGGAGCCATGGATGCGGGCAACATGATCAAGCCCATGCTGGCCCGGGGCGAGCTGCGCATGATCGGCGCCACCACGCTGGACGAGTTCCGCACCCACATCGAGAAGGACGCCGCCCTGGAGCGCCGCTTCCAACAGGTCTACGTGGGCGAGCCGTCAGTGGAGGACGCCATCGCCATCTTGCGGGGGCTGAAGGAGCGCTACGAGGTCCACCACGGAGTCCGCATCCAAGACGCCGCTTTGGTGTCGGCCGCCGTGCTCTCCGACCGCTACGTGACCGGTCGGTTCCTGCCCGACAAGGCCATCGACCTGGTGGACGAGGCTGCCTCAATGCTCCGCATCGAGATCGACTCCATGCCCACCGAGATCGACGTGGTGGACCGCCGCATTCGCCAACTCGAGATCGAGCAGGTGGCGCTGGCCAAGGAGTCCGACGCGGCATCGGCCGAGCGGTTGGAGGCTCTGGAAGAGGAACTGGCCAACCTGCGGGAGGAGCTGGCCGGGATGCAGGCCCACTGGCAGTCGGAGAAGGAGGCCATTGGCCAGATCAGAACGCTGAAAGAAGAGCACGACGCTCTGAGCACTGCGCTGGATCGGGAGGCCGACCTGGAGCGGGCGGCCGAAATCCGCTACGGAAAGCTCCCCGAGCTGGAGCGCCAGATCGCAGAGGCCGACCTGCGATTGGCAGAGCTCCAGGCCGACCGGCAGATGCTGAAAGAGGAGGTGGACCCCGACGATGTGGCTGAAGTGGTGTCCCGCTGGACCGGGGTGCCGGTCACCCGACTGATGGAGGGGGAGACCGACAAGCTCCTGCGCCTGGAATCGGTGCTGAGCCAGCGGGTCATCGGCCAGACCGAGCCGGTACACCTGGTGGCATCGGCCATCCGCCGCAGCCGGGCCGGGCTTTCCGATCCCAACCGCCCTATCGGATCATTCCTGTTCATCGGCCCCACCGGGGTGGGCAAGACCGAGCTGGCCCGCACGCTGGCCGACTTCTTGTTCGACGATGAGAGGGCCATGGTCCGCATCGACATGTCGGAGTACATGGAAAAGCACAGCGTGTCCCGACTCATCGGAGCGCCCCCCGGCTATGTCGGCTTCGACGAGGGCGGCCAGCTCACCGAGGCGGTACGGCGGCGTCCCTATGCGGTGGTGCTGCTGGACGAGATCGAAAAGGCCCACCCTGAGGTGTTCAATGTGCTCTTGCAGCTCTTGGACGACGGTCGGCTGACCGACGGGCAGGGTCGAACGGTGGATTTCACCAATGCGGTTCTGATCATGACGTCCAACCTCGCCGTTGACCCCAAGGAGTACTTCCGCCCCGAGTTCGTCAACCGCATCGACGACATCGTGGCGTTCGGCGAACTGAAGCCCGAGCACTTGGCCCAGATCGTCGACCTGCAAATCGATCGTCTGGCAGAACGCCTGTCCAACCGGCGCATCCACCTGGCAGTGGCCGACGAGGTTCGGGCCAAACTGGCCGCCGACGGCTACGACCCGGCCTTCGGCGCCCGTCCGCTCAAGCGGGTGATCCAGCGTGAGCTTGCTGATCACCTGGCCGAGGCCGTCCTCAGCGGGACCATCGCTGAGGGGGCGACAGCAACGGCCACACTCGACTCTTCCGGAGAGATTGCCATCGGCTGACGGCAGAAGTGGCTCTAGAGGGGATTGGCGGGTAGTCAGCCTGGTCTATACGTTCTTGCGGTGGCCCCTGCTGGGCGATTCGCCCGCGTCTTGTCCCCATTCTGCCGGGCCGCGTCGGCGAGTCTGCTGGTGCTGGCCCTCGGTATGGGAGGAGTAAGCGCGCAGAGCCCCTCTGATACCGCGTTCACGCTGGACGACATCGCGGTGCGCGACAACCTGATTGCCGCCCAGGAAACGCTGCTCAATGTCTATCGCTGCCAATTCGGCGTCGACGTCTCGGCGGTGCGCGGCGGCTGCACCGGCGGCTATCCCACCCAGGGGTTTTCCCGGCCGGCGGAATTCGCAGGCACGCCCACCTCACAAGAAATTGCGGTTCGGGACCGGCTGATCGCAGTCCAAGAGGCGCTGCTGAACACCTATCGCTGCCGGTTCGACTTCGAAATCGACACGCACATCACCCCCGAAGGCTGCCCCGACCAAGCCCATTCGGCGCCACCTTTGTCTTTGGCCCTTGACGCACCGGTGCGGCCCGAGGAACTCGACGGCGATCCCCCGCCGGGACTGATCACGCCAAGCGGGGTGTCGGTTGCCGTTTTGGGGGTGAACGAGGGGAGATTTGTCGTGACAACGCCGTGCGGTTCGATTTCGACGGTCAGTGAAGGACTGCCCCTCCGAGGGGTGAGAGTGGTGGTGGATCCCGGCCATGGGGGGTCCTATGACATCGGCGCAGTGGGACCCAACGGTTTGGCCGAGCGGGACTTGAACCTGACCCTCAGCTATGCGGTCTTGAACGAGCTATCGAGCAGGGGAATTCCGGCCGCCTCCACTCGGAACGGCCATTACGGGTCAACACTGTCGGTTCGAGCTGCGTTTGCTGACGCCCTGGGAGCTGAAGCCCTGGTCTCGATTCACCACAACGGACCTACCTTCAGCATCGGCAGTCGGCCGGGCACCGAGGTCTACGTGCAGTCGGTGTCGGCCCAGCAGGTTCGTAGTGACTCTGCCCGCCTCGGCGGGTTGCTCCATCAGGAGATCACCGAGGCGCTGTCGGGCTTCGGCAACGTGAGGTGGAGCCGCGTGGCTGATGCCGGGGTGCTGCGCGTACTGTCGACCAGGGGCCGCGACGCCTACGGAATGATCAGCCGACCCAATGTTCCCGCGGTCCTGGTCGAGTACGGCTACTTGTCCAACCGTTCCGAGGCTGCGCTCTTCGCCACTGACGAATACATCCGCGTGGCGGCCAAAGCCACCGCCAATGCCATCGAGGCCTATCTGAACACCGACCGCTCGGGCACAGAGTCGAACCAGAGGGCACGGGTGTTCAACCCTGCCCGGGCTCCTTCCCGTTGCAACGAGGTGGTATTGGAGTAGGGCGGGCTGGGGCTTGACTCCGTCAGTCGTCGTCTTCGAACTCCAGGCCGAGTTCGGCGGCCACCGTGCGCAGGGCGGTGTAGGCCTGGGCGCTGGCCGGCCATCCGGCGTAGTGGGCCAGATGCACTACCCACTCGGCCAGCTCGTCGGTGGTGAGATCGCCCGCCTCGAGGGCCGGCTTCATGTGGAAGGGCAAGATGGCGCCGTTGCCGGTGGCGGCGATGGCGGTCAGCGTGGTGAGGCGACGCTCCCTGCGTCCCAGGCGGGGACGGGCCCACACGTCGGAGAACACCCGCTTGGTGAACCGGAGATACAGGTCGTCGTGGTCGGGGGGATCGTCCAGCATGATGTTGTTCCAGGCGACACGATCTGCTTCTTTGTTGTCCATCAGCGCAGCGTAGGGTATAGGGGTGCAGATCGCTTTTATCCGCCACGGCCAGCCCGAACGGGAGTGGAACACCGACAAGGTTGCCGATCCCGGGCTCAGCGAATTGGGGAAATGGCAGGCCGAGCGACTGGCCGACTGGTTGGAGCACGAGCCCTTCGACCACATCATCTCCAGCACCAAGCGGCGGGCCATCGAGACCATCGAGCCGCTGGCCGCCCGGTTGGGCATGGAGGTCGAGCTCGAAGAGGACTTCACCGAGATCGACCGCAACTCCAAGCGGTACCTACCCACCGAGCTCCTGTCAACCGAGGGCGGGGAGTACTACGAGGCCATTCGAGCCGGGGACTATGCCGCCATCGGCTGGGATACTCCCGAAGAGTTCCACAAGCGGGTAATCGCTGCGTTCGAGCGGTTGTGCGAGGCCCAGCCCGGTCAGCACATCGCGGTGGCATGCCATGGAGGTGTGATCAACCGGGTTGTGTCTGAGCTGGTGATGGCGTCGGAGCGGGTCCACCTCCATGTGTCCTACACCGGCATCTGCCGATTGTGGGTGGACGAGGACCGGCGAATGCTGATGAGCATGAACGAGACCGGCCACTGCTGCGCAACCCGCACCGAGGTCACCGGCTCCATGCGCGACGGGGTGGTAGTAGCCCCTCAGTACTAGGGGCTCGCTAGTCGCGGCGAGTTTCCTGGAGAACGCCTAGGATTTCTGCGTGCATCGATTGCCGAGTACAGCGGCGTCGTTGCCACCTGCTCTCGCATTGCTGACGTTGATCATGGTGGGAGCGTTGTTGGCAGCATGCGGTGGAGGGGACGAGTCTGTTCCGAGCGCAGAGGTGGCTACTGCTCCACCTGCTTCTTCCCCCACTGAGGTAGTTCCTACTGAGACGATGTCGGCCACACCTGAGTCTGTGGTGGGGGATCGCGCCGAACCGGAGCCGACCCCAGAACCCACGGTGGCCGCCACCCCGGCTGAGCAGCCGACTAGCGAACCGACGCCGGTTGCCGATGACGTGCAGGAGGCTGAAAGCGAGGAAACAGCCTTGCTCCCCCCGGTCCCGACTCCGGCGGCCAGCACGGTTAGCGAGTTGTTGGCGCTGGGGCGGCCGCTGGTCATCGGCCACGCCGGCGGCGATCGCTCATGGCCTCACTCCACCATGTATGCCTTCTCCCAGGCGGCTTACGCGGGTGTGGACGTGCTGGAGATGGACTTGCAGATGACGGCCGACCGGGTGCTGGTGGTGCACCACGACGACACGGTCGATCGCACAACCGAGGGAACCGGACGGGTCAGGGACATGACCTACGAGGAGATTCAGGCGCTCGACAACGGCTACTGGTGGTCGGAGGAATGGCCCAGCCACGACCTCGCCCCCGAGGCTTACACCTATCGGGGCATCCGTTCCGGCGACATCGACCCTCCTGCGGGATACGGCCCTGACGACTTCAGGATCGAGACATTCCGAGCGGTAGCAGAGGCGTTTCCCGAGCACGTGCTGGACGTGGAGATCAAGACCCCCGCGGGCGACGACGGTGAAGACGACATCGACTTCATTCTCGAGATGGCAGCAGTGCTGGCTGCCGACATCGAGGAGTTGGGCCGCACCAACTCGGTGGTGGTGGTCTCGTTCAGAGACGAGGCGCTGGTCGGATTCCGGGAGCTGGCCCCCGAGGTCGTTACCAGCCCCGGCCAGGATGCCCTACCGGCGTGGGCCTTTGCGTCGGTCCCCCTGCACCCCAACGACCTCATTTTGCAGGTGCCCCCATCCTTCAGTGGCCTCGACGTGCTCACTCCCGATCTTCTGGGCAAAGCCGCCGACGAAGGCCTAGCGGTATGGGTGTGGCCCAACGAGGACTACCAAGAGCACCCCGACTACTACGCCGAGCTCATCGATTTGCCGGTAGACGGCGTCATCGCCGGCCGGCCCGCGGAAGCGGTCGAGCGCTTCCGAGCCGACGGCGATATCCCCTGATTCGCTCCAGTTGGATTACCCCAGATCGAGGGCGGCCCAACTTTCTGCGAGGTCGTCGAACCACCCTTGGGCTCGGTCCATGCGCCAGCAGAACAGGGACATCACCACGTTGATGGTGGTGGCGCCGGCGTCCACCCACTGGGGGGAGGCATCCATGCTGGCCCGGATGGACGGTCGGTCGTTTTCGTCGATCACGGCGTCGATGTCGCCCTGGATGCCGAACCCGTCGAGGTTGCGGCCGGCGGCGGCCAGGGCGTCTTGGAGGGTGTGTACTCCGTCGGTCAGCTCGTGGAGGTCGGCGTAGGGGGGCGGGATCCAGCCGCTGGCGTGTTCGACGAGGCGGGCCAGGTTGTTGGGATGGAGGGCCCCGGCCACCCAGATGGGGATGCCATCGGGCTGGGCCGGCTTGGGCTCGCACCAGATGTTGTCGAAGTTGACGGTGGATGAGTGGAACGAGGCGGGGGAGTCCCGCCACAGCGTTTGGCAGGCGGCGATGGTGTCGGTGAGGCGCTGGCCTCGCTGGTTCCAGGGGACACCAGCGGCTTCGTATTCCTCCCGTTGCCAGCCGGTGCCCACGCCTACTTCGAGGCGGCCCTGCGAAAGCACGTCCATGGTGGCCAGGGTCTTGGCCAGCACCGCGGCGGGGCGAAGGGGGGCGATGAGGATTTTGGTGCTGAACCGAACCTGTGAGGTGACGGCGGCCATGTGGGCTAGGGAGGCCAGGGGCTCGAGCCAAGCAGTCTCTGGAGGAAATGGGAAGGGGCCGTAGGGGTAGCGGTCGGTGTGTTCGCCCATGACGACGTGGTCGGTGAGCATGATGCGGTCGACTCCGGCTTGCTCGGCCATCTTGGCGAGGTCGGCGATCTGGTGGAAGTTGTTGTCTCGAAAGATGGGGCCGAACGACGGAAGGGTTACTGAGAGGGTGGGCATGGGTTTTATTTTGTCGGGTCTGCCATCCCCCCGGCGGTTTGGCGCGGCAGCTAGGTCACCGTTCGAGCCGGGCATCTGGCCATCGAAGGGCGAGGCGCTCGAGTGCTCCGATGATGTTGAAGAAGACAACCCCGGCCGCTGAGGAGAGGGCGATTCCGGCGAACATCAGCCGGGTGTCAAGGCGGTAGCTGGCTTGGATGATGACGAAGCCGATCCCTCGGTCAGCCCCGGTGAACTCGGCGACGATTGCACCGATCACCGACAGCGTAGAAGCGACCTTCAGCCCGGCGAAGATATAGGGAAGGGAGCTCGGAATGCGCACCCGCCAAAAGAGCGACCACTTGCTTGCCGACAAGATGCTCATGAGCTCAACGGCCTGACTGCTGATCGACCGCAGGCCCTTGGATGCATTGACGAGCACGGGGAAGAAGCAGATCAGCGCGGCGATCAGCACCTTGGGAGTGAGTGTGAAACCGAACCAGATGGTTAGCAGCGGTGCCACCGCGACGATTGGCACTGTCTGCAATACGATTGCCCAGGGAAAGAACACCCGTTCAAGGAACTTTGCGTGTACGAACACGACCGCGGTGCAAAGGGCGACCGCGCTGCCGAGGAGAAATCCCAGAACCGCCTCGATCATGGTCCAGCGGAGGTCGTCCACGGCAAGCGCCAGACCCTCGTCTCGCAGTTCTCTCCCGATGTCGGATGGACTCGGATAGAGATAGGCGGGAACGTCTCGAATATTGACCCACAACTCCCAAGCGACGAGGCAGAGGGCGAAGATCGCGACCGAGGGCAAGACCCTGAGCAATACGTCGATAACACGGCTGCGTTTGCGGATGATCCTCATGGCCCGTTCAGCGCCAACTCGACATCGTCGTCGCCCTCGAGGAGTCCCCGAAGCTCGCCCGCTAGCGCGCCAAACTCGGGTTCATAGCGGATTTCGAGGGTTCGAGGTTTCGGGAACGGCACCTCCGCGATCCGAGTGATGCGTCCCGGTCTGGGGCTGAGCATCACGACCCGGTCGGCCAGGAAGATCGCCTCTTGAATGCTGTGCGTGACAAAGAGCACGGTGGAGCCGGTCTTGTTGCAGACTTCAAGAAGTTGCAGGTTGAGCCGGTCACGGGTGAACTCGTCGAGTGCGCCAAAGGGCTCGTCCATCAGCAAGATGTTGGGTCCATAGCTGAGCGCTCGCGCCAGCGCTACTCGTTGCTGCATGCCTCCTGAGATCTGGGCTGGGTAATGGTCTTCAAACCCTTCCAGACCGACATCGCGCAGAAGCTCCCGCGCGATGTCTTTGCTGTTGGGTCCGTTGTTCGGGTTGCGACGACCAAGGACGCGGTCTGGCAATAGAACGTTGCCGAGGACTCGAAGCCACGGAAAAAGGGTCGGCTGCTGGAAGACGAATCCGAACTCAACGTCGCGTCTCGCCTGGCTCGATGTCTTTCCGCCGACGTTCACATGTCCCGAAGTCGGCTCCAACAGCCCACCCACGATCCGGAGCAACGTCGACTTTCCGCATCCCGAGGGCCCGACGATTGCGACGAATTCCCCGGCGGAGATTCTCAGATCGATCCCGTCGAGCGCTCTTGCGCCTTGGCTGCCGTTGAACTGCATGCTGACGCCATCAATCGCGATCCCCCCGCTGCTGGTCATGGCATGTTTTGGTCTGCCTCGTAGCGGGCAACTGCCTCGAGCGCCACGGCAATCGCATTGTCCCAACCCTCTACAAGAGCGTTGTTCTCGCCCTCGAAGTCGACTTCGTCGGGCCGCATATAGTTGTAGGACACGGCACAGACCATTGCCCCGAACAGTCCCCTCAAATGCGCGACGGTGAATATGGCTGAACTCTCCATCTCCACATTGGAGATGCGGTGTTTCTGGAGCTGTTCGACGAACTCAGGGGTCTCGGCGTAGAACGCATCGCTTGATGCGTTGACGCCCACATGCACTTTGAATCCGCGTTCGATGGCAAGGTCTCGAGCGGCATCGATTAGATGCCGAACCAGGAAGTGATCGGCCACTGCCGGGAATCCTGGGTCTACGTAGGCCGCGCTGGTGCCGTCGAGTCGCATTGTCGCCGTGTTGACGATCAGATCGCCCTGGGCAATTTCGGGACGGTAGGCGGCACTGCTGCCTACTCGGATGAAGTGCGTTGCCCCTACGTTGGCCAACTCCTCAACCGCAATGGCTGCGGATGGACATCCGATTCCCGTCGACGTGCCGCTGACCTCGATTCCTCGGAAGTGCCCGGTGACGGTTCGGTATTCGCGATGGAAGGCGACCTCGCTTGGGTCGTCCAAGTGTTGAGCGATCATGGATACGCGAGCCGGATCTCCTGGCAGCAGCACGTATTTCCCGATGTCGCCGGGACTCACATGGAGGTGGTACTGCCGGGCGTGGCGCGTTCTTGCATTCTTGTCCAGAATCGCCACGAAGGCTCCTCTCGCTTGAGCCTAGAAATTGCGTGGCCAATGCCACCGGTTGCACCGACCACACAATTCCCGGAGGGGAATTCTCAGAAGCAGTAGTCGTCGTAGACGTTTGCCAGGTCGATGTCTGCTTCGAGTCCACCATACTGGCGGAGCACTTCATCGACGGTTTGCCACCGCTCGGCGGTCATCGTCCCGATTCCGTCAGCGAGAGCGGATTCGGAGAGGACACTCGGTCGAACTGCTTCGAGTGATGCCGACTCCTTTTCGACCGTGAGGTTATCGGGGTCGACGGCCACGATAATTTCGACCGCTTCTTCCGGGTTGTCGAATGCGTATTGCCAGCCCCTGGCCATGGCCCGAACCATCCCGCACACCACCTCAGGGTTGTCTTGCCTGAAACTGGTGGTGGTGAAGAGCGCATTGGCAGATGTTTGCACCCCGTAGTTGTAGGGAATGAAGACATCCACTGAGAATCCTTGCAGCTCGGCCAGGACTGGCTCGTTGGTGGAAAACACCGTTAGCAGATCGATGTCGCCCTCAAACAATGGTGTGAGGTCGAAGCCGACTGCAACCTGATTGAGAGAATCTGGATCGACTCCGTTCTGGGTGAGCATGGCCTGGGTGAGCTGCCACGGGCCACCCTCTTGGAAGCCGATGGTGGCACCCACTAGATCGGACAATGACTCAAAGCCTGAAGACTCCAGCGACATGATCGCACCGGGGTGAGCGTGAAGATAGGTCGCTACCGTCACGAGGGGAATTTCTTCGACAGCCGCGAAGAGCAGCGAGTTCGTGTCGTGCAAGCCGAAGTCATCTGAGCCTGCGGCCACGAGAGTGATGCTGTTGACGTCGAACCCCCCGGGATTGATGGTGACGTTCAGCCCTTCTTCCTCAAAGAAGCCCTTGGCCGCTGCGACGTACGAGCCTGCGAACTGAGCGCTCGGGAACCAAGGCAACCGCAGGGAGACGTCTTGCATTTCTCGCTGCGTTGGCTCGGGCTCTGGCTCGGAGGTTGGCTCGGGCTCTGGCTCGGAGGTTGGCTCGGGCTCTGGCTCGGGTTCACTGGTCGCGACGGTGGGTTCGGGTTCGCTTGTTGCCGGGGCATCGTCATCGTTGCCGCAGGCAGACGCTGCCATAGCTAGCAAAGCCAGGATCGCCAACCACATGATGAGCAGTTTCTTTGGGTTCATTGGGCTTCCTTTCGGCCCGGCAAAGCTGCGTACTTCACTCGGAGGGGTTATCAGCAGCCACAAGACCGCCGTGTTATCAGGGAGGTTTGAATCGGTCCGGTTTGCGTGCGCTCGCCGCCGTCAATGGCGTCGCGGAGAGTGGAAGCAGCAAGTTCGGCTAGTTCGCGGGCAGGAAGGCGGGATGACGAAAGTGGCGGACCTGCCAACGACGAGAATGGCAATTCGCCGTAGCCCATGATGCTCACGTCTTCGGGCACTCGCTGCTGCATGGCGTGCAGGTGCTGAAGGGCGCCCAAGGCAAGGATGTCCCCAGCGCAGAAGATCGCCTCCGGGGGATCGTCGAGCAGCATCAGGCTCGCCGCCGCCTTCGCGCCGGCATCTAGCGACATGTCCTCCGCGGCGACAACAAGATCGGATTCGGGCACGAATCCTGCTTCCTCAAGCGCTTGCACATACCCCTGGCGGAGTTGGCTGGCCGAACTCCATCCAATCGGGGTCGAGATGAAGGCGACTCGCTGATGGCCATGGTCTAGGAGGTGTTTTGTCGCCTCCAAAGAGCCGGCGAAGCGATCCACCATGATCTGATGGCCAAAGTCGAGGTGGGCGCTATCGACAAACACCAAGGGCAAGAGATCTGCGGCTTTCGCCAACACCGCCGTTGTCTCGGTGTCGTCAGGTGTCTCGTAGTGCAATGCGATCAATCCATCCACGCCGCGGCTCACCATCTGGTCTACGTAACGCGCCACGGTCCGAGTCTCGTACTGTCTTGTTTGGCAAATGACTGGCAGCCAGCCCTCGATTTCTGCCGATTGCGCTACCGCCTGAAGGAACTCGGCGTAGTAGTCGGAGAACTGAGGCACCATGACGCCGATCATGAACGTGGGGGCGCTGGCTCGGCCTGAACGAGCAGTGTTGACGTCGTATCCCAGCACCACGGCGCGGCTGCCCCGTTGCATGGCTATGACGTCGTCGGACGCGAGCTGGGCGTAGGCCGCACGTACCGTGTGTACATTGACCTCAAGGTGGTCGGCTACCTCTCTCATCGCTGGAAGCCGGTCTCCCGCCACCAGGACACGGGAAGCGACCCTCGAGGTCAGTTGCTCGGCTATCTGGGTCGCAATCGGAGTCCGTCCTGCCCGATCTATACCGAGTCGCAAAGCGAGAAGCTCTCTCGCTTCAATTCCACTCATGACCCCGAAATATATATATCACTAGTTACCTAGTCAACTAGAGAACTAGTGATGTGACAGCGGGGCCAGCTTCTAGGGAATCTGGCTCCTAGTGATTTGCAGACGGACCATTAGGGTTCTCGTTGTGTTGAGCGGCGGGACGTTTTGGGGGATGGTGGAGAGGCGGGCGGAGCTTTCGCCCGACGCTTCGATGATTGTTGATGATCGGGATCGGGTGTTGACGTTTGCGGGGTATCGGGATGCGGCTTTGCGGGCGGCGGCGGGGTTGGTGGAACTCGCAGTGAGGCCAGGGGTCTCGGTTTCTTGGCAGTTGCCGACTTGGACTTCCACGCTGGTGTTGCAGGCGGCGTTGGCTCGGTTGGGGGCGGTGCAGAATCCGATTATTCCGGTTTATCGGGAGCGAGAGGTGGGTTTCTGTGTGCGCCAGACGGGGGCCGAGTTGTTCTTGGTGCCGTCGGTGTGGCGGGGGTTCGACTATCAGGCGATGGCGAAAGGGATTGCCTCCGAGGTCGACCGGCTCGACGTGGTGGTGTGCGACGGTGAGCTGCCGACCGGCGATGTGTCGGCGCTGGACGACATCCCCGTCCCAGAGGATCCGGAAGAGCTTCGCTGGGTGTATTACACGTCGGGCACAACGTCGAACCCCAAGGGTGCTCGTCATTGCGACACCTCGGTGATGGCGTCGGGGATTGCCATGGTGGAGCGCCAGCACGTCACCGCCGATGACAAGTTCGGGCTGGCCTTTCCGTTTGCCCACATCGGCGGAGTGTCCAATCTGTCGGTGTCGCTGAGCTCGGGATGCACGCTCGTGATCGCCGAGACGTTCGACCCGGCGGAGACCACCGCGTTGTTCGCCCGCCACGGCGTCACCCTGGTGGGCGGGGGCCCGGCCTTTTTCATGGCGTTTCTGGCCGAGCAGCGCAAACAGCCCGGCGAGCCGATCCTGCCGCAGCTTCGGCTCTGCTCAGGGGGAGGAGCCCCTATGCCTGGGTCTCAGCATTACGAGGTGATGGCCGAGATGGGTGGGCGGGGGTGCGGCCACGCCTGGGGGATGACCGAGGCGCCGATCATCGCCCAGAACACTCCCGACGACCCCGACGAGAAGCTGGCTGAGACCGAGGGTCGTCCGCTGGCTGGGGCGGAGATCAAAGTGGTGGGTTTCGACGGCGAACCGGCCGAAGTCGGCGTGGAGGGGGAGCTGTGGATTCGGGGGCCCATGGTGTGCCGGGGCTACATGGACGAGGCGCTGACCGCCGCCTCGTTCGACAACGGCTGGTTCCACACCGGCGACGTGGGTCATCTGGACGCCGACGGATACGTGACGCTCACCGGTCGGGTGAAAGACATCATCATCCGCAAAGGGGAGAACATCTCGGCCACCGAAATCGAGGACCTGCTCTTCGCCCACCCCAAGATCCTCGACGCCGGGGTGATCGGGCTGCCAGACGAGGAGCGGGGCGAGCGAGTGTGCGCGGTGGTGGAGCTGGCTTCTGGCGTCGATGGGCTTACTTTGGCTGAGGTGGGGGACTATTTCCGATCGTCAGGGATCATGCCTCAGAAGATCCCGGAGCAGATTGAGGTCGTAGATTCGCTGCCCCGTAATGCCACCGGCAAAGTGCTGAAGCACGAGCTGCGGGCTCGATTCGGCTAGACCCAGGAGCATGTCGCCACAAAAGGGGGAAGTTTTATCTGGTACCGTCGCTTGCATGGGGTTTCGCATGAGCAGCCGCTTGGCTGTGGTCATGTGCTGGGTGGCGGGGCTGTCTGCTTTGGTCGCTGCCATCGGGGCGCTTCTGCCCTGGGCGACTGTTGAAGGTCCTTTTTCCGATTTCTTCGTTGAGGAGTCCGACACGCCAGAGACCACGGTGTTGGTCTGCGCCGGAATTGGCGCTTTGTCGGCTGCCGGGTTCGCGCAGTGGAGGAAGAGGAGGATCGGCACGCTGGGTCTGCTGGCCGGGCTGGTGATTACTCTTGTCGGCGCGGTCAACCTTGCCAATGGTGGGGTAGATGCCCAAGATTTCATGGACACATCGCCGGAGGCGGGGCTCTATATGGTGGTGATCGCCGGTGCCCTCTTGGTGATTTCGACGGGGTTTCTCACCTTCATGAGGCAATCGAGTGAGTTGGTGGCCGAGAGCGACGAATGTTTGGTCGGCGGCGAGGGCGAGGACGACGAGGGCGATTAGGGCAGGATCGCCGGAGGTGTCAGACCCAACCTCAGTCTCAACAAGAGATCTGATCGCGGACAAAGCACCCTGCGTCCCTCAACCTCCAAAGCCGCCTTCCGCCAAGAACTCGCGCCACTCTTCGGTGCGGTCCTCGGCTGTTGGCGGTGGCAATGGCACTTCTATGTTGGCATCGGATTCGTAGGCCACCCGAGTCGCCATTCTGAATTCGATGGACTCGAATACCTCCAATGCCTCTTGGCGCTCTTCTTCGCTGAGCTCGGCGCCGAAGTCCTCAGACTCGGCAAGGACACGGAAGATGCCGGAAAAGTCTTCATCAGTCCACAGAACGCTCAGCAAACCCCGCTCGTCAAGCTCGATCACCACCTCAACCTTGTTGGTCTCGTACATCTGGACAAAGAGCTCGGTCAATTCTTCAGGATCTCCGGAGAACATATCCAGGTCGGAGGCATCCGAACGGGCCTCGTCGACAATATTGTCGCCCAGGGCCTCGCTCAGCCTTGCCGAGGTCGTGGTGCCGACAAAGGTGGGGGGATCGGTGGATGTCTGCTTGATCGAGGTCAATGCCGCTGGCAGGCTTTTTGCCATCTCGCTCAAATCGGGTGTCGAGGAACCCGCGATTGCGTTCATGAGATCGGGGCTGTCTGCCTCAATGGCGTTCAAGTCGATGAAGAATACCCCCGGTGCCATAGGTCCTAGATCGACGTGGGGGTCTTCGTCGACTAGCACCTGAAGGGCGTTGGTGTCGAACACGAGCCGCTCGCCGTCGCCCCACATCTCGAATATGAGATCGTCCCAGTCATCAAGCGAGACCCCAAAGAGCGAGCCAAGAAACTTCCCCATGTCAAACCTGAAATGCCCCCGTTCAGCGCTCACATCACCGACAAGCACCGGGTTGTCCTCGTCGAGCCCAGTCGAAATCTCGTCACCATCTATCTTCCACACCACACCGAATGAGACAGACACCCGATGGTTCGACGCCTCCGCCGTCTCAGCCAGCGCCGCGCTAAGCAGACCGATGGTGGTCAAGCCGGTGTCGCCGGTGCCTCGGCCGCATCCCGTGGCCACAAGCGCAACAGCAACCGCCGTCGCCAGTGACCGCTGAATCCATTTCACTGCCGCAAACGCTACTTGCTCGCTTGATAGTGGATGAATTCCCCCATCGGGGGTGCCCCATAAGCCGACCGGCAATTTAACCACGCCCGACGAGGCCCATCGGTAGTGGGGTGTCCGTCTGTCGGCGGAGTCAGCCCGAAGCCAGAACGCTGCCGGCGAGACTGGTGATTGAGGCAAATCCGATCAGAGAGTCTCTGGGGGTTGGGCCCTCCCACGTGGCTTGCGAGTTTTTTGTTCGAACTTGAGGGCGCCCTTGCCCGCGAACGCCTTTTCGATACCGGTGCCTTGGAATTCGCCGGGTACTTGGCCAGTGGTGACGAAGAGGTACAGCGCCATCTTGAATATGCCAACCACTGCCGACATGGCCACGATCACCACCAGCAACCAAGCCACGCCTATACCGATTCCGACGACAAGCGCTGCCAGGTTTCCCAACCCTGCGAGCACGACAAGGGTAGCTAGCACCAGACCCGGCAAGAAGAGGAGAAGGCCGATGATGTCGAACCCTGCTTGTGCAATAAGGCTCGTTCCCCAAGTCTTGCGGAACAGGTGGAAGGAGCGTTTGCATGAGGTGATCGGGCCGGTCTCTTCCACCACCAGAATTGGTACGACGAGGTAGGTCACAAAGTACCAGATGGACTCGACTGCTATGGCCACGATCATTGCTCCGATCGAGGCAATATGACCTACCACAGGTATTTGGCGACCAGCCTGTTCCAAGTGGCGGAAGAGTCGGGGGAGTCGGTACAAAAGTTCGAGGACCACGCCTACCAAGCCGGCCAGGATGGCCCACGGCACGATGACGTGAAGACGGGCCTTCGCAGCCGATATGCAGCCTTCGAAGGTCGGAGTTCTGCCTTGGAACCGCTCCCAGGCCCCGTACGTCAGCGCGGCTGTGAAGAAAACCGAAGCGAAGGTGCATAGCAAAACAGAAGCCACAAGCCCTACCCACACAATGGGCTCTACTGCCCACTTACCGGGATCGTCGATCGAGGTGGAATTGAGCCCTGTGGTGGTGACCCACACCACCGTCCAGGTGACAACATTGATTGCCGCCACCACAACCAGAGTCAAGGCCGGGAAGGTCACGAGGAACCTGTCGCGCCTCAGAACTTCACAGGAAGTGGAGGCCAGTATTCTGGTCCGCCTGTAGGTGCTCCTCAACTCCCTGAAGATGCGCATTGAGGTGATCCTAGTATTGGCGCTCATCGCACGATTGGCTGGTAGAGCAGTCGCAGCTAGTCGAGCACCCAGCTCACTGGTGCCATAGAGAACTCTGCGCCGAGAGTCTCACCGTCGCCACAAAGCTGTTGAAACACGAGCAGCGGGCACGGTTCAACGACTAGAGCACCTGCTTGATTCCGTGGATGGCTAGGCCGGCTAGGGCGCCTATGAGGGTGCCGTTGATGCGGATGAACTGGAGGTCGCGTCCTACTCGGCGTTCGATGCGGGTACTGGTGTCGTCGGCGTCCCAGCGGGCCACGGTGGTGCCGATCACATTGGCCACCTCGGCTTGGGCGTGGCGGGCCAGCAGGCTCATTGCCGAGACGAGCCACCGGTCGACCCGGTTCTGAAGGGTGGATTCGGATTGCAGCGACTGCCCGACTCGGACCAAGGCAGCCTCTACCCGGCTACCCAGGGCCGAATTTGTTTGGAGTCGTTGGGCGTAGCTTCTCAGGCCGGCGTCGATGCGCAGGCGCAGTTCGTGCTCGGGATCGTCGGCCATATCGGCCAGCACTCCGCGCACCCCCCGATGGAGCCGGTTGAAGATGTGGTGGTCGAGCACCTTGGGGGTATAGATGGGGGCTTCCTCCACGATGCGGTCCCTCAGCACTTCGTGGTTGTCCACCAAGAAGCGGTCGGCCCGCTCCACGGCGGCATCGACCATCGAGCGGTGGTGCCCGCCGTCAACCAGTGATTCCAGCAACCGGCCCAAGGCGGGGGCCGACACCAGCCCAGTGTCTCCCTCGGCAGCTAGCCATCGCCCCAGGGCCTCGGCGGGAGCACGGTCGGCCACCCATTGGGCCAGGTCGTCAGGGTCGAAGAAGTTGTCCTGCACGAACTCGCCCAGGCTGGCGCCGATGGCATCTTTGCGCCGGGGGATGATGGCGGTGTGGGGGATGGGGATCCCCAGCGGGTGTTTGAACAGGGCGGTTACCGCAAACCAGTCGGCCAGCCCACCGATCATGGCTGCCTCGGCCGCGGCTTCTACGTAGCCCGCCCAGCCGTGGCCGTTGGTGAGCAGGCGAATGACCACGAACAGGGCGGCGGCCGCTAGCAGTAGACCGGTGGCCCGACGTTTGGCGCGGCGAAGCGAGGGGGAGTCCCCGGTGGCCCGCCGCTTGGCTCCCCAGTGGGAGGCCGGGTCGCTCAGGCGACCGTTTGGGGCATCCATGACCCGCGGATCTGCTCAGCCCACGGGTAGCGCAGTGGCTCGATGAGTTGGAACGGCCCGTCCATGCCGACATCGGTGGTGGCAGGCCGGGAGGGGGTGGCGGCCCGCAGTGCGGGGACCACCTCGTTGGGATCGCCCTCGATCATGTGGAGGTCGATGGCGGTGTCGGGGGCGAACCGGGAGGTGAACGACACCACTGCGTGTACGCCATCGACGGCCACCGCCGCGGGGGCATAAACGTCGCGGTGCCAATTCTGGTCGCCCAGGCCTCGGCGCAGTACGACGTGGAGGTCGGTGTGGGACATGTGGGGGATATCGCCGGGGTCGGCCTTCAGGGCCGGATCGGCCACCGCCCAGTCGAGGGTCAAGGCGTCGCCCAGGCGCACAGCCTTCTTCTCGTCGGGGAACATCCGGTCGGCTTCCACCAGCACTTCTCGGTATTCGGTCATGGTGGCCATCACCCCGTCGACGTCGCCGCACAGCCAGTAGACGGTGAGGAACGCGCTGCGGCCCTCCGAGAAGGCCTCGTCGCAGCCGTCGGGGCGAAGCGCCTGGTGGCTGGGCGGGGCCACATAGCGGCGGCCGTGCATCACATCGGTCAGAGCGATGTTGGGAGGCAGGTGTTCAAGGTCGTACCAGCGGTTCCAGCCCTCGATGGCGTCAGCATCGCAATCGAGGCCGGCAAAGATGATCCCGGTTGTCTTCATGGATTCATGGTATGACCCTGAGGTGGAGTTTGTAGCGCTGGCCGGCGGGTCGTTTCTGATGGGCACCGAGGAGGTGTGGTTCGAGGGCGACGGAGAGGGACCGGTGCGAGAGGTGGTGCTCAGGCCGTACCAGATTGCGACCAACGCGGTGACCAACGCTGAGTTTGCCGCTTTCGTGGAGGCCACCGGGCACATGACTATTGCTGAGCGGGAGGGGTGGTCGTTCGTGTTCGGTGGGTTGCTCCCCGACGACTTCCAGCCCACCCGGGGGGTGGTGGGCGCCGAATGGTGGCGGCAGGTGGAAGAGGCCTGTTGGTCCCGGCCCGAAGGGCCACAGTCGTCGGTGGAGGATCGCGGTGACCACCCGGTGGTCCATGTGTCGTGGTTTGACGCCGCCGCATGCGCCTCCTGGTACGGGGCCCGGCTGCCCACCGAGGCCGAGTGGGAGCATGCCGCTCGGGGCGGGCTCGTGCAGGCCCTGTTGCCATGGGGCGACGAGCTGTGTCCCGACGGGGTGCCCCGGCTGAACATCTGGGAGGGCGAGTTCCCCAGCCACAACACCGCCGAGGATGGCTATGTGGGCACCGCCCCGGTGGGCGAGTACGAGGCCAATGGGTTCGGCCTGTACAACTGCTCGGGCAACGTGTGGGAGTGGTGCGCCGACTGGTTCGAAAACCGGTTCCCGCCTGAGCGACCGCTGGTCGATCCGGTGGGGCCGCCCGATGGCCGAGTCAGGGCCATTCGGGGAGGGTCGTACCTGTGCCACGACTCCTACTGCAACCGGTACCGGGTAGCGGCCCGCCACGCCAACGGCCCCGATTCCACCACCGGGCACATGGGGTTCCGGCTGGCCGCCGACGCCGAGGCTGAGGTCGGCCCCAGTGTCGGCTCCAAGATGCGCTGATCGGAGGCTGGTCGGTAACGTCACCGCCATGAAGTTGGACTTGCTGTACGAAGTGGACGCCCCCAAACCATGGGGAAAGCCCCATCCCTGGGGTCAAAGGGAGCGGGAGCAGAAGGCTTACAAGGACGCCGTCGAGCAGATCAAGCTGGCTGACACGTTTGGGTTCAACACCATCTGGGCGGTGGAGCACCACTTCCGCGAGGGCCGCTCGCACTGCCCGGCCTCTGAGGTGCTGCTCGGTGCTTTGTCGATGGTGACCGAGAACATCAAGATGGGCTTCGGCGTGACCCTGACCCCGTTCGGGTTCATCCCGCCGCAGCGGATCGCCGAGAAGGTGGCCACCGTTGACATCTTGTCCAACGGACGGGCGGTGTGGGGCACCGGCCGGTCCACGCCGATGGAGCAGATCGCCTTCGGCGTCGACCGGGAGAAGTCCCGCGACGACTGGAAAGAGGCCATCGAGATCGTGTGCGGCATGTGGCGGGAGGAGTACTTCGAGTACGACTCGCCCCGGTTCAAGTTCCCCAAGCGGATGGTCACACCCAAGCCGATGCAGTACCCCCACCCGCCGGCGTGGATGGCGTGCGCCTCGGAGAACTCCGCGGCGGTGGCCGGCAAGGCGGGCATGGGGATGCTGTCTTTCTCCATCATGCAGCCGCTGGAGGCCATGGGCCGGCACATCCGCAACTACCGGGCGGCGGCCGAGAACCCCGAGCCCATCACCGACGTGACCACCAACGCCACCGCGGCCTACACCCTGGTGCACTGCGCCGACTCCCCCCAGCAGGTGCTGGACAATGAGGTGTGGAAGTCGGTGGAGTGGTGGTACACCAACCTGGCCCAGTTCACTTTGGACTGGGAGCTGCCCGAGCTGTCACAAGAGGAGCGCGACGCCACCTTCCCGCTGCTCAAGCCGCTGATGGAAGAGGGAATCGACGACCTTATCCACCACTTCGACGAGGCCGACATGATCGTGGTGGGCGACGTGGACACCTGCTACGAGAAGATGAAGCACTACGCCGACCTCGGCGTCGACCAGCTCATCTGCTACGTGCAGTTCGGCTACCACTCCCACGAGTCGATCATGCGCACCATCGAACTGCTGGGCAAAGAGATCATCCCCGAACTAGAGAACTACACCCCTTCCCCCAAGACCTCCTGAGGGTACCAATGACCTACTGGCCTGTCGCGTCCTGTTTATGGATAAAGTGCTTGATGATACAAGACAGGATATGTAGGTTGGACTGTATGGAAAGGCCAACCGGCGCAGATCCTGTTGACAGCTCAGACGCATTTAAGAAGCTCCAAGAGGCGCAGGAGTTATACGAGGACTACCTGTCGATTGTGGAGGTAGCTGAGCAGGCGGCGCTTCGTGAATTGGCATTGTGGAGTAGCTCGGAAGACAAAGAACCAGAGACAGGATTTCGCCCGCAACCCTTAACGATTTCGTTTCGTCCGAGTAGCTGACCGCAGTACGGATGCCTTCATGGAATGAACTGCTGGACGAGTACGCCCAGCATTCGGAAGATCAAGAGCGCGAGGCGTGGCTCAGTTCCCAGTTGACAGATGTTCTTAGCTCAATAGGGACTCTCCGTGGAGGACGTAACGTACTCCTATACGGATCGGCGTTCCTGCAGAAACCTCGACTTCAGGCCGATGCCATCCAAATTACACACGAAGATGTGAATGGATTTATGTCGTGTATCTATGGCATGGACTGGTCGTCTGGTTTGACGCTCATTCTTCACACGCCCGGTGGTATCACAAATGCCGCTGAGACCATTGTGTCCTATTTGCGTTCTAAATTTCACTATCTTGAGGTCATAATACCTACGTTTGCTATGTCAGCGGGTACAATGATTAGCCTCAGCGCTGATCGAATAGTAATGGGTCGCCAAAGTCAAATGGGTCCCATTGACCCGCAGATGGTAGCTAGTGGACGATCAGTTTCTGCCCGTGCTGTTGTAGTTCAGTTTGAACGAGCCACAAAAGATGTACGTGCTGATCCTAAGATGGCACATGTATGGGCACCAATCCTTCCATCCTTAGGTCCATCTCTATTAGTTGAAGCACAGAACGCCCTAGCGTACTCCGAATCAATGGTAAGGGAATGGCTTCAGAAGTGGATGTTTGCAGGGTACGCCAATGCGGCAACTAGGGCTGCGGCTGCGGCAGATCATTTCAATGATGCTCAAACGCATAAGTCCCACGGTCGCCGAATAGATCGAGACGAGGCAAGAAGCCTGTGGTTGAATGTTGATGACTTGGAATCGTCACAGGATCTCCAAGAACAGGTCCTAACGGCATATCACTTAATGACGATAACCTTTGAGTCAACATTTGCGGCAAAGATGATTCATAGTGGAAATGGCATAGACTGGGTTAAGAATCGTTCTTGAGTATCATTTCTGCCACTATTATATTGACGGCCATCTATTATGACCAAGGGACAGATTCAGTTTCATTAGATATACGATTCACGTATCTTCCTCTATAGTTGAATAGATGCAATAACGTCAATTCAAGATACCAAATGGCTGCGCGACTTGCTTCGATCTTCAATTCAGTGGTCAGTTGATTATTCTTGTCAGGGTGGACGACTAGGTTTCTGACTCGTTGGATGACATCTGGACATTTCATTTGCTCTTGGTTTGCTTTGCCGACTAGTTCTTCCAATTCTTCGGGGATTTCGATGCCGACGGAGCAGTACTCCAATAAGGAATGTAGCTTGTCACTTGCCTGGAGTTTCTTGTACTTAGTGCGAGTCAATCGTTTCTGTTCTTGCACGAGTCGCATCCATGTCATAGTTTCTAGCGCTGAACAAGCAGTAGTCAAGCGAGTTTCTACGTATCCTTCGCTTGTGGATCCATAAGCGGACACGAGTTGAGGTACAACTTCTTTCCAATGGGCTGATTGCATCCTTTTGTTGAAGTCAATATATAGAGTATTCAAATGGTCGGTTTCAAATTTGGGAAACCAGCTGATCATGTCTTTAGCTGGGTAAGTTATGGTAGGGTTCCGGAATATTGAAATCGGGCTGTCTCCATCAGAGATGCCGAAAATAGGACCGATGCCCACTGGACTACCACGTAGAAACGACAGAAACCAAAATAGGTTGGTTAACCTGTTATCCACTTCTGAGTAACTAAAGAGTTGGAAATCATTGCGTTTAATACGTCCTACATGCGTAAAAGTGTAAGATCTCTGTGTCGTGGCTTGTTTCCAAACCTCATTGAAGTCTTGTCGGCAATCAATATCAATGACCCATCCATCGTCCATTTGTAGGTGTATACGTTTGGAAGCAATACTGTTGTCGTATCTGACTGTAGTATTGCCCTGACCTATAGGGAAGTTGACAAGGTAAAACTGAACTTCAAGAATTTCCTTTGAAGTCAAAGGATGGGGTTCTTCAGTTACTATCGCCCCTATTTCATATGGCGAGAGAAGAGGATATGATATTGGTGTCATATGAATGGGGCTTGATTGGCCTGGGAAGAACAATCCGAACTTGTGTTGGTAGGGAGGAAATAGGTTAGAGCCAATCCGTTCATCGTCTGTTGTACACTGAAATACAAAGTCTCTGTGAGGGAGAAGAGCAAAGATCAGTTGTCCATCGACTTCTACAGAAATTGTTGTTGGATCATCGAAGGGAGTGCTCTCGTCAACTCTGCACAGTAAAGTAGCTGGACCTTCGTGGAGTGTGATCGGCTCACCTACTGCGGTAAAGGGATGGACGGGTTCTATGGCTGCGGGTATTTCAGAGGCAACGGTCCCGAGAACCTCAGATAGGAGATCGGTGTCTTGGTTCATGCTCTCGACATCTGTGTCTTCGGGAAGGGAGGCCATAGAGGGCGAGGATAACGCTGCGATGAGGATTACAGGGAGTCAGTGTTGGTGTCATGAGCAGGGAATAGAGTGCGAGGATGCTCGGCGAAGGTCAGTGGCCCAGGCATGGCGGTGGTGATGGCTGATCTTGAGCGGTTTGTGAAGGGTGCTCGGGTGCGGTTGCCTGGAGATGATGATGTTGTGACGTTGGTGCAGGTCACGCAGGGGCCGTTTTGGGAGATTGTCTATCGGGACGCTGGTGGTGGCTTGGATGAAGTTACGCTGCCTGAGGCTGAGCTGGCAGAAATCAGGGTGGTCTCTTCGGCGGGGCCTGTCCGGTTCAGCGGAGATGCGCGTCGGTTCCGGCTGGGGGTGGAGGCGCTGCGGATTCAGAATATGTTCCGCCACGACATGGCTGGGCTGGCGGTGTCGAACATCTCGCCGTTGCCCCACCAGCTCGACGCTGTGTACGGGTCGTTGTTGCCGGAGCCGGTATTGCGGTTCTTGCTGGCTGACGATCCGGGGGCAGGTAAGACGATCATGGCTGGGCTGTACATCAAGGAGCTGATGCTGCGCCACGCCGCTGACCGGGTGTTGATCGTCACCCCAGCCAATTTGCGCCCGCAGTGGCAGCGCGAGCTAGCTGAGCGGTTTGACATTCACTGCGCCCAGTTTGATTCCGCGACGCTGAACGCCCATCCGACGCAGAATCCGTGGGATCAGCACAACTTGGTGATCGTTTCACGGGACCTCCTCCGGCGCGAAGAAGTGATCGAAGGGTTCTCTGGTGCGGAGCGAGAGTGGGATCTGGCCATTATCGACGAGGCCCACGGATTCACCATCGACGTGGACGGCAAGGGCCTCATCAAGAGGCGTAGCGAGCGCTACAAGGCGGCAGAGATTGTGGCCCGCAAAGCCCACCGGCTGATTCTCCTGACAGCTACCCCGCATTCGGGTCGCACCGAATCGATGTGGGGATTACTCCGCCTGCTCGACCCCGACGCCTATGGCGACCGCTGCCCGCCGGGCGATGTGCCCTTGAATCCCCGCCAGTACCGCAAGGTTCCCAAGGAGGAGATGGTCGACATGAGGGGCAATGATCTGTTTAAGCCCCGGCACCCCCACACGGTGGGCTATTACCTCTCTGGTGCAGAGTTGGAACTGTACGGAGCGGTCACCAATTTTGTTTCCACTGAGTTGGCCCGCATACGCGGCGAGAATGGCCCTCGGGTGGCCGGATTTGCGCTCACAACAATGCAACGCCGGTTGGCCTCGTCACTGCGGGCTATCAAACGCACGCTGGAGCGTCGTGTCCACCGTTTGGAGCAAGCATTGGAAGATCCCGCGGCCTATCTGCGAGGTCGCAGAGACTTTCTTGCTGACGCCTACGGCCAGCATCCAGACGAGTTGGGTGATCTCGACGAGGACGTCTTGTGGGAGATGGAGGAAGAAGCCCTTAACGAGTGGCTGCCTAGCACCATTACTGAGTTGGAAGAGGAGCTGGTCGCGTTGCGCCCGTTGCTCGTCCAAGCGGAAGAAGCCGAGGCCGCAGGTACTGAGGTGAAGCTCAATGAGCTGCTTGCACTTGTTCAAAAAGAAGATTTGAGCAACGACCCGTCAGTCAAGCTGTTGATCTTCACCGAGCACCGCGACACTCTCCACTATCTGGAGGAGAAGCTGTCGCCAGACTTTGAGGTGGCTGTTATCCACGGCGGCTTGAGTTTGCGTGATCGGATTGCTGCGGAGAGGGACTTCCGAGAGCGAGCCCAGATCATGGTTGCCACCGAAGCGGCAGGTGAGGGCATCAACCTCCAGTTCTGCCACCTGATGGTGAACTACGACATTCCGTGGAACCCCAATCGTCTGGAGCAGCGCATGGGGCGCATCCACCGGATCGGCCAAACCCGCGACGTGCACATCTACAACATGGTCGCTGTCAACACGCTGGAAGGCCATGTGCTGGGCACCCTGCTTCAGAAGTTGGAGAACATGGCTCGGGATCTGGGTGACAGGGTTTTCGACGTGATCGGAGAGACTTTTGCTGGCTACCGGCTGGCCGACCTCATCGAACGTGTCTTGGCCAAGGAGGTCACCCCAGATGATGCGGTGGAAGCGATCGGCGGGGACCAAGTCGCCCCCGAGATCGAGGCGAAGTTCCGCGAGCTCACCAGCGAAGCGCTGGCTGCCCACTACCTTGATTGGCAGTCACAGGCCGACGCTGCTGCTCGGGCTGCTGAGAGGCGTCTGCCTCCTGGCTACATTGAGAAGTTCTTCACCGATGCGGTGGACTTCTTGGGGGGCAAGGTCGAAGAACGGCTAGATTCCGGCACCCTGCGAGTAACTCGTACTCCTGATGAGCTGGTGGCCAGCTCACGGGCGGCGGGTGCCACTCGAGAGGTGTATCCGAGCTACGAGCGCATCACCTTCGACAAGGCGGTTCGACTGCGTTCGCATCATCGTGAGGGGGACCACGCGGTTCCAGAGGCGGAGTTGTGCGGGCCCGGCCATCCCCTTTTTGACGCGATGCTCGACAACGTGATTGTTCGCACCCGCTCTGACGTGGAAGAGGGTGCAACGTTTACCGCCCCAGACGTTGACGTTCCCACGGTTCTGTTCTTCGCTACCGGAGATAGCGTGGACGGGACTGGCGAAGTCGTCCACCGGGCGTTCGCCACCGTCGCTGAGCCTGTGGGCGGAGTCCTCGGTTCTAGCCGGGTGCTGCTATATGACTTGTTTACCCATGACGGCGAAGTAGTTGGGGTTACTCCTTCTGACACCCAGGTCGTAATGAACTGGGCGCGGCAGCACGAGTTCGAGCGTCACTACGAGCAGGCCACGAGTGAGCGGACTCGGGTTGTCCGCATCACCGAGGACTACGTCAGCAAGGCATTTGCCGAAATCATTTTTCGCCAGCAAACGGAGTTGCTCGACCTTGACGTGGAGGTTGAGCGCGGGGTAACCGGAGCGGAGGGTCGTCTTCGGCAGGCAGAGTTGGCTGTCGCAGAAACCAAGGCCAAACGCGAAGAGCGTCTGGCCAGAGCCCAGCGCTCTCGGAACGTGAGGCGCGGTCAGGTGCGGGTAATCGCCACCGCCCTAGTGGTTCCTCAACAACCTGCGAGCGACGGCGACTCCGATGGGAATGGTGGCCGACGTTCCAGCCGCGAGATCGAGCAGATTGCGGTGGCAGTGGCCACTATGTATGAATCCGATGTCCGCGGCGCCGACATCGTGAAATCGGTGGAAGCGGCCAATGTCGGATTTGACCTGCTCTCTTTGAAAGGCGTCGAGCGGCGTTGCATCGAGGTGAAGGGCCGAGCCGGTGTGGGTGCAGTGGAACTGACTTGGTCAGAGTTCGCGAAGGCCCTTGAGCTGGGCGACGATTACTGGTTGTACGTGGTACTGGATTGTGCCGCCCAAAATCCCCGCTTGTATCGAGTGCAGGATCCGGCCAAGGTGTTGGCCAGCTCGTGGTCATCGAACCTGGACGTTCGCTATCGCGTTGCCCCGCAACCGGTGATCGACGCGGCCGAGACACAACCATGACCAGACGGAAGCTGATCGAGGCAGCGCTGCCATTGGCGGCGATCAATGACGCTTCGGACACCGATAAGCGCACCCATGACGGTCACATCTCGACTTTGCACACCTGGTGGGCCCGCCGGCCGCTGCCAATGACCCGGGCGATGGCCGCAGCTGCATTGATCGACGAGGCTGATGATGCTGACAAGGTGTTGTCCAAGATCGCCGACGCAATGCCGCCCAAGAGGTTGCTCTACAACGATGCGGTTGGATGGCTCAAGAGACGAATCCAACGAGATTACGTGCAGCCGCCAAAAGTGCTCGACTGCTTTGCTGGCGGAGGTGCCATTCCACTGGAGGCAATGCGGCTGGGCTGTGACACAACGGCAATGGACCTGAACCCAGTCGCCCACCTGGTCGAGCTGGCTGGTTTGGACTACCCCCAGCGCTTCGGGGGGACCGATATGGACGGTCGCAACACCCTGGTTGTCGATGTAAAGCGGTGGGCGTCGTGGGTGGCGGATGAGACCGTCAAGGCGGTGGCCCATTTGTATCCGGCCATTGATGGCCGCCCGCCAGTGCCCTATTACTTCTGGGTGAGGACCATGCCCAGCCCCGATCCCAGCCGGGAGGTAGAGATTCCGATTCTCAGCTCTCGACTCTTGGCCGAGGGGCGCCGTAACGCCTGGGTCACTACATCGGTGACATCAGATGGCGTAGACATCGAAGTCCACCAGGGCGAGCCGCCCGATGATCCCACTCTCAAAGATGGATTCGAGTCAGCCGGGAGCGTGACCTGCCCACTCTCGGGGGTCACCGCGCCCCAACGAGACGTGAAAGCCCACGGGGTAGCCCAGGGTTTTGGCTATCGGCTGTACGCCGTCTGCGACGTCGACGGCCGGGAACGCACCTATCGTGGGCCGAATCCGGCTGAGTTGGAGGCTCCCTCGCGGGCATCTGCTGAGATAGCCGCACTGGTCGATGTCGAATTCGACGAAGGCACACCTTGTCTGCCTGATGAGCCTGTAGACGAGATCGGCTACAACAACTTGCAGTTCCTGCCTTACGGCTATCGCACCTGGCGGTCGCTGTTCACCGACCGGCAATTGGTGCTGTACGCCACGCTGAGCGCCAATATCCGGGCCGCTCACGAGATGATGCTGGCCGAAGGCATGGCAGCAGACCGGGCTCGGGCAGTGGCTACCTTCCTTGCCTTCACTCTCGACAAGGTGGCTGACCGCAACTCGACGTTTTCTAGCTGGCAGCCTGGCGGCGAGAAGATTCGGGCAACTTTCCCAGGCCAAACGGTGCAGATGCGGTGGGACTTCTGCGAGAACTATCCGTTCCGCTCCGGCTCTGGCTCGTGGGACGATGCGGTGGCCGCGGTTTGCAAGGTGATCGACCACTGCTCGCAGACCGGCGATAGCCCGGCGCGGGTGCTGCGAGGCGACGCCCGTGACATGCCCTTTGCCGATGGCGAGTTCGACGCTGTCCTGATCGATCCGCCCTATTACTTCTCGGTGATGTACTCCGACCTGTCGGATTTCTTCTATGTATGGCTGAAGCGATCTGTTGGGCACCTGTACCCCGAGCACTTCGCCACCCCGTGGACTCCAAAGGCTCAAGAGGTGGTGCAGAACCGTTGTCGCCCGACGATGGACGGCTACATCTCCGAAGAAGAGTTCGACCGGCGGCTAGCCGATGCGCTGTCGGAAGTGGCCCGGGTGGTCAAGCCCGATGGGGTGGTCGCGCTGGTATTCGCCCACACCGCGGTCAAAGCGTGGGAGAAGCTGCTGCGGGCGCTGCGAGTCGCAGGGTTGAGGGTCACCACCTCCTGGCCTATTCGCTCGGAGATGGCTGGGCGGACGGTGGCCCACGTGAAGGCCACCCTGGCCAGCTCAGTAGTGCTGGTGTGCCGGCCCAACACAGAGGCCGGGGATGCGTTCTATGACGAGGTGGAGGCCGAATTGAACCGGGTGGTCAGCGAGCGGCTGGATGAATTCGAGGATCTTGGCTTGCGCGGCGCGGACTACTTCGTGTCGGCCATCGGCCCGGCGTTCGAGGTGTTTGCCAGCCATCGCTCGGTTGCCCGTTTGGACGGGTCAGAGGTGTCGATCAGCGACTTGATGGAGTTGGCCCGCAAAGCGGTCGCTAGGCATGCGATGGGTCGTCTGCTCGCCGCCGATACCCTCGGCGTGCTTGACGACCGATCCCTGCTCTACGTCACGTGGCGCTGGGCCTATCTGACCGTGCCGGTTCCCGCAGATGAGGCCATCAAACTCTCGCGGTCATTCTCTGTGAGTCTCGAGGATGTGACCATGCCCGGTGGGATTGTCGAGCGCAAGGGCAAGAACTTCTCGCTGCTCGGTCCGCACCAGCGCCCTGACATTCGGCTGCGGCCCGACAGTCCGCTAATTGACGTGCTGCACGTGGCGGCCCAATTGTGGGAGGCGGGTCGGGCCAACGAAGTGGTCGATGTATTGGCTGCCTCCGGTTTTGGGGGCACCCCTGGGTTTTGGGATGTGGCCCGCGCCCTGGCGGAAGTGCTCCCAGAAGGAGACCGGGAGCGCACGATGTACCAGGCACTGGCCACGTCGCAACAGCGTCTGGCTGACGCGGCAGCGAAACAACCGGCGACCAGCTATGAAGAACTCCAGTTTTCTTTCTGATAGGCAACTACCATGACCGGCTTATCTCCTTGGATCGAGATCGCGCAGCCCCACGCTGACATCAGCGATGGATCATTTGATGAGTCGCTGTTTGCGGCCGATCTCGGCTTGGTGGCCACCGGGATGGGTCCCGCCGACTATGTGGATGCCGAGTTGTTCGCAGAAAAGACATTTCTGACAGACAACCTGCGGGCTGTTCTGGTGGAGGTGGGCAACCGGCTCGGCGGTGATGCTGGGTCGGCAGCCGTATTCCGAATGCAGACCGAGTTTGGCGGGGGCAAAACCCACACCCTGCTGGCCGCTTATCACCTGTTCCGCACCCCGGAGCGCGTGGCCAGTACCCAGCTTGGACGAGATCTTGCCGCTGCTCTGAAGCCCGGTCGCCTCCCAGCGGCTCGTGTGGCGGTGCTGGACGGCTCTGCGCTAACTGTCGATCCCGAGTCAATGCCTGACGGCACCGTTGTCCGATCATTTCTCGGGCATTTGGCCTGGCGGCTCGGTGGGGCCGAGGCCTTTGAGACAGTCCGGGCGAAAGACGAAGGGCTGCGGGGCACCTCCACGGTGGAGATGGTGAAACTGCTCACCGAGGCAGCACCGTGCCTGATATTGCTGGATGAGACATTGGAGTATCTCAACAAGGCGCTGGAGGTGGGCTCGGTTGATGGCAACCTGGCGGCAACGACGCTGACGGTGATCAAGGAGTTGTGTACTGCGGCTTCCAATGTGCCCGGTGCCGCGGTGGTCGCCACGCTCACGTCGTCGCGCTTGGAGGACTATTCCACCGTTGCTGGCCAGGAGATGTCTGAGCGGCTCTCCAAGGTGGTGGGCCGCACCGAGAACATCGTCACCCCGGTGGAGGGCGACGACATCTTCCCCATTCTCCACACCCGCCTGTTCGACACCATCGGAAGCTTGGAGGAACGCCGGGCAGTGGCCGACGCCTACGGGGCCTGCTACGAGCAGATGGGCGACGTGCTGCCCCATTCCTATCGCGACCCCTCCTACCGAGACCGCATCTGCCACGCCTATCCGTTTCATCCCGAGTTGATTGACCTGCTCACCAACCGCTGGGGCTCGCTGTCGGGGTTTCAACGCACCCGAGGGGCACTGCGCACGCTGGCTCATACCGTGAAGGCACTCTCCCAGGTGAACCACCAAGGCACTCTCATTGCCCCCGGCGACGTGCCTCTGGCCGACGACGGCGTACGGGCCGAGGTCATCCGGTTTGCCGGTGAGTCATACAAGTCGGCGCTCAACGCCGACATCATCCGCCCCGACTCCAGAGCTGTCGAAGAAGACGCACGTCGGGGAGGAGAGATCAAGAAGCATCGGGTCGCGGTCGGCCTGGCCACGACGGCGTTTCTGAACAGCTTCGGCTCTGATCGAGTACTCGGCGCATCACCACCGCAAATGCTGGTTGGAGTGGCCCAGCCATTGCCTGGCCTGTCCCGAGGGGTGCTCGACGATGTGCGCGACGCCTTGTCCGGGTCGCTGTGGTACATGCGGTATGAGGGTGGCCGCTACCGATTCACTACCGAGCCGAACCTCAACAAGGTGATTGTGGAGCGAGAGGGCGCGGTTGGCGACGAAGAGATCACGGCACTGTTGCGCGAGACGGTAGACCAGGTTGCCGGGCCTGTAGCCCCGTTCCGGGTGGTTCCCCATGTAGTCGAGTCCAGCGACGTCGTGGATGAGCCCCGTCTCACTCTCGGCGTGATGGCTCCCAACCAGGCGATCGGCAGCCGGCCAGGACACATTGCTACCGAGGCAACCGAGGTGGCCGAAGCCGTGCTCAACACGGGGCGGGGCTCGTCCCGGTCGAACAAGAACGCCTTGGTGTTGGTGGCCGCTGATGCCGGTGGCGTGACCAAGGCTCGCCAAGTAGCCCGCACAGTGGTGGCCATGAGGGTGATCGACAAAGACATCGTACGGTTGAAGCGGTTCAACCAGGATCAGCGAGACCAGCTTGCCGCCCGATTGAAAGCCGTTGAAGAACGCTTGCCTCAAGAAGTGGTGATGACCTACCGCCACCTCATCTTGCTCGGATCGGACGGCAATGGCGGTACCAGGATCAACACCGTAGATCTCGGCCCGGCTCGAGTAGGAGACACCATCTGCCAGCGAGTGGTTGAGCATCTCAAGGCCACCGACCGGCTGATCGACACCACGCTTGCACCAGCGGCCTTGCTCACCGACCGCTTTGGAGTGATCGGGGCAGACGAAGCTGCCGTTGAGTTGGATCGCCTGTTGGACTACTTCTACCGGCTCCCCCGTTTGCCAAAGATCGCAGATCCAAACGTGCTTCGCCGGTGCTTGGCCCAAGGAGCGCAAGACAGCCTATTCGGCCTCGCCTCGGGAGCCGCATGGGATGCGCCCGATGCAGTACTGCGATTCGCAGAAGAGATGGACCCAGCCGAGATCGAGTTCCAACCCGGCACCTGGTTAGTCCGAGCCTCATCGATCAAACCCTTGATTGATGCACGACAAGAGAGCGAGGAACCAGGAACAGCCGAAACAAAAACCGACACCGATAATGTTGGCCAGCCCCAGCCCGTCTCGCACCCAGAAGATCGGGGCTCCGACACGAAGGATGATCCCACCAGGGTGACGCTGACTGCCCGCGGGATTCCAGCCGACAAGATCCGTGAGGTCGTCAAAGTTGCGATCATGCCTCTCGCGGCCACTGGAGCAGACGTGGACATCTCCGTCGAGGTGGTCGCCTCACACCCCGACGGCATCCCTCGCACCACACTTGACCTGACTGTGGCTGAGGGGTTGCGTCAGTTAGGCCTTGACCACGACCTCAACGGGTAGGCTAGATTCGATCACTCAGATCTCCCACGTTGGCAGCAGCACGAAGCAGGTCAGAAGGAAAATGACAAGAAGAGATTCCCGACAAAGTCAAGTGAAGGTCGATGCTCAAAGGCATGGGCAAAAGAAGGTGCCCAACGCCCCGACTCCCCCAGTAGCAAAGGAGAGGCCAAAGCCTCCTGTTGCGAAGAAGAAATAACTGAATGCCGACAACTGTCCTTAGTCTGGCAATTGTCGGACTGATAGTCGTACCAGGTTTGAGCTATCGGGCAGGAAGAGAGTCTCGATATCCAACTCAGAAGGTTAGAGGTTTTAGAGAAACAGCCTCAATCACATTTGCAGGGATTGTATCAGTTATAGCTGGTCTGGTTGTCTTTGGAATTATTCGTGCAGCAGTTCCATCACACTCACCAGATGTTGGAGCACTACTTCGTACACCAGGTTCATACACTCGTGAACAGCTTCCGTACCTTTCTGCTTGGGTTTTAGCAGTACTGGCGATTTCATCAGTTGGCGCATATTTCTTTGGAAGACTCTCTCCAAGACTACCGAGCAACATTGCAGTTGAATCGGCTTGGTGGTCTGCGTTTGAGTCCATACCAGACCATAATGAGATGCAAATATATGTTGACTGCTACTTGGTGGACGATTCAGTGCTTTCAGGCTATTTGTATAGCTACAGTGTGGACATCGAAGAGACAATGGATCGAGAACTCTGTTTGGTTGCCCCTGTAGGTTATCGAGCGGCGAAATCACTTCGAACTGAAGAACTTGAAGATGCGGGAATAATTACGATTAGTGCTGCACGAATCAAGTTCGTAGTTGTAACATATTTTGATGTAGATGAAGAAGATTATTCTCCCGATACAAGCGACTAAGTGGATAATTGCATTCTATGGACACATACAGAGGATTCCTGCTCATGCCGTTCAAAGAGCGAGGTCTAAGCGCTCTTCATAAAGAAATCGTCGAGATCGCTAAAGCCAATGGAGTTGAACTTAAGCGAGCCGATAACATTTTTGCCCCGGGCATAATCATCGATCAAATCCTTGATTCAATCGATAAAGCTCACATTGTAATTGCAGTATGTACTGGGAAGAACGCTAACGTGTTTTTTGAATTGGGCTATGCATGGCGAGTACACAAGCCTATTCTCCTTGCTGAAACCAAGAATGAGCTTCCTTTCGATGTGCAAAGTTATAGGACAATCATGTATGGCGAAAAAAACGGCCACAATAAAGATTCATGGAAGAATGATTTGAAGAATACCATAGAAACGGTTCTTAAAGAAGGAACTAGAATTGTTCAACCAGAACTCTCACTAAAGATAGAAAGAATAGATTCCAATGGGCATTTCGGAAGTTACAGATTATACGTAGTTAATTCTGGGACTATGTCAATGCATAATGTCCGCATAGAATTACTTGATGCAAGTAATCGAGGCTTGAAGTTTGATGACAATGATCAGGAAGACAAATTGGCACGGTTAGGAAGTCGTGTTTTGTCGCCTGGGAAAGGATACCCTTTCTTCATGCGCTGTGATTATTATCCACACGATCCTAAATTCAAGTTTAATGTTGTTGGAACAGATACATCTGGCGAACCACATCAATTTGTTTTGTGGAAAGATCTTCCGGCAAAGTAGCAGCCCATCGAATATAAGAGATACATTACCGTTGCATTCTATCTAACATAAATGTCAGAGTTGATGTCGTTGATGGGATTGATGTTAACAGACCCGATCAAGACATTGACAGTGTCAGGGTCCACGAATGGCGCATGTCTTAGGGATTATCGCACGCCCATTAAGCGGTCAGTATGGGAGGCCGACGGCTGCTGTTAGGAACCCTGCATATGGCGAAGCTCTGCGGCAGGCGTCGGCGAACGACTCGATAAAGCCCGCGGTCGTTACCTCTTCCTCAGAAAACGGGATCGTGGCGACGTGGTCCTTGCGCTTGAGGTCTTCGATTTTCGAATGATCGGGATCAAACCCCTTAGGGGGGCGCTTCAGCGAGTCTCCGGTCAGTTCGAATCCTTCGGCGAACCCGGGGGCTTGCACAGCTCGATCCCAGCCTTGGGGATTGTTGGCGATCTGGTGACGGATTCCTGCCAGCGCAGCTGAGTCTGGCCGCCAGAGGCCGACTCCGGCGAAGACTTCGTCGGGCGCCAGGTGGAGGTAGAAGCCCGGCGCGTGAGCCGACTTGCCGGCCTCGTGGCGGAAGTGGACCGCGGCCTGGGTCTTGTAGGGGGATTTGTCCTTGGAGAAGCGGACGTCGCGATAAATCCGGAACATGGACCCGCCGTTGGCTCGGGCGTCGGCGACGAAGTGCTTGCTGATTGTGTGCAAGTACGGCTCGAAGTCTTCGATGAAGCTCAGCAGCGGCTGCTTGACATGCCGCTCGTACCGTTCCTTGTGTTCTGCGAACCACTCGCGGTTGTTGTTTGCCTGCAACTCGACCAAGAAATCGAACAATTCGTCGTCGAAGTGGGATTGCATCTCAACGGCCCTGGTTCATGAAAGCCTGCATAAGCGGCAGAATTCCACAGCACGTGAAGCCACGGGGTGACACTATAGGTGCTGCCCACAAGGGTCTCTAGCTCCGCAGTTGGGTGAGCCTCCGACGCCAGTGTGTCGGCTGCGCCGCTGTCTCAGGGGCGGACTTCGATGAATCCGGCTGCGGCGAAGTCGCCGTCGAATGCCAGGGCCTCGGTAATTCGCTCCCGTCGCATGATCTCGAAGCTAACCGCATCCACATAGGAGTAGGCCCGCTCATCGTGTGGACGAACCTAACTGGAGATAGATGGCCGCGTCGATGTCGTCGATGGAGTCGAGGTCAACAGATCCGATTAGGGCATCGACGGAGTCCGGGCTCTCGGTGAGGTCATGGTCGAGATTGTCGTCCATGTCTGGCTGTCTACGCCGCATCAAGTAAGGATAGATCGTTACCCGGCTGTTGACGTCTGAGCGGATTGTGGTGGCGTCAGCTGACCAGGCGGAGGCCGTTGTCGCGCATGATTTTGCGCTGGTCTGCGGCGGGGAGGGCCTCCAGCTGGTCGATGAAGTCGGTGGGCTGGGGGAGGCCTTCGGCGTGGGGCCAGTCGGAGCCCAAGACTATGGAGTCGGTGCCCATGTCTCTCACGATGGCGGCCACATCGTCTTCGGGGTAGGGGGTGACCAGTACGTGCTGGGCGAAGATTTCGGGGGGGCGGGTGGGGAGTTTGCCGCCGATCCACGGGCCGTTGCGACCCATGCCCCGCATCTTGTTCATGAGCCGCACGAGGTAGGGGGCCCACTCGGCGCCGTTCTCCACCGATACCGCGGTGATGTTGGGGAACCGGCCGAAAAAGTTCTCGAACACCAGGGCCGACAGCGTTTCCATGATGGGGCGGTCGCCGTAGCAGTTGGTCCACTGCCAGGCCGACATGGTGAAGTTCGACGGGTTGGGTTCATAGCCCCAATAGGGAGAGACCATCTCGTTGTAGCCAGACTCGGTGAGGTGGAAGGCCACCGAGCCTCCGGCCTCGTTGAGCCGGGCCCAGAATGGGTCGAAGCAGGGGTCGGACGGCGAGCGGCCGTATTGGGGGCCGGGGCGCAGGGCAATGACCTTGGCCCCCTCGCTGAGCACCCATTCCAGCTCGGCCACCGCGGCGTCAAGGTCCCACAGCGACAGCAGGGGCGGGGCGAAGATGCGATTCTGATAGGCGAAGCCCCAGTCGTCTTGCAGCCAGCGGTTGAAGGCGTGGAAGTTGGCGTAGCACTGGTCGGGGGTGGCCATGAAGTGCTCTACGGTGACCCCCACCGAGGGGAACATCAGGCAGGCCTCCACGTTCTGGGCGTCCATGACGTTGAGGCGGAGGTCGCGGTCCAGGTACTCGGGGCGCACCGGCTCGAACATGGAAAACTCCTCGGCCTCCCCCGTCTTCTTCATGCGGCGCAGCTTCTCTTTTAGCGAGCCGGGCTTGCCCACGTTGTCATACAGGTCGTGGCCGGGCAGGAAGGTGAGCGGCTGTTCGCCGATCATGATCCACTCCTTGCCGTCGTCGCGGATCATCTGATGCACGGCTTGATCCCGAAAGGCGGGGTCGATGTAGCGGGTGAAGGAGTCCCGGGGCTCGAAGCAGTGGTTGTCGGCGTCGATTAGCCGGTAGTCGAGCGCAGTCATGGCCATGAGAGTACCTGTCCTGTTTTGCGGGGAACAGGTGGAAGTTCCGCTCAGCGGGCTTGGCGACCGGCCCGCAGGGCGGCCCGCTGCAAGTGGGCGGCTTCGGCCAGGGCGGTTCGCAGCCGGCGGCGGGCATCTATGTCGTTGATGGTGGACATGGTTTGTTCGGCCAGCACTAACAGGCGGCGGTTTTCGGCCAGAGGGTCGCCATCTTCGGGAACGATGTCCAGGGCCTCGGCCAAGATCTCGTTCTCCCGGTGGAGGGCATCGAACAGGTAGGGCCAGGCGCCGCCTATGCGTTCCAGCATCTGGGCCACTCGCTGGGCGTGGAACCGGTCGACTTCATCACCCTGGGCGTTCTGGGTGGCCACCGGCTGGGCCGCGGCCTTTGTCAGCGCCCCCATCACCTCATAGAACACGGCGGGTTCCGTTCATCGGGGGACATCTTTCCAGGCCAAACCCTTGAAGGGGTCGGGTTCGCGGGGCAGGCCCAGGGCCCGCTCGCCCACGATGTTGCGCTGCACCTCGGTAGTGCCCCCAGCGATGGTCTCAGCTCGGCTGTGCAGGAAGTTCAGCACGATGTAATCGGCTATGTGGCCTTCCTCCCAGGCCATGGCCGGCGATCCCAGCAGGTTTACCCCGGTGGTCTGCACTCGCTGGTTGAGCTGGCTGTACATGAGCTTGCCCACCGACGCCTCCGGTCCAGGCGGACGGCCTGACCGCAAGGTGTCTCGCACCCGGGCGTTGGTCCAGCTCACGATCTGCTCCTCGGTCCACAACCGCATGAGCTGCTGGCGCACCACCCGGTCGCTCCACCGCCCAGAGTCTTTGGCCCGTTCGATGAGCCGTTCGGTACCCGAACCGATGCGGCTCTGACCTCCCGATCCCGGCCCTGATACCGCAAGCCGCTCGCCGCTCAGTGTGGCGTTGGCCAGCCGCCAGCCGTCGTTCACTTCGCCCAGCACGTCGCGGTCGGGCACCCGGGCGCCGTCGATAAAGGTCTCGGCAAACTCCTCTTCGCCGCTGATGGTGCGCAGTGGCCGCACGTCGAGGCCGGGTTGGCGCATGTTGAGCAGGAAGTAGGTGATGCCGGCGCGCTTGGGGGCATCGGGGTCGGTGCGGCCCAAGCAGATGGCGTAGTCGGCGACCATCGCCTGGGTCGACCACACCTTTTGGCCGCTCAGCACCCACTCGTTGCCGTCGCGCATCGCCCGGGTGGCCAGCGAGGCCAGGTCGGAGCCGGCATCGGGCTCGCTGAAGAACTGGCACCAGATCTGGCTGGCGGTGACGATGGGCGGGATGAGCCGGGCCTTCTGCTCGTCGGTGCCGAAGGTCAAGATGGTGGGACCGGCCAGGGTGAGGCCGAGCTGGTTGCGCCGCACCAGGTTGTAGGGGGCCAGCCGGGCCTCGATGGCTCGGGACGCCCGGTTGCCCACCCCAAGCCCGCCGTACCGTCGGGGCCAGGTGGGGACCACCAGGCCGCTGCGGGCGAATTGCGGATACCAGGCGTCGTAGTCGGCCGGGGTGCGGACCTTGTGCAAGGCGGCCCTCCCTCCGGCCAGAGCCGCCTCTTGCCACGCGGCGGGCACCGTTTTGGCCACCCATTCGTCCACGATCTCTTCCGCCTCGCCGACGGCAGTGTCGTGGTCGATGGGCAACAGTTCGAACGTGCTCATGCAGTGGCCTGTTCGACGAGCACGCGGCGTAGCACTTTGCCAACCTCGCTGCGGGGCAGGGCCTCCAGCGCGTCGAAGGCCACCGGCACCTTGTAGGGGGCCAGGTGCAGACGGCAGAGCTGCTCCAATTGGTCGGGGTCGGGTGTCCTGTCCCCATCGGCCGGCACCACGAAGGCGTGGGGCACCTCGCCCAGCCGGTCGTCGGGCACCCCCACCACGGCAGCGTCCGACACCGCCTCCGACAACAGCAGCACCTCCTCCACCTCGGCGGGGAACACCTTCAGGCCGCCCCGGTTGATCATGTCGGACACCCGGCCCTCGATCCACACAAATCCGTCCTCGTCGAGGCGGGCGATGTCGCCGGTGCGGAAGAAGCCGTCGCTGTCCACCCGGTCGCCGAGCTGCCCTTGTGGATCCAATGAGGCGGTGTATGCAGTGCGCACCCACAGCTCGCCGGACTGCTCGCCGCCCTCGTTGTCACCGTCGCCGATACGGTGGGTTTTGTCGTCGGTTTGGGTGTCAGAGCCGTCGCCATCGCTCCTTGAAAATCGAAGATCAACCCCGTGGTAAGGGCGCCCCACGGCACCCAGCTTCTCGGGGTGCTCCCGAAAGTCCCGGGCGGTCCAGCCCACGACCTCCCCGCCTACTTCGGTTTGGCCGTACCCGTTCAGCACCATGACTCCGAACCGCTCGTAGAAGCGGCGGGCCTGCAACGGCGACAGCGGTGCGGTGATGGAGCGGACGATGCGCAGTGGATCGAGGCTGTCGATACTGGGCTCGTCGTTGAGCATGGTGATGGCGGCCGGGGGGATCACCGTGGACGCGATCTGGTACTTGCTCACCACCCGGGCGTATTCCAGGGCGTCGAAGGTGGGCATGAGCAGTGCCGGGCTTCCGGTGCGAACCGCAAAGACCACGTTGTAGATGCCAGCCCACAACGAGGTGGACACCGGGATGACGTGGGGCATGGCCGGGCGCTCGGTGACCTGCTTGCCCTTTCGCACCGTTGAGATGATGGTGTCCATGAGCCGTATCACCGCACTGGACTGGAGCTCGATGGGCTTGGGCCGGCCGGTGGTGCCCGAGGTGAACGACACGATGGCGATGCCCGGATCGTGGGTGGCCGGTTCGCTGTCCCGGCGTTCGGCTACCGACCAGCCCAGTTCGCCGTCGGCTGCGATCCAAGTAATTGGGGCAGTGACCCGGTTGAGGTGTTCGGGCAGGCCGATCACCGCCGCAGGTTTCACGTCGTCGAGGATGTAGGCGATCTCGGTGTCGGACAGGCGGGGGTTTACCGGCACGTACACCCCGTCGGCCACCCAGGTACCGAAAAATGCCGCCACCACGTCTGCGCTGGGCGGCAGCAGGCAGGCCACCGGGGTGCGGGGAGGCACTCCGGCGTCGGTCAGGGTGGCGGACAGCCTTGTAGCTGCGTCCACCAGATGGAAGTAGCTGACGATCTCATCGCCTTCGGGACGGGCGACGATCACGCCGGGGGTGTCGGGCCCGGCGGGCAACTCGGGTTCCAGCAGAAGCTCTGCAAAGTTCATGGCGCTTCGACGATAACCCACCTAGAGGCTGTCTTGATCAGAGCCGGTAGCCTCTCAGGTCATGCGTATGGAGCACCTCATCCACGTCAATCTCTGCGTGAGTGATCTTGACCGCTCGCTGGAGTTCTACCGGGACCTGCTCGGCGGGGTAGTGGTGGACGAGTCGGCCAAGGATCGCAGCGAGTTCATGGAGAGCCAGGGGGAGACCGGCGACACCGGCCACCGAGCGGCGTTTTTGGCCTTCGGCGACAACCTCCGGGGCCCTTACATAGACCTGCTGGAGTGGAACACCCCCGATGCGGGCCGGCCGCTCACTTGGAAGAGCATCGGCATCCCCCGCATCGCGGTGGGCGTGGACGATGTGGATGCCTTCTATGAGCGACTTTCGGAGGCCGGGGTCGACATACTCGGACCTCCAGAATCGCTGAAGGTGGGCCGGTCGTCGATCAGGGCGTTCACGGTGCGCGACCCCGACGGCATCCTGATCGAATTCGTCACCCGCCAGTGACCGCGCTTACCCCTGAGCAAACCGCTGGGCTGGCGGATTGGTTCGGCTGCGGCGTGGTCGGGGTGGAAGCCCGCACCGGCGGACTCTCTTGGGACGTGTTCACGGTTGACCTCGACGGCGGCGAGCGGGTGGTGATCAAGCGGGCTCCGTCGCACGGCACCATCGACCCCTACGACGTGCACAAGGAGGTGGCGGTGCATCAGGCGGCAGCTTCGGCAGGAATCCCGGTTCCCGAGATGGTGGGGGCGTGCGACGATGCAGGCCTCATCGGTGAGCCGTTCTTCGCCATGGCCCACGTGGACGCCGATTTCCCTCACCTCGCCCAGCTCGACAACTGGCTCGTGTGGCAGACCGAAGCCGGTCGCCGACAGGTGGCCGAGCAGATCGTGGATGTGATGGGCAAGCTCCATCGGCTTGACTGGACCTCGGCCGGGCTGCCCGAGATGGTCACCGGCCCACTGGGGGCCTCAGGGGCTGAGTTGATGGTCGCGTTGGTCAACCGGTGGATGGGCAACGTGGAGCGCGACGTGTACCCCGCATTCGCGCCGGTGCCCATCTTGCGAGACGCGGCTCGGTTCCTGCTCGACCACGCCTCGGAGATGCCTGAAGCGCCACCGGTGCTCAGCCACGGCGACTACCGCATCGGCAATCTGGCCTTCCGGGGGGAGGAACTGGTGGCAGTACTCGACTGGGAGCGGGCCGCCGTAGGGCCGCCGCTGCTCGACCTGGGCTTCTTCTGCCATCCCCTGTCCCGTCGCCGCCATCCCGAGCTGATGGGGATGCTGGTTGCCTGGGACGAACTAGCCGCCCTCTACACCGCAGCCACCGGTACCGAGCCCGACCCAAAGTGGGTCCACTACTCCATCATCTACTGGGTATTCGTCGAGTCAGCGGTGGTGCCCCGAGGACTGGCACTGACGGTGGAGGGCAAGATGCGCTCCTGGCCCGCGTTCACCCAGATCCCCCTCAACACCGAGAACCTGGCCCACCACATCAATGCCTGGGAGGCCGGCGACACCAGCTGGATTGAGCAGGCCTTGTAGCTGTCTCAGGCCTTGAGGAACTGAGATTCGCTTAGCGTTGATCCTGCTTTGCCGCGATCTCGGCCTCGTGGCGCTCCCGGGCTTCCTGTCCGGCCGCGGCGGCCCGACCCAGGAACTCGGTTCGATTGGCCGAAGTCCAGGCGTGCGAGCTGGTGCGCCGCCGGATCGAACCCTGGTATCGGGGGGCCACTTCCTCGATCAACAGCTCGTAGGAACGGCGAGTGGCCGCCGGGTTGGCCCAGTCGTTGCCGAACACCAGAAGGGCGCCGAATCCGCCCGACTGCTCCCATAGCCGGTCGACCAGGGCGGCTGCGTCGTCGGGGGTGCCGATCACTGCGAAGCCGCCGTCCACCATGGCCCGGACGAACTCGTCGCGGTCGTCGGTGTCGGGAGCTCCCGGCAGGGCCACCACCTCCCGGAAATATCGCACCCACGGCTCGATGCCGTGCTCGACGTCTTGGAACGCCTGCTCGGTGGTTTCCGCGATGTGGATGGGGGCCACAATGCGCCACTTGGACCGATCGGCGGTGTGCCCGTGCTCGTCGGCCTTCATGTTCCAGACGTCCCAGTGACTGCCCAGCGCCTCGAAGCCAGCGTCGGTGGTGGCGCTCATCGACAGCACCGCGCCGCCGAACTGCCCGGCGCTGCGGGGGCCGTTGGGCGACACCGTAGTGGCCATGCAGATGTCGAACAGCGGGTCGGAGTAGGGGGAGAGCTGTAGGCGGGCCTCGCGGAGCTTGAACCAGTGGGTCTCCATGGTGAGCGGCTCATCGGAGCGCAGCAGATGGCAGATGGCCTCTAAGGCCTGCTCCATTCGGGGCCGGGTCTCGCTGGGGTCCATGCCCATCATGTAGGCGTCCGAGGGCAGGGCGCCGGGGCCAACCCCGAACATCACCCGGCCCTTGGTCAGGTGGTCGAGCAGCACCATGCGCTCGGCCACCTGGAACGGGGTGTGGTAGGGCACCGACACCACCCCGGTACCCAGCTTGATGCGGGAGGTGCGCTGGGAGGCGGCCGCGATCATCAGGTCGGGGGAGGTAATGATCTCCCATCCTCCCGAGTGGTGCTCGCCGAACCAGTACTCGTCGAATCCGAGGTGGTCGAGCCACTCGCACAAATCCAGATCCCGCTGGAGTTGCACCGTCGGGTTCTTCCAATGGACATGGAATGGTGCCTGGAATATGCCGAACCGAAGACCTCCGTGCATGAGGCGAGAGGATAACGTCCCACCGATGGGCCAGCCCATAGTGTCGCTGAATCGGACGTCTAATGGCTGAGACCGAGGTTGTTCCCGATCAAGCCGTCTACGACGCCTTGCTGGCTGACGATCTGAACGTCAACACCCAACTTTCCACCTGGGAGATGTTGCGGCGCACGGCTCAAAGGGTGCCGGAAAACGATGCCCTCATCACCGGGGACACCCACATCACCTACCAGGAGTTGGCTGGACAGTCGCTGCGGGCGGCAGCGGCGCTAGCCGACCTGGGAGTGGGCCGGGGCACCCGGGTGGCGTTTCAGTTTCACCCTTGTCCCGACTGGGGGGTTCTGCACTATGCCCTGGCCCGGCTGGGGGCGGTTGGGGTGCCCATCAACACGTCGTACATGGCCACTGAGCTAGAGCACTTGTTCACCCTGGCCCAGCCGGAACTTCTGATTACCGTCGACCGCTTCCGAGACGCGGACATGGCGGCCCGCCTGTTTCCGGTGGTTGCCCGGTTCGACAGCATTGCCGAGACGGTGGTTCTGCCGTTGGACGAAGGCGGTTGGGTGGCCCCGTCCCCGGAGCGCGATCTGGTGTACGGATCCGACGGCGGCAATGAATTAAGCCCGACCAGCGGGGTGGGAGGCGACGACCCGGCCTACATCATCTTCACGTCGGGCTCCACCGCGGCCCCCAAGCCGGTGCTGATCGCCCACCGGGGCATGGTGGGGGCGGCCACCGGTTTGCAGCATGCGTTGGGCCTGGTGCCCGAGGACCGTTTTGTGGCCTCCAACCCGGTATTCCACACCGGGGGCATTGTGTGGAACCTGACCATGCCCCACCTGGTGGGGATGACTTCGTGTTTGGTGGGGGTGTACGAGACCGGCAAAGTGCTGCGGGAGATGGAGCGGTCGAAGATCACCGTGATGGGGGCATTCGACACCAAGCTGACCATGATGCGCAACGCCCCCGAGTACCACACGGTGGACCGCAGCTCGGTGCGCAAGTGCAACGTGGGGGCCTCCGGCAGCTTCTTGCGCAGCGTGCTCGGTGACTGGAACTGGGAGACGGTGGCCCAGGTTTACGGCTCCACCGAGTCGGGCGGGCTGGGGTCGATCACCCCCCGGTACGAGATCGACCCCAAGGTGCGCTACGACGCCAACGGCCGGCCCATGCCGGGGATGGAGTTCGTGATCAAAGATCCCGAGACCGGGCACAGGTGCGCTCCCGACGAGCCCGGCGAGATCTGCTTTCAGGGGTGGGGCACGTTCATCGAATACGTGGGCATGCCCGAGGCCACCGCCGAGGCATTCGACGACGAGGGGTTTTTCCATTCCGGCGACTACGGCTTCATGGATGCGGCCGGGAACCTGTACTTCCGAGGTCGCTACAAGCTGATGATCAAGACCGGCGGCGAGAACGTGTCGGAGCGAGAGGTGGAGATCTTCTGCGAGGACAACCTGGACGCGGTGAAGTTCGCCATCGTGGTGGGGGTGCCCGATCCACTGTGGGGCGAGGCGGTGGTTGCCTTCGTCGAGTTGCACGACGGAGCGATCGAGACTTCGGACAACCTGGTAGAGGCGTGTCGGGGCCGAATTGCCAACTTCAAGATCCCCAAGAGGTTTCTTGTTGTGGGCGAAGAGGATTGGCCGCTGCTGGACTCAGGGAGGCCTGATCGCCATGAGTTGCGGGCTCGAGCGGCGGCCCTAATGGGGGCCGAAGGCGAGACGCGTTTACGCTTTGGGGGTGGAACAGGAGGGGCTCAGCCGGGCTGAGTTGATCGAAGCGTCGGGGTTGGCTTCCGAGCAGGTCGATTTGGCCATCGATGCGGGTCTGCTGACTCCCGACGGTTTTGGGCGGTTCAAGGAGGACGCGGTCACCATGCTGCAAGCGGGTGCCGCCCTCGTTGCGGTTGGGGTGAGCGTGCCGGACTTGGCCCGTCTGGCGGTGCGCCACGCCCGCAATGTGGAGGCGGTAGTGGACGAGGCGGTGGACTTGTTCTTGGCCGCAATGGGCACCGAAAGCTTGGAAAGCGACGACTTGGAGAACCTGACCCCGTTGGTGGAGGCGCTCGTGCCCCAGGTGGTGGCTTTGGTGGGGGAGCACTTTCGCCGGACCTTGCTGAGCAGGGCCGCGGCCCGGTTGGCGGAGCGGGTGCAATGACGCCGTTGGAGGAATTCGCCTCATGGCCGGGTGGAGACCGGGTGTACTGGCGAGCCCCTGGCACCGACGAAGTGATTGGTCTGGGAGGGGGTCCGGGGGTGTTGGGGTGGGTGGTCGTGGGGGTTGTGGGGGGGCTGCGGCAGCAGCCGCCGAAATGTTGGATGAGGGCGATGTGGCGTTCGCCGGGTTTGGGTTCGCCGACCGGCCGGGATCGGGGGCGTGGGAGGGGTTTCCCAGTGGACGGCTGGTGGTTCCGGAGAGAGTTGACCGGGGACCGGCGGTTGGTGCCGGTGATTTGGACGAAGGCGGGGTGCTGCGGGTGGAGGACGGAACCCGGGCCTCGTATCGGGACGCGGTGAAGCAGGCCGCCGAGGCTATTGACGCCGGGGAATTGGCCAAGGTGGTGGTAGCTCGGGAGGTGGAGGCGGTGGGCAGCATCGACCCCGCCGAGTTGTTGGCCCGACTGTCAAGCCGCTTCGAGTCGTGTGCGGTGTTCGGCTTCGGCCGGGGGCCGTCGTGCTTTGTGGGGGCCAGCCCCGAGGTACTGGTGGAGCTCGCCGATGATGTGGTCACAACCTTCGCGGTGGCCGGTACCGCTCCCCGGGGCCTAAGCCCGGCTGGCGATTCTGCCAACGCCGAGCGGTTGGCGTCTGATCCCAAGGAGCAGGCCGAGCACCACTATGTGGTGGAGTATCTGCGGACGCGGTTGGCCTTGGCCGGGGTGGATCTGGATCCCACCGGCGAAACTGAGGTCCGGACCCTGCCCGGCATTCACCACCTGAGCACGATGGTCACCGGGCGGATCGCCCCTGAGCCCGGTTTGGCCCTGCGGCTGGTGGGCGCCCTGCACCCCTCACCGGCAGTGGGGGGCACGCCGAGCACTTTCGCCCAGCAGTGGATCGCTGAGCACGAGGGGCTCGACCGGGGGTGGTACGCCGGTCCGGTGGGCTGGATCGACCATCGAGGTTGCGGTTCGTTCTATGTGGCCCTGCGATCGGCGCTGATCGGTCCTGACGGGCTGCGGCTGATGGCCGGAGCGGGGATCGTGGCCGGGTCCGACCCCGAACAGGAGCTGGTAGAGACCGACATCAAGCTGGCCGCGATATTGGATGTGGTCACGTGACCGACCTCGCCTACCGGGCCACTGGCCGATTCTGGGCCGAACTTGCGGCTTGCGGGGTGACCGACGTGGTGGTTTCGCCCGGGTCCCGTTCCACCCCACTGGCGGTTGCCGCCCGAAACCAGGAAGCCCTGCGGGTCACCGTGCAGCTCGACGAGCGGGTGGGCGGGTTCTGCGCATTGGGGATGGCCAAGGCTTCAGGCCGTCCGGTGGCTCTGGTGTGCACGTCTGGCACCGCGGCGGCCAACTACCTCCCTGCGGTGGTGGAGGCCCATCACAGTGGTGTGCCGCTGGTGGTTTGTACCGCTGATCGCCCGCCTGAGCATCGAGACGCCGGAGCGGGCCAAACCATCGACCAGGTGAAGCTGTACGGCGACCACGTCGGTTGGTACTCCGAAGTGCCCTGCGATCTGGAACAGCCCGATTACTTTGCCCGCTTGGCCGTGCGGGCGGCCACCACTGCCGGCGCAGGGCCCAACCCCGGTCCGGTGCATCTGAACTGGCCGTTCCGCAAGCCGCTGGAGCCCCAGGGTCCGCTTCCCCGCTTGTCGTCAACGGTGGGTCGACCGGTCGTCCCCGTCCGACCCCTAGTTGACGCCGACGTGGAGGCACTGAGCCGCCTGGCCGGTCGTCGGGGACTGATCGTTTCTGGGGCGCTGGATGTGGGCGACGCTGAGGCCGCGGCCATTGTCGCCTTTGCCGAGGCGGCCGGGTGGCCAATAGTGGCCGACGCCGGATCTCAGCTTCGGGGTCGGGGGTCGCTGGTGTTGGACGGCGCAGAGTGGGTGCTGGGCCATGGTGCGCTCTCCCCCGATGTGCTGGTGCGCATCGGAGGCCCGCCCAGCAATCGGGCAGTCATCGATTTTGTGGAGTCCTGCCCGGCGTCTGATCGGCTTTTGGTGGACCCTCGGCGCCGGTGGGAGGACCCGTCGTTCGGTTGGACGCAAGCGCTGGCCTCCGATCCGGCGGCGCTGCTAGGTGCGGCTTCGGCCCATATGAACTCGGCTGATGCCGCCTGGGCAGTGAGCTGGATCGAAACGGCCGATGACGCCTGGAATGGGGTGGAGGAGGCCTTGGGCTCCACTGATCTGTTGGAGCCGCTCTTGGCCGCCACCTTTCTGCGGGCGCTGCCACCGGAGGTGGCGCTATATGCATCCAGCAGCATGCCGGTGCGGGACGCGACCTCGTTCTGGCCTCCCAACGCTCTGCCCCGCCGGGTGCTAGTCAACCGAGGGGCCAACGGCATCGACGGAGTGGTGTCCTCGGCTCTGGGTGCGGCCTTGGCTTTAGACCAGCCAGTGGCCGCCCTGGTCGGCGACGTGGCCCTGCTCCACGACCTCGGCGGGCTGATGGCTGCATCTGGTTCTGGTGCCGACCTCACAGTGGTGGTACCCAACAACGACGGCGGAGGCATCTTCTCGCTGCTCCCGGCGGCCGCCGGCGGCCCCGACATCCACTTCGAGGAGTTGTTCCACACCCCCCACGGGGTCGACTTGGGGGAACTAGCCACAGGACTGGGCGTCAACTACTCACGGACTGAAAGCGCTGACGACCTGGCCGACGTCGTGGCCAAGGCCACCGGGGTGACCGTGATCGAAGTGCCGATCGATCATGAGGCGGCCATGATCCAACGCCGTTTGCTTGCCGACTTGTCGGCATGACCGAAACGGCCACCGTGGCCCTCCACGGCTTCACCGGATCGGCCGCGGCCATGGCCCCACTCACCGGCCGCCTTCCCGGCCCGGTCTTGGCGCTCGACCTGCCTGGCCACGGCCCAGGGCCGGTTTCCGACAACCCGGCCGACTACACCATGGCTGCCGCGGTGGCCGGAGTGGTCTCGGCCGCCGCTCACCTGGAGCGATTCGCCTTGGTGGGCTATTCCATGGGCGGCCGGGTCGCTCTCCAAGTCGCGCTGGCCCATCCCGAGCAGGTAACTGCGCTAGCGCTCATCGGGGCTCGAGCAGGTATCGACGATCCTGAGGAGCGGGCCGAGCGCATCGCCGCCGACGAGGCCCTGGCCGACCGGATCGAATCGGAGGGCATCGAGTGGTTCGCCGACTTTTGGGCCGACCGCCCCCTGTTCGCCACCCAGCGCCAGCGGCTGTCCGTCGAGCAGCGGTACGAGCTTCGGGCCCAGCGGCTGGCCTGCGATCCCAGAGGCTTGGCCCACAGCCTGCGAGGCATTGGGGCCGGAGCGGTCGACCCCATCGGCTGCCGCTTGGGGGATCTGTCCATGCCCTGCGCCCTCGTCGTCGGCGAAGACGACACTAAATTCGCAGCTATCGCCCACCACATGGCCGCAGCCATCCCCCAGGCCGATGTCTGCTTGATCCCCGACGCCGGCCATGCCACTCACATAGAAGCCCCCGACGCAACCGCAGCCGCGGTGATCCAATGCGTGTCGAACTGACCGAGTCTTCCTTAGAGCTGCGCCATCCGGTGATAACTGGACGGGGAACGATCACTCAAAGAGATGGCTTGATGGTTCAGATATCCGACGGCCGCGTAACAGGCTGGGGGGAGGCCATGCCCTTGCCCGGGTGGCCTGGGGCCGACCTGTCAGCGACACGGAGGGCATTGGAAACGTGGGCAGCCGATCCCGATCCTGAGAGTCTTCCCTCTGAGCAGTTTGCCCATGGTGCCATCGAGTTGGCCCTACTCGATATGGAGGCCCACCGCACTGGGCGAACTCAGGCTGAGGTGCTGGCGGAGGGCGAGCAGTTAGCCCAGTCGGTGGAGCTCAACGCTCTGGTCAGTGGTGCCGAAGAGGCCGCGGCCGCAATGGTTGACGGCTACCGCACGGTGAAGCTGAAGGTGGGCGCATCCGATCTCGAGGCCGATGTGGCCGCAGTAGCCGCAGTGAGGAATGCCATGGGGGAGGATGCCCGGCTGCGGCTCGATGCCAACGGGGCTTGGTCCGCAGACCAAGCGGCTGAGGCGTTGGCTCGGCTGGAGCGATACGACATCGAGTACGTCGAAGAGCCGGTGTCCGGGATGGAATCCCTGGCCCAACTCGCAAAGCAATCCCCGATCCCGGTGGCGGTAGACGACAGCCTGGGCACCGCGGAGGCCCAAGTCCCCGAGTCGATCTCCGTGATAGTGGTCAAGCCCATGGCCCTGGGCGGTCCCCGTACCGCCTACGCCGCAGCCCGCCGCTGGATCGCCCAAGGCCGCAAAGTCGTCGTCACCAACTACCTCGACTCCGCCATAGGCCAACACGCCGCCCTAAGTGTCGCCGCCGCCCTCCCAAATCCGCCCCAAGTCCACGGTGCCATCACCCCCGAACTGTTCATCAAAGACATCGCCGATCTGCCGCCAATAACCAACGGACGATGCCCTCTCCTCAGCCACAGCCCCACCCCTGCCGATTGAATGATGCCGACTAGGGCTCCCAGACCACGGTGTCGGTGTTGGCGTCGATGATGATGCGTTTGTCTAGAGGCTGGTCGAGGGTGATGGTGACGGTTTGCTGGAGGCCGGAGCGCTGGCACTCTTCGGTGATGACCAGGGCATAGACCGCGATCTCCATCTGGGTGATGCCGTAGTCGATCTCGGCGTCGCTGAACTCCTCGCACTCGGTGCCCCAGTAGCGGAGGGTTAGGGTGCGATCGTCGTCGGCCACCTCCACGTTGTTGATGATGCGGATCTCCCGGGGCGGCCCCTGGGGAAGCTCCTTGGTCTTGGTGGTGCAGCCTGCGGCCAGCAGCACCAAGACCAATAGCAGGGCGATTCGGCGGAAGCTCACGACTGCTCGGCCCGTGCCGCCACTATTTCCACCGCCCGGCTGATGGACTCGTGGGCCAGCCGATTCCAGTCGGCGGCCACCACGGGGTCGGAATCCTCAGTCCACCCCTGCCAGGTGATCAGCGCTCCGTCGCCGTTGCCGCTGGGGGCCACTTCGGTGAGCGCCTCGTAGTGGGCCACCGGGGCGCCCGACACCATGCGGTAGCGCCGCCTGCGGGGGGTCTCGAGCTCCATGCACACTTCGTGCAACTCGTAGTCCCGGAGCTTGAACACCACCAGCGCGCCCGGTCCATGGGGGGGCGGATCGCCCAACCGGGCGTAGGTGGGCGCATCGTCAGGACCGCCGATCAACCCCAGCAGCGCGGCGAACACCGACTCGGGCGATGCCTGGATTTCCCGATCGATCCGGTAGTGCTCCCGGTGGCGTTCCACACCCTGATCATGCCACTCGGCGGAGCGGGGCAATACCGTCGAGTTGTGGGACTCCGGCGGTCACAGCTCGTGGTGGTGTGGCTGATCGGCGCCGCGGTGATTCTGCCCAACGCCTCGATCGCCCCGGCCATCCCCGACATAGCCGACGCCTTTGGCATCTCCGACCAGACCTCGGTGTTCATATTGATGACCGCCCACGCCCCCGGCCTGTTCATGGCCTCGGTGATAGGAGTGGCCGCCGACCGCTACGGCCGTCGTCGGATCATCGTGCCTTGTTTGATGCTGTTCGGGCTGGCCGGGCTGGTCATCATGGCGTCAACCAACCTGGCCATGCTTTTGACCTTCCGGTTCATCCAGGGCCTGGGCTCCTCAGGCTTTCTGAGCCTGGCGCTGGTCATCATCGGCGACAACTACGAGGGGGTGGAGCGCACCCGGATCATCGGCCAGAACGCCCTGGCCATGAATCTCAGCGTGGCGCTGTTGCCCGCCGCCGGCGGCCTGCTTACCGAGCTGTTCGGCTGGCGGGGCCCTTTCGCCATGCACGCCGCCACCATCGTGCTGGCCCTGTTCGCAGCCACTCTGTTGCCCCCCGACGAGCGCCGGACACCCCAGCCTCTGCGCCATCAACTCCGCCAGGCCCGCCCCCACCTGATGCAGCGTGAGGTAGGTGTGCTGCTCATGGTGGCTCCGTTCACGTTCCTGATCTTCTTCGCCGTGGGAATCACCACCATGCCCATCCATCTTGAGAACGAGTTCGGAGCCTCAGCCGGGATCCGGGGCGTGATTCAGTCGCTGCCTGCGGTGACAGCGGGATTGATTGCGTTGAGCATGGGACGAATCGCCGGTCGCCATTCCATCTCGACCATGGTCCGGGCCGGCTACATCGGGTTCGTGATCTGCCTCACCGGAATGGCGCTCTCACCCTCGCTGGCAGTGATCATCGCCCCCGTGCTGGTGCTGGGGGCCGCCGACCAGCTCGTGGTAGTACCGCTGCAAAGCCGAGCCGCCTCCCTGGCCCCCGAGGAGCACCGAGCCGTGATGGTGGCCGCCTGGGGCACCGCCATCCGCATCGGTCAAGTAAGCGGTCCCGCCGTCGTAGCCGGCCTGCTAGCCGTCGGCGACACCCGCCTAGTCCTCTGGTCCGGCGCCGCCCTCTCCGCCGTCATGCTCATCTTCATAACCCTCGTCCGCCCCTACATCGACCGCGACCCCGAGTTTCGGTCGGCGGAAAGCTGAACGCACAGCCCCCTTAGCGGCCGGCGGCGGGGCGGAAGGCGGTTACTACTTCGGCTAGGTAGTCGTGGGCCTCGGCGGCGTCGGAGGGGATGGGGAGGTGGGCTCGGAAGTCGGTGACGCCGGCTTCGACCAGGGCGGGGACGCTGTCCATGGTGGCGGCTAGGTCCACGCCGTCATCGGTGCGCACGATCGGGAGAGTGCCCACCACCCCGATGCCGGACGAGTCGCGGTCGAAACCGGCCACTGCCTCCCGCATCTGGTCGATGTGGGAAGCCATGTCGCCGCCCATGTAGTCGCCCCAGGGGATCCAGCCGGCGCCGAAGCGGGCTAGGCGGCGCATGGCCCTGTGATTGACGGTGCCGCTCACCCAAACGGGCACCCCGCCGGGCTGCACCGGTTGGGGCTGCATGTAGATGCGGGAGAACTCGAGCTGGTCGTCGCTGAAGTCGGCTGGACAGGAGCCCCACAGGGCCTGGCACACCGCCAGGGTGTGGTCGAGCTGGGCGCCCCGCTCGGCGAAGTCCAGCCCGGCGGCCTCGTATTCCTCGGCCTGCCATCCCACGCCCACGCCCAGGTCAACGCGGCCGCCGGTGAGCACGTCGAGGGTGGCCAGCGACTTTGCCAGGATCACCGGGCGGCGCAGCGCGGCCAACAAGATGTTGTTGCCCAGCCGGAGGTTGCTGGTGATGGCCCCCAGCGCGGTCAGCACCGTGGTGGGCTCCAGCCAGTGACCGTCGGGTCCGGTGGGCTGGCGGCCTCCCGCCATACCCCCCAGCTCGGGTTGGCCGTAGGCGTCCAGGCGCTCGCCGAACACCACGTGGTCGCTGACCACAACTTTGTCCACTCCGGCGGCATCGGCCGCTTTGGCCAGATCCAGCACGGGTTGCCAGCCCCCCGGACCCGGGTCGGCGGCGGCGAACGTGCGGAGATTGATGGAGATCAGCGCTGTCATGGCGCCTTGCTTAGCCGATCAGACACCCCGATGACTCAGAGACCGAAGAGTTAGTTGTGGTTTGCATCAGTCACCCAAGGTTTATCGCCACGATCTCGCCGCCGGGGCGGGCTTGGACTTTGGCCGGGTCGATGCTGGGGGCGGTGCACACGTATAGATGGCTGCCGGTGTCGTCCAGCACGCAGGCAGTGGGTCGGCAACCGGGGAAGTTGAAGACTTGGTCCACGGTGCCACCTTTGTCAATCAGCAGCACCCGGCGGCCCATGGGGTCGGCCACCCACACCTGGCCGTCGGGAGCCAAGCAGATGCCGTCGGGAGACCCGGCGTCCAGCTCGGCGAACAGCAGCCGGTCGCCCAACGAGCCGTCGTCGGCTACCGCGAACGAGGTCAGTCGCCGACCCCAGGTCTCGGCCACGATCAGCCGACGCTGAGGAGTGATGACCATGCCGTTGGCGAAGCGCAGCCCGTCGGCGGCCACCGACACCTCTCCGGTGGGGCTCACCCACAAGATCTGGGCGGGCTGCTCCGGGGCCCGGGCCTCTAGGTCGAAGCCATCATTGCCTATATAGGCGGTGCCGTCGGTGTCTACCACCATGTCGTTGATCTTGGAGTCCGACACCGGTTTGAGATCAGCGACGATGGTCCCGTCGGCTCGCCGCAGCGTGCGGTCCAAAGTGGACACCACCAGCAGTTGGCCATCGGGGGTCCAGCCCAGCCCTGACGGGCGCTGTGGCACCTGGGCCTGCTCGGCCATATA
>MPNQ01000052.1 GCA_002239105.1 marine group bacterium Sva0996 bin134 | reverse complement strand
TGAGTCGCATGTGGTGATCGCCCAGTCGGACGGCGAGCGCCGCCAGCAGGAGGCCGAGGCTGAGCGGGCAGCGGTCACCGCCGAGCGGGTCACCCAGGCCCGGGCCGCCGAAGAGTCGTTTGCCGCCGAGGGTCAAGCCGAGCAGGCCCGGGCCTCTCGCGACAAGGCCTCACAGGAAGCCGACATCGTGGTGCCCGCCGAAGTTGAGCGGGAGCGGGTCCGCACTCTGGCCGAGGCCGAGGCCGACCGGATCAGACTGGTCAAAGGCGGCGAGGCCGACGGCCAGCGCCTGCTAATGGAAGCCGAGGCACTGGGCTTGCTGGCCCTGCTCACCCGTCGGGCCGAAGGTTTGGGAGCCCTGGTGGACAACGCCGGCGGCAACCCCCAGCTGGCTGCACTGCTGCTCATCGCCGAGCAGATGCCGACCCTGGTGGCCGAGCAGGTAAAGGCCATCTCCAACCTGAAGATCGACCAGATCACCGTGTGGGACTCCGGCGGCAGCGACGGCAATTCCGGCAACAGCACCGCCAACTTTCTCTCCGGCCTAGCCGGCTCCCTGCCCCCCATCCACGACCTAGCCGCCCAAGTAGGCATCAAACTCCCCGCCTACCTCGGTGAACTCGACGACGAGACCGCCGTCGAGCGGCTAAGAGAGATCGCCGACGAACTCGGCTCTGAAGATTCTTCGGGCGAGTAACTCAAACCCTGGGGCGCCCACGGCAGGATTCGAATATGTGGCAAACGCCCTGGTTGAGACCCTAATCGGGCATTAACATCTTGCTTTTCCCCCACTTTATCCCCCATCTGTGTCCCGGTCATTGAGGTTTCGGTGATTCCTGGGCAAGGGCGAAAGGCATCACTGGGCGGGCGTTGCGGGCCAGCGGCAATCGACTATCTCTGCTTCACACCGGGCGGTCGCTTCCTGAGGTTTCCGACCGGTCCTCAGTGTGCTATCGACCGGTTCCGACCGGTCCAGCAGAGCACAGTGGCGGATATGGAAACCCATTTTCTTGACCGCAACGACATCTTGTTGACCCGCTGCCAGGTCGAGGCGCTCTGCCGCCTGTCCACCAGCTCGATCTACAGATTCATGCGCGACGGGCTCTTCCCCGAACCGATCCGAGTCGGCAGGCGCGCGGTGCGCTGGCATATGTCGGAGATCGACGAATGGCTCGCCTCACGGCCACGCGCCACCGGCGACCACCCTGCCTCACAAGCAACCGACATTGCTCGGCCAGCACCGGTACATCTGGGTGACGCTCCTTGTCTCCGGTTGCACCCGCAAGCCTTCCGCACCCGCCGACACCAGCAACAGACCCGGCAACCGATGCCTGGTTGGGGTGTGGTTGGGGTCTGTGAGACGCTCCCTCCGACCCCCTCTACAATACAGCAAGGAGACGGCCAACTATAGAGAGCGAGACCTAATGGCAGGAGCAGCGGAGATGGAAGACACTCGTTGGGCCTACGAGCAGCCCACTTTGAGCGAGACCGAGGCCACAGCCAAGATCAACGAGGCAGCTGACAACGCTGAACGCCTACTGAACGGTGAAATGCCGCGAAACACAACGTTCTACAAAGAACGCTGGGAGCTCTATTGCGTAAAGCGACTGGACAACGGAATGTGGTGCCTGCTGAACCGCCGGTATTCTCCGATTGGCCAACCCAGCATGACTTTTCCCCGGCGGGATGTTGGCGAAATCCGATTCTGGCGGGCAGATATACCTCACCAAATGAGGACGAGTTGCGGCTGCCCGTCAGGACTCTTGTGGACACCCGACGTGAAGGCAAGAGACGCCATCGACGTCCTCGACGAAAATTGCGACCAATTCAGAAAACAGCAATTCCCCGGAGAAGGGGACGGCTGGTGGCTGCACAACGGAAGCGGCGACATTCGACGCAGCGGCAAACCCCGACGGGAGTACGAAATCCGACTGCAAGCCGTCGCCGCAATCGGTTGGACACCTCAGCTAAGGAGGACACATCAAGGGTGCGGCTAGAGGTTAGTGTTTCTTGCTCAACTGTCATTCTGCTTGCCACATGTGACCATATTCCCGTGCTGCTGGTCGGTACAGAAAGCACATCCATGAAATGGCTGGGCCACCCACCCGGGCCAACAAAATCTATGGGCAACACACCTGGGCAGTCGGTGGGCTACTTGCCTCGAAGACGGGCCCCAGGGGGAATCCTGGATCGTGAAGTTGGTGCGAGGATGATGGGCGCAGTCTTACTGTGATGACACGCTGAAACGATCACAGGTAGGGCAACTTCCTTTTTCTCCCACATACTGAAGCCCGCAATCAGTGCAACGTGTCCACCTCTTGCCCGTTGAGGCCATTGGGAAGCGCGCCGACCCAGCCAGGGGCCGACGCCCCTGCTCAGCGGGCCGCTTCGGCGGGTGGAACCTCACACACCGTCCCAGATCGTTGTCGAAGACGCGGTCGCCGCATTCGGGGCATATCCCCCAGCGTCGCTCGGCCTCAGCCTTGCGCATTGGCTCTTCCGCCTTCCAGCGGGCAGCGCTCTCCTTCCTTCGCCGCCATTTCTTGAGCCGCTTGTCCCCCACCAAGTACAGGACCATCAAACCGAGTAGGACAAGTCCGGCAATCCCCATAGCGGGCTGGGCCGAGTTGGTGACCCACCCAAGGGGAATGAGCACCACCCAGCGCAGAAAGGTGGCAACCGGCCCCAAGTTGTCGAAGTCGGCTTCACCTCCGGATTCATTGATGATGTAACCGCCCAGCGAGATGGTAAAGGTCAAACCGAAGCACAGGCCCCACATGACGCAGGCCGTGTAAATGACGTAGTAGGGGATGAGGATGAACCAGTGGTACCAGGGGATACGCCTAGTGCCGTCGCTGGCGTTGGACATCGCACCACCCTATAGGTTGGCCAGCAGGGCAATGGGCGGGCGGTCCCGACCACCTAAGGCGCCTGAGGAGGCTCAAGAGCATTGCTTGGGAAATTATGGCCACCAGCATCGTCAAACTGGTGATATCCCTTTGAGAACTGGCTCCAAGAAGCGGGGGCCGTATATGGCAGGAAGCCGGATGTATCGAAGCGATGGTTGATGCCATGAGCGAAGCGGCCGGTGCCGAAATCACAGGTTCTGGACTCGGCCAGTTTGGGGACTGGACGGCCATGAGGCGGGACATGGCCGGGGTGCTCGACGGGTGCCTATGCCGTGTTGACAAACGGGGTCAGCTAACGGCTGAGTCGATGATTCTTGGGACGAGCCAGAGCAAGAACAGGATGAAGGGAATGCCGATGATGGCGGCGATGATGTAGTTGCGGAGCTAGGTCATTTCGGGGTGTTGTATGGGCGGAGTATCAGGGTGGCGATGATGGCCGCGACGATGGTGGGGCGGCCCAGCTCACCCCGCCGGCGGGCTATCCCGATAGTCCCGACGATGATGGCGATAGGAGCGCCGAAACCAATCAGCCTGTGCTCAGGATGCCTCCACCCTCCGCTTGAATCGACCCGGTTGTCTGACAGACCCTTAGTGGCCCCAGGGGGCACCCCCCAGCCCCAGCCGCGAGCTCCTGATGCTCTATCGGCCCCCTGTCAGAGCGAGAGCCGGGCAAACCAGACCCCAGACCGAGCGGCTACAACCAGCCACAGCCAATAAACGAACAGAACCGAATTCGATCAATCACAACGATCAAGGCCACAACAGCCAAGACCGCCAACCGGACCAGAACCGATACGCAATCAGCAATCCCACCAGCACCCAGCCAAGGATCCAGCCAGCACGAATCAGCGAGCAAGTTCAGGGCTACACGCTTGCACTAAAGTCCCCGCTATACACCGCTCTAGCATGCAGAGAATAGGTATGCTGTCTTTTTGTGAGAGCAGAGTTCGCGCGGTCGCTGTCGGACTCGGAGTTGAAGGCCGCGGTCGCCGAGGTGGAGCGACGGGCGCGCCAGCGGAGGCTAGAAACGTGGTCGGAGCTGCGCGCTCTGGACGCCAACGCGCAGGCCCTCGTCCAACTCCAGGACCAACTCGACGGCGCCCGGGCCTACCGGGCCGAGCTCATCGAAAAAGCGCTCGAGACCGGGTGCGGTCGCGCCGCGGTCGCCGACGCCGCCCGGATAACGGTGCGCCGCCTCGACGCCATCCGCTCCAATTCCCCCAAGCCAGCCGACTAGCCCGAGCAAGACAACCCGCCCGCAGACCCCTCATCTCCATCGCCTGCACGATGCAATTCATGACCCGCGCCTTTTGGGCATCCCCCCTGCATGATGACCATGACGCTTTCCAACGTCGGACGTTGCGCACAACCGGGGTCTGTCAGACGCTCCCTTGTCAAGCGGCGTGTGCGAGAGGTGTTTTCGGGCTTGCTCGTCGCACCATATTCGGCGGGGTGACGTTTGTGGGCTCGTCGGGCTTCTCGGCGGGTCTTGCACTTTGTGACATTGCGGGCGAGGTAGGCGGCTGCTTGGGGCTGGCTGCGCTGCTGGGTGACCGACGCGATTTGCAGCACGCTGTCGATGTGTAGGTTGCCTTTGAAGTCTAGCCGCAGGCGATTGATGAGGCCTTGTTTCGCCGGGTTCGTAACGGACTCCCTGATGAACAATCTGATTCCTGTTTTGGCCATCTTGCGTCAGGGGCTGCGGGACGGCTGCAAGGCAACATATAGGCCAGGTCGGGAGTCGCCAACGAAGGCCGAACCCCCAGTTACATCGACTTCTGAAATCCTCTGACCACTACAACCCCGCCGATCTGAGACATGGATTCGAATTCGCTTCAGGCAGGACCCCGCCGTCGGCATACTGGGATGGTGCCTATCTCCGGTGCTCCCGCTCCTCAGCAACTCGGCGAGAACCCGAGGGGAGGTGCGGGGCAATCGGGCTCAACGTTCCCCGTCAGGCAGCACTTCGTCCCGAAGTTGCTGCTCAAGGGGTTCTGCGACGACGAAGGGCGCTTGTGGATGGGGCGCAAGAAACCGGAAGCGGTCTTCTGGCAGAGGCCAGGGAAAGCGTTCGTGCAGAACCACATCTACACGAGACATGGCTATGAAGGTGCGCCGCCTAGCGCCGAACACGAGCATGCCCTGAGCAGGATTGAGAGTGATGCCGCGCCCGTTATCGACAGAATCGTCAACAGCGCCCGCTGCATCGAACATACGGAGCTGTCACAGTCTGAGTGCGTCTTCCTTCAGAGGTTCATCCTCGCTGTGGCACGCAGAACCCCGGAGTCCCAACGACGTGTCTGCAATCCGGCCACAGATGATGACATCTACCGGATCTGCCGCGACCGCGCGGACGAGGTGGGCTATGAAGGGTTGCCGGACCAAGACGTCTTTTTCGCCGGGGACGGAGTGAGGGAGATCGTCGAGCGCATTCTGCACAATGTCCACGCCGGGTTCGCCGCGGGGGTCGGCCCGCTCACAGCCGAAGCCGAGGAGAAGTTCATCGCTGAGACCGGAGTCAGGTTCGCGGTGATCGCGAGGCCGGACAAGAACTTCGTGATTGGAAGCCACGGCATCACCATCTGCGATCTCAATCTGGTGGGCCGTTACTTGGCAGGAACCGTGCTGCCATTGGCCCAAGACGTGCTCGTGCATGTGACGCCATGGCCGAGCAACACTGGGCTGCTCGTGCTCGGCGGGAACCAGGAGTCCTCGGACTTGGTCGACGCCATCAACAAAGCCACATCGACGCAGAGCAACACAATCGCAGGCCCATCTGAGACGCTCATCCGCTCACTGCGCGTTTAGCCGACCTTTGGCCGCCGGCGACCCCACGGCCCCAGTTCAGTGCCTCCCCTAGTGGGCTCGGCACAGCCCAGAGGGCCGGGGTCGCTAGGATTCAGCGCCGATGAATGCAGCACAGGCTGAGCGCAGCCCATGGCCAGATGTAGCCTATGACGGTCTCCTGGTACTCGCTCCCCTCTGGTTGGCATCGCTCCCGCCTGTGAATTGGGTAGGCGTTGCTCGTTTTCCTCCTGGTGATCTCCGACGCGCACAGCGGCCTCGCCGCGGCCGCGGGCCGGTGGTTCCAAAGCGCGGCCCGCCAGCGCTGCCGGGCGCACTTCATCGGCCACCTGCTGGCCGCGGTGCCCAAGCATCTGCTAGCAAGTGGACGCCGCGGTTTTCACAAGCCATTTCCGCCAAGCCCGATGCCGAAACCTTTGACCGCGCATTGGCCCAAGCCTGAGACCAACTCGCCGCCAGCTTCCCAAAGACCGGCCCGCTGATGGCCGACGCCAAGCCCGAGGTTCTGGCCTTTGTCGCGTTCCCCCGGATGCACTGGCAGAAGATCTGGAGCTGCCACCCCCCTCGAGCAGACCAACAGACACACCAAATGCCGACCACGCGCTACTCCCAGGGGCCGCGCAATGCCCGTGGTGAATCGCTTGTGCTTTTGTCGGTGCTTCGTGTATCCTTCTTGTCATTGAGGTCACCGGAGCACCAAGTGCTCATATCGGTGGTCTGAGCTACGAAAGTGGCTTGCGAGGGCCCCCATCACTGGGGGCTCATCGTGCTTTTAGGGGTAGCCGCGGATTCCAAGCTTGTGTGTGAAGCACGAGAAGCCAGCGGCATCGATGCCGCCAGGCCAGACGTGGCCTGGGGCGTCGTCTGCGGGCAGCAGTTTGGAGTAGGCATGTTGGCGTAGGTATGAGTCTGCGGGGCCGATTCGACGGTCGTTGAGCACCGCGTGGTGCGCCGAGTGGGCAATGAAGTCTGTCATCTGAATCAGATGGCTCTCGGAGCTGGCATAGCCCCTCGGATCTTCGAGCACTCGGCGTGAGTACGGGAGAGCTCTGTGGGCGGCTCGGGTAGATCGAGCCAGGTTCTCTGCTGTGCCGTCGTACCAGATGACGGCATGTGAGTGGTGGAACGCGCAGAACTCCTCGACGAATGCGACGAGCTGCGGGTAGAGCTTCCCCGATCCCTCCGGGACTGGCGCGAACACAGTCAGGACTCGCAGTTCCGCAATCGACCCGATCATGCTGAAGGCGGCCGTCGTGATCTTGTTTCGATCGCCCGGTTGGAGCGCAGACAGCCTGTCCCGTCCCGCATTGGAGTTGGTGCCAAGGTCCAGGGCGTGAAGCTCGGTGTTGGTCGGGATGTCATAGCGCTGCGCAACCCAGCGCCTGTACTTCTTCCAGACTTGCAGTGTTTTCGCCCACACTGGGGTGGGGATCGCCAGCGCGGTGAGGAGGTCCTGGGTCTCATCTCCCGAGTCATCAACGTAGACGAGGTACGTCGTATCGAGCAGACCGCCCGGTACAGGATTGTTTGGGTTGGTGTCGGGGGATGGTGGGCACACAGGGCATCCTGGCAATCGTGGGGAAGAGGTCGGTGGGGACCCAACTATGCCATGGAACGCTTGCGGGTGCTACACTAGGCCATTGGCCAACCGAAACGGTTGCTTTGGTCCTGGGCACATCGTTTGCACCCCGAGTACAGGCTTAGGCTTGTGTTATGGTTCACGTAACGACTCATCATTCACTGCGATATGAGCCCTGGCCCGACCAACGCAGGCGACCAAGAATCGGGGTGAGATGAAGCCTCAACTTGATGATCTGCCTCCAAATCCCTATCTGTCGACGGATGATCAGCGGCAGCTGGAACTCGCACAATCAGCGAGCGCCAACCTGGCACAGCGATTGAGTCGTGGGAACCGCAACCTCCGCGACTGCCCGATCCGCACAGAGTTCCTTCGGCGCAACAGCGAACGAGACGCCGTGCCTCCGATGATGCTGATGCTTGGCTCTGGCGGCGGTCGCGGCGGCGACGTGCGCCTCAAGCTATACCTGTCGCTCCTATGGGCAAGCCCCGGCGGGAAACATGACACGGAGTTCGTGGCGACCGACTGGGCCCAGCTTTTGGGACTACCCCGATACTCGACCAACGGCAAGCGGCGTGTGTACGAAGCTCTCAGTTGGCTCGCAACTCACCGCTTCATCGAGAAGCAGGAGAGGCCTGGCCGTCCGTCGACAGTCATTGTCCTGCATGAGTCTGGGCTGGGAGCGCCATACGCCAAGCCATCGTCGCGGACTGCCAAGGGTAAAGCGCCGACGTACCGCCGGCTCCAATCTTCATGGTGGACGAACGCATGGCTGGCCGCGATGAGCGGACGAGCGCTGGCTTTCTGGCTCGTCCTAATGGACGAATCGAACAATGGTGCGAAGGCGGACGCCGTGTGGCTGTCGGAGGGTCAGACATCAAAGAAGTACGCAATCAGCCCGTACCTCAGGCAGCGTGCAATGAGGGAATTGAAGCACTACGGCCTGATCACAGCGCGCCGGGAGTTCACTCGCGAAGCGTTTGGGGTGAAGTCATCGAGGACCAGAATCAGTATCCACCTCGATGAGTTGGACCGGTCGCCTATTGCTCGTCTCGAGTGAGAGTTCCACCTATTGCTGTTGCTAGAGAGGCGAATCCGACATCAGGCTCCGCTGTGCGTTTTGGCGATGGGCTGCATCATCTCGCGGGCCACCATGGGGGCGGCGCTCTGGTCTTGGCCGGTGACCAGGTTGCCGTCGGCCACCCAGTGTTTGGCGAATGGGTGTTCTTGAAGTCTATTTCAGCGGTCATGCCCAAGCGCCGGTGGAGTCCACAGACATCGAGACCGTGGGGCGCCGTGCGGGACAGCCGGTATACCGCGTGAGGAATGCGCCCACTCCCCATTTCGTCAGACAGACAATCGACGCATTCGGACGCAGTTCAATCCTGAGCTGACGCCATCCATCCCAGGACGAAAAGGCACGAGGGTTTCGGCGAGCGCCTGCAGCCCAGACCCGAGGACCGCCAGATCCTCCAGCCATTTCAGGGCCGTTCAGTGCCGCGTCGATCCATGAAGCGGCCGCTAGGAGACGATTCGGTGTTGTTGAGTCTGGGTGCAGTGTGCGGGCCGGGTCAGTGGGTGCGCTCGGCAGTTGTGGAGCGGATTGCGTCGAGGCGCCGAACCGTGATCGCGGCCGCGGCCGCGAACTCGAAGCGGCTGTGGCCCGCTTCGAGGGCCTGCTCGATGAGCTTGGCGCGATGGGCGCGGGCATCTTCAAGGCGGGACTGCAACTGCGCCGCAGCCCTGGAGTTCGCTTCCAAATCCCTCAGCTGAGACGACCTCTCCAGTTGGCGCTGGGGTCCCCGCCGGCGGAGCTCCCCCTCGGCCGCGGCGAGCTCGGAATCACTGAGTATCCGCATCGGTTCCATCCGAACAGAATAGCTATTCGCTGTATGTAGATACGGTGTATAGCGAGGACTTTAGTGCAAACGTGTGGAACTGACTTGACTCGCTGTTCGCTGTGGGATGGGGGCTTTGGGAGGCTGATGGTGCTTGGCTTGTGGGGGTTCAGCTATGTGCTGGTGTTCGGTGCTTACTCGCGTTGGTTGTCTTGCTTGCTATTGGTTCGGCTCTGTCTGATCGTTGTTGTCTGCTGGTCGGTTCTGGTTGGCGGCTGGTGTCGCCAGCCTGGGTTCTTGTACCGCTTCCCGGTGGGCGTCGCCGGCGGCTGGGTGGACACTGGGCTTTGGGGGGCTGTAGTTGCGGGGGTTTCCGCGGAGGGGCATTGGGCTGATGGAGGAGGTTCGGGTTCGGCTCCGGCGGGTGTTGGCTGTGTTTTGGTGGGTTTTTCGGGTTGCGACCGGTGGTTGCGGGTTGTGGAGTGGTTTGCGACCGGTGCTTTAGGGGTTTGCGACCGGTCGCGGCCGGCGGGGTGTTGCATGATGGCGGGCATGGGTACGGCTCTTGGTCATCGAGGAGCGCTGGCGGGGTGTGGCGGTGCTGGTGGTGTTGGCGGGCCGGGGATGCCGGTGGCGTTGGGTGTATGTTTCTCGAATCGGCTCTGGTATATTTCTCATATGGGCTCTGTCGAGGTTCTGGGGGGTTTGAGACCGGTGTTTTCGACGCGGGAGTTCGAGCGGGCGGCTGGGGTGCGCCCGTCTTCGGCGTCGCGGGCGCTGGGGGAGTTGGCGGCCGTGGGCCGGGTGGAGAAGGTCCGCCGGGGGACGTGGCGCAACTTCTGTGTGGCGTGGCCGTCCGCGGACGAGTTGCTGGTCGGCGCCGGTGCTGTGTCGCACCATTGGACGCCGCAGTGGGAGGCGGAGCTGGAGGCTGCCTACGGCGGCGCAATTCGCCGTATCTCGGGTCTGACCGCTTTGGGGATGGCGGGGGCGGCGTTGATCTGCCGGCCGGAGGTCAGCGTGGACGGCGAGATCGCGTTCGACACTGGTCCGTTCGGGTTCGCTTCCTGGCGGGAGAGTCAGGACACGTTGTTGGCGGGCGCGGTGCAGCTTACGGAGCACACCTGGGTGTCGACGCCCGCTCGGGCGGTGTTGGAGTGTGCGCAGTGGCCGCACCGCTCGCACCGCTGGGAGGAGTATGTGGGCCGCATGCTTGCCTACCACTTCGAGGTGTGCGCGCCGGGTGAGGTCGCCGAGGTTGCGGGAGCGTTGGGCTGGCGCGCCGGCCTGCGCCGGATCTCGTCTCTGGCGCAGGAACTGGCCGAGACCCCGGAAGGGCACACCCTGGGGTTCGACGTCGATCTCCGGTGGGCCGAGCTGGGCTCCGCCGCTCGCCGGGGGGACGACTGGATACACCTCGCGCCGCTGCACCGCACCGGCAGCCCGGCCCGCGTCACCCACCAAGACACGGCCCGCATGGTCAACTGGGCGGCGACCCCCGACGCCGTGGCCGCCGCGGTGGCGACATGAGCCCCCCTACGAGCCGGCACAGCCGATGGGAGCCGGCCGATCTGGTCCAGCACCAGATCGTCTCCGCAATCGCCGCCCGCCAACAAAGGGTCCCGCGGGTGGTGTTCAAGGGCGGGACCCTGCTGCGTGTCTGCTACCGCCACGACTGGCGGTTCTCAGAGGACCTGGACTTCGACTGGATCCACGCCGACGACAGCAAACAAGCCGTACACGATTTCTTCGACCTAGTTCTCAATGCAGCGTCGAGGGCTTATGGGACCGCATTCGACACAAGATGGGGCTCCAACAAGCTCAACATCTACTGGGAGCTGCCCAAAGCCACTACCGGCGTCATCTACACCGACGTCAAACCCCGCCGCCACCCAGGGGCCCCACCGACCGCTGTGCCATGGACCATCTTGGACCGATACCCCCAGATCGACACCGCCAATCCCATCCTGGGATACTCGCCGGCTTCGATGCTGGCAGCAAAGCTCGATTGCATCGCAGACCCGCGACGCCTCGCCCCACGCGACTATTACGACCTGTACCGCCTCCTCCAAGACCCCTCCATAGACACCGGCGCGGCCCTTGGCGAGTTCACCGCACGCCACACCGCCACACATCCCGACACCACAATCCGCGACTGGTTCGACACCCTCTTCAACAACGCATACCAACACGAGACCGAACTGGCCGACAGATGGGGCGAGATCACCCGAACAGGCATGATCCAAGACCCCCAACAAGACTTCGCCGCCATGTTCGACACCATCGCTGACGCCACTCAACACGCCCTCAACGACTACACGGCCTCAACTCGAGACACCATTGCCCACCCCGATCTCCGCACAATAGAACCACCCCCGCCGACCCGGGCAACGCCGGGCCTGGAGATTTGATCACCGTCCTGTCCGCTCGTCGGCCAGCCAATTCAACTCTTTGGGTCTGTCGATGCGATGGAACAACACAGTCTGCGGCGGTGTCCCAACTGCCTGCGCTCAACGCTGCGAGGCCTATTGGGGCTCGGCCTTGGTCTTGAGCTGTGCGATGTTTTTCACTATGGCTCTGAGGGTCGGGCTTCCTTGTCCATCCTTGAATGACGATTCGACGATTCTCTGAAACGCAAGTGCGTTCTTGCGCATTTGGGAGTTCGGCAGGCCGTAGAACTCGCGTGCCTCGTTCTCATATCGTTCGTAGGCCGTCGGGTCGGTCTCCTCCTTGAGCGTTTGTTCAATCGCTGTTGCAAAGCAGGCTGACGTGTCGTTCACGTGGCTAGGCCAGTCGGTTTCGTCCATCTCGAGTAGGCGGAGTAGGAGCCTGTTCGGTTCGGGTTTCGAGTTGGCTTGGCCTTGGTCGCCGTCCCAGACCACATATGTGGGAATGCCGAGTCTGCGGAAGATGACGAGCGGGCGGTCAAGGTTCGTCTTGCCGTTGCAGGGGATGACCGCGATCCCCTCAGCGTCCAGGTCGATGTTCATCGCACGGGCGGCTCCTGCAATGGCTGCTCGGTCGGTGTCGCCTTCAACCAGCACAGCGGCATCAGCGAAGAAGCCTTCATTGACCACCGGCGTCATGATCGTCTGCAGACGGGCTCGAAGAGACTCGGCGGTGAAGTCGGCTTGGCTGGTGGTTGCCTCCTGGAGCTGCTTTGCCACCGCGTCCAATGTGGTGGCCTGCACCACGGTCGCTCTCGGCTCCTCCGCGGCGGATTGCCTCTTTCGCAGGATTCGAACGTCGTCGAATCGGTCTAAGCCGACGAAGAGCGGCGAATGGGTCGTGTAGATGACCTGCGTGCCTGCCAGTGTTTCAGGATTCACAGGCTGCGTGAGCCGCATCAAGACCGAGGCGATGTGGCGTTGACGGCTGGGATGCTGATAAAGCTCCGGCTCCTCGATAGCCAAAATGACATGGGGCTGCACTGGCGCTTCCAGTTGCTCTGATTCTGCGTCTGTGTCCGTCCCTGGGGTTGTAGCGCCATTCGATTGTCGAACTGATGCGAGGTGTTGCAACAGGGTCACGATGAAGGCTCGTTGAAGCCCGTGCCCGGTCCGCGTGACTGTGGACAGATATCCATCCTCTTTGAGCCGAACATTCGCCTGAGGATCGGGAATGCTGAGTTCTTGCATCTGTTCCCATCGCAAATCGACAGCCGATTCCGGAACGAACGACTGCAGGGCATCAGTCAGCTCGCCTTGAAGGGCTTCGAGCTTCGGCCAGGCGTCCCCATCCATGATCTGGGTGAATTCGCTCCTGGTGCGTTCTTTTAGGTCGTTTAGTTTCGGGTGGGCCGCCAAAGCACTGCGGACCACGAGGTTCATGATCTCGGTAATGGGGGAGCCGCGTTGGTCGGCCGCGTCCTCTCCGGCGTCTCGAACAGCGGGTATGCGTATGAACTGTGTATGCGGGCGGAGGCGCCCTGTGCCGACGTTGGACCAGCCGAAGAATTGCCCGTCATCGCGAATCCGCTCGCATCCATCAGGATGTTCAAGCTCCCAATCCTTCATAGCTGCTTCGGCTGCGTCAGCAGATTTCGCGGTTGGGAGCGTCGCGTAGCCAGGTTGTTGTCGGAGCCGGTCATACTCGGCTACCCGGTCACGCTTGCCGTCAATCCTCCTGATGCTCGCGAAGGCCGCATTTTGGAGACTGGTCCCATGAAATGACGCAGACTTCTTCCCCGAGATGAGGCAAAACACGCCGACGACCGTGAGCGTTTCCCCCTCAAGATACGGGGCGAATTTGTCTCGCTCCACGGAATTCAGCCCGCCATATGATATCTCTATCTCGATGTCCTGGCTGGCGTCCTCACCATGAAAGTCTGCCTCCGTCAGCGGCGCGGAACGTTCGTAGAACAATTCCAAGGCGCCGAGAAAGGCAGACTTCCCGGTCCCGTTTCTGCCTACTAGAGCCGTAAGGTCTCGAACAGACAACTCAGCATCGAGGATCGACCGGAAGTTCTTGACTCGGAGATGCCGTATCCGCATGAGGCTCTACAGAATCTCGGTGGTCGGGTACTTGTCCCGAATGTGGCGGTGAAAATGCGAGCCGATCGAATCGGCATTCATCAGAGCCCTAAAAGCATCCTGAGGAACCCTGGCGTACTGGTAAACCCTTCCCCCGCCGAACTCTATCTCGAGAATAGCGCTGTCAATGTCGTAGCCGACAGACACGAGATTGCTTGAACTCACAGGAGTGCGCCGCACTACAGACCTCCAAACACGAAACGAACAAGAAACAGGCCCACGTTAATACGCGGAAAAACTGACGGTCTCACGCCACTTGATGCCATGTGGGACTATCCGGCAATTGTCCGTAGACCTAGACGCACTGCTTCTCCTCTCAATGGGAGTGATTGCTTTGGATCAAGTTTGTTGAGTAGCTCGGAGACCATCTCATCGAGGCGGTACCGCAGAATTGACTGCCCTTGGGGAGGGAATGCCTTGGCATCAGAAAGGATGTGGGTGAGGAGTGTTGCGGCTTCTTCTGGATGCGCTTCTACATGGTCCGTGTTCTCCGAATGGTAATGAATCCTGCCGAGGGTCCAGCCCAGATTGCTTTCAGCTCGATCTGCAGGAGCTGGGTGCTGGCGGGCGAGTTCCACCGCTTCAGAAAATCGGCTGTCGAGGCAGAAGGCCCAGCTAGTCAGAGTAGCGGCTTTGTCGTCGGTGATGGCGTTGGGTGTGCTGTTCAATCGATTTTCCCAGTAGGTGCGCATCCAGTTGTTCCATTGGGCATCGGCAGCATCGCCGGAGAGCTCGGTAAGGTCGGATGTGATGGCCTGAATCCAGTGTATTCGGGCCTTGACTGTTGCGGTGGCGGTAAATCGGTTGAGCCAGCCCTGGTCAATGGGATTGATGCCGGAGAAGAGAGCGATTGCTGCTAGGTGCTGATAGAAGTTCTGCCTGCTGTGTTCGCTGATCTGTTCGAGACGGCTCGTCATGCTGAGGTAGTAGTCCAGTTGACCTGCTTCCAGCATTGCTTGGTTGGTGGCTCCTGCTGCCAGGTAGGCATCCCAACAGCGCACTGCTCGATCTTCGCCGGCATCGGGGCTGAGCAGGGGCATTATGTTGCTGCGACACCATTGCTCGTCCACATCGAACAGGTACCTGACTCTGGCAGCCAAGATTGCTTGAGCCATGGCTGATCCATAGTCGCTGCCGTTAACCATCCTGGCCATCACGGTTGTCAGCGACTCGGGCAGACCTGCCCATCCGTCTCCAGCTTTGCGATACTCGAAGTCGACCAGCTGAAGCGCAACCCTGGCGATCTGGCCACCCCAGTGGTTGAATGCATGGTCCAGCCAGCCCAAACCGCTACCTGTTATGCCACTACCCAAGGTCCACTCTTTGGAGCCGGCAGTCCATATTCGGTCTAGCCGCGTTGTGATCGCGTCACAGAGGACATCGTCGATTTCGGCATCTGTCCGAGCGCTCAGCACTGCTTGTGCTGCACGTTGCCTGGTAGTCGGATCTGCCGGAGCGTCGGGGCCGATGAGAAGGTCGATGGCCTTCACCCCGTCAATTGGATGAGTATCGACCGTTGCGCTGAGGGAGTTCAGGGCGTCATCTCTGCTCATCTCTCCGGGGTCGGACTGCCCCCACTCTGGAAGAATGATCAACTGCTCGATTGCCCTAGCCGGGTCTTTCTCCAATTTCGCGTGCAGTTCATCTGGATTTATTCGCTGTTGGGGTAGCCATCCGGCAGGGCCACTCCACATCAGTAGGTCGGGATGGTCCGACGGGCGCCACTCGGGTCGCTTCGCTTGGGCGGTGTCGAACGCCTGCTGGGCGCTCGCTGCATCGGGAGCGAAGCGTGCAATCCATTCCAAGAGGTCATAGACGATGCGCTTTTCGTTGTCAGGTCGAGCAGTCACCTCATTCCCCTTCCGACCTGCATTGGCCCAATGCCTCAGGGGGGCCGGCTTTCACATCCAACACCAGAGCACTAACGCACTCCTGCGATGCCTACGGCAGGGAAACTGCCAGCAGCCTCATTGATTCGTGTTTGAGATAGACATCGAACAACCAGCCGGTATCGCGCAGCCACTCAATCTTCTCCTCCGAAGTGGCGTCGATGCGCTCAGTCCAGCCGCGGATGCCGCAGCCCAGTCCGCGGTCGCCGCCGCAGCTGTCGAGGTTCCCGACGACTGGGGCTGCGATCCCGACCACCCCGACCTGTTGGGCGCGGGCCAATACCATGCGTACCGGGCCGTGCAGGCCCGCCTCAGCGAGGGCGGGGTCAAACCCAAATCGGTCATCGTCACCGCGGCGGGCTGCAACATCATCGCCACCGTCACCGTCGGCGGCCTGTCGGCCCGCTGGCCCGGCCTGGAACACACCGCCGCCGCCTGCTCCGCCCCGGGCAAAAGCGGCCCGCTGATAGCGGCCGGAAAATGCTGAGGAACAACCGATGAGCGACGCTGTGACCCTGCTGTTGATCCTGCCGGGGCTGTTGCTGGCCATCATCTTCGCCGACGCCGCCGGCGACCGCGGGGCAGCCACCTACCGGGCGACGAACTACGCGGTGCGAGCAGCCGACAACGCCGCCGACCAGATCGCCGCCGACCCCCAAGACGCCGCCCTGTGGGCCAGACCGCCGACGCGGTCCAAGACAACGGGGGGCTGTCCACCTGGGGCGACTGCGTGCAATCCGACCCGCGGTTCGACATCAGCCTCCACGCCCAGCCCGAACCGCCAGGCGCGACCGAATCGGTCGCGGTGCTGGTCATGTGCCCCATCTACACCAGCACGATTTTGGCCGACACCACAGTGACGGCCATGTCGGTGCGCCGGATCAGCTAGCGGCAGCCGTGTACACCGCCATCGTGTACCTGTCTCTGATCTGGGCGTGCGGCTTAACCGCCACGGCCATTGGCGACCAGGCCGAGATCATCTCCGCCCGCAACCTCGCCGCCATCCGAGCAGAGCAGACCGCCGACGCCTACGCGGCGAGCTGCGCCACCGGAACCTGCGACAACAGCGCCTTCGCCACCACGCCCGACGACGCGCCAGGCACCCAGATCAAAGCCTGCCTTTCCGGCGCAGCCATGCTGATCGACGTGTCCATCCCCGTCGAACCCCAGCTGTGGATCGCCAACAAGACCGGCACGGCCTGCATAGCCGAAGTCCTCAACGAAGGCGCCGCCGCCAACCTGCCAACCTGCACCGCCTGACAACGCGATGACTGGAATCCAAGCCAGCCGGGCCGTCTACTACACCCGGCGAAAAGCCACCCCCACTGGCCGGCGAGAAATACGAAAATGGGCGCGATCAGCGGTATGGCTGGCAGGATTCTGCGCCGCCCCCGCGTCAGCCAGCCGCCCGCGACGAGCTCGTCGCTCGAGCCGACGACATCAAATCCCGCTGCGGTCGGGTGTTCAACCTGTACTCGGCGAACTCGCCCATGCGCAAAGCCCGACAGTCGCTTCTCGCTGTACTGATCGCCGCGGGGGCCAACCGGGCCAGAACCGACGAGGTGGCCGGCATCTTGCGATCAACCCCCGAAAACGTCCGCAGCCTCATGCGACGCGCAGAAAAGGACGGCTGGGTGATCCGCGAAGGCCCCGCTGACTGGGTGCTCGCCCCAGGCGTCAAGACCGACTTCGTCCTGCTCGTCGACGCCGTAGACGACAAGGATGAAGCCACCGCCGAAGCGATCGCCGCCACCATTGGCCCGCCCCTGCCCGCCATCAATGACGAATGGCTCGACGAGCTCATCGCTGATCCAACCCCCAGAAAGGAACTCCGGCTCGCCGCCGCCGAAATCCTGAACACCGCCGCCGAGCAATGGCCCCAGAACCCCGCCTGGCTACAAGCCACCGACCGGCTCTACGGCCACCATTAGCCAGCCCCCGCCCAAGACCCCCAGAGCACCTGCCGCAACCCCGCTGCCCCTCGATGAGCACAGGAGGCGACGTGGCCAGCGTTCAGTCGCCCCATGACAGTCCACCACAAGACCGAGGCCCATGCGAAGCGCCAGCAAGGGTCATAGGCGAACCTGGCGGTTCCCTCTCACAAATCGGACATGGTGGTCATGCCTGTTATGGGATCCGACTGCCTTGTAGGAAACTCATACAAGATGTCTACAACCATATACAATTCTGATATTGTGCGCGATGGCACCCGGTGCTGATATCGGCGGACAGAGCGCTCACGCTGTGGGCTGCTATCCCACACCCATCTAAGGGACACATTTTGAGCGCACTCCTGGTACGAGCGTGAAGACGGGGGTAGGCGTTAGACACCTGGGGCTGGTTGACGAGTTCGCAATGGCCCGAATAGGCAAGGCGATCTTCCACAACGAGATTCCTAGTCCGACAGACGTCATCATCGTCTGCTTAATCAACGCCTGCGACGTCTTGCGCTACACCTTCGAAATCGACGAGGAGTCGGAAATACGGGTCGAGCAAATCGTGAAGATGTTGTCGCTGACCGGCTTCGTCGCCGAAGCGGTCAGCGACAACATTGCCAGACCCATATTCCAGCGATCCGCCCACACCAAGCAGTTCCCCTGCGTCAAGCTGCGAAAGCTCGGAGGCCAACAATGAATTCCACGGCTCGTTATGTCCGCTGGGCGGGGTTCTTGGCGGTGCTGGCGCTGGCTGGTGTGTCGGCTGGGTGCAGTGGGGACCAAGGGCCTGAGCCGACGGCCACCGAGGAGTCCGCGGCACCGACTCCGCCGCCAGAGGCTTCGACACCAGAGCCTACGCCGACGCCCTCCGAAGGGCCGGAGCCGCCCAGCGCGGCTGGCGGCTTCGACATTGAAATCGACGATGACACGACCATGCAGGAAGTCTTCGACGCTTTCGGCGGCTCGGAGCAGGAATGCATACGCGACGATCTCGGCGACGAACTGCTGGAGTCCGTGCTGGGCACCAGGGCGCTGTCGGAGGACGACCTCGCTGATGAGGCAATGATGATCTTCTCATGCCTCGCCCCCGAAACCGCCCGCGAGTTCTTCCTCGCGGCCTTTTTGGCGGGGGCGGAGTCGGAAGGGCTGATCACAGAGATAGGCGCAGAAGAAGAAGCGTGCCTGCGAGAGCGCCTGGCCGAGATCGACATGGCTGCCGCCATGGCGGAGATTGTGGACTCCGAGTCTCCTCCTGTTGCCATATCAAGCCTGTTCGGCTGCGTTCCAGACCTGTTCATCGAAGCCATTCTGGCGGATGATGAAGCGGCGGCGGAGCTGACCGAGCAGCAGCGGTCGTGTCTGCGCGACTTGATAGCCGAAGCCGATTGGACCGTGCTGGCAGAGGCGATGGAAGGCGAACCGGAGTCTGATGCGGTGCTTGAATTCGGTTTCAGCCTGTTCGCCTGCCTTGTGGAATCAGCGCTTCCCGACGAAGAGCCCGAGCCGACAGTCGTCGTAGAGGCTCCCGCCCCAACTGCCGTCCCGGCGGAGACATCGGTGGCGGCAAACCAGTTGGAGAGCGCCACGCCGGTGACCGTTGGCGCAGTCGCGACGGGCGAAGTGGAACACGGGGGCGATGAGGACTACTTCGTGTTCGAGGCTGAAGAGGGCGAGTTGTATCAGATCGACGTGGCGCTAGGAACGCTGGGCGACTCCGTGGCGGTGTTGTACGACTCTGAGGGATTCGAGTTGGCGAGCAACGACGATCACGGCGACACACTGGCATCGCGCATCTACTGGGAAGCCGACTATTCCGGAAGCCACTATCTGGCCGTGAACGGCTATTTCGATGGCACAGGCACCTACACCCTCGGCCTCGCTTTGGTGGACGCCACGCCGTTGGCCATCGGCTGGGTTGCGCCGGGCGAAGTGGAACACGAGGGCGATGTGGACTTCTTTGTGTTCGAGGCCGAAGAGGGCCATCTCTACCAGATCAACGTGGCGCTCGGAACGCTGGGCGACTCCGTCGCGGTGCTGTACGACTCCGAGGGATTCGAGTTGGCGAGCAACGACGATCACGGCGACACACTGGCATCGCGCATCTACTGGGAAGCCGACTATTCCGGAAGCCACTACGTGGCCGTGAACGGCTCGTCCACTAGCACGGGCTCTTACACCCTGGGCCTCGCGGCCGTCGAAGACGACCATAGCGACTTTCTTCCAGAGGCCACGCCCGTGGCGGTGGGCGAGACAATGCCGGGCGTGATGACCAATGCGGACGACGTGGACTACTTCGTGTTCGAGGCTGAAGAGGGCGAGTTGTATCAGATCGACGTGGCGCTAGGAACGCTGGGCGACTCCGTGGCGGTGTTGTACGACTCTGAGGGATTCGAGTTGGCGAGCAACGACGATCACGGCGACACACTGGCATCGCGCATCTACTGGGAAGCCGACTATTCCGGAAGCCACTATCTGGCCGTGAACGGCTATT
>MPNQ01000010.1 GCA_002239105.1 marine group bacterium Sva0996 bin134 | reverse complement strand
TGCGGAACAGCCAGCACGGGTCGTTCGTGCACGTATCGGTGCCGAGCGAAGCCGGGGCATCCACCGCGAAGCCCGGGTTGTCGGTCGAGCCGTCATGCACCTTGTCGGCCTCATGGGCCAGCCACATCGCGTTCACACCGGGGATGAGCTGCGTCACATAACCGCTCGGGGTCCACGTGTAGGCGATGAACGGCGTGCCAGCCTCGGCCCGCGACACCGCCTCGGCGATCACCGCGTCGTAGCCGCCAGCCTCCAACTGCTCCACCTTGTCGCCGTACCCGGCCAACTCGATCGTCTCGGCCAAAGCCACATGGCAGCCCCAGCCCTCGATGCAGCCCAGGATCTGGAGGACCCCGTCACCGGGATTCGGATCGGTCGACTCGTACAACTCGAACAAAGCGTCGTCGTTCATAATCTGATCGAACGTGGCGATGCCGTGCTCCTCCACCAGCGACTTGTTGGTCATCAGCCCCTCAAGGCCGCCGGCCAGCATCTCCTCGCCCACCACCGACACATGCTGGTTGACCAAAGACCCGTCGGGCATCTCACCGTTCAGGAACGGATCATGGTTCGGATACCACGAATTGGCCCAGAAGTCGAACGCCCCCTCGGCCATGGCGACATAAGCGTTAGCCGGCGCCAACTCCAAATCAGCAGGCTCGCTCACGTCATAGCCCAACTCCCCGAGCAGAGCCGCGTAAATCGCCGCCTGCATATAGCCCGTCGTCCAATTCGCCCGAGCCATGGTCACACTCACACCCTCACCAGGGGTCATGTTCACCTCAACAGGCGCAGGGGCATCATCAGCAGCAGCCGGAGCATCATCACCGGCCGCCGGAGCATCATCACCAGCAGCCGGAGCATCACCACCAGCAGCCGGCGCGGGCCCCGGATCATCATCATCATTGCCGCAACCAGCAGCAACCAGAGCAAGCACTGCGAACAGCGCAAGCCAAATCTTCCAATGCTTCTTAATCGGCATTCTTCCCTCCCCAATAAATTCCTCCCGCCAAAGGAGAAATGCCCAAAGTTGGCGATCCGAACGCTAGTCCATCAGTTCCCAAGGGACAAGAGCCGCCCCGGTTCAGTCGATCGCGGCTGTTGCCCCCTCCGGAGCCTCTTCGGGGTCGTCGATTGAGACATACACCTGGGACCGGTCGAATTCCGAGAGCACACTCGCTGTACTAGCAACGAGCAGAATCCCGGCAATCATGCACAAGAAAGAGCCAGCGCCAGTATTTACCTGGGCATCGGCAACCCTGATTGACGAAGCGATCCAGGTGGTTGGAATCACCATGAGCGCGACGCCAGTACTGGCGACGACTGCATTCCAACGCCAACGCCGTCGATACTGGCTCCCAAACAAACCTGATGCCGGCAGTGCAAAACAGAGGCCCAGACCAGCGAGCCCGACGGCCAGATAGCCGTATCCGGTACCGGTGCCCGCGAAGCCGTCGGTCACAACCTTGCCGGTCTGCTTGGCCTCATTTGCGATCCTGCTGATGTCTTGGGCCAGCTCGGCCGCACGGGATGGGTCGTCCCGGGCTTGTTGGCGCAGAGCCTCGATCTGCGCCTCCGCGACCGGATCAGGAATGATGCCTGCCCCGACACGGACATCGAAGAGCCAAGCCGAGAACCCGCATACCACGGCCAAGGCCACTACGGCAGCAGCTACGCCGATCTGACCGCGGGAGACTCCGGCCCGCAGCGGCCTGAGCGCTGTGTACGGTGCCCGCCTGAGCCAAATAACCGCGCCAATTGCGGCAACCGCAGCGCCCGCCGTCGCTACCCACGGACCGAACCCTTGGCTAAAGGTGGCGTTGGCCCTCGCTGGCGGCGCCCATAAGTAGGCGACGGCCGCCGCCAGCAATCCGAAGGCCAGAGCCATCATAACGTTGGGCCTGAAGAGGCGGGGTCCTCGACCCGGCTGTCTCAAGGTGTTCAACACAGTCGCGATGATCAAAAGCGCGAAACCGAGGACGGCTATGCCGTAGAACGACCCCCCGGACGCACTGAGGCCGTTGAAGTCACGCCCCGCCAGAGAATTTGAGAGTCGGGCAATCTCGTCGTCTATGTCGGCAACGGCGGCCGCGGCCTCGTCGTCTGAGAGACCCTCCGATCCGGCGGCGGCCAGCACGGCCACCCGCTGGTTCTCAAGTTGTTGGACTGCGACTGCGTTGTCGGCTGGCGGGCTGGCGCTGGCTGCTTGGAGCTCAACTTCGCCGGGCGATCCCACGGGGTCAACTTCGACGTACTCCCAGCGTCCCGTGTCCACCAGCCGGGAGTAGCCGGAGATCTTGCCCGAGTCGTGCCCCCATGGCAGAAACACGGCGATGACAGCAATGATCGCCCCAGCAGCTGCGATTGTCAGGCCGCGGCGCTCGGCCGCCGACAGCGGGGTGGGCTGACCACGCGTCTTGGCAACCGCGCCAATGACCGCGGCTTGCGGCAGCAGTGCCTCAGGGTCCTGGCGATGGGCCCAGGCCCGGCGAACACGGGTGAACAGATTCTCGGGATCGCTGTCTTCGGACTGCGAAATGCGATCCAGCACCAAAGCCACGATGTACAGAGCCAGACCGGCCGAGGCGCCTCCCGCGACATCGAGATTCTGGACTGCCCGAAAAACGAGCAGGCCGAGCCCGCCAGCCCCCATGATGGCGGCGATCCCCAGCATCGAGATTGACAACAGCAGCGTCTGGTTGAGCCCAGTCATCACCGCTGGTCGGGCCAGCGGAAGCTGAACGTCGGCTAGTACCCGCCACTCGGGCGCCCCGTAGGCCCGACTCGCCTCCACTACATCCTCAGGCACCTGTCGGATGCCGAGATTGGTCAGGCGTATCAGCGGCGGCACCGCAAACACCATGGTGACCATCGTGGCCGGCACGAGGCCAAGGCTGAAGAAGAAAATAACCGGCAACATGTAGACGAACGGGTGAACCACCTGCATGGCGTCCAACACAGGGCGAACCGAATTCCATACGCCGTCGATGCGTCCGCTGAGTATGCCGACCGGAATGCCGATAAAGGCGCAGAGCACGACAGCAACAACGATCATGCCCACAGTTAGAGCGGTTTCCTCCCAGTACTCTCCGCCCAGCAGGCCACAGAGCGCCAAGAGCCCGGCCACGAATCCGCCGACTTTGGCGTTGCGGAGCAGGGTTCCGAATATGAAGATGAGTGCGCACACGCCGATCCACGGCATGTCGGTGATCTGCCACCAGGGATAGTGGCCGGGGCCGTCTACAAAGTTGCGGAACAGGAAATCGAAGGGCCACTCGATGACATTGAGCAGCCAGTCGAGGTTGAGCTTGATCCAATCGACCATCTGGTCGATCCATTCCCCAAAGGGCACTTCCCACTGATCGAGAACCTTGTTGTCGGCAATGCCGGGAGACTCCGACTGGGCCAGGAGACTCACAGGAACACCTCCCTCTCGAAACCGTCAATGAGGTTTTCGACCCGGCCCATCTCCTCCATGATGTGACGGGGGTCGAGGTTCCCGACCAGCACTCCAGATTCATCGCACACTGCGATAGAAAGGCCGCGGCCAGCCGCGGCGTATACCTCGTTGAGCCTGTCGTCTGGGCCGCAGCGCTCGAAGTCGGTGCGTAACGCAGGGGCCAGATTAGTGGTGCCCATGGTCGCGGCTCGGGCTGCGTCTTCAACGGTGAGCAGGTGCGTGGGCGCCCCTGCGGCATTCAGCACGAACGCGCCTATGCGGTCGCCCATGGCGCCGAGAGCCTCGGCGATGGTGGCGCTGGCGGTAACGGGTGCAGGAGGTTGCATCACCTCGTGCACCTGGATGACCCGGCCTTGGTCGACGTCCTGCACGAACTCAGCCACATACCCGGTGGCCGGCTCGGTGAGAATCTCCTCGGGTGTGCCGATCTGCACGACGGCCCCGTCCTTCATGATGCACACCCGGTCTCCGATACGGAGCGCCTCGTTGAGGTCGTGGGTGATGAACAGGATGGTTTTGTGAAGCTCGCTCTGGATCTCCAGCAGCTCATCCTGCATCTGGCGACGAATCAGCGGGTCGAGAGCACTGAAGGCCTCGTCCATCAGCAGAATTTCGGGATCCGACGCCAGCGCTCGGGCCAGGCCCACCCGCTGCTGCATTCCGCCGGAGAGCTCCGACGGGATGTTCTTCGAATAGGCGTCGAGGCCCACCAGTGACAGCGCGCGCATGGCTGCGTCATTGCGGGTGGATTTGTCGACACCCTGAACCTTGAGGCCGTAGCTCACGTTGTCGATGACGTTGCGATGAGGGAACAGGGCAAAGTGCTGGAAGACCATCCCCATCTGGCTCCTGCGGAATGCCTGAAGCTCTGAGCCGTGGAGAGTCTGTACATCGGTGCCCTCCACCGTGACGGTGCCAGCAGTGATGTCGTGGAGCTTGTTGACGGTGCGGATGGCGGTGGACTTGCCCGACCCGGACAGGCCCATAACCACGAAAATCTCGCCCCTGGGCACCGAGAAGGAGACGTCGTGGAGGCCGACAACATGGCCGGTTTCGGCCTGCACCTCGTCTTTGCCCATCCCCGATGTGGCTAGTTCAAAGGCTCTTCCGCGGGGCTGGGGTCCGAAGATTTTGTAGACGCCGTCCAGCACGATGATGTCATCGCCCGCCTGTGCCATCAGGTTTCCTCTCCCCAGCCGATGGCTTCCAACCGTAGTAGGTGCAGATGTGCTATGCCGCGATCCCGCTCAGCGGCGGCGGCGCATACGGCGAGCGTGGGCTTCGAGCTGTTTGCGCTGCTTGCGGGTGAGGCTGTCCAAGCCTTTGCTGGATACTTGGTCGAGGAGGGCGTCGATTTCCGGGCTCACCGGTTCGCCCGCTGACGTAACCGACTGCAAATGGTCGCGGCCCCTAGACCTGCCGCGGGACTTTGTGGAGTGGGTGCGGGTCGACGACTGAGACGAGCCCGACGCCATCGACAGCTTTGGGATCCACGTCAGGTTGGTGGCGTAGCCGAAGGCCCGAATGCCGAGCAAGGCCACCGCAACCGTGCAGGCCAGCACGATCAGGGCAAACCAGTTGCGGTTGCCGAGGGCTTGGATGGCGTCGAGCCCGACGATGACCACGGCGATCACCCAGCCGGGAATTCCGGGCCAGAACCGGGCTTGGGCGTACTGGGCGGCAAAGGCCACCAGCACCCCGACTTCCACCATTCGCAGGCCAGCCACATAGCCGTTGACGCCAGCCACCGCCTCCACCGCAGTCACAATCACTGCGGGGACAAGCGTGAGGGCAACAAGGAAGAATGCGAATCGCCAGCGTCCCAGCAGCGACTCGATCTGGGAGCCCAGCATGTAGAAAATGGCGAACAAGATGATCGTCCAGAAGTGGGGTTCGTTGGGGATCGGCCAGGTGACCAGCCGCCAGATGTCTCCTTCCACCACACTTCCGAGTTGGTAGTCCTCCGAAATCAGCACCAACTCGCGAAAGATGGGCCCAAAGCGGCCTTCAATCCCCCAGATGATCATGGAGATGACGCCGAGGCCCACGACGAAGGCCGTGGTGGAGACGGCAAAGCCCCCGATGCGGAACCAGGGATCGTCGCTGTGGCCGAAACGCCGGGAGGAGTACACGGCTACTGATGGCGCATGGCGTGGGCCATCTCGGCTTCGAAGTCGAACGGGGGCGGCGGGCCGGTCTCGATGGTCAATGATGCCATGGCTTCGGGGGCCGGGGCGGGCGGGCTGTAGTCGTCGCAAACCGGGAAGGGGCGGCCGAAACCCACGGTGAGGAAGGCCCCGTCGGGGGCCCAGCTCAAGGACAGGGGCACCGGCTCGGCACCTTTGCCAATCTCGGCATCATCGGCGGTGAGCGTCACCGCGAACAGCCCCTCGTCGGTGGGAGTCACCTCTGCCCCAACAAAGCAGGCCCCGACAGGAACAGTGGCCGAAACCCTGCGCTCCCGTCCGTGTACCACCGCCACCCAACAGAGCTCGCCGCCAGCCAGAAACAGCGCCCACCCCGAGATCCAATCGCCCTGCTCGCAGATGACACCGGAGGCCCCCTCGGGCACACCGTCGGGAAAGGCGGCCACTGCCCGGTAGCCCCCGAACTGCACCGGTCCCGAGGCCTCATGAACTTGGTCGCCGGGGACCAGCTCGTAGCGAGATCTCAGCGACATCCACGGCACATACATGTGGGCGATGCGGTTGACCGAGGTGTCGTCGAGGGGAAGCACGCCGTTGCGGTCGGCTTCGGCATTCCAAAGCTCGACAAGCTCGGCCACTTTCTCGGGATGTTGGTCGGCCAGGTTGTGCGATTCGGTGGGATCGGCCACAGTGTCGAACAGCTCCCACTGGTCTTCGGCGAATACATGGCTGCCCACAATGGCGTCCCGCTCAGCAGCGGTGAGCTGATTGACGTGATTGGTGACCGCCTTCCACCCCTGGTGGTACATGGCCCGGCTGCCCCAACACTCGTAGTACTGGCTGGTGCGGTGGTCGGGAGAGCCGGCGTCGTTGAGCACCTCCCGCATGCTGGCGCCGTCTAACGACATCTGCTCCGCGCCGCTCAGTGTGGACGGAGGCGACACCCCGACCAGATCCAAGATGGTGGGCATTACGTCGGTCACATGGCAGTACTGGTGGCGCACTTCACCCTGGGCGGCCAGCCCGGCTGGCCAGGACAGGATCAGAGGGTCGCGCACACCGCCCTCGAATGTGTACCGCTTCCACCGCCGAAATGGGGTGTTGCCGGCCAGCGCCCACCCCCAGGGGTAGTGACCCGAGGAGCGGAAACCGCCGAGGTCTTCGTAGTGGGATAGCTCCAGCTCCAGGTCGTCGGGTTCGTCGCTGATGTAGTGGCGGATCTGGTTCCAGCTTCCGTTGGGACCGCCTTCAGCCGACGTCCCGTTATCAGATATCAGGGCGATAACGGTGTTGTCGGCATCGCCCGAGCGCTCCAAGTGCTCCAGCAGCCGGCCGATGTGGTGATCGGCATGGCTCAAGAACCCGGCGTACACCTCCATCATGCGGGCATACAGGCGCTGGCGTTCGGGATCGATCTCATCCCAGGGCTCAACCCACTCGGGACTCGGCGACAGCTCGATGTCGGATGGGAGAACCCCCAGCTCCTTCTGGCGAGCCAGCACCTCCTCTCGCCAGACATCCCAGCCCTGATCGAACCGCCCGGCGTAGCGGTCGATCCACTCCGGTGGTGCCTGGTGGGGAGCGTGGGGGGTGCCGGTGGCGTACCACATCAAGAACGGCCGCTCGGGGTCGGCCAGCCGCAGGGTGCGCAGATAGTCGATGGCTTGGTCGGCCAGGTCGTTGTCGAGGTGATACCCCTCCTCCGGAGTGGCTGGAGGCTCGATGTAGCTGGTGTCGCGGATGAGCTGGGGGGTCCACTGGTTGGTCTCCCCGTTGAGGAACCCGTAGTAGTGGTCGAAGCCGACCCCGGTAGGCCACGTGTGGTACGGCCCCGCCGGTCGTTGGTCGCGGGGGGTGAGGTGCCACTTGCCCACCGCATAGGTGGCCCAACCCTCGGTACCCAGGTATTGAGCCAGGGTTCCTGCCGATGCGGGGATCTCCCCGGTGTAGCCGGGGAAGTTGATGGGCATGTCGGTGAGCATCCCCACCCCTACCCGGTGATGATTCCGCCCAGTGAGCAGACAGGCCCTGGTGGGTGAGCACACCGCGGTGGTGTGGAAGTTGGTGAAACGCAGCCCCCGGGCGGCCAGGCGATCCAGATTGGGGGTGTCGATATCGGAGCCGTAGCACCCCAACTGGGCAAAGCCGAGATCGTCCAGCACGACAACCAGCACGTTGGGGGCGTCGGGGTCATACGGCCGCCGCACCGGAGGCGAAGTTGACTCGTTCAGTGTGAGCCCAATGCGATGCTCGGTCATACGACGGTGAGAATAGTCATTGCACCCTTTGATGCGGCAACAAGGTGCGATATGGTGAATACACGTAGTCAAAATTCAAAAGGTATGCCCATGCCTACATCAATCCGACTGGAGCCCGAAACCGAGGAGCGCATTCAACAGCTCGCTTCGCTGACCGGGCGAACGAAGGCATTTTACTTGCGCGAGATCATCGACCGCGGGCTCGAGGACATCGAGGACTACTACCTGGCCGCGGATGTTCTCGAGCGCATCCGCAAGGGTGAAGAGCAGATCCACTCTGCGGTGGACGTAAGGCAAGAGCTTGGCCTGGACGATTGACTACACCGACACCGCCAAGAGCCAACTAAAGAAACTCGACAAGACCTCAGCCCACCGAATCGTGGACTACATGGACAAGCGGGTTGCGTCGGCGGATCCACGTCGTGTCGGCCAGGCACTTACCGGGCCGTTAGGAAAGCTGTGGCGCTACCGGGTGGGGGATTTCCGAGTTGTCTGCGACATCCAAGACGAATCGGTGCGCGTGCTAGTGGTCAGGGTCGCAAAGCGCGACCAGGCATACCGATAGAGCTAGCTGAGGGCGAACCCCTCGTAGCCGGCGGCGGCCACTTCGTCGCACTTCTCCGCGTAGGGCGGGAAGCCGGGTAGGGGCATGAACACCCTCGTCTTGCCGGGGATGTTGGCCCCCAGGTACCAGGAATTGCAGGTGGGGTAGAGCGTGTAGCTGGCCACCAGGTTCACATGGTCCACCCAGGCCTCGGTGGCCTCCGCGGTGGCCTCGATGTGGCGGTGGCCGTTGGCCCGCATGAAGTCGATGCAGTCGCCGATCCAGTCCACGTGCTGTTCGATGCACACGATCATGTTGGCCAGCACCGAGGGGCTGCCGGGGCCGGTGATGGTGAACATGTTGGGGAATTCGGGCACACCCAAGCCCAGGTAGGTGCGGGGTCCGGCATACCACTGCTCGGAGAGGGGAAGGCCGCCCTTGCCTTGAATGTTGATGCGGAGCAGCGAGCCCGTCATGGCGTCGTAGCCGGTGGCGAACACGATCACGTCAAGGTCGAAGTGGGTTCCGTCGGTGAGCCGCAGGCCATCGGGGGTGATCTCGTCGACGACGTTCTCGCTGATGTCCACCAGGGTGACGTTGTCGCGGTTGAAGGTGACGAAGTAATCGGTGTCGAGCACTAGGCGCTTGCAGCCGATGTAGGTGGTGGGGATGAGTCGGTCGGCCACCTCGGGATCTTCGACGGTCTCGCGGATCTTCTCCTTCACGAAGTCGGCGGCAACGTGGTTGGCCTCGGGCGTGCGGGCGATATCGCCATAGGCGCCGAGGAAGGCAAAGCCGCCCATCTCCCAGCGGGTCTCGAACTCCTTGAACGCCTGCTCGACCTCGACGTCGAGAACCGACCCCTCATTCCAATCGAAGCGGGCGCCGAGCGCGCCCTGCTGGGTCTTGTTCTGCTCCCGGAGCCGGTGGTAGTCGGCCTTGACTTCGGCCTGCTCCACCGGGTCGAGGGGGTGGTTGCGGGCCGGGATGGCGAATTGCGGGGTGCGCTGGAACACGGTGAGGTGCTCCGCGGTCTCGGCGATCACCGGGATGGCCTGGATGCCTGACGAACCGGTGCCGATGATCCCGACCCGCTTGCCGGCGAAGTCGATGCCCTCTTTGGGGTAGCGGCCGGTGTGGCACACCTCGCCTTGGAAAGTGTCTACGCCGGCGATGTCGGGAACGTTGGACGACGACAGACAGCCCACCGCGGTTATGAGGTATTGGGCGGTGACATGATCGGTTTCGTCCACGTTGGGCGCGTGGTTGTGGTCGATGTGGTCGACCGCGGGTGCGCTGCTGACGTGCCAGTGGCCGGTGTCGTCGTCGAACGCGGCCTTGGTGACCATGGTGTTGAACTGGATGTCCCGGTACAGGTCGTACCGCTCAGCCACGTGCTGGGCGTAGCGGAGGATCTCGGGCTGGCCGGGATAGCGCTCGGTCCACTCCCACTCTTGCTCGAGTTCGGGGTCGAAGCTGTAGCAGTACTCCAGGCTCTCAACGTCGCAGCGGGCACCGGGATAGCGGTTCCAGTACCAGGTGCCGCCGACGTCGTCGCCGCGCTCGTACACCCGGGCGGTCAGCCCGAGTTGGCGCAGCTTGTAGAGCATGTACATGCCAGCGAAGCCGGCGCCGATAACCACGGCGTCGTAGTGGACAGGAGTGTTGTCGTTGTTGCTCATGGTGGTTTCAGTTGGGGTCGGGATGGGGGCTGGAACTCAGGGTTGGGGTTCAGGCTGCGGGGCGGAGCTTGTAGCGAACCGGCAACTTCTTGGCGCCGACAATGAGGTTGGATTCGGTGCGAACGGTCGGCCCCGCCGGCTCGATCTCGATGACCCGCTCGGCCAACTGCTTGATGAGGGCCTGAGTGCTGGCCCGAGCCAGATGCGCCCCCAGGCAATAATGCTCGGCCCAGCCGAATCCCAGATGACGGTTGGGATGGCGACCGATGTCGAATTCGTTAGGACGGTCGAACACCGTTTCATCCCTATTCCCTGAAGCGTAGAAGAACACCACGAAGTCGCCTTTCTTCACCGGCTGGCCGGCCACGGTGGCGTCGGCCATGGCGGTGCGCTTCATGTAATTGACCGGGGTGGACCAGCGGATCACTTCCTCCACCGCGTCCTTGGTCATCTCGGGATTCTCCTTCAGCCGCTGAAGCTGGTCGGGATTTTCGAGGAAAGCCTCCAGCGCTCCCGACAGGCCATTGCGAGTGGTGTCGTGGCCGGCGGTGAACACAATGAGGTAGTAGCCGAAGGTCTCGATCTCGGGCAGGGAGTCGCCGGTGGGCAGATGGGCATTGGCCAGCATGGTGGCCAGATCCTCTTGGGGATTGGCCCGGCGATCTTTGATGATGCGGTCGAACATGGCGTAGAACTCCATGCCCACTTCCGCACTGGCCTCATGGCGAGTCTCGGCCTCGCGCTGATAGTCGGGGTCGTCGCCGGACAGGAGCTGCTGGGTCAGAATCAGCAGACGCTCCTCGTCCTCTCGGTCGATGCCCAAGATGGTGGACAAGACCCGCAGCGGATGGCGCTGGGCGATTATGTCCACAAAATCGCACTCGCCTTCGTCGCCCAGGCTGTCGAGCAGGGCCTTGGCGCTTTCATTGACGATTTGGTCAAGCTGGCTGATGCCCCGGGGAGTGAAGAAGCCGCTGGCCACCTTGCGGTAGAGCCGATGATCGGGCGGGTCCATGCTGATGATGGTCCGCATGTCGCCGATGACGCTCCCGTACTGCTCCAAATCGGCGACCTGCTGGTCGGTGCGCACGGTGATGCTGTCGGCCTCGTTGCTGAACAGCTCGGGTTGCATGGAGACTTCGATGATGTCGGCGTGGCGGGTGACGGCCCAGAAGTTCTGGTAGCCGTCGGGTTCGCACCAGTGCACGGGAGAGTTCTGGCGCATCCAGGCCATCAGCTCGTGAGGTTGGCCGTTGGCGCCGTAGCGCTTGGGGGAGATGAGGTCTAGGGGGTCGACGTCCACGTATGAGACGTTAGATCGTGGGGAATGATTGATCCACAGCGCAGCGAGAATGTCGTTCTTCCAAAGGCGAGTTGGTGGCCTTAGTTGCTGGTGATGCCGCTTTTTTGGATGATGTCTTCGGAGCCTTCGAAGCCGCCGCCTAGGGCGTCGAAATCGACAGAGCCGATCGACAGGGCGGCAAGCGGCGGAAGTGCGGGGTTGAGTTCTACGCCGCCGGCTAGGGGGTACTCAAAGGTGTTGCGGGTGAAGTAGCGCTGTACCGATGGGGAGAGCAGGTAGGCGATGAGGCTCTGGGCTGCTTCCCGGTCGTCAACGCTGGCGGTCATGGTGGCGGCGGAGATGATGAGCAGAGAGCCGATGTCCTCGTCGGACAGGTCGTGGTTGGCTGCCCGATGGGCCGAACCGGCGTCAGCGGCCATCCGATAGTTGTAGTAGTGGTTCACCAGGCCCACATCGATCTCACCGCGATGAGCTGCCTCAACGATGGCGACGTTGTTGGGGTAGTAGCGGGCGTCGTTGGCCACCATGTCGTCGAGCCATTGAGTGGCTACGTCATCGCCGTATTGGTCGCGGAAAACGGTGAACCAGTCGAGGAAAGAACCGTTGGTGGCGGGGATGGCCACTCGGCCCCTCCACTCCGGTTTGGTGAGGTCGAACACCGAGGTGGGCAGATCGGAGGGCGGCACACTGTCGAGGTTGTGGACCAGCACCCGCTTGCGCCCGGAGAATCCGATCCAAGTGCCGTTGGCTCCCCGGTGCTCGTCGGCTACCAGGTCGAGCACGCTGGAGTCCATTGAGGTGAGCAGGCCCTTGGACTCGAGGAAGCCCACCGGGCCCGGCGACCGGGAGATGAATACATCGGCGTCGGTGCGATCGCCCTCGGTGTCGATCAACAGGGCCAGATCGGTGGATGAGGCCCAACGCACCCTCACACTGATGCCTGATTCACAGGTGAATGCATCCAGCACCGGCTTGATCAAGTTCTCGCTGCGACCGGAGTAGACGGTGACCGACGAGCCCGTGTCGTCGGCGCACTTGCCGTCGTAAATGGTGGCGGCGACGCCGTCCAATTTGGTGCCGCCGTTGCCACCGCAACCAGCAGCAACTAGGGCTACGACGACAACCACTCCGGCCAGTCCGACACGCGAAATCTTGGTCATGGGTGCGGAACCCTAGGGTGACTGCCTCAGGTTGTCAAGTTAGCTTAACAACATATGTGCAGCCTGCGACACATCACTAAGCGGCGGGTTTGACCGACTTCCAGTGCAGAGGCAACTCGACGTAGCCGTCGACAAGGCTGGAGTGCAGCCGGGGCAGAGTAGCGGGGTCGTCCACTCCCAGCTCTAAGCCTTCGAAGCGATCAACGATGGCCTCGAACATCATCTTTGCTTCCAGGCGGGCCAACGACGCACCGAGGCAGAAGTGGGGTCCGCCAGCACCGAAGGCCACGTGCTGGCTGGCGTCGCGGGTGACATCCAGCGTGTCGGGGTTTTCGAAGGCCCGCTCGTCCCGATTGGCCGAGGGGTACCAGATCACCACCGGCTCGCCAGCCTTTATCTCCTGCTCCCCCACCACGGTGTCGTAGGTGGGCCGGCGCACGAACTGGATCACCGGGGTGGTGTAGCGCAACAACTCCTCCACCGCATTGGGGATGAGCGACAGGTCATCTTTGAGCATCTGCATCTGGTCGGGATTGCGGATGAGCTCCAGTGTGCCGGTGGTGATGAGATTGCGGGTGGTCTCCGATCCGGCGTTTTGCAAGAGCATGAAGAACACGTCAATCTGCAACTGGTCGAGTGACTCGCCCTCGATCTCGGCCTCCATGAGCACGCTGATGAGGTCGTCGTGGGGCTCCTTCTTGCGGATCTCGCACATTTGGTCGGCATAGGCGAACATCTGCGTGCCGGCGTCGAGCATCTCCTCGGTGGTGTACTTCTCATCGAAGCCAAACGAGACCTCGGTCCAATGAAAGATCTTGTGACGGTCTTCCTCGGGCACACCCACCAAGTCGGCGATGACCTGCAAGGGCAGCTCCACCGCGATCTCGTTGACCATCTCGCAGCTGGTCTTGTCGGCCACCTGATCAATCAAGCGGTCGACTTGGGCCTGGATCTTCACTTCCAAGTCGCGCACCCGACGAGGGGTGAACCCCCGGTTGACCAGTTTGCGCATCTTGGTGTGATCAGGCGGGTCGAGGCTGATGAGCATTAGCGAGTTGGAACCGTCGTCAACTGCGGGGGGCTGGTCTCCGGCCAGAAACGGATTGGGCTGGTTCTTGAAGCAATCCGAGTCGCGAGACACCCGCTGCACGTCGGCGTGGCGGGCGACATTCCAGAATCCGCCCCACACTGGGTGTTCGCACCAGAACACCGGGTCGTTGTCGCGCTTGTGGCGGAAAAACTCGTGGGGGAATCCGTTCTTGAAGGTGGCGGGATTCCAGAGTTCCAGAGATTCCATTTCTGCCTCCTGAGTTCTCTAATTCGAGGGCTTACGGCCGATCACGGCTATTGAAACACTGCTCATCATGACAAATCCGGGCGCTCGAACCTGAGCCAGGGCGGTTTCACCGTCTTCGGGGGTCACCAGACCGGCCTTCACCAACCGGGGGATGGCCCGCTCCAAAGCCAAGAACCACCAGTCCCCATCGGGCTCGCCGGGGCGCATTGACCACACGTTGCCGATGATCTCGATGTCGGCTGCTCCCAGATCGCGGAAGCGCCCGGGCAGTCGCACCCCGTAGTTGGCGTCGCGCCATTCGGAGATGGCTCCTGTCGACGCATAGCGGTGGACCGTGGCGTAGGGCTCCGGCAGAGTCTGCTCGGCGAAGGACGCGAAGGCGCCATCCTCCACCACCAGCCAGCCTCCGGGAACCAGTGCATCCCACATCGCCTCTATCACTTGGTCGCGTTCGGGCAAATGCTGGAGTACCGCCCGGGTGTGAACAAGGTCGAACGCCGATTCGGGTACTGGGTCGCGGGTCACGTCGTGGTGCTCCACCACCACGTTGGGCAGAACCGGCCGGTGGAACTGGAGGTCTATATCGGTGGACCAAACTGAGCCTCCAGGGCCGACCCTACGGCCCAGCCAAGCCGATACCGTTCCGGCACCCGCGCCCAGTTCCCAGCACCGCCAATCCTGGCTCAGGCCTGTGCTGTCGAGGATTCGACGAGTGCGGGGGTCGCGGGCTTCGGCCAGTATTCCGAGGCGACGGCGCTCGATTTCCACCTCGTCGTCTAGGACTCCGTATCTCTCCTTGGCCAATGGCACTCCCCCTCTGTATTTGCCAACGCCATACCGTATCGTCGGTTCGTGGCTGAGAACTTAGAAGACACCCCAGAGAAGGCCGCGTTTCGAGCAGAGGTGCGGGTCTGGCTGGAAGCCCGAGCGCCTCTGCGGGAAGACGGCGACGGTTGGTCGACCCGGACCACTCATCCCGACGAGGACGCGGAAAGGGCCCACATGGACCGGTGCCGGGCGTGGCAGCGGGAGCTGTACGACAGCGGTTGGGCGGCCATCGACTGGCCGGTGGACCACGGCGGCGGGGGTGGTGAGCGGTGGCAGCGGCAGATCTTCCAGCAGGAGGCCGCCCAGTTCGACGTGACCAGCGGGTTTATCGCTGCGGGAATCGCCTTGGCCGGTCCGGCCATCGGCCACTTTGGTACCGAAGAGCAGAAGTCACGCCATCTGAAGCCCATGCTGCGAGGCGATGAGGTGTGGTGCCAGCTGTTCAGCGAGCCCGGCGCCGGATCAGACCTGGCCAATCTCTCAACCAGGGCCGAACGGGATGGCGACGAGTTCATCGTGAACGGACAGAAGGTGTGGAACTCCTCAGCTCATCTTTGCGACTGGGGAATCCTGCTGGCCCGCACTGACCCCGACGCTCCCAAGCACAAGGGGATCACCTTCTTCTTGGTGGACATGGCCACCGCCGGCGTGGACCCCCGTCCGATTCGCACCATCAACGGATCGGCCCACTTCAACGAGGTGTTCTTGAGTGACGTGCGGATTCCAGCCGAGAACGTGGTCGGCGAGGTGAACAGCGGATGGGCGGTGACCCGGCTGGTGCTGGCCAACGAGTCGACCATGATCGGCGGCGGTATGGACCGGGCCGACAGCGCAGCCAACCTGATCGCGCTGGCCCAACGGTGGGGAACCGCCCAAGACCCGGCGGTTCGCCAGGAACTGGCCCAGGCCTACACCCGGGAGAAGCTGCTCGACCTCATGGGCCGAAGGTTGCAGGAAGACGTGCGCCGCGGCCGCCAGCCCAGCTTCGACGGCTCGACGCTGAAGGTGTACTGGTCGGAAAGCCGCCGGGACCGGGGCAATCTGGGCGTGGGGATCCTGGGGGGCTACGGGGTGGCCGGCGACCACACCGACACCGAGGTGTGGGCCAACGAGGCGCTCAACCGGTTCTGGGGATCGATCGGCGGGGGGACAGACGAAGTACACCGCAACAACATGGCAGAGCGAGTGCTCGGACTGCCTCCCGAGCCCCGGGTGGACAAGCACGTTCCGTGGCGGGAGCAGGTGGGCTGAACCGGCTAAAGATGACTTCTTGTATTTACTTCTTGTTCATCTCAGTCGCGGTTTCATTCGCCGATCGCAGAAGTAAGCTGTCCCTAGATGGCTGATCAAGCCACTTTCGCAGAGCAGGCCATGGAGTACATGGATCAGCTCTACTCGGCGGCCCGGCGAATGACTCGCAACGCAGCCGACGCCGAAGACTTGGTGCAAGAAACCTATCTGCGGGCCTATCGGGGTTTCGGCAACTTCCAACAGGGAACCAACCTGCGGGCCTGGCTGTTCCGCATCCTCACCAACGCGTTCATCAACTCCTATCGGAGCAAGCAGCGCAAGCCTAAGTCGGTGGATCTTGCCGGGGTGGAGGACTTGTATCTGCACCAGCGTCTGGGGGGTGACACGAAGGCAGCACTCGGGGCCAGTGCCGAAGACGTGCTCATGGAGACGATCACCGAATCGGAGATCATCGACGCCCTAGAGTCGCTGCCCGAGGAGTACCGGATCACGGTGCTATTGGCCGATGTGGAGGGCTTTGCCTACAAAGAGATAGCCGAAATCTTGGACGTTCCCATGGGAACTGTCATGAGCAGGCTGCATCGGGGAAGAAAAACGCTGCAAAAGCGGTTACTAGAGTTTGGACAGACCCGCGGATGGGTCGATCCACCTGACCCAGACCGGGCGCCGGCTTCAGCTGGCATCTGATCTTCGGAGGCACCGCAATGAGCAGCGAGAGGCAATGCTTGGGGGTTCCCAATCAGTGCGACTACTCGCGCGAGCTCATCACCCGGGCTCTGGACGGCCAGCCCACATTGGAGAGCATCGGCCACGTGCGGGTCGAATTGGCCAACTGCCTCCCCTGCGTACTGGTCCTCGACGTCGAAGTTCGCTTCAAGCTGGCCATGAGCCAGGCCTGTCGAGAGTCGGCCCCCGCCGAACTGCAAGTTCGCATTACCGAGACCCTTCAGCGCGTTGTGCTCGACGACCTGGACATCGAGGACTTCTAGTGGTCCGCTGGTGAAACCATGACTGGATCATTTGGGCGCTCGTGGTTCTGGCGTGGAGTCGCCGACAACAAGTCGCCTAGGGTTGGCACATGGATTTGATCGCCGCGGTGGTGTGGCATTGGTGGATCGCCCTGCTGTTGGTAATCGGTGCAGTGCCCTTGGTGATCGCCACCATCGTCGGCTACTTCACCAAGGTGGTCGCACCCCGCTACGGCCCCCGACAGCAGCGGGATCTCAACGCTCAAAGCACCGAAGAGAACAGTTAGAACCAGTGGTAGCAACGGCTGAGCCTGTCGACTGGAGGCTGGCGGAGCGGGTAGCCAAGAAGGTCGGGGGCCACGAGCCGTTCCTCGACTCCTACCACTACCGCAGTCTCGCTCCCGAGTTGGCCGAGCTGACCGCCCAAGCCGAGGACCTGGTAGCGACCGAAACCGGGCTGAAGTCGATGTCGGGCGCCGCCCGAGCCCAGGTGGCCACCCGGGCCCAATGGGTGAACGCCAATGTGGCCTCTTTCCAACGGCTGCTGCGCCCGGTGACCAAGAAGATGGCCGAGCGGGTGTCGTATTCGTGGCTCACCCCGGTGACCCAGCGGGTGAGCGGCACCGAGATGGGGGCGGTGCTGGGCTGGATGTCCACTCGAGTGCTGGGCCAGTACGACCTGCTCATCATCGAGGACGACCGTCCCGAGGATCAGGACATGGTGTATTACGTGGGCCCCAACGTGATGGCCCTAGAGCACAAGCACGGTTTCGACCCCCACCAGTTCCGCTTGTGGCTGGCCCTGCATGAGACCACCCACCGGGCCCAGTTCACCGGCATCGAGTGGTTGCGGCCCCACTTTTTGGGCTTGGTGCAAGAGGCCCTCGATGCGGCCGAACCCGACTTGGAGCACTTCAAGTTCGTGGCCAAGCAGGTGTTGGAGGCCCGTCGGAGGGGCGAAGATCCGCTGGCCGACGGAGGCCTTCCCGCCCTTCTGGCCACCCCTGAGCAAAAAGAGGTGCTGGATCGCATCGGAGGGATGATGAGCCTGTTGGAGGGACATGGCGACGTGACCATGGACCGAGCCGGGGCCGACCACATCCCCGACGCCAGTCGCTTCGCCCGGGTGCTGCGCCACCGCCGCAACTCGGCCAAGGGAGTGTCCAAGCTGGTGCAGCGCATCATCGGCATCGAGGCCAAGCTGAACCAGTACGCCGCCGGGGAGGCGTTCATCGCCACGGTGGAGGCCCGGGGCGGCCCCGAGCTCGTGAACCGGGCGTGGGAGTCGGCCGACCAGCTGCCCACCATGACCGAGATCCGCAACCCACAGCAATGGATTGACCGGGTCAACGGCACACCCGCGCTAGCCGGGTAAGGCTGAAATGATGCCGGCGCCGCCGGTTCAATGATTCCCGAACTGCTGGCCCGCTGCACCTTTCCCCCTGCCGGAACCGCGGTGGACTGCGCCGTGTCGGGCGGGCCGGACTCGCTGGCCCTTTTGGTGCTGGCCTCAGAAGCAGGCTGCCGGGTGACTGCCTGGCACGTGGACCACGGTCTGCGTCCGGGCTCGGCCGCCGAGGCCGACGTGGTGGCCCAGGCTGCTTCCCGCTGGGGTGCGGCCTTCGAGGCCCGCACGGCGTCCTGCGAGCCCGGCCCCAACCTGGAGGCCCGAGCCCGGGCGCTCCGCTACGGGGTGCTGCCCGCCGGGGTCCTCACCGGCCACACCGCGGATGACCAGGCTGAGACGGTGTTGTTGAACCTCATCCGGGGGGCAGGGCTGGACGGGTTGGCCGGCATCGATCCCGCCCGCCGCCCGATGCTGGGCCTGCGCCGCAGCGAGACGCGGGACCTGTGCGCCGAGAGCGGCCTGGAGCCGGTACAAGACCCATCCAACCTTGACCCCGCCCACCGCCGCAACCGCGTCCGCCACGAACTGCTGCCGCTCTTGTGCGACGTTGCCGAGCGCGACGTGGTGCCCATCATCGCCCGCAGCGCCGGGCTGATGGGGGGCGTCCGAGACCTGCTAGACGACCTCGCCGCGGCGATCGACCCCACCGATGCCAAAGCGGTGGCCCAAGCCCCCGAGCCTCTGGCCCAGATGGCGCTGCGCCGTTGGATCCAGGGCGAGACCGACGACGACCATCCTCCCGATGCGGCCGCCATCGAGAGGGTGTTGGCAGTGGCCCGAAACGAGGCCCGCTCCACCGATGTGGGCCGCGGCTGGCGGGTCACCCGATCCTCCCAACGGCTCGGCCTGCAAAGATAAGCACCACTAGGTTGGCCGCCGTGTCCAGCGAGGCGACCACCGGTAACGGCGACCCCGGCCCGATCCTGATCTCCAACGACGAGCTCGAGACCTGCATCGCCGACATCGGCTCTCGCATCACCAACGACTACCAGGGCCGGGCCCCCCTGCTGGTGGGGGTGCTGAAGGGGGCGTTCATGTTCATGGCCGACCTCGCCCGGGCCATCGATTTGCCGGTGGAGTTCGACTTTATGGCGGTGTCGTCCTACGGAAGCTCTACTCGCACCAGCGGCGTGGTGCGGATCGTCAAAGACCTCGACCTGGATCTGGCCGGCCGAGACGTGATCTTGGTGGAAGACATCATCGACAGCGGCCTCACCCTCAACTACCTCCGCAAGAACCTCCAAGCCCGCAACCCAGCCAGCCTGGAAGTGTGCGCCCTTTTGGTGCGCAAGGGCCGCCAGTACGAAGACCTCGACCTGCGCTACGTGGGCTTTGAGATCCCACCCGACTTCGTGGTGGGCTACGGCCTCGACGTCGGCGAGCGCTACCGCCAACTCCCCCACATCTGCCAATACCAGCCAAACAGCAATTCATAGACTTACCTGAAATACACCTTGATTCAACGAGTCAGGGTGTGGCAGATTAGGGCCCTCGGAGCGACTCGACGGCTCCCTCCCCCACCTTCCGGTAACAACCCATGCGGATGGCAAGCGAGGATCGTCGGCGGCAGCTCCCCTGGGTGGCCCTAGGGCTGACCGTCACCCTTACCGCGGCAATCATCTTCGCCCTCTGGGCCTCGTCGCTCAGCAGCCGCACCGCGGTGGCGGTGGCTAGCCGGGACATCGCCGTTGGATCGACGATCGAGATCGACGACCTGCGGGCCGTCGAAGTGGCCAGCGGGCAAGGGGCGGGATTTGTGCCCATGGCCGAATTGGAATCTGTGCTGGGCCACACCGTCCGGTCTCCCATACCTGAAGGAACGATCCTTCACCCCGGTCTGCTGTCTGCAAGCACGCCGATCACAGGCGACATGGCTGTGGTCGGAGCAGTGCTCCATCCAGGCGAATACCCAATCACGCACCTCGGGCCCGGCCAACCAGTCGGAGTGGTGATCACCAGCAACTACCACCCGCAGGGTGCTGTGGGGCTAGACGGGCAAGCGGCAGCGCCCAGCGTCACCAATTCGACCACCCGAGCCACAGTGGCTGAAGTGAGCGAAGTGCTGGATTCGGGTCGAGAAGCTCTGTTCGTGTCGCTAATTGCCTCTGGTGATGACGCGGTGCTCATCAGCAGGGCCGCGGCCTCAAACGAGTTGCGGCTGATCCTTTTGCCCGGAGAATCCCCCTCGGCAAGCGGCCTTCCTATCCACCAGACGACGGTGGAGGAAGCAGCTCGATGAGCATCATTGCGGTAGGAAGCGTGAAGGCCAGTCCTGGCGTCACCAGCTTGTCGGTTGGACTTGGACTGTCATGGGAGTCGAGTACCGGACGCCGAGCTGTTTTGGTTGAAGCCGACGGAGACGGCGGTGTATTGGCGGCTCGTTTCGGGCTGGCCTCGACTCCGTCGTTGGTGGAACTGTCGGGGATAGCTCGACACGAACTAACCATCAACAGGTTGCAGAACAACTGCCAATTGCTGGCGGGTCAGTTGCCTGCCCTGGTTTCTCCGGGTTGCGGCGAAACCACCACCTTGGTGCTTGCCCCGCTGGCGAGACGTCTGGCGGACGGTCTGGGCCGCCTTGACGGCATCGACGCCGTGGTTGATGTTGGTCGGGTACGGCCTCACTCCCCTGCTGTCGAGTTGATCAAGCATTGCAATCTGCTAGTGCTCGTCGCTCGGCCCCAGTTCGATCAGCTTGTCCCTCTAGTCCATCAAGCCCGAAGGATGATCGCCCATGACATCCCAACGGCACTGGTATGTGTGGGTGACCGGCCATACCCGCCGACGGAGATGGCAAAGGCCTCTCGACTCGATCTCTTGGGTGTCATGGCCCATGAGCCAAGAGCGGCCCAAGTGATGGTGGGGGGATTGCCCGCCCACCAGCGTCACCGTCGGCTGCTGCTGTGGCGAACCCTGGGCGAACTCGTTCATCGGATCAACTACCGCATGCAAGATGCGGCCACCGGTTGTGCGACCGCCTAGCGAGAGCCGATGACTGCCAGCCCCCACTTCAACCAGGTTCTTGCCATGGTCACCCGAGAACTCGATAGGGCCGAGACAAGCCAGTTTGACAATCGACTGGAACAAAAGGCGCTGGCCGGGCAATTCATCCTCGAAGCACTCGACATCATCGCCGCGGAGCGCGCCCGGGCGTTTCTTCCCCCCATCGACAACGCCGAGGAGTCACGGGTTACCGATGAGGTGTTGGCCACTTTGTTCGGACTCGGTCCGATCGACCGGTTGTTGGCCGACGAATCGGTAGAAAACGTAAACGCAAATGGATGTGACACGGTTTGGGTGCATTACGCGGGTGGGGCTAAACGACAAGCCGATGCCATCGCCGACTCCGACGATGAACTCATCGCGTTGATCCGCAGGGCAGCCGCACGGCTGGGACGAACCGAACGACGGTTCGACATGGCCAACCCGTTCTTGGACTTGCAGTTGCCCGACGGGTCTCGCCTAAACGCGGTGATGGCAGTGTCCGAACGTCCTGCGGTATCAATTCGCCGTCATCGCCACGAGCGGATCACCCTGGACGACTTGTGCGATATGGGCACCGTCGACAGCGGACTCCGAGATTTTCTGCGGGCTGCGGTGAAAGCTCGACTGAGCATCATCGTTTGCGGCGGAACCAATGCCGGCAAGACAACGCTCTTGCGCGCGCTTCTGAACGCCTGCGATCCCAATGAACGGCTGATCACCATCGAAGATCGGCTGGAGTTGGCTCTGAGTGCTGACTCCGACCGACATCGCGATGTGATCGAACTGGAAACCCGGACAGCCAATATCGAGGGAACCGGCGCAATCACCATGCAGCAGTTAGTGCGCAATGCCCTGGCCATGTCGCCCGACCGGTTGGTTGTAGGTGAGGTGAGAGGTCCCGAAGTCGTGGACATGCTGGCTGCGCTGTCGACCGGAAACGACGGGTCGATGTGCACCATTCACGCCAACTCTTCACAGGCGGCATTCAGCAAGATCGCCACCTACGCATTGCGCTCCGCAGAGCAGATCCCCGTCGAGGCCACCAATCGGATGGTCGCGGAGAGCATCAACTTCGTGGTCCACATGAGCAGGGGTCGAGACGGCCGCCGCCGGGTTGGCTCGGTGCGAGAGGTTACCGGCACTTCGATGGGCGACGTGAAGAGCGTGGAAGTGTTCTCGGACCACGAGTCAAACAAGGCTCGTCCTAGCGGTTCCCTTCAATCCTCCACCCTCTATCGGTTGGCCAACGTCGGTTTCGAGCTCACTGCCTCAGAGGTCGAAGCTGTGGGGGAGGACCAGAATTGTCCTCTTTGATTGGAGCGCTGCTGGGGGCTGCGGTGGGTAGCGGGGTCTTCACGGCCCTTGTGGGATGGCGCGGAACTCCGTCGTCCTCAGGCAAGCGCAGTCTGACTTGGTCGAAATGGGCGAGGGGTTCTGTTGCCTCACTCGTAATTCGATTTGCTGTGGCGGGCACCGGGTTCGTGGCCGCAATGGTGCTGACCGGATGGCCGGTTGCCGGACTCATTGCCGGCACCGCTGGATTCATCTCGCCCACGGTCTTGGGAGCCAAGGCCAGCCGTGATTGGGAAATCGCCCGCATGAACGCCCTGGCCACCTGGGTGGAAATGGTACGCGACACCATCAGCGCGGCATCAGGGCTGACCGAGGCTCTGAACGCCACGGCGGTTACCGCACCCATGCCCGTGCGCGCTCACGTGCGGTCCCTCGCGGCTCGGGCTGAGCGAGAGCCGCTTCCTGGGGCTCTGGCCAAGTTCGCCAACGAAGTCGACCACGCGGTAGCCGACACCGTTGCGGTAACACTGGGACTGGCAGCAGCCAACCAGGTGGGATCCTTGCAGGAGTCGCTGGCCGACCTTGCCGACAGCACACGTCAAGAAGTGTCAATGCGATTGCGGATCGAGGCCTCTCGAGCTCGGCAGTTCACCTCTGCCCGCTTCATTGCCGGCGTGGTGGCCGTGTTCTCCGTTGCCATGGTGGGCTTCAGCAGGCCGTACTTGGCCCCCTTCGACTCCGTGACCGGTCAGGTAACCCTTGCCATCATCGGTGGGTTGTTCATCGGGTCGGGATTTGCTCTCGTGAAGATGAGCAGGTTCAGCAGTCCGGCGCGAATTCTTGACGTTGGCCGGGCTCCCGCGACTCCAAGCACAGTCGGTGGGCACCAACAATGACGGTCGGTCTGGTACTGGGATCCCTACTCGGCCTTGGTCTAGCCACGATCTTCTGGGGATTGTTTCCACCCCGAGAGTCATTGCAGATCCGACTGAGCGAACTAGATCAGCCATTGGAGGACGGCCACCGATCAGGAACTCCCCGTGAGAGAATTGGACGGGCCGCGGCACAGTCGTTCGGGCCCTTGGGATTGCGAGGTCGCCGGGTCGAGCAAGACCTGAGAGCTGCCGGCCAAAGCCTGGAAGAGCTAGCCGTGGCCAAGCTGGCGATGCTGCTCCTGGGAGCAGGACTCCCTGTGGGCGTATGGATTGTCGCCTGGTTTGGTGGAGCGTGGGTTTCTCCGATTCTGGTGGTGGTGGCGTCAATCTTGGCTGGAGGACTCTTCTTTTTGGTCCCAGATCTGTCGTTGCGCGAAAAGGCCCGGCGTCGGCGCCGAGAGCTGCGCCACCAAATCAGCACCTACCTAGATCTGGTGGGCCTCCATTTGTCCGGGGGCTCAGGAATGGAGCGGGCACTTGCTGACTCGGCAGGGTGTGGTCTGGCCTGGGGCTTTGTCGAAATCCAGCGGACTTTGAGACAAGCCCAATTGGCCAACGAACCATCATGGACCGCTTTGGAAAAGCTGGGCCACGATCTTGGCTCCACAGAAATGGAGGAGCTTGCCGCTTGGCTATTGCTTGCCGGCACCTCCGGATCCCACGTTCGATCGTCCCTGCACACCAAAGCCCGAGGCTTGCGAGAGCGAGCACTTAACGAAGCAGAGACGGAGGCTCAGCAGGCCACCGAGCGCATGTCGCTCCCCGTCGTACTCATGTTCACGGGCTTTCTGGGGCTGATCGGCTATCCGGCGATTGCCGCCATCGTCAGCGCATGATCGGTTCAAAGAAACTTGTTCGCAAGGCAGAGGCATCCGCATATCGGCGCTTAGAACCGCCCCCACCGAATAATCGCAGGAGACTCAAGTGAAAGCGGTAGTCAAATTCCACCTCTTGCTGGCCGCATCGCGGAATGGGTTAGAGGAACGAGTGCGAAGGGCATGGCAAGACGAGCGGGGTGACGTGACCTCGACTGTGATCATCATCGCGGTCCTGGTAGCCGCCGCGGTTGCTGCTGGCGTGGTCATCACAACCTTTATCTCCGGCCAAACCAGCAAGATCAGTTGACCTACAGCGGTGGGATCGACCAGAGAATGGACAGCGAGCGCGGCGAAACGACCACTGCGGTCTTGGCCGTTCCCCTTGCCATGTTCATGATCCTCGTCGTTGTCCAAGCAGCCTTGGTCTTTCACGCGCAGGCCATAGTCGACGCTTCTGCCCACGACGGAGCCCGGGCCGGCCAAGGCGAACGAGGCACTGAAGAAGCTGCCCGAACAGCAGCCCGGTCGGTCATCGGCACAAGCGCGGGCAACCTCCTGTCGGACGTGAACGTCACCGTTCGAACGAACCGATCGCAACTATCGGTGACAGTGCAGGCCTCGGTGAAGTCCTTGATCCCGGGGTATGCCCCGACCATTTTGTCAACCGCGGTAGGTCCCCGCGAGGTCTTCATTCCCGGGATTCGAAAATGAAGGGTAACCCTCCGGGGCGCCAGCGGTTCGATGATGCATTCGAGCGGGGCAGCAGCGTGATTGGGCTGGCAGTCCTCACCCCCGTCATGGCCACGGTCTTGTTCCTTGTCGTAGCCGCCGGTCGAGTAGGGGTGACCGAGAGCAAGTTGACGATCGCTGCCGGCAGCTCCGCCCGAGCCGCCTCCCAATACCAGTCGGTTGCGGCGGCCCAAGCGGCAGCCACCACGACTGCTGAAGCTTCCTTGGGCCAGTTGAATGTTGGCTGCCAAGGCGGGCCACAAGTTCGCATACGACAGATGGACCTTCAACCGGGAGGGAAGGTGCATGTCCAGGTGTCATGTGTCGTTCGGTTGTCAGATCTGACCTTGCTAGACATTCCCGGCAGCCTGACCGTGTCGGCGGACTCCTCGTCAATGGTTGACCGCTACCGCAGCGGAAGCACGTAATCATGCCTCGATTCGCTCCAAGTAGAAGTTTGGGCAATCCCCACTCCTTGAGATGCCAACAGCGGGGACAGGTCACCGTGGTGTTTGTCATCTTGGCTGCGGTGCTGGTCATGCTCGCAGGGCTGACGTATGACGGAGCACAGATATTGATTGCCCGACGGGAAGCCTCCACCCTGGCTTTCGAAGCAGCCAGAGCTGGAGCCCAAGCAGTGTCAACCGAAGCCATGTATCGGGAAACAGGGAACGTGGTCGTTGATCCATCACTGGCTCGAATGGCGGCCTCCGAATTTCTTGGGCAACACCAAGAGTGGTCGATATCGGTGAAGGGAGACACGGTTTCAACGACCGTGTGGTTGATTCAACCCCTCCAAATCCTGTCAATGCTCGGCATTGACTCGCGCCGGGTGGCTGGTACCGCCACCGCCCGAGCAGTTCAGGGCATCAGCAAAGGAGATGACTTATGAATCTGAACGAAGAAAACCGCACGGAACTCATCCGCGGCTTGGCTTCTGCCGCTTTGCTCGCCGGGTTGCTGGTCGGCCTCCCAATACTCCTCATAGTTGGGGTGGGATGGCCACTTCCCCAAGAGATTCCATCGGGGTCGGAGGTAGCAAATGCCCTCAAGACAGGGGCCATTCCCCCATCCCTGATCCTGAAGTCGATCTCCCTCGTGGTTTGGGTTCTCTGGTTGCAGATGCTTGCCGGCGTAGCCATAGAACTGTGGGCCCATCTTCATGGTCGAGTAGCCCCCCGAGTTGCTTTCGTCCCTCTGTTCGTACAGCGCTTGTCAGCCCGAATAATCGGCACCGCCCTGGTGATCGCATTTTCGATTCAACATCCTGGGGTTGCGATGGCCGACAATCAGGATCTCCTGGCACCAGCAAGCACTGAGACGGAAGTTGGACAGTCATGGGAAGTTGCATTTGAAGACGCGGAAGGCCGACTTGCCCCAGATGCAAATAGGAGCGAAGCCAACGCCACGCTTGGGGAAGAACCCACTGACGCAGAGCCGCTAATTCATACGGTAGGGCGACGCGACAGCCTGCGAATGCTCGCCGAACGGTATTTGGGTGACCCCAGCAGATGGAATGAGGTGTTTGTGCTCAATCAAGACCAACCTCAGGCTGTTGGGGGCACTTTGACCGATCCTGCGCGACTTCAGCCGGGATGGGAATTGGTCATGCCCGCTGATACACACCAGGAATTAGCTGTGTTCGATGACAAGAAAGCCCCGGTGAATAGCCCGCCAACCCTGGTTCCTCTCCCCGAACCCGATGACTCCACGATCACCGTGCAAAGCGGAGACACATTGTGGGGGCTAGCAACCCATCATCTCCATGACCCGGAAAGGTGGATCGACATCTTCAATTCCAACCGGGACATCATTCAAGATCCCAGCGTGATCATGCCTGGATGGCAGCTTCAACTCCCAGCCCATGAACCGGAGATCCAAATGCCGCCGTCTACTGATCCACCTTCCAAGCCGCTGCCAGTATCGACTGGCCGTCCCGCCCCGGTGATGGCCTACTCCGCCGCCAGACCGACCGTCGTGACCAGCGTTATCCCGGCAGAAACCGAAGGGCAGCCTGATTCCGGCAGGCAGACCGTCATCGCGATCGGCGGTCTAGGAGTATTCGCCAGCAGCCTCGGTTGGGTGTTGGCTCGGCTTCGGCGGACTCATCGCCGCAGTCTGCCAAACCTTCGCATACCTGCTTCGCCCAGCGCTGAAGCGGTTCATGTGCAACAGCAGTTGGAGGCTGCATTCGACCCTGACAGCGCTCTGTTCTTGGACGCATCATTGAGAGTGCTGTCTTCTCGGGTCTTAGGCACTCCCCCACTCGAGATCATTGGAGTGAGCCTGGATTCACACAGCGTGTCAGTTCTTCTGGGCACGCCCGCTGAGGCACCTTCCGGGTTCGTTGTCGGCGAAGACGGCATGACATGGAGGCTGTCGAGGGACGTTGAGCTGGAGCATCTCCTGGCGGAGGCAGACGGTGTGCCAGCACCACTTCCCGCTTTAGTCACCGTTGGAAAGAGAAGCGGCCACGAATTCTTGTTGAACCTCGAATACATAGACGCCCTGAACTTGGAGGGTGACAGCGAAGCAGTTGGCGACATGTGCGCCGCAATGGCTACCCAGCTGGCCAGCAGCCACCTAGCCGACGATCTCACCGTGCTGTGCGTTGGCTTTGGCCAGGCCCTGACTGCGTTTGAGCGAGTTGACTACGTCTCCGACGTGACTTCGGCAATCGAACGGATCGAATATCAAAGGAGCCAGAACCGAGCACTGCTGGGAAGCCATCCCCCTCCAGCCATCACCAGATTCGGAAGCAGCGGTGACTTCTGGCATCCCACTGTGGTGCTGGTGTCCAACGCCCTCCAAGAGGAAGAAGCTTCCCGCCTTCTGGAGGTGTGCGGTTCGTCGGTCAGCATCGTGGCTCACGGACTCAAGGGCGCGAATTGGAAGGGGTACTTCGATGAGCGCGGCTTGTTGCTAGAGCCAATCGGCCTTCAACTGGAGCCTTTTGGCCTTTCTGGTGATGCTGTCGCGGCAGTCGCCGAACTGGCGGTTTGTGCCAAGGAAATCCAAGGAGTGAGTCCGGCTGTGGCGACATCGATCCCGCCAAATGGTGGCCCTCCTCTCATTGACCCCTTGCCCGTCGATTTAGAAGTTCGGGCTATGGGAAGCGTGGATGTGCTGGGGGCGGCGCGTCAGTTCGAATCGCGTCGCGCCCTAGATTTGGTGGCCTACCTGGCCTTCCATCCTGAGGGTGCTGACGCAGATCAGATAACGGCCAACATCTGGCCACCTGACAAACCTCCCTCCCGTTCAACTCTGGCCAACACTGTTAGCCGGGCCCGCAAGGCGCTGGGGTTCAACGACGATGGCGAGCATTACCTGCCCAGGGTGGGCCCAAGGGGTATTTATCGTCTGCGACCGGAAGTGGGGACCGATGTCGGCAGGTTCAAGGACCTCGTTTCCGCTGCTCGCTTGGATCCCAGCGAACGCGGGCGAGAAATGCTTCAAACTGCTCTTGAACTTGTGCGAGGAACCCCATTCGCCGGAGGAACTGGGGACATGTACCGATGGGCCGATTTCGGCCTGCGCACCCAAATCGACTGCCTTGTGGACAATACGGCCCACGAGTTGGCTGAGAGGTGCATAGAGGCGGGTGACACTCAGGGCGCCCGCATGGCTGCCCTAACCAGCCTCCGGGTGGTGGGGATATGCGAGCAGTGCTATCGCTGGCGGTTGACCGCCTCGGCGGAAAGTCCCACCGAGATACGCCACGTCATGGTCGAATTGGTGGAATTGCTCCGCAGAGAGAGTAAGCAGCCAGAGGCCGACGACTTGGTCAGCCCCGATCTCATGGAACTATACGATCGGTTGATGTCCTCCCGAGCTGTGTTTAGCTAGCCGGGGGCGGCGATTCTGCTTTGCGGTTGCGGCGGCTGCGGATCCACCAGATGAGGGCGGCGAGGGCGGCGATTATGGGCAGGAAGGGCAGCAGTACACCGACCACGATCAGTACCACGCTGAACACGGCCACCACGCCGCTGGCGCCGTCGGACACTGAGTCGCCGAAGCCGGGCAGGGCGTCGTCGGTGTCGACTTGCACCCACACCACCGACTCGCCCCACACCTCATCGAGCGCAGTGCCGTCGAAATCCACCGGCGTGGCCAGCACTTCGAGCTCGATGGGCAGTCCCCGGGTGGCCACCCGGCCGGCCAGGCGGCCCTCTTCGATGGGGAGCTCCAGCACCGCGGCCATCAACTCGTTGGCCTCGATGCGGTTGAAGTTGCCCTGGACAGGTCGGAAGTTGTCGAGGTTGAGGCGCAGGTTGCGGGTGCTCACGTCCACGTCGGTGAGCGCTGAGGTGCCGGTGTTCTCCACCTCTAAGCAGAGGTAGACGCTTGCGTCGGGCTCCACGGTGATGTTCTGCACGCCCAGGCACGGGTCTTGGGCGTCCTCGGACACCCAGGCCGTGACCCGGATCCCGGTGTCGGGCAACACGGTGGGCGACTGGGTGATGGTGAGGGTGATGGTGGCCAGATCCACCTGGTCGCTCAGGGTGCGGAGCTGGCCCCGCAGCCGTTCCAGAGTGGTCTCCCGGTCGAGCAGCTCGCGCTCGAGTTGGGCGACGTCTTCGAGCTGGGTGGCCTCCTCTAAGAACTTACGGAGACGGGTCACGCTGGCCTCGGCGGTGATGATGCGGCTTTCCAGATCGACGATGATCTCGGTCACGTCGTCGGAGCTGATGACCTGATCGATCAGCTTGCCCACCCCGGCCAGGCGTTCGAGCGCGGTGGAGAAATCGCCGGGCAGCACCTTGAAGGTGATCTCGGTGCGAGGGCGGGGCTCGGTGCGGGTGGACTGGGAGAACACGATCCCGCCCAAGCCCTGCACGATGGCCACCGCCTCGCGGTTGGCCGCGGCCACATCGTCGGCCTGCACCTCGATGGTGGCCCGGTAGATGATGTCGCGGCCCAGATCGGCAGGCGTGAGGGCAGTGGGGACGGCGAGGCCGCTGTCTTCACTCAGCTCAACAGGTTCGGGCCGGGCCAACGCGGACTCTTCGTCCGCAGCTTGCTCAGAAACGGGACCTCCGCTGTCATCGGTGGCCATTGCCGATTCGGGTGCGGCCATATCATCAGCGGGCGCATCCATGCTGACCGCGGCATCGTCGTCGTTGCCGGGGCTGCATGCGCTGAACAGCACAAAGAACGCGCTGAGCAGCGCCAGCAGCATGAAGCCCAGGGGGCGGCGCTTGGACTTGGTTGCAGTGGGGTTCGCGTGGTGCATGGGTGTCCTCCCCCGTCGATCGGTCATACCTATGACGAATGCCGGAGTGGATTAGTTCCCGGCCTAGTTACACCTGGTTCAACCATATACACCCTGAGGGTGAGTACCCTCAGGGAATCAGGGGCGCAGCCGACGACACCGACCTTGTCAAGAGAGCCCAAAAGGGCGACCAGGCCGCGTTCGATGACCTGCTGCGGCGGCACTACAACCAGATCTACGCCATCTGCCGGCGGCTGGCCGGCAACGAGGCCGACGCCTCAGATGCCACCCAGGAGGCCCTCATCACCCTGGTGCGGCGCATCGATCGCTTCGACGGGCGCTCAAAGTTCACCACTTGGATGCACCGGGTGGTGACCAACGCCTGCCTCGACGAGCTGCGACGCCGGGGCCGGCGGCCAGTGCCGGCGCCAGTGGAGGAGCAGCCCCTAGCGGCCGTCGAGCGGCCGGTGGCCGACTCGGTGAGCGATCGGCTGGACATCGAGGCATCCCTGGCCCAGCTCCCCGAGGCATTCCGGGTGCCGGTGGTGCTGTGCGACCAGATGGGATTGAGCTATGAGGAGATCGCCGAAGAGTTGGACATCGCTCCCGGGACAGTCCGGTCTCGCATCTCCCGGGGACGCCGGCGTTTGGCCGAATTGATGAGCGGGAACCCAGATGACTCCGGCCAACGTCACACTGGGGAGCAACCATGAGCGACGAGCGCCGCGAGATGACCCCAGAGGAACTAGACGAGCTGGCCTCCGCCTATCTGGACGGGGAAGCCACGCCAGAAGAGGCCGCCCTGGTGGAAGGCGATCCCCGCTTGCTGGAACTGGTGGAAGAGCTCCGGGCCGTCAGAGATCTGGTGGCCTCCCCGGTGGAACCGCCCTCCGACGAGGTGCGGGATCAGATGATCGCCCAGGCACTGGACCACCGAGCCCCGGTGGTGTCGCTGGAGACAGCCCGCCGCCGACTGCGGTCGGTACCTCCACGAGCACGGGTCATTTTGGCCGCAGCCGCAGTGGTGGCAGCCATCACCATGGTGGGCGTGACCCTGTTCGAGCAGACCGGCGACGACGATCAGTTCGCAGACGATTCGGCGTCGGCCCCGGCGATGGCCGACGCACCGGCAGATGCCGTCCCCGAGGCACCACTTGCTCCCGAGCCCCAACCCGAGAGCGCAGAGCCAGCCGAGAGCGAGGAGCCTGCCGAAGATATGGCAATGGAATCGGCTGCTCCAATGTCGGATGACGCCGACGCCGCTACAGAGGCGCTGCCGGAACCCATCGATCTGATGGGGCCCGCAGAAGAGTCTGCCGCTGTGGCCGCCAGTCCCGAATCGCTTGAAGACGAACCCGCCGATGAAGCCCCCAGCGATGACTCAGAAGAACCAGAGCCGGCAATGGCCGACGAGCCAGCAGAAATCGTGCCCCTTTCTGAAGAGGCCGCCTTGGTGTTCGCCAGCGAGGCTGATCTCATCGTCCACGTTGTACAGGTGGCGGAGGATCTCACCGCTGCTCAAGGCACAGACCAAGCCGATGCTGCCGCCCGACTCGACCTCTTGGACTGTCCTCTGACCGCCGACGAGAAGCTCGAACTGCTGACCCGATTCGATGCAGTGGTGGAAGGAACCGGATCCCAGGTGTCGGTGTACCTCGGCGAAGGCGAACTGCGATTCACCCAGACATCCCCGCCGCCCGACTGTGAGCTGTTCAATTCCCACACATTTCTCGACTGGCCCTAGCCTCTCCCCCCTATCCCCCAACATCGGATATGACACAGCTCGGCGGTAGTCTGAACACCTATGGCTGATGCCGCTGAGCCAAAAGAAGAGGCGACGACCGCTTCGATGCTGGGCCTGTCTGAAGACTGGCCCGAACAGGCTGCTGATGCCGTCGTCAATTCTGTAGACAAGGTCCGCGATGTGACCTCCGGGCCAGTGGTCGGGGCTAGCCGCATGCTGGCCTACGTCGTTTTCGGGGTGTTTCCCCTGATAATCGTGCTGGTGCTGGGCATAATCGCCGCGGTGCGCGGCCTAGAGGTGGCCACCGGACGGGCCTGGGCAGCTCACGGCATCCTCGGGTTGTTCTTCGTTTCGCTAGGCGCCTTCGCCTGGTCGAGGCGGCCCTCATGACCGACGCTCCCACAACTGATCAAGGCATCCGCGAGGTAATCATCATCGGCTCAGGGCCAGCCGGGCTTACCGCGGCGGTCTACACCGCCCGGGCCAACCTCTCTCCCCTGGTCATCGAGGGCGAGCCGTCGTCCACCAGCGACCAGCCCGGCGGACAGCTGATGCTCACCACCGACGTGGAGAACTACCCCGGCTTCCCCGACGGGGTGATGGGCCCGGAGCTGATGATCAAATTCCGAGAGCAAGCCCAGCGGTTCGGCGCGGAGATGCTCACCGAGAAGGTCAGCCGGGTCGACCTAACCGGTCCACCCCACGGCGTGTGGGTGGGCGACCCCGACGCCCCCGAGCCCACCTACCGGGCATGGGCGGTAATCGTGTCGACCGGAGCCCAGTCGATCATGCTGGGCCTGGAGGCCGAGGAGCGGCTGATCGGACACGGCCTGTCCACCTGCGCGACCTGCGACGGTTTCTTCTTCCGGGACCAGCACATCGCCGTGGTGGGTGGCGGCGACTCGGCTATGGAAGAAGCCACCTTCTTGACCCGTTTCGCCTCCAAGGTCACGGTAGTCCATCGCAGAGACGAGTTGCGGGCCTCCAAGATCATGCAGGATCGGGCATTCGCCAACGACCGCATCGAGTTCTTGTGGAACAATGTGGTAACCGACATCCGCGGTGACGACAAGCTCGCCGGCGTCGATGTCCAGAATGTGGTCACCGGCGAGACTTCTGCTCTAGACGTGACCGGGCTGTTCATTGCCATCGGCCACCGGCCCAACACCGACCTGTTCGAAGGTCAGCTGAAGCGCAAGGAAAACGGGTACCTGGTTACCAAGCCCGACTCCAGCCACACCGATGTCGAGGGCGTTTTCGCCTGCGGCGACGTGCAAGACGACATCTACCGCCAGGCGGTGACCGCCGCCGGCTCAGGTTGCATGGCCGCCATAGATGCCGAGCGTTGGCTGGAGTCCGCCGGACACGGCTAAATCGAAGATCCGCTGATAGGCTGATCGCTCCCCGACCCCCGCAAACGAAGGGATCCCAAAGATGGCTGAGAGCATCACCACGCTCACCAATGAGACCTTTGATGAAGTGATTGGCAGCGCGGAGCTACCGGTCGTTGTCGACTTTTGGGCTGAGTGGTGCGGCCCGTGCAAGATGATCGCCCCAATCCTCGATGAGATCGCCGTCGAGAAAGCCGGCGTGCTCAGCGTGGCCAAGCTCAACGTGGACGATGCCCAAGACGTTGCCCTGCGCTACCAGGTGATGAGCATTCCCACGCTGATCGTGTTCAAAGATGGTGAACCGGCCAAGCGGATCGTGGGGGCCAAAGGCAAGCAACAACTGCTCCAGGAGATCGGCGAAGTCGCCTTTTGACGGTCTACTTTCGCTCATCGCCTGCGGGGGGCTGACAAGCACGAATACGAGGAGCGCCAGAATTGGCCGACGACCATCTACCCACGCTGAAGCGGGGAGACGAGAGCGACGATGTCGTACTCCTGCAACAGAAGCTGGCGTCGGCAGGTTTTGCCCTGGCACTATCGGCAAACGGATCCTTTGATGCCTCCACCGCGTCGGCGGTAGCTGATTTCCAAGCCAGCCGAGGCCTCAGCGTTGACGGAATCTGCGGGCCTCATACCTGGACTGCCTTGCAGGAGGCCAGCTGGTCGCTTGGCGATAGACACCTCTACATGAGCCACCCCATGCTGCGGGGTGACGACGTCGCCGAATTGCAGCTCCGGCTGGGGTCGCTGGGATTCGATGCCGGAAGGGTGGATGGGATTTTCGGGCCTAACACCGCCGACGCGATGGAAGAATTCCAGCTCAACAGCGGCCTCGTCGCCGATGCGGTGTGTGGCCCGGCCACCACCGCCGCCCTAGTGCGCATGTCGGCCAGAGTCACCCCCGCCACCGTGGCCGCCGTTCGGGAGCGGGCAAAACTCCAGCTAGCGCCGCGAAGACTGACCGAACAACACATAATGATCGCTTCGACGAGCACGATGGCCGCAGTAGCCGGAGAATTGGCCACTGGCTTGCGGCGCTCCGGTGCGGCAGTTAGCGAGGCCTGCGACTGGACAGAGGCCGACCGGGCCGACGAAGCCAACCGTCTGGAAGTGGACGTATACCTGGGATTGCTCCCCTCCGACGACCCTGCGTGTCGAGTGGCCTATTTCGCCACCGAGGGATTCGTCTCTCCCGGCGGTCAGCGGTTGGCCAGCATTCTAGGCCAAAGGCTTCCTGCGGCATTGGGCACCGATAGCGCCGATGTAAAGGGAATGCGGTTGCCGGTGCTGCGACACACCCGAATGACCGCCGTCCAATGCCTCATGGGCCCCCCCGGCCTAGTGCATGCCCGCCTCTCCCCCTTAGCCCGGGCCATAGAAGGCTGCCTTGCCCTATGGGCAACCAAGCCTGCTTGATCAGGCCTGGAGCATCACCCGGTAGATGCGCTCCAAGTCATCCAGATCAGCAAACTGAATAACTACCTTTCCCTGACCCTTACCGAGCGACACATCCACCTTGGTGCTGAGGTGTTCACTCAACAGGCCCTCCAACTCGAGTACCGCTGCTCCCCGATCAGAACTACTTGACCGCTCCTCGGGTTTCTTGGCGTTCTTGGCTGTTGAAGCTCCATCGCGAGCAGCTTCCTCCACCATCCTCACGGTGAAGCCATCTGCCACTGCCTTCTTCGCCAGCTTGATCAAGCGTTTCTCGTTGGCAACGCTCAACAGCGCCCGGGCATGACCCGCCGACAGCGAGCCCTCCACAACCATCGCTTTGACTTCGCTGGGGAGTTGCAAGAGACGCACGGTGTTGGCCACCGCAGATCGGCTTCGGCCCAATCGCTTCGCCACGGTGTCCTGGGTAAACCCAAACTCCTCAATCAGCTGGTGGCACGCAGCGGCTTCTTCAATGGCATTCAGGTCTTCCCGGTGCAAGTTCTCCAGCAGGGCCTGCTCTAAGGAATCAGCATCTTCTGCGGTGCGGACAATGGCAGGGATCCGCTCGAGTCCAGCCTGTCTTGCTGCCCGACAACGCCGCTCGCCGGCGATTAGCTCGTATTTGCCGTTGGAACTAGGGCGAACCAACACCGGTTGAAGCACGCCAACCTCGCGAATGGACTCGGTCAACACGTTCAAGGCTGCCTGATCGAACTTGTCCCGAGGTTGATACGGGTTCACGGAAATGGCGTCGAGGGGGAGTTCCAAATAGGTCGAGGTGCGGGCGCCATCGTTCATCGACGGGGAATCTGAAATGAGAGCGCTGAGTCCCCTACCCAACCCGGGCGAGCGTGCCATCAGCAACCTCCTTGGCTAGTTCGCGGTAGGCCAACGCTCCCCGCGACTTCGGATGGGTGATGGTGACAGGAGCTCCGTACGACGGTGCCTCGGCCAACCGAATATTCCGGGGGATCATCTGATGACATACCTTGTCCCCAAAGTAACTACGGATCTCCGAGGCCACCTGGGCGGAGAGCTTGGTACGTCCGTCGAACATCACAAGAACGATCAGGGAGATCTCCAGGTCGCTGTTGAGGCTGTTGCGAACCAGGTCGATGTTTCTCATCAACTGGCCGAGGCCCTCCAGTGCGTAGTACTCGCATTGGATGGGGACCATGACTTCCCGGGCCGCGGCCAACGCATTCACGGTGAGCAAGCCAAGCGATGGAGGACAGTCCACAAAGACAAAATCAAAATCGCCTCTCACCGTGGCCAGGGCGGAGTCGAGCCTGCGCTCTCGGCTGAAGGCCGGTACCAACTCGATTTCTGCGCCGGCGAGGTCCAATGTGGACGGCGATACCCAGAGGTTGTCAATTTGGGTAGGAACGATGCTGTCTCTCATGGTCCCGTTTTGCAGCAGAACGTCGTAAGTGGACACGCCCCCGGCATACGGATCAATTCCCAGTCCCGTTGTGGCGTTGGCCTGAGGGTCCAAGTCAACCACCAACACACGTTGGCCGATGTCGGCAAGGCAGGCAGAGAGATTGACGGTCGTCGTGGTTTTTCCAACCCCGCCCTTTTGATTGGCAACCGCAATCACGCGACATGATCGAGATTGCATTGTTTCGAGATCTGGCACCTGGTCAATTCTCCCTTACCCTCAACCAAGGATCAAGGATACCCCCTATGTTTCATGTGAAACATCACTGTTGGCCATCCACCGGAGGAGAACCAGGAGCGGGCGCTAGCTGGGTTGTTCGGTGGAACTTGGGAGCTGTCTGGGTGAGGCGGTCGGGAGACATGCCTAGGGAGGCAAGGGATTCAAACGGCCAGGGGGTGGCGTCGGGGGAGGCACTGACTATGAGTTCGCCGCCCAAGCGGAGCAGGGGAGCGGCCGTCGCGATGACGAGGGAAAACGGACCAAGGCTGCGGGCGGTTACTAGGTCTGCTCGGCCACGGAAGTCCTCGTTTTGTCCAAGACTCTGGGCATGGCCATGGAATACGGCCACCCGGTCTGACCACCCAAGATTGGCACGGTGTAACTCTAGGAAGGCGGCCTTGGGCAGAGAGGACTCCACGAGCGTCCACTGCGAGCGGGACCAGGCCGCAGCCAGAACGAATGCCGGCAGACCGCCGCCGCTACCCAGGTCAACCGCCACCGACGGAACCGCTGAGGCGACTTCGGCAAACCCCAGTGCATGGTCAATGTGCTGATCGATGGGCCGCCCACCGATCCACCCTCGCTCTTGAGCCTGGCCAAGAACTTCCTTCAACTGGGCCCGAATGGCGTGGTTCAAAGGCACAGATCACTCAGGGATGATCACAACCCATCGACGAGGCTCCTGGCCTTCCGAGACGGTGCCGACGCCGTCGAGGTCGGCCACAACGTCATGGACAACCTTGCGGTCGGCTGCGTTCATGGGCTCGAGAGGACGCTCAGCACCGGTGTCTCGCACCTCCACGGCAATCTTCTCGCAAAATACCTCCAGGGCCGCCCGACGGCGTTCGCGGTAGCCACCGATGTCAACTCGGATACGGCCCTCGCAGTTCCCATCCGACTTGCGCTGCACCAGCATTCGGGACAAGTCCTCTACCGCCCGCAATGTGGTGCCCTTGGGTCCGATGAGCAGACCCACTCCGTCGGTGTTCTCCACTCTCATTTCCATGGTCTCGTCGTCGACGCTCTCGGCGTACACCTCGGCTTCCAACTCGAAGGCATCCAACAGCCCGTCCAGAAACTCAACTACTAGGGTGCTCTGCTCTTGCAGGCTCATCGGGTCTTCCATGGGTTTGCTCTTCCTTGCTTGATTGCCCTCAGGGGCATTTGATGGACGATTCTTGCCAGCTCCCTTATTGGTCTTGCCGGCATTCTGAGATTTCTTTTGCTGCTGCTCCCGTGGGGGCCGCTCGCCGCTCGAAGCTCCTGAACTCCGATTCTTGTTTTGGCCGCCCCGGCCGCCTCGATTTCTGCCTTCCTTCAAGTTACCCCGTTCAGGCTTGCGGTTCCGATTCCGATCCCTGTTGTTGGAAGGGCGGCGGTTCCGCTTCTCTCGCGGTAGCACTGGGCGTACTCGAGCCCGGATTCGAGCCTCCGTTCGCCGAAGACCCATCAGGGCGGATTTGGGCTCATCCACAACGGAGAACTCGGCTTCGCTGCGGTCTACTCCCAACCGGTCGAGAGCTGCTTCCTCGGCTTGGGCAATGGTCTTACCTGTGACTTCAAGCCACTCCATGGTTACCTTCTCCTCTTCTTCCGCTGGCGCCGACGATCAGTGGGATGTGATTGGTGACCCCTTTGGGTGGTCCGGCTCGTCTGGCGTTGTTCCGGCGTTGATTTTGATGACTTGCTGCTTCCGGCCTTGGCTCCGGACGACTTTGCGTCTTTCGCTTTGGTCTCCTTGGCTTCGACCTCCTTGGCCGCCCGGGGTGGAGTCCGCTGTTCAGTAGGCTTCACCTGCGTACGGCGGCTGTCCGTCCGCCGCTTCGGTGGCGTTCTGGATGTGGGCCGCCGCGTTCCGTGGTCCTGCACCGGCGCCCGGGAGCGACTGACCGGTTGGGGGGCTGGCTTCACAGGCTCTGCTGGCTCTTCATCGTCATCATCATCGCTGGTGCTCTCGAGCAAGGCCTGGCGTTGTTTGTGAGGGTTGTAGATGCGGCGGGTGATCACCGCTTGCTGACCGACACGCACGATGTTGGAACTCACGAAGTACAGGTTCAGCCCGGCGGGAAAGCCGATCGAGATGATCGGCAAGAACCAGGGCATCAGCTTCATAATCATCTGCTGTTGGGGGTTCACCGGAGCATCGGGGTCGCGGCGCCCAGCAATCTGGCGCTGCTGGATGTAGCTGGTCACACCGATCAAGACGATCAGCAGCAAGAAAGGCAACGCGGTGGAGAAAGAGTCCCGAAATGCATCGGTGAGACTGGACGAGAGGTCCGTGCTCAAGAAGTTCATCTCCGTGGAGCCTTCGAGAGCGGCTCGCAATTCGGAATCTGATGCCAAATACTCCGGGTTGAATGTCCGCTCGGGAAAGTCAGGACTGGGTACCGCGTTCTCTCCGAACGGCAGCCGCCAACCCACGTGCGTTCCTAAATCGCTGACGCGTCGTGTAAGTCCACGAATAAGGCGAAAAAGCACGAAAAATACTGGGAGCTGAGCCAGCATGGGTAGGCAACTCCCCAGCGGATTCACGTTGTTGGCCTGATACAGGCGCATCATCTCTTCGTTCATCCGCTGGCGGTCGCCCTGGTGCCGCGCCTGAAGTTTCTTGATCTCGGGCTGAAGGGCCGTCATCCGAAGCATGGAACGGGTGGTGTAGAAGGTAAGCGGAGTCAGAACCAGCATTACCGTGAGGGTGAACAACATGATGGCGATTCCGTAGCTGTGTCCCAGCGTGTAGTAAACCGCCAGCAGCCAAGCAAGGCCGTCGAACAACCCGTCGAAAATCGAGTCAAACACTGGTCACCGCCCTGCTTGCAGTGGGGTCGGGTGCGAGGCGGCCACTGGCATCGGGCACCGGATCCCAGCCCGTCGGAGCCCCGGGACGACACCTCAACAGGCGACGCAGGCCCAGCCATACACCCCTGGTCGCACCATGGACTTCTACTGCTTCAACCGCGTAATAGGAACAGCTCGGCACGTACCGGCAGGGGCTGGGACGATGGTCGGTGGCCCGCTGATACAACGTGATCAGGCCTTTCACAGCCCGAGCGACCATACTCATCTCCAAGCTGTTATCGCGGCGATCCCTGGGCCTCATGATGCAGTCCGACCAAGCTTGGACAAACACGCCTCCAGCGAAACCCGCAGGTCAGCGTGGGAAAAACGCAGAGAACCGCGCTGAGCACCAATGAGGTATAGGCCTGCGGGCAAGCCAGCAGGAGCCTCTCGATCAAGATCCTTCACAATCTCCCGCAAACGACGTCGGATCTTGTTGCGCATTACCGCAGTTCCCATCTGTCGGGGCAGTGCATAAGCCACCTGGGCCGCTCCAAGGGAGGGGTCGGGCAAGTACCGAACCCACAGCAGTTCATCACCAGTGCGAACACCATCGGCACTCAGCCGAGCGAACGCCGAACGTCCTCGGAGCCGCTCAATCAGGCTGACAGCTTTTTGCGGCCGCGGCGTCGGCGAGCGTTGATAATCGCCCGACCACCTCTTGTCGTCATTCGGTGCCGAAATCCGTGGCGCCGGGCCCGGCGTTGCACATTCGGCTGATATGTGCGCTTCACAAGTTCCTCCAAGGCCGGGGTGGCATCGTCATGGGGGCCGCCCTACAAGCGCCTCCCGTCTCCCGGCGTCCCCCCTAGGCTACGGCTTATCCCTGCACCGCGACAACCAATTGATCACCACCGCCGGTCATACGCCCACAGCAACCACCTGAACGACACTGGCAACATCATCAACATAAGCCTGTGACCAGCGAAAACCTACTATGCGCCCGTGCATGGATTTGCCAGAGGTGCTAGAGTCCATGATTCCAGTCGAGGCGGTGCCGACTTGGGTGGTGGAAGCAAAAAAGTCGCGAGTTATCCACAACTTATACACATTTGTGGATACCATTCGTCAATATTCTTGGAGTTGCCAACAAAATGGTGTCAGCAACACTTCTCTGGTCTTCGTGCGCCAACAACATACGGGCTCAGGTTCCCGACGCGGTATGGCAATCGACTTTCAATCCAGCCAAAGCAACTTCTTTGGAGGAAGACGTCCTCGAACTCACTGTTCCAAATACCATAATAAAAGACCGCTTGGAGGGCGAGTATTTCGAAGTATTGAGGAATGCCCTCGCCAAGTCAAACGCTACTCACATCACACTAAAGATATCGACGGAACAAAGTACAAACGGCGAAGACACCCGTGTAAACGTCGCTGCTCCACCGGTTGCCCTTCCAGAGCTTCCCAGTCCCACCCCTATCAGCAAACCAGCTAATGCCCTGCACCCGAACTATGTCTTTGACAAATTTGTTACCGGACCATCCAATCGATTCGCGCTGGCTGCCGCGCTCTCGGTAGCAGAGACGCCAGGCAAATCCTACAATCCCCTCTTTATCCATGGCCATGCTGGTCTAGGAAAGACCCACCTCCTTCAAGCCATTGGACACTATGTCAAAAGTCACTATGTAGATGATCAGCGGCATCCAATCAAGCGAATCGTTTATGTGTCAACGGAAACTTTCCTCAACCAATTCGTAGATGCCATCCGTACAAATACCCGCAGTGAATTCAAGAGAAACTACAGAGAGATTGATGTACTCCTCGTCGATGATATTCAGTTCTTAGAGGGTAAAGAGGGACTACAAGAAGAGTTCTTCCACACCTTTAATTCGCTTCATGAAGTAAACAAGCAAATTGTCCTAACCAGCGATCGTTCACCTGATGCTATACCTACGCTTGAAGATCGTATGACGAGCCGGTTCAAGATGGGACTGCTGACAGACATCCAACCTCCCGATCTCGAAACTCGATTGGCCATCCTGAGAAAAAAGGCCGAGCAGTCCAACTTCATCATCAAAGACGACGTCCTGACATTCATAGCAAGCAACATCAAGGACAACATCCGTGAGCTGGAAGGGGCGCTGACTCGAGTTACGGCCTACTCGAGCTTTAACGACAAGCCCCTCGATTTGGACCTTGCCCAGCTCATTTTGCGGGATATCACCGCCCGCCGCGAGCCACAGCCGGTTACAGCCGATGTAATTCTCCAAGCAACGGCAGAATTGTTCGCCTTCAGCATCGACGAGATCGTCGGGCCGCGACGGCAACGCCCATTGGTGAAGGCCCGCCAGGTGTCAATGTACGTATTCCGCGAGCTAACAGAACTTAGTTACCCCGATATTGCTCGGGTCTTCGGCGGCCGAGACCACACCACGGCAATTCATGCAGTGCAGAAAATGACCAAGCAAATGGCCGAGCAGCCGGAAACTTTCAACCAGATCACCGAGCTGATCCAGAGGATCAAGAATGCCTGACCCATCTAACTGGGGATCAACAAGAGGGGAACTTGGGGAAAGCCCTCCTCTCACTGGGGACGACTCGGCCCTCGTCCACAGCCCCGCAGTAAACAGCGCATACAATCCACTTGCTTGGGGACAAGGAAGGAACAATTGATGCAGCCCCAACCAGGGGAAATGCTACCTTTCCACATATCCACCGACCTACTGCTAACAGCAGTATTTATTAATAAGTACAGGTAAGAAAGCGAGTAGCCCTGTGAAATTCCGATGCGAGCGAGACGCCCTTCTAGAAGCGCTGTCGGTGACGGGCAGGGCAGCGGGTACTCGAGGTGGGTTTCAGCTTGTGCTGGCCGGTGTCCACATGTCACTGGAAGGCGACGAGCTGACCCTTACGGCTACCGATCGCGAATTGACGATAACCATGGGCCTGACGGTGGCCGGAGATGGGGATGGCGAAGCAGTCGTAACGGCACGGTTGGCCAACGACGTCGTTCGGTCCCTAGATGCCGGTGCAGTCAACGTGACGGTTGACGGCGAGGGCATACACATCGACTCCGCGCGTTCCAAGTTTTCGCTGCAAACCATGGGGACTGAGGATTTCCCACAGGTGGCCGCCCTCGATGGGGATCCAGTGGTACTTGAGGCCGATGGGTTGCTGACCGCACTGCGGCAAGTGGTGAAGGCCGCATCGGCCGATGAGTCCCGCCCGGTGTTGACCGGTGTCCTGCTCTCTGCTGAACAAGAAGGCCTTCGTTTGGTCACAACGGATTCTTACCGGCTGGCGTTGTGTGACCTCCCCGGGCTGGAAGTGCTGGGATCCGACCAAAGTGTGTTGGTTCCATCCCGGGCACTTCAAGAGGTAATTCGACTACTGGGCGATATTGAGGAAGTGAGCGTGCGTTTTAGTGAGCGGGAGGCCTCCTTCCAATTGGGGAAGGTAACCGTCACCACCCGGTTGATCGAGGGGGAATTCCCGAGTTACGAAGGGTTGATCCCCGCACACCAGCCCAACCGGCTGACCATTGGTCGAGAGGGATTCATCAACGCGGTGCGTCGGGTTCGTCTCATGGCTCAGGATTCAACACCTATCCGGATGGATATGTCGGCTGCTGGCCTTGAGTTGTCGGCCACGACCCAAGATGTCGGAGAAGCCAGAGAACAATTGGATGCGGTATTTGAGGGCGAGGACCTAACTGTTGCCTTCAACCCCGAGTATTTGCTGGACGGAGCAGAAGCGGCACCAGGAGATGAAATCGTCCTGAACACAGTGGATGCCCTCAAGCCTGCGGTGATCCGCACGCCAGAATCTGGGGAATTTCTTTATTTGTTGATGCCCGTTCGCATCAATTGAGCCCTGTGCGCCTCAATTGGGCATAGTGTGCGTCTTCAACATCTCTGGCTAGCAGACTTTCGCAACTATCCTCATCTAGATCTAGAGCTGCCCGCGGGCACAAGCTTGTTTGTGGGTTCCAACGGAGAGGGCAAGACCAATCTGTTGGAGGCGGTCTTCTATCTGGCCACAATGACGTCGTTTCGCGTCAACACCGTTGATTCGCTGATCCGAAGTGGAACGGGAGCATCGGAGGCAGTGGTGCGGGGAGAGATGGTTTCCGAACAACGCGAGATCCTCTTTGAGGCCGCGTTGAGGTCAACCGGTCGCTCTCAGTTCCAGGTAAACCGACAACGAGTGCGCCGCCGGGAATTGCTGGGGTTGGTGCCGGTCTCGGTCTTTATGCCGGATGATTTGGTGCTGCTCAAGGGTGGACCGGGCGAGAGACGCCGCTTCCTAGACGACGCACTGGGTCAGATCGACCCCCGTCTCGATGTCGTCAGGTCGGACATGGAGAACATCTTGCGCCAGCGGAATGCCCTGCTGCGACAATCGGGAGGCCAACTCAGCTCGGATGTGGCCGTGACCTTGGATGTCTGGGATGACAAGTTCGCCGATGTAGGGGAGCGGTTGGCCGGCGCTCGGAGAGACCTGGTGGCGAATCTCCATGCCCGAGCGGAGACGGCATACGAGTCCATTGCCATTGAGGCGACACCGGTGGACCTGAGCTATGAGTCAACCTGGTCTCCCGGCGGGTTGAGTGAGGCGCTGAGCCACCTCCGTCGTGAAGATCTGCGCCGGGGCGTGACCACGGTGGGCCCTCATCGAGACGATTTATCAGTCGTTCTAGATGGGAGGCCGGCGCGTACCCACGCCTCCCAGGGCGAGCAGCGGTCGCTGGCTCTGGCCCTTCGACTGGCCGTGCACCGGGAGTTGGAGGAGGCTACCGGGCAATCTCCGCTGCTGCTGTTGGACGATGTCTTCTCAGAGTTGGATCCCAACAGGTCGCGGGGCGTGTTGAGTGCGTTGCAATCCGAGCAGACCTTGCTGACCACTGCCGGAGCGCTCCCCCCCGATATCGACTACAGCGCCCGATTCCGGGTTACCGGTGGTCGTATCGTCCGCGAGGTTTGATTTCTCGGTCCGTCCGGAGATGTCAATTCCCGGTCGCCAAGGCCGCGTTGTCGGGGCAGACTGAGGAGATGGGCTGGGAACCGCTGTACAAGTCGTCGGGACCCAAGCGGTTGGGGGAAGCCCTGAACCAGTTGACCTCCCGGCTGAAGGCACCGCGGGCCCAGGTGCTGAAGATGGTATTTGAAGCGTGGGAGGAGTTGGTCGGCTCGGTGATGGCAGCCCACACGTCGCCAGTGCGCCTGGTGGACGGCGAGCTGGTTGTGGCGGTGGACGACCCGGCGTGGGCCACCGAAATGAGGTTTTTCAGCCCCGAGCTCATCGCTCGGATCAACGCCGCGGCCGAAGAGGAAGCCGTCATTTCTCTGACGATCAGAGTCCGCCCTCAATGATCGTTTCAGGTGGCTGGCAACCGGCTCTCCGGTGAGTCAAGTAGACACTGATAACTGGTAGAATTATCCCATCGGGGGCAGTGCAGTCTGCCGGTCTGATCGCAGAGCGAGCGAGCCGGCAAAAGCGTCTGTCCGACCCACCAACGAAGCCCGTCTAGCAGGGCAGAAAAGCCAGTTCGTGACTAACACGTCTGAGTCTTATAGAGCTGAAGACATAACCGTCTTAGAGGGCCTCGACGCCGTTCGCACGCGTCCCGGCATGTACATCGGTTCGACCTCGGTGACCGGGCTGCACCACTTGGTCTATGAAGTGGTGGACAACGCCGTAGACGAGGCTATGGCCGGCTACTGCTCAAGCATCGAGATAACCCTTTTGGCCGATGGCGGCTGCGAAGTGCAAGACGACGGACGCGGCATCCCGGTGGACGCCCATCCCCAGCATCCCGATATGAGCGCAGTAGCCGTGGTGCTCACGCTCCTTCATGCTGGCGGCAAGTTCGGAGGCAACGGCTACAAGGTGTCTGGGGGCCTGCACGGGGTGGGAGTGTCGGTGGTGAATGCTCTGTCCACCCGGCTGGAGGTGGAGGTCGATCGGGACGGGCAACGTCACAGGATGTCGTTCTCCAACGGTGGGGAGATCACGGAGAGGCTTCGGGTGGTCGACGACAGCCCCGACGGTCGTACCGGCACGACGGTTCGCTTCTGGCCCGATGAGAGCATCTTCGACGATGTGCGGTTCCGGGCCCAGGCCCTGTTGGAGCGGCTCCAGATGATGGCTTTTTTGAACCGCAATCTTGAGATCAAATTCCGAGACTTGCGCCCTGACGGCACTGGCGGCGCCGACTGGACGGTCTATTCCTATCAAGATGGAATCAGCGACTTCGTTCGTGAGGTGAACAGCTCCAAGGATGCGCTGTTCGCAGAGGTCGGGTTCTTCTCCCAGGAAGAGGAAGGCGACGAGGTGGAGGTGGCCTTCCAGTGGAACACCGGTTACAACACCGACGGCCTGCACTCTTTTGCCAACGGCATCAACACCGTTGAGGGAGGCATGCATGAGGAGGGATTCCGCAAAGGGCTCACCAGGGTGGTCAACGACTATTGCCGAGCCAAGGGGCACCTCAAGGAGAAGGACGACAATCTGGCCGGTGAGGACATCCGGGAGGGTTTGACGGCCATCGTCAGCGTAAGGCTGCGGGAGCCGCAGTTCGAGGGCCAGACCAAGTCCAAGCTGGGGAATGCGTCGATGCGTTCGCTGGTGGAGCGGGCCACCAACGAGAAGCTGGCGGAGTGGCTGGAGGAGAACCCCACCGACGCCCGCAAGATGGTGGTCAAGTGCCTCCAAGCCCAAAAGGCACGGCTGGCGGCTCGGCAGGCCCGGGATGCCACCAGGCGGAAGTCAGCCCTGGACGGCGCAGGGCTGCCCGGCAAACTGGTCGACTGCACCTCCACCAATCGTGACGAATGCGAGCTGTTCATCGTGGAGGGCAACTCGGCGGGCGGCTCGGCCAAAGACGCCCGCGACCCCAAGACCATGGCCATCCTTCCCATTCGGGGAAAGATCTTGAATGTAGAGCGGGTGCAGGCCGACCGCATGCTCCGCAATACGGAGATTCAAGCTCTGGTGGCCGCGATCGGCGCGGGCTTCGGCGATGAGTTCGATGTCGCTGAGAGCAACGGAACGAAAGAGCCGACCAACGAAGACCCGGAGGACGAGTCCCGGGTCCGCTACGGCAAGGTGATCCTGTTAGCCGACGCCGATGTAGACGGCAGTCACATCCGCACCCTTTTGCTCACTTTCTTCTATCGGCAGATGCGCAAGCTGGTCTTGGGAGGCCGCGTGTACATCGCCCAGCCCCCGCTCTACTCCACCGAGGTAGGTCGGTCGAAGATCTATTTGAAGGACGACCACGCCAAAGAGGCCTTCTTGGCGGAGAATCCCAAGCACAGTGCGGACTTCCAACGGCTCAAAGGCCTCGGCGAAATGGATGCCGTGGAGCTGTGGTCGACCACCATGGACCCGGCTCAGCGCACGCTGCTGAGGGTGTCGGTGGAGCAGGCCGCGGCGGCCGACGAGGTGTTCTCCAAGCTGATGGGGGAGGACGTCCAATCGCGCAAGCGGTTTATCCAGACCAACGCCAAAGACGTTCGCTTCTTGGATATATGAAGGTTCAGGGATTCCATGCCTGACGATACTGATGCCCCACCTGAGCCTGCACAGGTGCCCGACGGTGCTGTGCAGGACATCGATATCCAAACCGAGATGGAGCAGTCCTTCTTGGACTACGCCATGTCAGTCATTACCGCCCGGGCCCTGCCCGATGTGCGAGACGGTCTCAAGCCGGTCCACCGCCGGATCCTGTGGGGCATGTATGACCAGGGGAACCGCCCCAATCGGCCCTATGTGAAGTGCGCCCGGGTGGTGGGCGATGTCATGGGCAAATATCACCCCCATGGTGACCAGGCCATCTACGACGCCTTGGTGCGACTGGGACAGATCTTCTCGCTTCGACACCCCTTGATCGACCCCCACGGGAATTTCGGCTCTCCCAACGATCCGCCCGCCGCGATGCGCTATACCGAGTGCCGTCTCCACGAGCTGGCCATGCGCCTGTTGGACGGCATCGACGAGCAGACCGTCGATTTTGCCGAGAACTTCGACTCCACAGAGCGAGAGCCGGTGGTGCTGCCTTCGCGGTTCCCCAACCTGCTGGTGAACGGCAGCCAGGGCATCGCAGTGGGTATGGCCACCAACATTCCCCCTCACAACCTGGGTGAGGTAATCGACGCGGTGAATCACCTGCTGGAGAATCCCGAGGCCACCACCACCGAGCTCATGGAGTTCGTGAAGGGCCCTGATTTCCCCACCAGGGGCCGCATCATGGGCTTTCAGGGCATCCGGGACGCCTATACCACCGGCCAGGGGACGATAAAGGTGCGGGCCTTGGCTGAGATCGAGGAGAGCGGCAACAAGACCCGCATTGTGGTCACCGAGATCCCGTACCAGACCAGTGCGGAGGTCATTGAGGAGAAGGTGGCCGACTTGGTCAACCGGCGGGTGATCGACGGCATTCGCCAGATTCACAATGAGTCGGCCAAGGGCCAGACCAAGTTGGTTTTTGAGCTGAAGAGGGATGCTCCCGCCCTCGTAGTGCTCAACAACCTCTACAAATACTCTCCGCTGCAAACCAGTTTCCCGGTGAACATGGTGGCGCTGGCCGATGGGGTCCCCCGAACCATGACGCTGCGCGATTGCCTGGCGGCCTATGCCGGCCATCAGCAGGAAGTTGTACGTCGCCGCACTGAGTTCCGCTTGGACGAGGCCCGACGGCGAGAGCACATCCTCGAAGGACTGGTGCGGGCGGTGGAAATGATCGACGAGATCATCACTGCCATTCGGGCGTCGGAGAACCGGGCTGCGGCCCGAACCACGCTCATGGGCGAGCAGTTCGAGTTCAGCGAGATTCAGGCCAACCACATCCTCGACATGGCCCTGGGACGGCTTACCCAGCTCGGAACCCAGGAGCTGAACGATGAGCTGGCCCAGAAGCGCGCTCTGATCGTCGAGCTGGAGGCCATCTTGGCTGATGACTCCAAGCTCAGGGCCGTCATCCGAGAAGAGCTGCTCGAGGTGAGAAATGGCTATGCCAACGAGCGCCGCACCCAGATCATGGCCGACCAGGGTGAATTCAATATCGAGGATCTGATCGACGACGAGGAACTGATCTTCAGCCTCAGCGCAGCCGGCTATGCCAAGACGGTGGTGCCCGATGAGTTCAAGACCCAGGGGAGGGGGGGCAAGGGGGTTATCGGCGCCAACCTGAAAGACGGGGACTACATAGCCACGCTCATCCACACCACCGCCCACGCCTATCTGATGTTCTTCACCAGCATGGGGCGAGTGTTTCGCATCAAGGTCCACGAAGTGCCTCGAACGAGCCGCACGGCTCGCGGCATAGCCATCGTGAACTTGCTCCATCTCGCACCCGACGAAACCATCTCGGCGGTGATCGACACCCGAGACTACGAGACGATGCGCTATCTGCTGTTCGTGACCCAACGGGGAGTAGTGAAGCGGACTCGTTTCTTGGAGTACGACAAAACGCGCACCCGAGGCCTCATTGCCATCAACCTGAAGGAGGGCGACGAACTGGTGCGGGTTTTGGCGACCAGGGGATCCGACGATGTCTGTCTGGTGAGCGCCACAGGACAGCTCATGCGATTCTCCGAAACCGAAGTCCGGTCTATGGGGCGGAATGCGGCTGGCGTACGAGGCATGAAGCTTCGAGGTGATGACGTGGTGGTGGCGGCCAGTGCAGTGCAGCCCGGTGACGAGATGCTGTTGGTTACCGACCAGGGGTTTGGTAAGCGGATGCCGCTCGACGAGTTTCGGGCCAAGCACCGTGGCGGCTTGGGGATGCGGGCAATGCGGATGATGGATGGTCGAGGAACGGTGGTGGCCGCGCGAGTAGTCACCCCCGAAGACGAGGTGTTCGTGGTTGCGTCCAACGGAGTGACCATTCGAATGCCGGTTTCTTCCATATCGGTAAAGGGACGACAGGCTTCAGGAGTGCGAGTGATGAGTCTGGCCGAGGGTCAACTGGTTGCCGCAGTAGCACCGGTGTTATCCACCGTAGAAGACGAGGAGTAGCCTTTTCTGAGTCGAAGCTTCCCCCTTGACACGACATGGGAGCAGCGTTGTGCGCGAGCGGGGATCGATCTCGGTATTGGGCGTGGGTATCTTGGCCGTGATCGGAGTGGCCATCGTGTTGCTGGGCCAGTTGGGCGCCGATGCCGTTCGGCGGGCACGGGTGACCGCAGTGGCTGATGTGGTGGCGATGGCCGCGGTCGCTGAACCGGATGCGGCTGCGAGGGTCGCGACCGCCAACAAGGCAAGCCTGGTTTCGTCGGCGAGGGACAGTTTTCAAACCGAGGTGGTGGTTCGCCGTGATGGGGCGACGGCAACGGCCAGGGCCGAACTGCTTCCCCTCGGGTGGTGGCGGTGCCAGTCTCTTGCCACCGTCGATCCCGTACACTTCGAGTCGTGTCCATCGACCCCGGTCGGATGAGCGACCCGTCAGCCTCCCAGTTGCCGAGTCCGGCCGCGGCGCGCCAGCCGGTACGGGTAACCCCGAGGGAGTATCGGCGGGCAGTGCGGTTACAGGCCCGGAAGGTGCGCCGAGTGATACGGCACATCGAACCCTGGTCGATGCTGAAGATCTCTTTGATCTTCTACCTGTGCTTGTGGATGATCGTCATGCTGGCCGGAGTGATGCTGTGGAGCATTGCCGTGGGATCGGGCACGGTGGACGACACCGAGTCATTTATCGAGGAGCTGTTCGCGCTGCAAGAGTTCAAGTTCAACGCCAGCCAGATCTTCCGGGGGTTTGCGGTGGGCGGGCTGGTGCTGGTGGTGGCTGGCACATTCTTCAACGTTTTGCTGTGCGTGTTGTTCAATCTCATTAGCGATCTGACCGGGGGAATGCGGGTCACCGTCATCGAGGAGGAGACAGCCCGCCAGCGGCCTCGCAGTCGACCTCGGCGATTTCGTTGGCCTGCCTGGAACCCCCGAAAGTAGTCTTGCCACTCGGCTACGGGGCTATAGCTCAGTCGGTTAGAGCGCACCCCTGATAAGGGTGAGGTCGCTGGTTCGAATCCAGCTAGCCCCACAGTGTTGGGCCGGTTGCGTCTTTGTAGGGGTTCGTTAGGATGGGCATTGTGAAGATTCTGCGACGAGCGCTGGTTGCGCTGGCAGGGGCGGCAGCTATCGCGGCCATATTGCGTGCCCGGGGAACCGGGGGCGTTCCACCCCAATCGGGTGGGTGGCGCCAGATCAGCGGCAGCAACACCTTCTGAACTGCTCCGGCTCAGCAACATGGACATTCTGGTTGTCGGCGGGGGCGTAGTCGGCGCTGGTTTGGTGCAGCGCCTGGCCGATTGGCCGTTGCTGGCCGGGGGCCGGGTGGCAGTTGCCGACCGCAATCCCGAACGTGCTTGGCAATTGTCGGAGAAGCACGGCTCGCCGGTCACTGTGGGCAGCCTTGACGACTCAGCAGACATCGTGGTGTTGGCCACGGCATCAGGCAGCCAAGCCCGGTTGGCCCGTCGATTTCTGAGCCGCGGACGAGTGATGCTGTCCACCTCTGACTCGATGACCGATGTGAAGCGTCTCCTAGGCATGAACGAAGCCGCACAGCGGCAGGACACGCTGGTGGTGGCCGGGGTGGGTATGGCTCCAGGGTTGAGCGATGTTCTGGCCGTTCGGGCGGCCGCCGAGCTCGATCGGGTGACAGAGGTGCACGTTGCCAAATTCGGCACAGGGGGGCCAGCTTGCGCCCGCCAGCATCACAGGGCTTTGAGCTCGCTGGCGTTGGAGTGGAGAGGGGGGTGGAAGCAGCGGCCAGGAGGTTCGGGCCGGGAGCTGTGCTGGTTTCCCAGTCCGGTGGATGCAGCTGACTGCTATCGAGCGGCGCTGCCCGACCCGATGCTGCTGGTCCGAAAGTTCAGCAGGGCAGATCGGATCACCGCCCGAATGGCGGCCACTCGCAGGGATCGCTTCAGCTCTTGGTTGCCGATGCTGCGGTCGCCGCATCCGGAGGGGAAGCTGGGGGCGGTGAGGGTTGAGGTGCGCGGGCAGAGGGGCCAAGAGTGGACCGGGGAGATTCTGGGCGCCTCGGCACCGCCCGGCACGGTAACGGCCGCAGTGTTGATGAGTGCCATAGAGCTCATTGCAGCAGGAAGAGTGCACCAGATGGGGGCAGTGGGGCTGGCTGAGGTGGTGGACGCAGCGGAGTTTCTGGGTGTTCTAGAGGGGCAAGGGGTTGTTTGCGAGGAGTTCGCCGGCGCCTAGCCGCCGCGGAGACGAGCAAGGAGCTCGTCGTGGATGGCGCCGTTGGTGGCTAGCCAGTCGCCCGCGCTGGGGGTGGTGCTGGCGTTCCATTGGGTGATGCGACCGCCGGCTTCGGGGATTATGACCAGCATGGGGGCTATGTCCCAGAGGTTCAAGCCGGGGTCGATCATGGCCTCGGTCCGACCGGTGGACACCAGGACGTAGCCGTAGCCGTCTCCCCAGGTTCGCATGCGAGCGCCTGCTGTCTTGACTCGGTCGAAAGCGCCTTCGGGCCACCATTCGAAGCCAGATGCGCACAGATACGATCGGCTTAGCTCGGTCTGGGGGCTTACCTGGCAGCGGCGGCCGTTGTGGTAGCAGCCCAGGCCTCGGCCGGCCCAAACCGCCTCGTCGAGAGGGGGGACGGCGGCTACACCGATGGCCGGGCCGTGTTGGTCGATCATGGCCAACAGGGTGGTGTACAGGGGCACGCCGCGAACAAAGCTGCGGGTGCCGTCGATGGGGTCGATGATCCAAGTCCGCCCCGATGTGCCCTGCTCTTCGGGGTACTCTTCGCCGATCACCCCGTCGTCGGGGAACCGCTTGGACAAAGCTTCCCGCAGAAAAGTTTCGGCGGCCTTGTCGGCTTCGGTCACCGGGGAGCCGTCGTCTTTGCGGCCCACTGACAACTCGTGATCGTTGAACCAGTCCAGCGTGAGCCGCCCGGCTTCGCAGGCCAGCTCAACGGCCTCGCTCAGCAGATCGGCATCGGCCGATTCGGTCATCCGAGGATGCCCTGGTCCCGCAACTCGGCCAGACGGTCTTCGCCCAGGCCCAGCACCTCGCTCAACACGTCGTCGGTCTGCTGGCCGACGGTGGGGGCGTGGGTTGGGGTTGGGAGTTCCTCGTCAAAGAACTTCACCGGCAAGGGGAGCTGCTCGCAGCCCACCTCATCTACGGTGAACAGAGGCAGCCGGTCTTGGAACTGGGGATCGTCGACCACGTTCTTGGCGTTGTTCACCGGGGCGATGGGCGTGTTCACTCGGTCGCCGAACTCCAGCCACTCCGCGCTGGTCTTGGTGCGGAAGATGTCCCGCAGCTCCCGCTGAAGTTCCAGATTGCCCCGGGCGTGGTCAGCGTATTTCGACCCTGGCCAGCGGTCGAACAGGTCCATTCGATCTAGGGCCTCGCAGAAATTCCGCCAAAAGGCCTGTTCGGAAGCCATAAACAGCACATGGCCGTCGGAGGATTCGTACATCTGGTAGCGGACGCCCTCCCACATGCCGGCCAGACCCGGCGCCCGGCGCTCGTAGTCGTCGGACGGGTTGCCGGTCACCTCGTCTTCGGGGCGCTCGTAGGCCTTCCACGTCTCGATGCGGTACCAGTCCATGTAGGCGGCCGCGTCCGACTGGGCCAGCTCCAGGCGGCAGCCCTCGCCGGTTTCCCGAGCCCGGATGATGCCGGCGCAGACCGCGAGCGCACCGATGAGGGGGGCGATGTTGATGCCGATGTTGGGCATCTCCGGGATGCGGCAGAATCCGTCGTCGTCATAGGCGGGAGGGATGAGTCCGGCCCAGGTGTCATAGGCGATGCCATGGCTGGGCATGTCCTTGTAAGGGCCGGTCATGCCGTATCCGCTAATGGTGGCGAACACGATCTTGGGGTTCACTTCCTTGAGCTGCTCGTAGCCCAGGCCCCGCCGCTCTAGCGCACCGGGCCTCATGGCCTCCACCACGGCGTCGGCGTTCCGGGCCAAATCCAGGTACAGCTCCACGCCTTCGGGCTGGCGCAGGTCGAGGACGATGCTGCGCTTGCCTCGGTGGGTGTGCAGATGCAGCAGCGACACCCCGTTGACGATGGGCCAGGTCATCTGGCGGATGTAGTCGCCCTGAGGGGGCTCCACCTTGATGACGTCGGCGCCCATGTCGGAGAGGAACGTGGTCAAGAATCCCGGACCGAGCAGCGAGCTCTCGATGACCCGGACACCGGCCAGGGGGGGAGACGAATGGCTCATGTCTTGGTCCCTCCATCTACTCTGAGGACGATTCCATTGCAGTAGCTGGCGTCGTCGCTGGCCAAGAAGGCGAACGCTGAGGCCAACTCTGACGGTTGAGCTGGGCGGTGGAAGGGGAGGATCCCGGCCATGAGGGTGAGGTCTACGCCCTCCGGCGGGGTGAACTGCTCGCCGATCGGCGTCTCGACGCCACCGGGGGCGATGCAGTTGACCCGGATCCCCGACCGCCCGTTGGTGATGGCCATGGTCTGGGTGAGAGCGATCACCCCGCCCTTGGAGGCTGAGTAGGCCGAACTCCACGTCTGGGCGTGGGTGCCTGCCGTGGAGGCGGTGTTGACGATGTTGCCCTTGGACTCAAGCAAGTGGGGCAAGCAGGCTTGGGACATGAAGTAGGTGCCGGTGAGGTTTACCCCGATAACCCGGTTCCAGGCCTCGGGGGTCTCGTCCTCGTCGCGGGCGAAATGGCCGAGACCGGCGATGTTGCACAACACGTCAATGCGGCCGTAGGCATCCATCACCTGAGCGACGCTGGGAGCAATGGCGTCCAAGTCGAGCAGGTCCAGTTGAATGGCCAGGTCGACATCGTCCAGCGGGGCCCTATCGATGCCCACCACGGTGCCGCCTTCTGAGCGCAGTCGGTCTGCTGTGGCCCGTCCTATGCCGGAAGCCGCGCCGGTGACGATGACAATTTTGTCGTCAAATCGATTCATGCCCAAAGCATGGCCTATTGGCACGGTCGGCGATGCATCAGAGCAGAGCGAACGGTCTGACAAAGCCGATGGTCACAGTGGCAAATTACCGGCCCGCGAGGTGGGGCGCGGCCACAATCGCAGTCCGGGAGGGCGCTTCGATGATGCCGGTCAGCATGTCCACCAGGTTGGCGGCATAGACATCATCATCAGTGGCCAACGGGTCGCCCGCTTCGATGCGGCGGGCTCGCTCGGCCAATGATGCGGTCATCAACTGGATCATGCCCAGAACTCGCTCGTCGCGTTGGGCTTTGTCAGCCACAGTTGTTCGGTCTCGCAGCAGCCGCAAGATGGCATTGAGATTTGCCGGGACGTGAGTGGGATCGAAATCCCAGCGGCTGAACTCCGCGCTGAGCTGGGCCACTATCCGCAGGTAGCACCGACCGCTGGTGGTACCCAGACGGCGGGTGAGGGGCTGAATCAGCGCCTCGATGAGCGCGGGCGTTTGGTCATCGGCCAAAGCGGCCCACACCGTGCCTCTGTCGTGGTCGATCGGCTCACCGTGCTCCCGCAGGATGGCATCGAGCACCCCGCTACGAGAGCCGAAGTGATACGAGAGCGCCGAACTGTTCTTTTGACCGGCGGCGGCCACTATGTCTTGCACCCGTACCCGCCAGATGCCCTGCTCGGCGAACAGGCGCTCGGCCTCGGCGATCAGCCGGGATCGGGTTTCGGTGGCGTCGCGCGGCACAGCCGCTGCTCCTTAGCTCGGTCGGGCTACTTGCCGTGGCCCAGGGGCAATATGGCGGTTTCGGGGATGAGCTCCACGTCGATGCCGTCGGGCAGGGGGAACTCGAAGTCGGGGTAGCGGCGCTGGGCGGTGGCCCGGTACCGGTCGGTGGAATGGACCGGGTCGGGGTCGTATTCGGGGATCACCTTGGTGCCGAACACCTCGAGCATCTCGTCGATCTCGTCGTGCTCCATGCCCTCACCGGGCAGGCCGAACACCACCTGGTCGCAGCCCACCGTCTGGTAGCGGGCCACCTGCTCGCACACCTCTTCGGGATTGCCGCACAGCATGTAGCCGCCGGCGATGGCCCCGTCGAGCATCTCGTCGGTCCACTCGATCTGCGTGGGGGTGGAAGGCCAGGTGATGGCGTCGGGTGACTTGGGCATGGTGTCGTGGTAGAGGTTCACCATGGTCACCAGGTAGCCACGCCCTTTGGACTTGGCGATCTCTCGGGCCCGGTCTCGGTCTTCCAGGCAGATGACGGCGTTGGTCATCATCACGTTGTCGTTCTTGAACTGGCCGATCTGCTCCACCGGGCTATCGATGGCCTCCTTGTAGGCCTCGATCCGGCCCTTGAGGTTGAAGATGGGCTCGAAGTTGAAGGCGATGGCGCCGATGCCCAGCGACCCGGCTTTGGCGAACGTGGGGGGGTTGCCGCACGCCACCCAGATGGCCGGGTGGCCGTTGCCGTGGGGCTTGGGCAGCACGTTGTGGGGCTTGGGCACCGAGAAGTGCTCGCCCTCGAAGCAGTAGTCGCGCTGTTCCCACATGCGGGGAATCTCACGGATGACCTCGTCCCACATCGACTTGGTCTCGGGCGGGGTCAGGCCGCCGAAGGTGGCCACCTCATGGCTGCCCGCCCCTCGGCCGGTGCCGAACTCAAAGCGGTTCTCGGTGATGTGGTCGAGCATGGCGGCCCGCTCGGCGATGCGCACCGGGTGCTCCTTGGCCGTGGGCAGGCTGGTGATGCCGGTGGAGAGATGGATGCGATCGGTTTGAGCGGCCACGTAGCCCATCACCGGGGCCGGGGCTGACATGTGGCTGTACTCGGTGAGGCAGTGGTGCTCGCCGAACCAGGCGTACTTCCAGTTGTACTTGTCGGCGGTGATCACGTAGTGGGCCTCCCGCATCAAAGCGGTGTGCTCCGCCTCGGTGTCGTGAGCTGCCGGCCCCGGGATGTAGCCGTTGACGAAAATGCCGAACTCCATGGTCTCCTCCGCGTTCGTTGGATGAGGGCGATGTCGGAGCAGTTTCTAATGGATGATATTAGAACGTGTCAAATCAGGGATCGTCGACTTGGCCGCGCAGGCCTTCGATCCAGTTCTGGGCATCGGTCCATGCGGTGGTGGCCGCGTTGCCGTGCTCTTCGTTACCCCTGATGTTGGTGGGGTAAGAGCCGAGAAACTTCACGGAGCCGTGCTTGGCCATGATGCTGGTGAGGCAGTCGGCCACCAACTGGTCGGCCACATGGCCCTCGAGATCAATGAGGAAGCAGTAGTCACCCAGCGCCTTTTTGGTGGGGCGAGACTCCAGCTTGGTCAGGTTTATGGAGCGGGCTGCAAACTCAGCGAGAATGCCCATGAGCGAGCCCGAGCGGTCGGCATGTTGGAATACGACGATGGATGTCTTGTCGTTTCCGGTCGGGGCGGGCACGCCGGAACGGGACACTCCCACGAAGCGGGTTTGGTTCTCCGGGTGATCTTCGATATCGGTGGCGATCATGTCCAGTCCGTAGATCTCCTGCGACAGGGCGGTGCCGATGGCCACAGTGGTTTCGTCTTTGGAGACGGCGAGATCGCGGGCCGCCGCGGCAGTGGAGTTGGCGGCGATCTCCTCCGCATGGGGCAGATTCTCGGTCAGGTAGCGCCGGCATTGGGCAGTTGCCACGGGGAAGCTGATCACCCGGCGAATCTTGTCCAGCGAAGTACCAGAGAAGCCCAGCAGGTGGAGGCGAACGTCGATGACCACTTCCCGCTGGATGAGCAGATCGTGTTCGAAGATCAATGCGTCGAGGGCCACGTTGACCGTCCCCTCGATGGAGTTCTCGATGGCGGTGAAGCCCAAATCGGCCCGGCCGTCGGCGGCAGCTCCAAGAACGTCGGGGATCGACCGGCACAAGAGGTGGTCGGCCACAGCCAAATCGGGTTGGGTGAGAAGCGCTTCTTCGGTGAACGTGCCCGGAGGTCCCAGGTAGGCCACTTGACGCACAGATCGGGCAGAGGCGGTCACAAGGGGGCAGGATAGTGGTATTGGGATTCAGGGCCGGTGTGAGAAAATTACAAGAACCTTTGGAGAAGGCGGGATGTTGAGGTGGATGAAGCCTTTTTTCGGCAATTGATGGCCGATGTACGCGACGGCACGGTGTCGCCGGACGACGCAGTGAGGCAATTGAGGCGACTACCGTTCGCCGATTTGGGCTTTGCCCGGGTGGACCACCATCGCAGCCTGCGCCAGGGGTTGGCCGAGGTTGTCTACGGCCCGGGCAAGACGGCTCACCAGTGCGCGGCCATCGTGAGGGAGCTGTTGGATCAGCCGGGCGGTCCAGTGATGTTGACAAGGGCTTCCGCCGAGCAGGCCGCGGCCGCCTTGGCCCTCAATCCCGAGGGGGAGCACTACGACACCACCGTTGTCTGGCGCCCGGCGCCGCCACGACCAGAGCGGGTGGTTCTGGCCGCTGCGGGAACGGCTGATCTCCCGGTGGCCGACGAATGCGGGGTAGTGCTGGCCGCTCACGGACTGGCGCCGCGGAGGTTGAACGATGTGGGGGTGGCCGGGCTTCACCGGATTCTCGGTGACGTCGAGGAGTTGGCATCAGCCGACGCCGTTGTGGTGGTAGCCGGTATGGAAGGAGCGCTGGCCTCGGTGGTGGGCGGGCTGACCGCGGCCCCAGTGGTGGCGGTGCCCACCAGCACAGGTTACGGGTCATCCCTTGAGGGGGTCACCCCGCTCTTGGCCATGTTGTCGTCGTGTGCTGCGGGGGTGACCGTGGTGGGGGTGGACAATGGCTTCGGCGCAGCCTGCGCGGTGCTGCGATTGTTCAAGTCGAGAGACCGGGCGGCATCGGAGGCGGAGATGAGCGGAGCAAGCGATGGCTGAGCCGGCGCGCATTGCCTGGTTTCACTGCTTTAGCGGGATCGCCGGCGACATGGCGCTGGGGGCGCTGATCGACGCCGGAGCCGATGTGGTTGAAGTGCGGGAGATTTGCGAGCTGCTGCCATTGGGAGGGTGGGATCTTCAAGCCCATCCCACCCAGCGGGGAGGCATTGCCGCCACCGACGTGAGGGTGATCACCCGGGAGACTTCGGTGGTGCGCACGGCCAGTCATATCAACGCGCTCATCGGGGAGGCTCGGCTGCCCGACCGCGTGGCCGACAGGGCCTTGGCGGTGTTCGACGCCCTGTCGCGAGCCGAGGGCAAGTTGCATCGCCGGCCGCCCGAGCAGGTCCACTTTCATGAGGTCGGCGGGCTGGACGCCATCATCGACGTGGTGGGCACGTGCGCCGCGCTGGAGGTGCTGGGAATCGACGAAGTCCACTCCAGTGCGGTGGCGTGTGGACGGGGGATGATTCGCAGCGCGCACGGGCGGCTGCCCAACCCGCCGCCCGCGGTGGTTGAACTGTTGGTGGGGTGTCCGACGTTTGGGTTGGATGTGGGGTTGGAGCTGACCACGCCGACCGGCGCGGCGATCTTGTCGGCGTTGGCCGCGGGGTGGGGCCCCATGCCGCCCATGACCATCTCGGCCGCCGGATTCGGCGCCGGTGAGAACCAGCTGGAAGACCGCCCCAACCTCACCCAGGTGGTGGTGGGCACAATGGCGGCGGCTCGCCCCGAGGGCCAGCCCGTGATGCTCTTCGAGACCAACGTTGACGACGCCACTGGAGAGACGCTGGCTCATAGCGTGGCCGCGCTCTTGAATGCGGGAGCCCACGACGCCTGGATCACGCCGATTGTCATGAAGAAGGGACGGCCGGCGTACACGGTGAGCGCATTGGCCGATCCCGCGGTGGGCGATCAAGTAGCAGCCACGCTGGCTGACGAGACCGGTTCGCTGGGCGTGCGAGGGCAGTTGATCGAACGGTGGCCTCGGTCGCGGTTCGAACAAGAAGTTGATGTGGACGGGAGGCGGATCCGCGTGAAAGTTGGTGCTGGTCGGGTGAAAGTCGAACACGACGAGGCCGTGCGGGCGTCGAAGCTGCTAGGGCTGCCGGCCCGCGAAGTGGTGTCGTTGGCGGAAGAGGCATGGCGCCGCAAAGGCGATGACGAGCCGGTTGCGTAGTATCTAGCCCGTGGAGGACGAGCGGCTTTATTTTCGACAGCTGTTGTCGGGGCGGGATATTGCGGCCGGGGACATGATGGCCCGGCAGATGGTGAACTTCGTTTACTTGATTGGGGATCGGGAGACGGGGGAAGCGGTGGTGGTGGACCCGGCTTATGACCCGGAGGGGATTGTGGCGCTGGTAGAGGCTGATGGGATGCGGCTTACCGGGGTGTTGGCCACCCATTACCACCCCGATCATGTGGGCGGGTCGATGATGCAGTTCTCCATCACCGGCGTTGCCGAACTGTTGGAGCTGGTGTCGGTTCCGGTACACGTCCAGGCTGATGAGGCTCGCTATGTCAGCATGACCACCGGGCTGGAAGACGACGATCTGTGCTTGCATACCAGCGGCGATGTGCTTTCGGTGGGGGCAGTGGACATCGAGATGATCCACACTCCGGGGCACACTCCGGGCAGCCAGTGCTTTTTGACCAACGGGCGACTGGTGGCCGGCGACACGCTTTTCTTGGAGGGTTGCGGGCGAACCGATCTGCCAGGGAGCGATCCCGCGGCGATGTACGAGAGCCTCACCCAGCGTTTGGCCCGGGTACCAGACAGCGCCACGCTCTACCCGGGCCATCTGTACTCACCCCAGCCATCGGCTTCTATGGGCGATACCCGTCGTACCAACTATGTGTTCATGCCCCGCTCAGCTGAGCAGTGGCTGTCCATGTTCGGCGGATGACCCCGATGGACATTTCTTCGACCGACAATCCGCTGGCGGCATTGGACTCCCATGTTGCCGGGCCGCTGGATGAGTTGGTGCAGGCCCTCGATGGAACGGGGTTGAATGCCGCCTTGCTGGAGCTGTGTGCGGCTCGCGTCGAGCAAATGGTCGGTGGGGGGCCGCCGGCCCGGAACCCCCAAGACGACCGGGAGAGGGTCGTGCTGGCGTTTACCGAGCAGTACGTTCTTGATGCCCATGGGGTGACCGATGAGCTGTGCGCCGAGATGAACGCCTGGTTATCGCCCCCCGAGTTGGCCGCCCTCACCACGGCCATCGCCACGTTCGAGGCCCTGGCTCGCAGTCGGGCCGCGTTGAAAGGAGTCATCCCATGACCAGAATCGCCATCCCCGAAGGGGGAATGTCGCTGTTCGACCACCAGCCTGAGCTGTTCGCTGTGTTCAACCGCTTCTACGGCACGCTGTGGAGCGAAGGACAGCTCGACCAGGCCACCAAGGAGGTGGGCCGGCTCCGCAATGCCCGAGTCAACGATTGCAACATTTGAAAGAACCTCCGCTTCGCAGGTGCGAAGCAGCAGGGGCTCACTGAAGAACTGGTAGATCAGATCGACGATGGCTATACCGACAGCGAATTGCCCGAGCGGTTCAAGCTGGCTCTGCGGATGGCCGATGCGGTGATCTCCGACCCATCGGGGCTCACCGGGGCAGATCAGGAGGCGCTGAGCGAGGAGTTCACCCCGGCCGAGTTGGCCGAGTTGGCCCTCACCGTGGCCATGGCCGCGGGTTTCTCCAAAGCCGCCATTGCCTGGGGCCCGCCCCCGGTCATCCCGGTGACCGAGGTTCCCACCCCCACCCCCACGGGGACGGTGGGCTGATCAACGATGTGCGCGAGGGGGGACTTGAACCCCCACGTCCTTGCGGACACAGGAACCTGAATCCTGCGCGTCTGCCAATTCCGCCACTCGCGCTGATTGTCGGGGTGGAAAGCGTACAAGACGGGTGATCAGATCAATAACTGAGTATCGACACGATCCAGATTCTCATGTAACCGACTGCCAATCGGGATGAGCGCTGGTTATAGTCCACCGCAAAGTGGGGGCACCACGGTAATGGAACTCTGATGATCCGGCTGGAAACGGGACAAGCCACCGATCGAGGCCGACGTCGAGAGAAAAACGAAGATTCGATGCTGGTTGAAGGTGAACTCTTCGCGGTCGCCGACGGGCTAGGTGGGCACCGGGGAGGGGAGGTGGCGTCGGCAATTGCAGTGGAGACGCTGGCTGCTGAAATCAAAGCCGCGGTTGAAGCCCGTAGCGAAGGCCGGCGTCGCAATCTGTTCGGCCGCCGCTCATCAGATTCTCCGGCTCCTACGGTGGGGGAGTTGTTGGATGCGGTGGACCGGGCGAATGCGGAGATCTTTTCCCAGTCCAACTCCATCGCTGATTTGGCGGGCATGGGGACAACGTTGTGTGCGCTGGCCGTGGTCGAAGACGACCACGACGAAGCGCTGGCCGTGGTCAATGTCGGGGACTCCCGGGTGTACCGCTGCGACGAGAGCGGCCTTCACCAACTGACTGAAGACCACACTGTGGTGCATGAGATGGTGAAGGCCGGGATGATCACCCGACAGGAGGCCGGCTTTCACGAACTTCGGCATCGCCTGAGCCGAGCGCTGGGCATCGAGTCAACAGTGGTGGTTGACGACTGGACTCTGGTGCCGGTGAGCGGGCATCGCTATCTGCTCTGCTCTGATGGTTTGACCAACGAGGTGGACGACCGGGACATCCACGCGATCATGGGTCAATCCGAGTCGCCGTCGGAGGCCGCCGATGCCCTGGTGAGGCTCGCCTTGAAGAACGGCGGAAGCGACAACGTGACGGTCGTAGTCGTCGATGTGACCGACGTAGCCCTCCCATAAATCGAACAAAACAACAACTACGCTATTTTCGCCATGTCAGACCACGATCCGGAGCTTTTGGGCGGTAGATACCGACTGCGAAATCAGATCGCTCGCGGCGGTATGACCGACGTGTTCCTAGGTCAGGACACCCTCTTGTCGCGCCCGGTAGCCATTAAGCGGTTGTTCCCGGAGTTTGCCGCTGACCCGAGCTTTGTGGAGCGGTTTCGGCGGGAAGCCACCGCGGCCGCCAATCTCAATCACCCCAACATCGTGGCGGTGTATGACTGGGGATCGGACGAGGGCACGTATTTCATCGTCATGGAATACATAGAGGGCCGGAGCTTGGCCGAACTGCTGCGCTCGAACGGTCCCCTGCCCCCTGAGCGGGCCGCGGAGATTGCCATGTACGTGGCCGCCGCTTTGGGGTTTGCCCACAACAACGGAGTGATCCACCGAGATGTGAAGCCGGGCAATGTGCTGTTGTCGCCCGACGGAAAGGTGAAGGTAACCGATTTCGGCATCGCCATTGCCGCGTTCGGGGGTGCGGAGTCGAACCTCACCCAGACCGGCTCGGTAATGGGAACAGCCACCTACTTCTCACCGGAGCAAGCCCAGGGACAGCCGTTAGATCACCGCAGTGATCTTTATTCGCTGGGAATCGTGCTGTACGAGATGCTCTGCGGTCGCCCTCCGTTCACCGGCGACAGTTCGGTGGCGGTGGCCTACAAGCATGTCCAGCAGGCCGTGCCCTCCCCATCATCGTTGGGGATCGTGCTGCCGGAATCGCTTGAGGCCATCACCAATAAGTTGCTGGCCAAAGACCCGGCAAAGCGATACCCGACCGCCAACGATCTCCAGCGGGATTTGCGGCGCTTTCGCGAGGGGCGCCATCAATTATCCCCTCGACAAAAGGCGGCTGAAGCTCAGTCGACGGCTTCCCCCCCACCGGCGGTTGAGCCGGAGCAGCCGACCAGGGCGCCACACGACACCCCACCGCAAGCCGCCCCTCCACCCCAGCCTCCGGTCACGCCGCAGCCCGCACCAGTGGCCCCCCAACCCGCACCGGTGGCGGTCTTGGAACCCTCGTCACGGGCCGGGCTGTACACGGCGGCGGCGGTGATATTCATCGCCGTGGCCGTGTTGGTGTTCTTCGTGCTGTCCAACGTGCTTGACAACGGCGAAGATGCCCCGCCACCGGTGGCGACCAGCGCACCAGCGGCCCTGGTGACGGTGCCCGATGTGGTGGGCCGGTCGATCCAAATGGCGACCCGCGAACTTCGGGGGGAGGGTTTCGTGGTGATCCCAGTGTTCGAACCCAGTGACACGGTGGCCAGCAATGAGGTGATCTCCCAATCCCCGGCCGCGCTGTCCGAAGCGGAGTCGGGTGGGGAGATCGAGATCACGGTGAGCTCGGGGGTGGCTCCGGTGCCCGTGCCCCCAGTGGTGGGCCAAGACGCCAGCGATGCGGTCCGCTTCTTGCAGGACCGGGGGTTCCCCTCCGAGCTGCAAGTGGTGGAGGGCTCTACTGCGCCGGCAGGACAGGTGCTTCGCCAAGATCCTGCGGCCCAAACTGAGGTTGCTCCGGGCACCTCGGTGGTGCTCTTTGTGGCCGAGGGGATTCAAGCCATAGAGGTGCCCGATGTCATGGGGATGACCTTGCTGCGAGCCACCCAGATATTGGCCCAAGCCGGTCTGGAGGTGAGCGACGAAGTAGTTGAGGAGCCTTCCGACGAAGTGGAGGAGGGTCTGGTGATCAGCACCGATCCGGCGCCCCCCGTCTTGTTGCTGCCCGATTCCCCAATTGTGATCCTGATATCCACGGGTCCGGAGAACGTGGTGGTGCCCAGCCTGATCGGGCTGACCCCGGACACCGCCGCTGAGCGGTTGACGGAGTTGGAACTGGTGCTGATCCAACCCATTCCCGACTGTGAAATCCCCAATGACACCGAAGAACTGGTCGGTCGCATCATGGACCAGACACCGCTTGCCGACGAGGAGCACCCGCGGGAAACAGAGGTAACCGCCTGTCTGGGTCGGCCAGTAGGGCCTGTTCCGCCGGAGGTCACCGGGGAGCCTGTCTCCACGGGCACCCCCGACGATCCAGACACCCCCGACGAACCAGACGACGCCCTCACTCCCCGTAGGACCCTGGCGAGGAGTACGGCCGTACAGCTGAACGCAAGATCCATTGCCGCGGCAAATCAACCAGGTGCTTTGGGAAGCATCGCCAATTGGAATGCCCTGTCGGCGAGATTCGAATCAGAGTGCCGAGGCCTAGCGACGACCTACTCCGACATTCCTGGATTCACCGCGGAGTGGAACTTGGAACCCCCGTACCCCATGCCGGCCGCGGCCGCGAATGCCATGAATTGGGAAGAAGGCATAGATGGAGACATCCCAGGGGTCGACGATGGTTGCGCCGTTTCCTGGACCAGATGATTTCTCGCGGTTACAAGGCAGTCTGAGCCAGAAAATTACTCAACATGTCGTGGCCGGTGGAGGTCAGGATCGACTCCGGATGGAACTGCACTCCCTCTACTGGGTGATCGCGGTGGCGCAAGCCCATCACAAGCCCATCGTCGGTCTCCGCAGTTATGTCCAAGACATCGGGCACTGAGGAGCGCTCCACGATCAAAGAGTGGTACCGAGTGGCCTCGATGGGGTTGGGGAGTCCAGCGAAGACCCCGTCGCCGGTGTGGTGGATGATCGATGTCTTGCCGTGCATGACATGCGGGGCTCGAACAACTTGGCCCCCGAAAACCTCGCCGAGGCACTGCAAGCCAAGGCATACGCCGAGCACCGGCCGAACGCCGCAGAACTCCTGAATGAGTGCATTGCTCAGTCCGGCATCAGATGGACGACCGGGTCCAGGGCTGATGAGAACGCCGTCGGGATCGAGGCCGACGGCCTCATCGAGGGAGATGGCATCGTGGCGATGAACGATCGGCTCGGCGCCCAGTTCGCCCAAGTACTGAACAAGGTTGTAGACGAAAGAGTCGTAGTTGTCGATCACCAGAATGCGGGAACTCACCGGGTTCAACGTTATCGGGAGGCCACTCAAGGCTAGAAGCGGATTGCATCGGGTCTATCCTTGCCGCATGGCCAAGCCAACCAAGCGCAGAGTGCAGGGCGGCCGGGTTACCCCGAGGGGCACCCGACCCGAGAACGAAGCCACCCCCCGGGTGCCGGTCACTGCTGAGAAGGTCAGCCCAATCTGGGTGCCAGTGCTGATGATCGCCCTGTTGGCTCTGGGGGCCATTGTGATCGTGCTCAACTACGTTGCGCTGCTGCCGGGGGACACCAACAACTGGTACCTGATGGGCGGCCTGGGTCTGCTGCTGGCCGGGATGCTGGTAGCCACCCAGTGGCATTAGCCAACCTGCTGGGGTCTCGTTACGTTCTAGTTACGGCCTTGTAGTTTGTGCCCAGTTTTCTACACAGCCTGTGGATAACTTGCTCTACTCGTCGATCGGCGCGACCAGGTCCATCTCGTCGCCGCAGTGACGCGGAGGGTCGGGGTCTTCTTCCGGGGCGACGGTCATGCGAACCTCGGCATAGCAAAGCGTGCACCGGTAGGTGATCTTCACTTTGCGCAGTTCACCCGGCGGTGGCGGCGGCGGCAGAGGCTGGCGGATCATCAGCAATACTCCAATGCCGACCCGGATGAGAATCATCCCCGCGAGGATGGCGACAAGAACGCTGAGCCATAGAGGCACCTGTTCAGCCTAGATGGGCCAGTACTGTGGGCCTATGGATGAGATGAATTTGGCAATGCTGATCCTGCGGGTGGGCATCGGCCTCACGTTTGCCGCTCATGGGTACGGCAAGATCTTTCAGGGCGGTCGCATTCCCGGTACCGCTGGTTGGTTCGACAGCATGGGAATGAAGCCGGGCAAGTTACACGCCTGGATGGCCGCGCTCACGGAGATCAGCGCTGGATTGCTGTTTGCCCTGGGTCTGTTTACCCCGCTGGCGGCTGCCGGGATGGTGGGCGTCATGGTGGTGGCGGCGTGGACCGTTCACCGCCACAACGGCTTCATGATCGTTCGAGAAGGATGGGAGTACACCTTTGTGCTGGCCGTGGTGGCGGCTTCAGTTGCCACCCTGGGGCCCATGGAGTGGTCGGTGGACAGCGCTTTGGGCATCGATGATGACTTGGATGGGTACATCGGATTGGCTATTGGCGCTGGGGGCGGCGTGCTGGCCGGATTGGCCCAGCTCACATTGTTCTATCGGCCCCCGAAGTCCGAAGAGACTGCCTGAGCAGTGGTCGACCCGAGCGTGGTCCTGCTGGATCATCAAGACCTTCGACGCTACGAGATCGCCATTTTGGAGGGGCTGGGCGTCCCTCTGGATCAAGCCGAGATCGTGGTCGACAACCTGGTGGAGGCCGACCTCCGCGGGGTGGACTCCCACGGGGCCCACCTGGTGGAGCTGTATGTGGCTCGACTGAGATCAGGACACCTGCGGCCGGTCACCGAAGTGACGGTGATCCGCGACGACGGCGCCACAGTGATGCTCGACGGGGGCGTCGGCTTTGGACAGGTTGCCGGTGTGAGGGCAATGGAGTTGGCCGTCGAGCGGGCCAAAGCCCACGGGGTGGCGGCCGTCACCGTGCGAGAGGGAACCCATCTGGGGGCGTTGGCCTACTACACGCTGCCGGCAGCCGAAGCCGGTTGCTTCGCCATGGCAGTGCAGAATGGACCGGCCATCGTTCCCCCCTACGGCGGCCGGTCGGGGATCTTCTCGACGAACCCCTTCTCCTGGGCGGTACCCGCGGGCGAAGAGCTGCCGGTGGTGTACGACATCGCCACCACCGCGGTGGCGGGCAACAAGATCTTGCTGGCCAAAAAACGAGGTGATCCGACTATCCCCGAAGGCTGGGCCAACGACGTCCATGGTCGGCCGACCACCGATACCGAAACGGCATCAGCCCAGAATCTGTGCTGGTTCGGCGGATACAAGGGCTTTGGGATTGCACTGTTGGTGGAGGTGTTGTCGGGGATAGTGGCTGGTAGCAGTTTCGGCCACACCGAGCAGACCGAATGCGAGTTGGTCGGCAACCGCCGACTGGCCAAGGGTTGGATGTTCCTGACCCTCGACCTGGAGCGGTTCTGCGGGGTGGAGACATTTCGGGAGCAGATGGACCAGCTCATCCGGGATGTGCATAGCAACGAGCGGGCCGAGGGAGTGGATCGGATCTATGTGCCCGGCGAGATCGAGCACGAGAACCGAGCTGAGCGGCTGGCTTCGGGCATTCCCCTGCCCGTTGCCCTAGTGGAAGAGATCAGTGCCATCGGGGCCGACTTCGGCCTTTCCCCGCTGGCTTAGGGGTAGCCGCTGGGGATCAGCCGTTCTGCTCGAAGACCACCTTGATGGCGCCGCGGGAGCCAGCTTCAGCGGCGTGGGCGATGGCTTCCCGATATTGGCTCAAGGGGTAGCGAGCGGACACCAAACACTCGAGGTTGGCCGAGGCCACCAGGTCGAATGCCATTTCGAAGCTCTTGGCAGTGCGGCCTTCGGGCAGGGTTTCGGTTCCATAGGTGTAGGCGCCGACCAACTCCGTCTCACGATGCCATAGCCCGGTCAGGTCGATTCGGGCGGGTTCGGGCATGCCCAGAAGCACCACTCGACCCCTAGGGCGGGTGATGGCGATGGCATCGGCCACCGATGCCGGACTTCCCACGGCGTCGATGGTGACGTCCACTCCGCCCGACAGGTAGTCGCCCAGCATCCGACAGCCGCAGAATCTGCGGACGGCGCGGCGAGCCTCCCGGGGATCGACCACGATGTCGGCGCCCAAGGCGGTGGCCAGATCTCGCTGGTGGGGGTACTTGGCGGTAGCGATGATCGTCCCGGCCGAGGTGTGCGATCGCAACGCGGCCAGCGAACACAGCCCCATCGTGCCCGCTCCCAGCACGGCCACCGATGCTCCCGGCTCTACCTGGGCCTTCAGGGCGGCATGGACTCCCCCGGCCGCCGGTTCCAGCATCACGGCAGCCTCGTCGCTGAAGTGGTCCGGTACCGGATGGAGCTGGCTCTGGTGGGCGACCAGGCTTTCGCCCCAACCGCCGCCCGTGCTGGAGCAGAAGCCGATTTGGATGCCGTCTTCGATGGTGCCCCCAAGCAAGTAGCCGTAGTCATCGCCGTCTCCGGGGGCGGCATCGGGGAAGGGGAGCGGTTCGTCACGGGCTGCCGGTCCCAAAACCGGTTCGAGAGCCAGTCGGTGTCCGTCGTCGTTGAGCCCCACAACCTCGTGGCCGGGGATGAACGGGAATGACACCAGCGACTCGAAATATCGGGACGAACGACCCTCCACCGTGGCCAGGTCGGAACCGCATATGCCGGTCAGCCGAGGTCGAATCGCCTGCCATTCCGGCCCAGGCAGCTCCGGAAGATCGACATCTCGCAGTCGCAGCGGGCCGATCCCACCGCCCGCGCCGGGGACCACCCGAGAGGCAACCGCGGCGGCCACATAACGGGCGGGACTGCGTTCGAAGACAAGGGCCTCCACCCGCCCAGTCTTGCCGTGAGCCCGGCGAGGGCACAATCGAGCGGAGTGATTACAGATACTTGGCCGGGTCTTGGGGCACACCTTCGAAGCGGACCTCGAAGTGAAGATGCGGTCCGGTAGACCAGCCGGTACTGCCGATCGCCCCGATGGTCTGACCGACGTTGACTTGGGCGCCGATGGACACAGAGAAGCTTGAGAGATGGGCATAGAGGGTTGACCACCCATCCCCATGGTCGATCATCACCGTGTTGCCGTAACCCTCCCGGTACTTGACCTGGATTGCGGTACCGGAGGCGGCGGCTTGTATGGGATCACCCATGTCCCCACTGAAGTCCAGCCCGAAATGGAATCGGACAGTGCCGAAGATGGGGTGTACCCGGTTCCCGAACCCCGATCCCGCCTGTCCCGGTACTGGCGGGAAGAAAGCAGGGTTGTCGAATTGCCCCTGGTTCTCTTTCTCTCGTAGCTCCGCCAGTCGGTCCTCTCGTTGACGCCTCTCTTCTTCGAGCTGGAACTGTCGCTGGCGTTCCAACTCCGCGATGCGCCGGCGGTCTTGTTCGCGTGCGATCTCGGCTTCGAGATCTCTGATTGCTTGCGAATTTTGGAGGATCTCGTTTTGGATGTCGAGGCTTGCCTGCGCCTCGGTCTCGATTCGCTCTTCCAACTCCCTCCGCTTGCGGTTCCATTCCTCTTGGAGCTTTTGCTGGGCTTCCTGTAGCTCGGCCAGGTCAGAGAGGGTCTCCTCGATCTCGACCTGGGCCTGCACGATCTCGGTTTGGGCTTGCTCGGCTTGCTGTATCGAAGCCTGCTGGTCGTCGTGGGCTCGTCTCAGCCGATCAATAAGAACCTGGGCATCAGCGCCCAACTCCTCGACGTAGAACTGGCGACGGGCGTTTCGATTGGGATCACCGTCTTCAAGGAGAAAGTTCGGCTCATACACCAGATCCAGATAGAACTGGACAACCTGGTCTTGCAACTGCCCTCGGATGGAGGCGATTTCTTCGTCGAGTTCAGCGGCCCGCTCTCGGGCGTCGGCCACCCGCTTCTGGGCCACTGTTTGAGAGAGCTCAACCGATTCCAAGCGGGTTTGGGCGGCTGCGATCCAGGAGTTGACCTGATTTAGATGCGCGTCCACCTCTTCGATCTGGGCAACGGTGACATCCAGCTCTGTTATGGCAAAAAGCGATTCGCGCTGGAGAGCGTCTTGTTCTCGGCGCTGCTCCTCGATCTCCCGCTTTCTTTCTTCGATCTGCTGTTGGCGCTCTTCTATGAATGTGTCTTGGGCCGCGCCGGTTGCGCCGAAGACCAGCGGCATCATGACCGCTAGAAGGATGATGGCCCGGAGGATATTTCGCATGAGGAGCTATCGGCACCCGCGGTGGCGGAGGCGATGGATACAAACGTAACCAAATTGCAACATTATTCCAAGCACCCCTTGACGAGTTCAGTGTGACTGATGTGGCTGCTGTGGTCAATGGATTGACTGGTTTAACGGCGGTTTCTCCGAGCATTCCTGCGATGGATACCCTGAGGGGATGGCCGGGGGATCCGATGTCTTAGACCGGCGAGAACGAGTTGTGCTCGCCGAAGACTTGGCTGGAGTTGCTGAGGGAACTCCCGGTGAGGTGATGCTGTATACCGGCATGCGCTGGTTGCGCTATTGGGTGCGTTTCGACAGCGGGGCCGAGCGGGGTTCGATTCACCGCGAGAAGCTGGTGAGAGAGGCCGATTGGGAAGACTTCTTGGTCGACCGGGCCTCAGCTGAGGCAGCGGCTGAGGCGAATGAGCTTGCCGGAGTGCCAAGCAGCGATTCTGAGGAACTGCCCGCCGCCAACGGCGAGGGCGATGCCGGCGGGGATGTGGTGGTGAACGGGGCTACCTTGCCAGCCCATCTACTGGCCCGCAGCGCCTCGGCTCGGGAGCGCTTGGGCGGGTAACTAGCCCAGTGCAGACGCCCCGGAAGTGACTGCGGGCAGCAATGCCGGGGCAGTCGGAAGGATCTGGTCGAGATAGAACCGGCTGGAGACCCGCTTGGCCCTCCAGAAATCAGCTTGCTGTGGTTCGGCCGCTTCGAGTCGACCAGCGGTGTCCCACGACCGTGCCATAACCCATCCGCCGACGGTGAGGCCAAGCATCTCAAGGAACGGGGTGGCACCGGCCAGAGCGTCGTCGCCGGGATGCTCTCCCAGCCAGCGGGCGGCTTCGGCAATGGCTCCCACGGCCTGATCCAGGTTCTTGTCCAACCCGGTCATCTCCTCAAGCAGCGCAGACAGCGGAGCGCCATCGTCCATGGGCAGCTTCCGCCCGACCAGATCAATGGCCTGAATGCCGTTGGTGCCCTCGTAGATGGGGGCGATACGACTGTCACGCCAGTGTTGGGCCGCGCCGGTCTCCTCGACGAACCCCATGCCCCCATGCACCTGGATACCCAGGGACGCCACCTCGACACCCTGGTCGGAGCACCACGCCTTTGACACCGGGGTGAGTAATTCGGCCCGCTGCCGAGCATGCTGTCGCTGTTGGGGGTCGGGGTGCCGGGCGCCCCGGTCGGAGGCGGCGGCGTTGAGGTAGAGCAAACCCCGCATCGCCTCGGTACGGGCTCGCATGTCCAACAGCATCCGACGAACGTCGGGGTGCTCGACGATGGGGGTCTGGGTGCCAGATTCGGTATCGGGGCGACGGCCCTGCCGTCGTTCAGCGGCGAACTCGGCCGCTTGCTGGTAGGCCCGCTCGGCCACGGCCAGCCCCTCCAGTCCAACTAGCAGGCGGGCCTTGTTCATCATGGTGAACATCTGGGGCATTCCCTGATGCTCCTCGCCCACCAACTCTCCGACCGCGCCGTCCAGCTCCATCACGCAGGTGGGGCTGGCGTGGATGCCGACCTTGTGCTCCAACCCGATGCACCGGACGGCATTGCGCTCGCCCACCGCGCCATTCTGGTCCACCAAGAACTTGGGCACGATGAACAGGGAGATCCCCCGGGTGCCCACCGGAGCTCCAGGGGTGCGGGCCAGCACGCAGTGGACGATGTTGTTGGTCATGTCGTGCTCGCCCCAGGTAATGAAGATCTTCTGGCCCCACAGGCGATAGGTGCCGTCGGCCTGGGGTTCAGCACGGGAGGTGAGCGCGCCGACATCGGATCCGGCTTGGGGCTCGGTCAAAAGCATGGTGCCGGTCCAGGTGCCGCTGATGAGTTGGGGCAGCCAGCGGTGTTTCTGCTCGTCGCTGCTGTGGGCACTGATTGGCCCGATCGCGCTCTGGCTGAGCATTGGGCACAGTGAAAAGGCCATGTTGGCCGAGGTGATCATCTCCTGGATGGCCACGTCGACCACTAGGGGAAAGCCGGCGCCGCCATACTCGGGGTCGGCCGACACTCCGGTCCACCCGCCGTTGATGAACTGCTGGTAGGCCGGAGCGAAGCCTTCCGGCGTGATTACGTCGCCGGCGTCGTTGAGCGCGCTGCCGGTTTGGTCGCCTATCCGGTTGGTGGGAGCGATGACCTCGGTGGCCAGCCGCCCGGCTTCAGCCAGGAGGTCTTCGGTATGGTCAAGACCGACATCTGCCCAGGCGGGCAACAGGGCCAGTTCGTCCAATCCGGCAATGTGGCGCAGTGCGAATGAGATGTCGTCCAAAGGAGCGGTATAGGTGCTCATTTCAGCCTTCAGGGGGGTTGTCGGGGTCCAATGTCGATAGCAGCTGCTCGGCGGCGGCCGCAGGAGAGAGCTCATTGCGGTCAACTCGGCCAAGTGCAGTTGCTCCTGGCTCGTTCTGAATAATCTGGTCGACTCGGCAGCGCAATTCGAGCTCGATGCGGTCGGCCACCTCATCTCGCCGGCGGCGGCAGCGCCGGTGGGTCAGCTCGCCGGAGTCGTGAAGATGAGCCGTGTGGCGCTCGATCTCGGCCCACAGGTCTCCGATTCCCTCTCCCTCGGTGGCGGTAGTCAGCACGATGGGCGCCCGCCACCCACCCCGGTGGCCGAGGTCGAGCATCAACTCCAAGTCGCGGCGGGCACCGCGGGCATCGGGCCGGTCGGCTTTGTTCACCACGAAAATGTCGGCCACTTCCAACAGCCCGGCCTTGTTGGCCTGCACCGCGTCGCCCCAGCCGGGGGTCACAACCACCACGGTTGTGTCGGCCGCCGCCGCGATCGACACCTCCACCTGGCCGACGCCCACGGTCTCCACAATGATCGGATCGCAACCGGCGGCATCGAGCACCCGAACAGCGTCGGGAACCGCCACCGCCAGTCCGCCGGCGTGCCCGCGAGTGGCCATCGATCGGATGAAGGCACTGCTGCTCACATGGTTGTCCATGCGGATCCGGTCGCCCAGGATGGCCCCCCCGGTGAGCGGAGAGCTGGGATCGATGGCCAGAATGGCCGGACGGGACGCCCCTGAGACCGCGGCCAACCGCCCGGTTATGGTGGACTTCCCCGTTCCCGGGGCCCCGGTGACCCCCACCACGCGGGCTTGGCCAGCATCACGGTGGGCCCCCTCTGACACTAGGGCAGCAGATTCGCCCCGCTTCTCCACCATGGTGAGGAGCTTGCCCAGAGCTCGCCGGTTACCGCCGCGGGCTGCTTCGAACATTTCTTCGAGCGGGTCGCGGCTCATCGTTCGAACAGCTCGTCGAGCGGGTCGGAGCTCATCGCTCGAACTGGTCGTCGGCTGGCTTAGGGCTCACTGGGCGGCGGTTTGGCGGTCCACGGCCGCGCTCACTGCGGACACGACTTCTTGGGCAGATGCGCCGGGACCGATGACCGCGGCCACGCCGAAGTCGATCAGCGTGGCGACGTCGTCTGCGGGCACGATCCCGCCGATCACCACCGGCACGTCCAATCCAGCTTGGGCTACAGCCTCCACCATGCGGGGAGCCAGGGTGAGGTGACCGGCGTTGTGCATGGAAAGCCCGATTGCGTCGGCGTCCTCCTGCTCGCAGGCGGCGACAATGCTGTCGGTGGTCTGGCGCAGGCCCAGGTAAATCACTTCCATGCCAGCGTCTCGCAATGTGCGGGCCACGACCTTCAAACCACGGTCGTGGCCGTCCAATCCCAGTTTGGCCAAAACCACCCGGATCGGAATCTCGGATTCAGCGTCTAGGAGTAACGATGGGTCGGCAGGGAGATCGCTCATCGGCTCATACCACCGCATTCTCCACATAGGTGCCGAACACCGTCTCCAAAGCGGCGACGATCTCGCCCTCGGTGGCGTAGGTTCGCACCGCATCGATGATGGGGGGCATGAGGTTCACGTCGGGCTGCTCGGCCGTTTCGACCAACGCGGCGAGAGCACCTCTCACTGCATCATCATCGCGGTCGCCGCGAACTTTCTCGAGTCGCTTGAGTTGCAACTCCTCGGTCTCGTGGCCGATGGACAGCAGATTGGCCTCGTCCTCGTCACCCTCGGTGAACTCGTTGACCCCCACGATGATGCGCCTACCGGCGTTCACCTCGCGCTCGAAGCGGTAGGCGGCGTCGGCGATCTCCCCCACGAAGTAGCCGTCTTCGATACCGGCGTAGACCCCCTCCAGCATGGAGCCGTTGCCGAGTTGGTCGATGTGGTCGAAGATCTCGTCGGCCTGGCGCTCCATCTCGTCGGTGATCCACTCCACGAAGGGGGCGCCCCCCAGCGGGTCGACCACCGAGGCGGCACCGGTCTCGTGAGCCACGATCTGCTGGGTGCGAAGGGCGATGCGGGCGGCCTTTTCCGAGGGGAGGGCCAGGGCTTCGTCGTATGAATCGGTGTGCAGGCTCTGGGTGCCTCCCAACACCGCGGAAAGGGCCTGGACGGCCACCCTGGCGATGTTGTTCTCCGGCTGCTGAGCGGTGAGGGAGACCCCCGCCGTCTGCGTGTGGAACCGGCACATCAGCGACTTGGGGTTGGTGGCGCCGTAGCGATCCTTCATCCAAGTGGCCCAGATGCGCCGAGCGGCCCGGTACTTGCCTATCTCCTCGAAGAAATCGCTGTGGGCATTGAAGAAGAAAGACAGCCGCGGCGCGAAGTCATCCACGTTCAATCCGGCCGCGACGGCGGCCTCCACATAGGCAAAGCCGTTGGCCAGGGTGAAGGCCAGCTCTTGGGCGGCGGTCGAGCCCGCCTCGCGGATGTGGTATCCCGAAATGGAGACCGGATGCCATCGGGGCATCTCCGCGGTGGTGAACCGGATCAGATCGGTTACCAGCCGAACCGAGGGGCGGGGCGGGAAGATGTACTCCTTTTGGGCTTGGTACTCCTTCAAGATGTCGTTCTGGATGGTGCCTCCGAGGTCGGCCCGGCCAACGCCGCTCTTCTCGGCCACTGCGACATACATGGCCATCGAAATAGCCGCTGGCCCGTTGATGGTCATCGAGGTGGTGACTTTGTCGAGTTCGATGCCCGCAAACAGGTCCTCCATGTCGGCCAGGGTGTCTACGGCCACTCCGGCTCTGCCGACCTCGCCTATCGCCCACTCGTGGTCGGAGTCGCGGCCCATGAGCGTGGGCATGTCGAAGGCAGTGGATAGTCCCGTTCCCCCGGCCCGAAGCAGGGCATGGAAGCGGGCGTTGGTGTCGGTGGCGGTGCCGAACCCGGCGAACATGCGCATGGTCCACAACTTGCTGCGGTAACCGGTGGGGTGCAGCCCTCGCGTATAGGGGTACTCGCCCGGCTGCAACCCATCGCCGTAGAAGGGGTCGAGGGGAATTCCCGACATTGACTCGACCATGCGGAAATCCTATCAAGGAAGTCCGATAGTTGGAAGTGCAACTAATCGCTCTACTCAGGAGTACCCAGGAAGGCGTATGACACTTGCGATCGAGGGGCTGTTCAGCTCCTCACCAACTGCCCGGGCAGGGCGCCGGTCAGCTCTCCGTCGACCAGCACTGCTTGGCCGGCGACCAGGGTGGCGACAAAGCCGTTGGCCCGCTGAATCAGCCGACGCCCACCTGCGGGAAGGTCGAACACCATCTCAGGGGCTCGCAGATTGAGCCGGTCGAAGTCAATGAGGTTGATGTCGGCCCGCTGCCCGGCCGCCAGCGTGCCCCGGTCGCTGAAACCGACCAAGGCCGCGGTGTCGGCGCACTGCCACTTGATGAGCTGCTCCACCGGAAGGGTTTCGCCCCGCGACCGGTTGCGGCCCCAGTGGGAGAGGAGGAAGCTGGGCATGCTGCCGTCGCACAAGAACCCGACGTGGGCCCCGGCATCGCCCAATCCCGGGACGCTCAGCGGGTGGGTGAGCATCTCTTTGGTGAGCTCGAAGTCGCCGTCGGCGTAGTTCATCACCGGCACATAGAGCAGCTCGGTGCCGTCGCGGGCCAGCAAGGCGTCATAGAGGGCTTCGTGGGGGTCGACCCCTCGTCGGGCGGCTTCGGCAGCCACGCTGGCATCGGGCGAGGGCTCGTAGTCGGGGGTCTCCCCCAGCGGGAAGAGCTTTTCGAGTTGATTGAAGGTATGGACGGGCTGGGCGGCCAACTCGGCCACTAGGCGTTCCCTCACCTCGGGCTCACGCAGATGGGCCACCCGCGTAGGAAGATCCAGCGAGGCGATCTGGTGGTAGCCAGGACACGAGAGGAGCGCATGATAGGTGGATTGGAGACCAACGAGCACCCCCACGGGGCGGCTGGCCACCTGGGCCCGGAGCGGGATGCCCGCTTCGGCCGCCCGGGTGATGCGGTCGAGAAGCTGGTGGCCTAGGTCGGGCCGGCTGTCGGGGACGGCAATGGTCATCGACAGCGGGCGGCCGCTGACTCGGGCCATCTCGGCCACCAAGTCGAATTCGGCGTCCAAGTCTCCCCAGTCGCCCACCATTTCGAACACGCCCTTGCCAGTGTGCCCCACGGCCTCGGCGATGGCCCACAGTTCGGATGTGCCGGCGGTGAGGCTGGGGGTGTGCTCGCCGTCTTTGGTCTTGTGGTTGATGGTACGGCTGGTGGTGAAACCCACCGCGCCAGCGGCAATGCCCTCGGCGGCCAGTCGGGCCATCTCGGCGATCTCAGCACCGGTGGGGTGATTGCGGTGGTCGGCCCCCCGCTCGCCCATGACGTAGGCCCGGAGCGCGCCATGGGGTACTTGGGCGGCCACGTCGATAGTGCGGGGTTTGCGCTCGACGGCATCGAGGTACTCGGGGAAGCTCTCCCACTCCCACTCAATGCCCTCGGCCAGCGCCGCGCCGGGGATGTCCTCAACACCTTCCATCAGGCCGATGAGCCATTCCTCTGATCCGGGGCGCACGGGGGCAAAGCCCACCCCGCAGTTGCCCATCACCACGGTGGTCACTCCGTGCCACACCGAGGGGGTCATGTCGGAATCCCAGGAGACTTGGCCGTCGTAGTGGGTGTGGATGTCGACAAAGCCGGGGGTGACGAGGAGACCGTCGGCGTCTAGTTCTTGTCGGGCTGCACCAATGGTTCTGCCAATGTTGGTGATGGTGCCGTCGTCGATGGCGATATCCGCGGTGAATGGTGCTTGGCCGGTGCCGTCGACAACTGTTCCGGCGCGGATTGCGAGGTCGTGCATGGGTCGAAGTTAGTCTCTCGGCATGAGTGATGATGCTGCGATCAGGAATGTTGTTGCCCGGTTGGCTCAGTTGGCAGATGAGGGGGATTTGGAGGAGTACGTGGAGTTGTTTGCCGACGATGCTCTGTGGGAGATGCCGGGGGCGGCCATTCAGGGGCGGGACAACCTCTTGGCGGGGGCGATCGAGCGGCGGGCCGCAGGAACGGTTGGGCCGGGGAGCAACACTCGCCACGTGATCACCACCCAGGCGGTGGCAGTGGACGGCGACGATGCCACTTCCGAAGTCTATTGGCAGTTTTGGGTGAACACCGCGACCGAGCCTTCAATCGCCCTATTCGGGACCTACCGCGATCGGTTGGTACGCACATCCGACGGCTGGAAATTGGCCCATCGCAGCATTTCCTATGGCTAGGCCGTGAGCGGGCAACTGGCAGACCGGATCGCCGTGGTCACGGGCGGGGGCCGGGGGATCGGTCGGGCCATTGCGCTTGGAATGGCCCAGGAGGGCGCGGCAGTGGTGGTGTCGTCTCGGACCCAGCAGCAGCTCGATGCAGTAGTGACCGAGATTGAAGATGTCGGCGGGCAGGGAGTGGCCGTGGTGGCGGACGCGGCCGATGAAGACCAGGCCCGGTCACCGGTGCGGGCGGCGATGGCTGAGTTCGGTCGGATTGACGTGCTGGTCAACAATGTGGGGGGCTCGTCGGAGGGAAACCATGATCCGTTCTCGGGAGATGCCGAGGCGTTCATGGGGACGCTGCGGTTGAACCTCATTTCGGCCTTTTGGACCAGCCAGGAGGCGCTTTCGCCAATGCGGGAGCGGGGATATGGCCGCATCATCAATATCGGCTCGGGTGCATCTAAGAGAGCCGCGGCCAGCGTGGCCTACACCGCGGCCAAGCACGGGCTAGTGGGTCTTACCAAGCAGCTGGCGATGGCGGCGGCGCCCTATGGGATCACGGTGAACTGTCTTTGTCCGGGGTGGACCAACACGGCGTTGGTGGACTTCGAGAAGCTGGCCACAGCCAAAGGGGTCAGCGCCGCCCAGGCCGAGGCCGACGCCCACGCCGACAGTGCCCAGCGCCGAATTCTGGAACCGGAGGAACTGGCCCCCATGGCGGTGCTGTTGGCCTCAGAAGCGGGCGGAGGCATCACTGGACAGGTGATCAGCGTGGATGGCGGCTACCGCCTGTGAACCGAATACACCGGGTCACCGTGACCGGTCCTCTAATCGGCTAAACAGATCCGCAATGGAGATTGCGGCCTTCCAACAACTCATGGATGATCTGTACGGTCCCCAAGACCGGGAGCGAGGCATCCCCGCCACCGTGGCGTGGTTGTGCGAGGAATTGGGCGAGCTGGCCCAAGCGGTGCGCAAGGGCGATGACGCCGAGCGGCTGCACGAGATGGGCGATGTGCTGGCCTGGCTGGCGTCGCTGGCCAACCAGCTCGATCTCAGTCTGGAAGAAGCGGCGCTGAGATACCGCGACAATCCGCCCCGCTAGACGGAGATCAGCGCTTCAGCGATCTGGATGGCGTTGAGGGCGGCGCCTTTGCGGAGGTTGTCGCCGACTACGAACAGGGAAAGGCCGTTGGCGACGGTGGGGTCGACGCGGATTCGGCCGACCATGGTGGGGTCGATGCCGGCGGCGGCCAGCGGAGTGGGCACATCGTCGACCACCACGCCAGGGGCGGCCGACAGAAGCTCAGTGGCCCGTTCGGGGCTGAGAGGGCGGTCGAATTCGGCGTTGATGGCCAGGCAGTGGCCGGTGAACACCGGTACCCGCACGCAGGTGGCGCTCACCGCCAGATCAGGGAGCTCCAAGATCTTGCGGCTCTCCTCCACCAGCTTGCGCTCCTCGGAGGTCTCCCCGGAGTCATCGTCGATCCAGGAGCCGCACTCGGGCACCACGTTGAAGGCTATGGGCGCGGCAAAAACGGACGGTGCCGGAAACGAGGCGGCTTGGCCGTCGTGGGTGAGGCCAATGGCATCGTCGGCCACCTTGCGCACCTGCTCGTCCAACTCGGCCACGCCCGACAAACCTCCGCCGGATACTGCCTGATACGACGAGATCACCAGGCGGCGCAATCCGGCTTCAACAGCCAGTGGCTTGAGCACCGGCATGCCCACCATGGTGGTGCAGTTGGGGTTGGCGACGATTCCCTTGGGAATGCTGGCCAAAGCATGGGCATTTACCTCGGGCACCACCAGGGGCACGTCGGGGTCCATGCGCCACGCCGAGGAGTTGTCGATGACTGTGGCTCCGGCTGCGGCCACTCGGGGGGCGAGCTCGCGGGAGGTGGCGCCGCCGGCAGAGAAAAGAGCGATGTCCACCCCGCGGTAGTCGGCGGTAGCGGCATCTTCGACCACAAAGTCTTGATCTCGCCACGACATGGTGCGGCCGGCGGAGCGGGCCGAGGCCAGCACTCGCAGATCGTCTACCGGGAAATTGCGCTCTTCCAACAGGCGGCGCATCACCCCGCCGACCTGGCCGGTAGCGCCGACAACTGCGACATTCACGCCAGCAATCCTACTTTCGACAGCTCAGGAAACTGATGCCGTTATCGGGACAGGCCGAAGGCCTCGTGCAAGGCCTGCGTGGCCGCATCAGTATGTTCTTGGCGGATCACACAGCTGATGCGAATAGGAGAGGTGGAGATCATCTCAATGTTGATCTGATTCTCCGACAGAGTCTCGAACATGGTGGCGGCCACACCGGGGTGCGACTTCATGCCGGCGCCCACCAGGCTGATCCGGGCGATGTCCCGGTCGGCGGTCACCCCGGTGGCGCCGATCTCGTCGGCCACTTTCTGGGTGATGTCGGCGGCGGTATCGGCGTCGCCGTCGGGAACGGTGAATGAGATGTCGGTGATGCCGTCCTCAGAGGCGTTCTGCACGATCATGTCGACGTTCACGCCGGCGTCGGCCAGCTGACGGAACATGGCCGCGGCCACGCCAGGACGGTCGGCCACGCCGGTGACAGTTATCTTGGTCTCCGAGCTGTCGGGGGTGACCGATCGGATGATGGGTTGCTCCATGGAAGACTCCTCTTTGACCACCCAGGTTCCCTGCTCCCAGGTGAATGCCGAACGAATGTGCAGCTTGACGCCGTAGTTTTGGGCCACCTCGACTGAACGCATGGCGGGCTTCGGACAGCCCACCGCAGTCATTTCCAACAACTCCTCGAAGGAGATGCTGGGTATCTTGCGGGCATCGGCACATACCCGGGGATCGGTGGTGAACACCCCGGAAACATCGGTATACAGCTCGCAGGCATCGGCGCTCAGGGTGTGGGCGAGGGCCACCGCCGTGGTGTCGGAGCCGCCTCGGCCTAAGAACGTCACGTCGTTCTCGGTGCTCACTCCCTGCGAACCGGCCACCACCGGAACGCGGTTTTCCTCCAGCGCGGCCTGGACTCGTCCGGGGGTGATCTCCACGATCTTGGCGTTGCCGTGGTTGGTGTCGGTGATGAATCCGGCCTGGCTGCCGGTAAAGGAGTCGGCGGGCACCCCCAGATCGTGAAGGGCCATGCACACCAGGGCGCAGGCCTTGCGTTCTCCGGCGGTGATGAGCATGTCCAATTCCCGGCCTGGCTGGGTGTCGGAGACCGCCGACGCCAGCGCCAGCAGTTCGTCGGTCTCTTTGCCCATGGCGCTGATCACCAGAACCACTTGGTCGCCCCGGTCTCGGCAACGACGCACGTGGTCGGCCACCTCGCGGATACGGTCGGCGTTGGCCACCGACGTGCCGCCGAACTTCTGCACCACTAAGGCCATGGCAGAAACGCTACCGGCCCCCCATCACCACTTCGGTTGTTGTTTTCCGAGTTTTTCGGGCTGGTAGGCACTTCAGTAGCTCTACCTCTAGATTTCAGGCGATGGCCACTAGCAAGAGGCAGCGACAGCGGGAGCATCGGCAGATCGCGCAGCAGCGGGCCAAGGTGACGGAGACCCGCGGTCGACTCCGCTCTGGGGGGGTCCGAGTCGCCCTGATCGGGCTGGCGATCGTGGTGGGCGTGCTAATTCTCTGGCTGACGCTGCGGGAGAGTGGCGACAGCGGTGAATCCGATGTTCCCAGTGCTGCAAGTGACACTGCTGACGGCAATGGCGCCGAGGCCGCGCCAGGAACCGGTGGATTCCCGGAGCTTCCACCACCTCCGGCGCCCGGCGGCGAGCTAAGCGGAGACGTCACCCCTTGTCCCGATACGGCAGGTCCGACGTTCCGGGTGACCTCGTTTGAATCGGCGCCGGCTCAGTGCCTCGATCCCGAACTCGCCTACACCGCAGTGTTCGACACCAGCCTGGGGCGGATACGGGTGGCGCTGGATCAGGAGGCCGCTCCTGAGGCGGTGAACGCCTTCGCGGCGCTGGCCGGCTACGACTACTACGACGGAACGGCCATCTTCTACACCGATCCCACCGGAGGCTACATCCAGGGTGGATCACCCCATACCAACTCAGCTGACGATCCCGGGCCGGGATTCACAGTCGACCCCGGCGAGGAGGTGACCTCGAAGGCCGGCCAGCTGCTGTGGTCGGCCGAGGGCGATTCTGCGGGCCAGTTCTTGTTCTTGGCCTACGACGAGGCAGACTTCTTGCCGTCCCAACCGGTTTCCGGACTGGCCACTTTGGGGCAGATCTCCGATGGCAGCTTGACTGTCGTGTTGGATGCCCTGGTTCTCCATGTAGACAACCCCGACACCGCCTTCGGAGGACGGCCGTCGGAAACGGTCATTATCAACTCCATCGACATACAAGCCACCGACACCACTCCTGAAGGGAGTATTGACTTGAGCGCATGCCCGCCCGCAGACGGATCAGGACCCACCGTCCTGGATTTCGACGGTCCCCAACCCATGTGCTTGGACGTTTCCAAGCAGCACACCGCGGTGTTCGACACCACTGCGGGGGAGATGAGGATTGACCTCGACGTGGCCAACACGCCGGTAACCGCCAACAACTTCGCAGTTTTGGCCCGGTACCACTACTACGACAACACGCTGTTGTTCCGCACTGACCCGAGCATCGGCATCATCCAGGGCGGGGCGCCCCACACGAACTCCCCGTCTGACCCTGGGCCGGGCTACACCATCCCTGATGAGGGGTCGGGCTTCACCTACGAGCCGGGCCAGATCGTGATGGCCCGCACCGGAGCGCCCAACAGCGCCAGCGCCCAGTTCTTCCTTGCGGTGAATGAGAACACCGCCCTGCTCAACAGCCAGGGCACTTACGTGGTGTTCGGCCAGATGGACGCCGAGAGCCTGGCGGTGGCCGAGGCCATTTTGGCCAGTCACGCCGACCAGCCCGGCAACCGGCTGGGCGGAGCCCCCGATCCCCAGGTGATCGTCAAGTCGGTCACCGTCGAAGAATCCGGCTAACCCTCAGCTCATTGCCTCGGGGTGGGGCAGAGTATGGGGATGAGGCCGGAGCATGAGGCTGGAGCCTGAACCCAGCCAATGGGCATTTCCGCCCGCGGAGGCGGCCGACGAGCACGGCTTGGTGGCGGTGGGGGCCGATCTGGCTCCCGGCACGCTGTTGGCCGCCTATCGAGCAGGCCTGTTTCCCATGCCGCTGGGCCGCACCGACAAACTGGGATGGTGGTCGCCTGATCCACGAGGCGTGATTCCTCTCGACGACCTTCGGGTGACTCGGTCGTTGCGCCGGTCGTTGCGCCGCTATCGGATCACCGCCGATGTTGCCTTTGCTGATGTGATCGACGCCTGTCGGATGATCGAGCGGCCCCACGGATGGATCTCACCGGACATCCGAGATGCCTATGTGCGACTGCACAAGATGGGGTGGGCCCACAGCGTGGAGGCGTGGTCGGAGGATGGGGAGTTGGTAGGCGGGCTGTACGGGGTGTCGATCGGCGGTCTGTTTGCCGGCGAGTCGATGTTCCACGTTGACCGCGACGCCTCCAAGGTGGCTCTGGTATCGCTGGTGGGCCGGTTGGCTCATGGAGGGGTGACGCGGCTGCTGGATGTGCAGTGGGCGACGGAGCATATGCGGAGTTTGGGGGCGATTGAGATTCCCCGGAGTGAATATCTGGGGCGATTGAAGGCTGCGGTGAAGCAGCCTTCGGCTTCGTGGCCCCGCTAGGAGAGTCGGGTGATGGGGTCGCCTTGGCGGATGGGGCCGGGGCGGACGACTTTGGCGTTTATGCCGCGGAGGTTGAGGGCTCGACCGGTGGGGGAGTTGACGAAGCGGAGGGCGTCGAGGCCGAAACGGCCGGAGAATTTCCCGCATCCGGTGTGGGGCTCGGCGGTGACCTCGATAACGGATTCGCCGATGGCGAGTTGAGTGCCAGCAGGGAGGGTTTCCAAGCTGATATCGAGGTCGATGTAGAGCTGGTCGCCAGCTAGGGGCCACCGTTCGATGGGTCCGGCTATCGCCGCGGCTGTGCGAGCATTCATGATGTTGATCTGGGCGTCAATCAGTGGGCCGCCATCGGCTGTCTTGGTTGAGCCCCGCTGGCTCCAAGTGTCACCCTCAAGGCCCTCCTCCAGAGTGAGCAGGCCGGATTCCAGCACTTCTCGCTCGTTCACCGCGGGCCGGCGGACGATCAACTCGAGGGTGCCTTGATCGGCAGGAGCTTGGCGGATGTGGTCGAGGGCCGCCTCCAGCTCCTCGGGTGTCCGATGGCGAGCAGGGTCGGCGGTCATCGGCGCAGTGCCTGTCGTTGACGGCGAGTTGTGGCCGGGGCAGTCCACCAGCGACCGCTGAACCGCCAGCGGGGTGCGACGGCCGTCTCAGGCTGGAAGGCCGCGGGGCGGGGCCAAAGAGCCTCGTAGGCGGCCAAGATGGCGGCCACTTCCTCGTCGGTGGGCTGCGGGGTGAATTGGATGAGGCTCATAGGGCTGTTCTAGCTGGCCTTTTCGGCCGCGCCGGGGTGATTTTTCAACGTTAGTGACTAGAGGGGGATAACCCCGTGCTTGCGAGGCAGCAGTTCTTCTCGCTTGGAGCGGAGCATCTGGAAACCGTCGATCACCAGACGGCGGGTGTCGGCCGGGTCGATGACGTCGTCGATGTAGCCCCGTTCGGCGGCGATATAGGGGTTGGCATAGCGCTCGGTGTAGTCGTCCACCAGCTCGGTCCGCCGGGCTACCGGATCGGCGGCCGACTGGAGCTCGCGGCGGTGGATGATCTCCACCGCCCCCTGGGGACCCATCACCGCCAGCTCGGCACCCGGCCAGGCAAACGACAGGTCGGAGCCCACCGACTTGGAGTCCATTACCACGTAGGCTCCGCCATAAGCCTTCCGGGTGATGACCTGGATGCGGGGCACAGTGGCCTCGCAGTACGCATAGAGCAGCTTGGCGCCATGGCGGATGATGCCTCCGTGCTCCTGATCTACTCCAGGCAAGAAGCCGGGCACGTCCACCAGGGTGAGGAGTGGGATGTTGAAGGCATCGCAGGTCCGCACGAAGCGGGCCGCCTTGGACGACGACTCGATGTCGAGCACGCCGGCCAACACCATCGGCTGGTTGCCCACCACGCCAACGGTGTAGCCGTCCAGGCGGGCGAAGCCGCACACGATCGACTGGGCCCAGTGGGCGTGGTACTCCATGAAGTCCCCGTCGTCCACCAACGCACCGATCACCTTGCGCATGTCGTAGGGCAGGTTGGGGCTGTCGGGCATGATGTCGCGCAGCTCGGGGGTCAGCCGCTCGGGATCGTCGGTGGCAGCCACCTGCGGGGGCTCCTCCAAGTTGTTGGCCGGCAGATGGCCCACCAAGAAGTGGACCTCGTCCAGCACCTCTTCCTCGGTCTGGCCCACGAAGGTGGCCACTCCCGACTTGGTGGAATGGGAGCGGGCCCCGCCCAGATCTTCCAAGGTGACTTCTTCGCCGGTGACCGTCTTCACCACGTCGGGACCGGTAATGAACATGTGCGATTTCTCGGCCACCATGAATACGAAGTCGGTCATGGCCGGGCTGTAGACCGCCCCGCCGGCGCACGGGCCGAGGATCACGCTGATCTGGGGGATGACGCCCGACGACTTGACATTGCGGTGGAATATCCCGCCGTAGGAGTCGAGCGATACCACGCCTTCCTGGATGCGGGCGCCGGCGCCGTCGTTGAGGCCGATCATGGGTGCGCCCACGGAAAGGGCCAGATCCATCACCTTGTGGATCTTCTCGGCGAACACCTCTCCCAGCGCGCCGCCGAACACGGTGAAGTCCTGGGCGAACAAGAACACCTTGCGGCCGTCTATGGTGCCCCAACCGGTGATCACGCCGTCGGTGTAGGGCCGCTCCTCGATACCGCTGTCCAGCGCCCGGTGGCGGGCCAGCATGTCGAGTTCGTGGAAGGAACCGTCGTCGAGCAGGTACTCGATGCGCTCCCGGGCCAGCATCTTGCCCTTCTCGTGCTGGCGGTCCACGGCCCGCTGAGGCCCGGCGTGGAGGGCCTCGTGCTTGCGGCGCTCTAAGTCGTTGAGTCGATCCTTCATCGAGTGCTCGGCCATTGCCGCGACAGGCTACATGGGGTTGGGCGGCTTGAACGACCCCTCGCTCAAGGCACAGCCCAGTAGCCTCCTTTCCATGTCATTGGATTCGGGAGTGGTACAGCGGCGGGTGGCCGTCTTTTGTAGTTCATCGCTGGGGACTGAGCCGGGGCATGCCTTGTTGGCCGCCGATTTGGGGCGGCGGTTGGCTGATGAGGGCATTGGGGTGGTGTTCGGCGGGGGCCGGGTAGGCCTGATGGGGGTGATGGCCGACGCGGTGATGGCCTCGGGCGGGGAGGTGATCGGGGTTATCCCTAAGTTCTTGGACGAGATCGAGGTGGCCCACCAAGGGCTGACCGAGTTGCACCTGGTGGACGACATGCACGAGCGCAAGCAGCTCATGTACTCGCTGTCCGACGGGTTCTGCGCCCTGCCGGGCGGGTTGGGCACTATGGAGGAGCTGTTCGAGTCGGCCACCTGGACGCAGTTGGGGCTACACGAGGGCGGGCGGTACAAGCCCGTGGTGCTGTTGGACGAAGACGGGTTTTGGGAGCCGCTGGTTGGGTTTCACGGTCGGCTCGTGGAAGTTGGATTTGTGAAGCAGTCCATGGCGGGGATCATCCAGCGGGCCGAGTCGATTGATGAGGCCTTGGAGCTGCTCTACCCGTCGTCTAGTTGAGCGGTTAGAGATTCGACCGCGTCGATGAACTCTTCAACGATGTTGTAGACCACCTGGCGGGTGGGGAGGACTTGGTTCATGGTGCCGACGATCTGGCCGACGAAGTAGTTGGCCAGTTTCTGGGCGCCGCTATCGGGTTGGTGGGACACCCGGTCGATGCGGCGGCGGGCCTCACCGGTCAAGATGATCTGCAAGGGCATGGGCAGCGGATCGGGGGTGTCGGTCCGATTCCACTCCTCGGTCCACGCGGAGCGCAGCATCCGGGCCGGCTTGCCGGTGAGGGTGCGGGACCTCTCGGTGTCCGATGAGGCGGCAGCCAGGAACTTCTGCTTGACCGCCGGGCTGGTTTCGGCTTCCTCTGTGGCCAGCCACACCGATCCGCACCACACTCCCTGGGCGCCAAGCGCCATGGCCGCCGCCATCTGGCGGCCTCGGCCGATGCCCCCGGCGCCCAGCACCGGCACGGGGGCCACCGCGTCCACCACCTCGGGAATGAGCACCATCGAGCCGATTTCGCCGGTGTGGCCGCCGGCTTCGTAGCCCTGGGCGATGATGAGATCGACACCGGCCGCCACATGGCGCTCGGCGTGTACCCCCCGGCCGGCCAGGGCGGCCACCTTGGCCCCGGCGGCCTGGCTCTGGGCGATCATCTCCGGAGGCGGCGGGCCCAAGGCGTTGGCCACCAAGGCGGGCTCGTAGGCCAAGGCGATCTCCAGCTGGCGATCGGCTCGGCGACTGGAGAGCGGGGCGGCGGGGCCCCAATTCTGGGTCGGGCCGTCGTCGGGGGGCAGCGGGGGCACGCCGTAGCGGTCAAGCATCTCGTCGAGGAACTGCTGATGCTCCTCGGGAATGAGCGCCTTCACTTCGTCGGTGTCCAACCCGCCTTGGTCGGAGCCCTCGTATCGGGCGGGAACGATGAGGTCGACGCCGAAGGGCCGGTTGCCGACCTGCTCTCGGATCCAAGCCATATCGGTCTCGAGGTCCTCGTCGGTGTGGCCGACGACGCCCAACACGCCCAATCCCCCGGCCCGGCTCACTTCGGCGGCCACGTCGCGACAGTGGGTGAAGGCCATGATGGGAAACTCGATGCCGAACATCTCAGTAACCGCGGTGCGCATGGGTGTTTGCTCCTTTCAGCCTTTTCCGATCCGGGCCTTCAATTTCTCGGCCCGCTCGATTAGATGGCCACCCCCCAGCCTGCCCATCAGGTCGGGAAATTCGGGATTGGGGCCAGTCCAGGCCAGCTCTTCGAGCCGGTCGAAGGTGGGGGCGTCGTCGGCGATGGTAGCCACTTTGCGAAACAGCATGGCCAGCTCCCGGTTCTCGGTCAAGGTGGCGGCCAGCTTGGCCGAGCCTCGCACGCTCACCTCCCACTGCCCCACGGCGTCGGGGATTTTCTCCAGATGGCGGTAATGGGACAAGACGGTCGCAGTGGAGCGCGCCCCCCAACCGGGCAGACCGGGGAAGCCGTCGGCAGTGTCGCCCACTAGGGCCAGGTAGTCGGGAATGGACTGGGGGAGAACTCCGAATTTGTCCACCACCCCGTCGTGGTCGATGAGCTTTTGCTGGCGGCGGTCGTATTGCACGATGCGCCCGTCGGCGGTGATGCATTGGGCCAGATCTTTGTCGGGCGTGCAAATCAGCACCTGCTCGACGCCTGGGTCGAGGGCGGCCTTGCGAGCTGCGGCCCCCATGGCGTCGTCGGCCTCGTAGCGGACCATGGGCCAAACACAGAATCCAGCGGCGACCAGTGCCTCTTCAACCAGAGGAAATTGGCCCATCAGCTCGGGCGGAACTCCCTCCCCGGTCTTGTAGTCGGGCCACAGCTCGTTGCGGAACGACTCGATCACTTGGTCGGTGGCCACTCCGACGTGGGTAGCCCCGTCGTCGACCAATGCGAGCATGCTGTGGACCACCCCTCGGGCCGCACCTAGCTGTGGGTCGCGATTGCCGGGAGAGAAGTGGTAGCGGAACAGTTCATATGTCCCGTCGACCAGGTGAATCCGCACACTGTGACCGTATCCTGTGGGGAACTTCGCTGGGCAGCGATGAGCCGAAAACTAAGGGGATGCAATGAGCGAGACGGTGATCTTGGCCGGGGCCCGCACGCCTATCGGGAAGATGTCGGGAGGACTGGCGTCGTTTCGGGGCGCCGAGCTGGGGGCGATGGCTATTCAGGCTGCGCTGGAGCGGGCCGGTGTGGCTCCCGAGCAGGTGGATTACGTGTTCATGGGCCAGGTGCTGTTGGCCGGAGAGGGGCAGGCCACCGCTCGGCAGGCGGCGGTGGGGGCAGGCATTCCGATGACTGTGCCGGCCACCACGGTCAACAAGGTGTGCTTGTCGGGCATCAACACCATCTATCTGGCTCATCAGATGATCTCAGCCGGAGACGCTGAGATCGTGGTGGCCGGGGGGATGGAGTCGATGACCAAGGCGCCCTACCTTCTGATGAGGGCGCGGGAGGGGTATCGCTTGGGCGACGGCGACCTGGTTGACTCCATGATGTACGACGGTCTGTTCTGCGCTTTTGACCGCTGTGCCATGGGCACGGGAACCGAGAAGTACGCCGCGTCGAGCGGGCTGCCCCGAGAGCCCCAGGATGCATTCTCGGCCCAGTCTCACCACCGGGCCCGGGAAGCGGCGGCCGCCGGGCTGTTCGACGACGAGCTGGTGCCGGTGGAAGTACCCCAGCGTCGGGGCGACCCGGTGTTGGTTTCGTCCGACGAGGGGGTGCGCTCGGATGTCACGGCCGAGTCGTTGGGCCGGTTGAGGCCGGCGTTCGCCGAGTCGGGCAACATCACCGCGGGCAACGCCTCGCAGATCTCCGATGGGGGCAGCGCTCTGGTGGTGGCCAGCCGGGAGCGGGCCGAACAGCTCGGCGTGGAGCCTTTGGGGACGTATGTGGGCTACGGGCAGGTGGCCGGGCCCGATCCCTCGCTGCTCACTCAGCCGTCGCGGGCCATTTTCCAGGCGCTCAAGTCGGCTGAGTTGAGCCTGGGCGACTTGGACCTCTTCGAGATCAATGAGGCGTTCGCCGCGGTGGCTCTGTCGTCGATGGCCGATCTGGGGATTTCCGACGACGTGGTGAACGTGAACGGCGGGGCCATCGCCCTGGGACACCCCATAGGCGCCAGTGGAAACCGCTTGGTGCTCACCCTGCTGAATGAGCTGCGCCGTCGGGGCGGGGGTAGGGGAGCTGCCGCCCTGTGCGGTGGTGGAGGCCAAGGGGACGCGCTTCTGGTTCAAGTTTGATTGTTACAAGTTTGCCATGACTTGACTTTGTTTCGTCATGTTTGTAATGTAATTGCAACAAACAAGCACCGCCTCATGCGTGTCGGTTCCATTGCCCCCCGCCCGATTCGCTGAGGCGGTGTCTTGTGTTCTGCGACGGAATCTCAGATCAGCCGGCGGATATGCGCTGGCGTCCCTCCAACGCCCGGCTGAGGGTGAGCTCGTCGGCGTATTCCAGGTCGCCGCCCACCGGCAGGCCGCTGGCGATACGGGTAACGGCCACTCCCAGCGGCTCGATGAGCCGGGCCAAATACATGGCGGTGGCCTCTCCCTCGATGTTGGGGTTGGTGCAGCAGATGACCTCGGTGACGTTCTCGTCATCGATGCGGGCTAGCAGCTCCTTGATCCGGAGCTGATCGGGGCCAACGCCTTCGATGGGGTTTATGGCACCGCCCAGCACGTGGTAGCGGCCTCGGAACTCCCGCGTCTTCTCCAGCGCGACGATGTCTCGAGGATCCTCCACGACGCACAAGATGGCTGGATCGCGCCGGTGGTCGGAGCACAGTTCGCACTCGGAGTGCTCGCTGATGTTGAAGCACCGCTGGCAGAATTGGATCTTGGCTTTGGCCTCCTTGATGGAGTCAGCCAGCCTCAGAGCGTCTTGCTCGGAGACCTTGAGCAAATGGAAGGCGATGCGCTGAGCCGACTTGGGACCGATGCCGGGGAGGCGGCCCAGTTCGTCGATCAACACCTGAACCGGTGCGGTGTAGACGCTGCTCACGTTGGGACCGGCTATCCCTGTTGGCCGGTGGCGGTGGGCGGGTCGAAGGTGACGAGCTCGGAGTCGGGGAATGCGGCCATGAGGTTGGAGATGACCTCCTGAGTGACGGCCTCCTCATCCATGAGCTCGTCGGGGTCGATGGCCTCGGCCTCGTCGGGGTCGGCTGAGGTTGTTCGGGTCGTTGCCGGCCGAATAACGGGGGGCGGCGCGGTGCTGTCGTCGTCGATGGTCAAGCGCATGGGCACCGGCTGCCCGAAGTGTTGGCCAAGGGCTTCGTCTACCTCATCGCGGGCTTCTTCGCAGCGGTCCAGGTGGATCTGATTGGGGAGGGCGAACACCACGCAACTGGCATCGTTGGCCAAGAATCGACCGGTTTGGAATCTGACTCGGACCTTGTTCGACAGGTTGGCCAAGATGGTGTCTCCCCAGGCGAGAACCACTTCCTCACGGCTGGGTAGCGATATATCGGGGTCTGCGCTGCCCGCGCCAGGCTCAAGGGGAGAAGCCGCTTCGGCGAGACTGTCGGTTGAGGCAGATGATGCCTTTCCTGCCCGCATTGCTCCCAGCGTGGGCCGCGGGACTCGATCTGAGGCGGGATCATCAGCGGTGTCGGGATCCTTGGCGGCGGCCGATTCCGATGGACGAGCCTCGGCTTCAGACTGCTTAGCCTGTATCTGGGCGATGGCGGCACGAGCCCGCTCGTGCCCGCTGGTGGGGCCTCCGGTTCGGTGAGCGGACGGGGGGGCAGCCGGGGCGCTGCTGGCAGAGCCGGCAGGTGTGGGCGGCCCTTGACGCTCCAGCCGCTCGATGCGTTCCAACACCGCATTGATGTCGGTGTCCAGATCGCGCCGGGTGAGCCGTCCCAAGGCCACCTCTAGGTCGACCCGCGGATCGGGGGCTTGGCGCATGTCCACCAGGGCCGTCCCCAACACTTCCAGTGCCCGGGTGAGCCCCGCGGGGGGGATCTTGGCCGCTGTGGCCCGAGCGCTCTCCTGCTGGGCGTCGGTGAGATAGCTCAAATCGGCGCCCATCGCACTCAAGAAGGCGTTGCGGAGAAGATCGAGCAGGGCCTCCCCGATGATCCTGGGCTCCCGTCCCGACCGCAGGGCCTCATGGACAGCGACGAACGCGGGGCCGTAGTCCTGGCCTCCCAAGGCATCGACGATGGCGTCCACCGCATCAACTCGATCGGCGACCCCGCCGGCAGCAACGATCTGGTCGAGAGCCGACAGCGTGTCGCGAGCCGAACCAGCCCCTCGATGAACAGCGTGGTCGATGGCGTCTTCATCAACCTCCAGCCCGGCCTGTTCGATAACCCAGCGGGCGTGGTCGGCAAGCACGTCGCCGTCGATGAGGTTGAACCCCAAGTGCTGGGTGCGGCTGCGGATGGTGGGCACCACCTTGTGGGGCTCAGTGGTGCACAGCACGAACACCACGTGGTCGGGGGGCTCTTCGAGCGTCTTCAGCAGGGCGTTTTCGGCGCCGGGGGTGAGCATGTGGACCTCGTCCAGCACATACACCTTGGCTTTGCCGGGACTGCCCATCGCCACCCGGGAGATGAGGTCGCGGATGTCGTCCACCTTGTTGTTGGAGGCGGCGTCTAGCTCAATCAAGTCGTAGGAGGTGTTGTTGGCGACGTCGAGGCAGGACTGGCATTGGCCGCAGGGTTCGCCTTCGCTGCTCAAGTCGGTGCAGTTGAGGGCTTTGGCCAGAATGCGGGCGGCGCTGGTTTTGCCGGTGCCCCGAGGGCCGCTGAACAGGTAGGCATGGCCCACCCGTCCCTGTTGGACCGCATTCTGAAGGGCTCGAACGACGGCCTCTTGCCCGCGCAGCTCGCCAAAACAAGCTGGCCGGTAGCGTCGATACAGTGCCTGAGGGGCCATTGCGCCGACTTTACTCAGGCTGAGCGACAACAAGGCTCAAGCTGGGGTTGCAGTCCGGTCTCGAAAGTGATGGCCAGGCGGTCTGCGGCACACCCCAGGATCCGCTGAGAGCTGCTGCCTCCCGGCCCTGACTCGGTTCACGGGCTGGCGTTGCACAGGACCCGACCATCACTTTCCAAACCGGGCTCACGGCCCAGATGAAGCCAGGCTAGCGGCTATCGGTGCAGGACCGCCCGTCGGTGTGCGGTAAATTTCCTAACTCCCGGAGGGGTGCGAGAGCGGCCGAATCGGCACGCTTGGAAAGCGTGTGTGGCGCAAGTCACCGTGGGTTCGAATCCCACCCCCTCCGCCATTTCGCGGGTATTGCGCTCGTCGGCCAGCGATCAGGTGGCTTCGCCGGCGAACTGGGCGGCGTAGGGGCCGCCGCGGGCTAGGAGTTCGTCGTGGGAGCCTTGTTCAGCGATGTGTCCGCCGTCCATCACCACGATGGTGTCCGCGCCCCGGATGGTGGACAGGCGGTGGGCGATGACGAAGCTGGTGCGGTCGGCCCGCAGGGCGTTCATGGCCTCTTGGATCAGCACTTCGGTGCGGGTATCCACCGATGAGGTGGCCTCGTCGAGAATCAGGATCGCCGGGTCGGCGAGGAAGGCCCGGGCGATGGTGAGGAGCTGCTTCTGCCCGGCGGAGATGTTGTCACCCTCGTCGTTGATGACGGTGTCGAACCCCTCGGGGAGCGAGTGGACGAAGCGGTCTACATAGGTGACCCGGGCGGCTTCGAGGATCTGGGCATCGGTGGCGTCGGGGTTGCCGTAGCGGAGGTTCTCCCAGATTGTGTCGCCGAACAGCCAGGTGTCCTGGAGCACCATGCCGAACTTGGAGCGCAACTCGTGGCGGGGCAGTGAAGTGATGTCGCGCCCGTCGAGGATGATTCGCCCGCCATCCAGCTCATAGAACCGCAAGAGCAAGTTGACCAGCGTGGTTTTGCCCGCCCCAGTCGGGCCGACGATGGCCACCGTCTGGCCCGGCTCGGCGGTGAGGTCGAGCCCGGTTATCAGGGGCTTGTCGGGTTCGTAGGCGAAGTGGACGTCGTCGAACACCACTCGTCCGGCGGTAGGCGGCGGGTCGGGCACCGGCTCGGGGTCGGGGCTCAGCTCATCGACCTCGAGAAGCTCCACAACCCGCTCCAGCGAGGCAATGCCCGACTGGAAGGTAGCGGCCATCGAGGCCAGCGACTGGATCGGTATGGCGAACTGCCGGGTGTACTGGATCATCGCCTGCATGTCGCCGATGGTGATGGCCCCGCTGGAGATGCGCAGCCCGCCGACCACGGCGACGGCCACAAATTGGAGGTTGCCCATCAGCATCATCACCGGTTGCATGGCCGACGACAGGAACTGGGCCGATTGGCTGGCGTCGTAGAGGTGGTCGTTCTCAGTTTCGAAGCGCCGGCGCTCTTGGTCTTGGCGGCCGAACGCGGTGACGATGGCGTGGCCGCTGACCACGTCCTCGGCCTGGGCGTTGAGCGCGCCGGTGGTCCGCCACTGGAGGAGGAATCGGGGCCGGGCCCGGTGGGCGAACATGCGGGTGGCCATCAACGACAGCGGTACGGTCACAAAGGCCACTAGCGCCAGAAGAGGCGACACCGTAAGCATCATCACCGTCACCCCCACCAAGGTCAGCAGCGAGGTGAGGATCTGGTTGATCGTCTGCTGGAGGCTCTGGGTGAGGTTGTCGATGTCGTTGGTCACCCGGCTGAGCAGGTCTCCCCGAGCGTGTCGGTCGACATAAGACAGGGGAAGGCGGTGGAGTTTGGCCTCGATCGACTCCCGCAGCCGGAACATCGACCGCTGGAGTGCGCCGGTGAGCAGGTACGTCTGGGCGTAACCCAGTGCCCACGCGGCCCCGAACACCCCGGCAATGGCCAAGAGCCGATCCTGGAGCCGGTTGGTGTCGATGCTGCCCTCGCGAACTCCGCTCACGATGATGTCGGTGGCCCCGCCGAGAAGCCAGGGGCCGATAACCGTCAGGCTCACGCTCATTACCGCCAGCGCGATCACCAGGATCAGCACCGGTGTCTCGCGCCCGGTGATCTTGGCGAGTTGGCGGACAGTGCCCCGGAAGTTGCGAGTGGACTCCGCGGGCATCGGTGCGCCCATGCGGCCGGAGTAGCGCATGGCCTCGCGTCCAAAGTTCTGTAGGGCTTCTTGGTCAGCCTGCTCGTCGTCGTCTAGTTCGTCGTCGCCGGGCCCGATGTCGCCCGGTTCATCTGGGTTCATGCGGCCTCACCTCCCCTCTGAGAGGAGACGATCTCGGCGTAGGTGGGGCAGGTGCTGATCAGCTCGTCGTGACGGCCTTTGCCGACCACGATGCCGTTTTCCAAAACGATTATCTGGTCGGCGGTCTCAATTGTGGAGATGCGCTGGGCTACCACCAGCACGGCGGCGTTGCGGATGTGAGGGTCGAGGGCGCGGCGCAGTCGGTCCTCGGTGGCTAGGTCGAGGGCCGAGAACGAGTCGTCGAACAGGTAGACGGCCGGGCGCGCGACCAGGGCCCGGGCTATGGACAGTCGTTGCCGCTGGCCGCCGGAAACGTTGGTGCCCCCTTGGTTGATGGAGCTTTTCAGCCCGTCGGGCATCGATTGGACGAATCCCGCCGCCTGGGCGACCTCTAGGGCCTCCCACAGCTCGCCGTCGGTGGCATCGGGGCGTCCGTACCGGAGGTTGGAGGCCACCGTGCCGCTGAACAGGTAGGCCCGTTGGGGCACATAGCCGATGGTCGACCACAGCAGGTCTTGGTCGAGGCGGCGGACGTCCACGCCGCCCACCGACACCTCACCGGTGGTGGTATCGGCCAGCCGGGCGGCCAGCGTCAAAAGCGTGGTCTTTCCCGCGCCGGTGGAACCGATGATGGCGGTGGTCTCCCCCGGGAGGGCGGTGAATGTGACGTCGTCGAGCACTGAATGCTCGGCGCCGGGGTAGCGGAAGCCGACCTCGCGGAACTCCACCGTCCCGGGCCGGATGAACTCCTGCACCGGGTTGGCCGGAGGAATCACCGACGACTGGGTGTCGAGCACTGCGACGATCCGCTCGGCCGCCACCGCCGCCCGGGGAATCATCGACACCATGAATGCGGCCATGGTGACGGCAAAGAGAATCTGGAGCAGATAGGTGAGATAGGCCACCAGCGACCCGATCTGTGTCGATCCGTCTTCTATGCGGTCGGCGCCGATCCACAACAGGGCGACGCTCGACAGGTTCACCAGCAGCGTGACCGCGGGGAAACTGGCTGCCATGAGCCGGGCTGCCCGCATCGAGGTGGCGGTGAGGCGGTCGTTGGCCTCAGCGAACCGGGAACTCTCCACCGGCTCGCGGGTGAAGGCCCGCACCACCCGGATCCCGGTGATCTGCTCGCGCAGCACGGCGTTGACCCGGTCGATGCGCTCTTGCATCTTCCGGAAAGCCGGGTTCATGGCGGCGATGATCGAGCCCATCACGATGATCTCTAGGGGGATGACCACCAGCAGCAGAACCGACAGCCCGGCGTCCTCCCGAACGGCGAGCACGGTGCCGGCGATCATGGTGAGCGGGGCGGTGATCATCATGGTTCCAACCATGGCCATCAGCGTCTGGATCTGGTGGGTGTCGTTGGTGATGCGGGTAATGAGGGAAGGAGTGCCGAACCGTCCGATCTCTCTGGTCGAGTAGCGGGTCACCTGGTCGAACACGTCGCCTCGGATGTCTCGGCCGAACGCCATGGCCGCCTTCGACGCATACCAGACTGCCCCGGTGAGCAATACGATCTGCACCAACGAGACGAACAGCATGATGGCGCCCATTCGCCAGATCACAGATTGATCCCCCAGCAATACGCCGTCGTCTATCAGGGTGGCGTTCAGCCCCGGCAGCAACAGGCCGGCGGTGGTTTGGCCGGCTTGGAGGACCAGAATGAACACGATCGCCCGGCGGTGGGGGGCCAAATGGCTCTTGAGAAGTCGTCGCAGGCTCATGGGTAGTGCATTGACGGCGCGCAGCCGCCGGGATCAGGATATTGCCCTATGGCATCCCGCGATCAGGTGATTACCCGGCCGCCGTTGACGCCGATCACCTGGCCGGTGACATAGCTGGCGTCGTCGCGGCACAAATAGGCGCAGGCCGCCGCAATATCTTCGGGCTGGCCGACCCGGCGCACGGGGGTGCTGGGGATGTGCTCTTCGATCCCCCCTCCGAGGTGGCCTCCGTCGGCAGCCAGACGCAAAGAAGGCGTCTCGATGAAGCTGGGAGGAATGGCGTTGACGGTGATGCCTTTGCGGCCGAATTCTCTGGCCAGCGATTTGGTCAAGCCAATTACCGCGGCCTTGGAGGCCGAATAGTGCGTGTGTCCGAAGTTCCCGGTTTGTGCGCTGGACGATGAGATGTTGACGATCCGGCCCCAGCCCTCTTCAACCATGTGGGGGATGACCACTTGGCAGAGGTCGAAGGTGCCCCGCAAGTTGACGGCTATCACCTGGTCGAAGGACTCCCGGGAAATTTCGAGGAATCGCTCGAAAGGGGAGATGCCTGCGTTGTTGATCAAGATTGTCGGACGGCCGAGCCTTTTGACCGTCTCGTCGACCCCGACTTCGATTGATGCCCGATCGGCGACGTCGCAGGTCACGGCAATGGCCGTCCCGCCGACAGCCTCTATGGCCGCCGCGGTGGCTTCGGCCGACCCGCCAATGAGGTCGAATACGGCCACGGCGGCCGCGTCAGCAGCCAAACGCCGGCTGATGGCCTCTCCGATTCCGGAGCCGCCGCCGGTCACGATGGCGACCCGGGGTTGGGACCAGGCGGGGACAGTCATCGCTTAGGCCCTCTTTCTGGGTTCTGGACGAAAATCACAATTTCTCACGTTGTTGACTTGGCCTAGGGAGATAACTGGGGAAAACACCCATTTTCATATCATATCGTCCCGATAATTCCCACATATATGTCACTATCAAGTTCACAAATTGTTGGTCTAAAATTGCCTTAGATATGTAAATCAAACGGCCATTTTTCTTTTGTTAGCAGAGTCTAGTTTCATTGTCTTTTCCTACTTGGGCGGATGATTTCGCTGAGGTGAGCGTTACGTGGCACTGGACGGCATATCCCAACTACTGATGACTGCGGAGTTCGGCGCTTTCGCCGTGTCTTCGGATAAGACCATCTCGTTCTGGAATCAAAGTGCAGAGAGGATTCTCGGGTACTCAGCCGATCAGGTAGTCGGTCGCCGTTGCTGTGATGTTGCTGAATCCAGGGGATTGACAAATGAATGTCAGAGCGACTGTCTCTTGGGTCGTGACTTCTTTGCTGGCCAAACGCCACGTTTTCTGAGTGTGCCAATGGTGCGTGCATCTGGGGAAGAGTTTATGGCCTCGCTGACGGCCATGACGGTTTCTGACGCAGAATATGACGATCTTGTGCTTTTTTATATGTTTAATGTGAGCACTGAACCAGGAGCATTAGATTCAGTCGGAGACTCGGCCATGGGTGGACAGATTGGGAGCACGGCGAGAACCGACGCAGACGACTTAGTGGTAGTCGCAGACCCGACCGGTGCTGGGAGGCTGACGCCTAGGGAATTGGAAGTGCTGCATTTGGTGGCGCTGGGTTGGGATACCGCTCGAATCGCTCAAGAACTAGGCGTCAGCGAGCACACAGCCCTCAATCACATTCGCAACTTGCGCCAGAAGCTCAATGCCCAGAACAAGCTCGAAGCGGTGATCATCGCAGTGCGCCTAGGCATTCTGAAGTGGAAGTAGGATTTGCGGTCAGCCCTGGCAGAACTCGAGGTCGAGTAACTCCAGGTCGTGTCCTTTGATGTTGGGTGTGTCCCAAGCTGCGGGCAGACAACCGGTGAGTTGATTGCCGCTGATATACAGCCGTATGAGCTTGCTGAGAGCGCCCAACTCCGCGGGAATCCCACCGAAGAGTTGGTTGTCGCCGATGTACAGGTGGGTCAGGTTGTTGAGAGCGCCCAACTCCGCGGGAATCCCACCGGTGAGTTGGTTGTCGCCGATGTACAGGTGGGTCAGGTTGTTGAGAGCGCCCAACTCCGGGGGAATCCCACCGGTGAACTGGTTGCCGTTGAGGAACAACCGCCTCAGCTCGGTTAAGTTGCCGATCCAGGCGGGAATCTCGCCGGTGAGCTGATTGTTGTCCAGCCAGAGCTCTCGCAGTTTGGTCAGGGCAGCCAGCTCAGCGGGAATCTCCCCCGAAAACTGGTTGTCGTCGATGTCCATCCTCGTGAGGTTGGTGAGCTTGCCCAGCTCGGCCGGGATCTCCCCCGAAAGCTGGTTGGCCCATAGGTTGAGCCGCTCCAACTCGACCAGTTGTCCGAACTCCGCGGGGATTTCCCCGGTCAGTTGGTTGCGGCGAATCATCAAGTGCTTCAGGCTCTTGAGCTCGCCCAACTCAGGGGGCAGCTTGCCTGCCAATCGGTTGTAGCTCAGGTACAGCGCCCGGAGGTTGGTGAGCTGGCCCAACTCTTCAGGGATGCTCCCTGACAAGAAGTTGATGCTCAGGTCCAGCCACTCGAGGTTGGCCAGCTGGCCGAGTTCGGCCGGGATCTCCCCCGAAAGTTGATTGTCGCGAAGCAGCAGGTGCGTCAGCCCTCCAAGTTGGACAAGTTCGGCGGGGATCTCCCCTGAGAGTCGGTTGCTCCGCAAGTCCAAATACCCGAGCTTCGACAAGGTGCCGATCTCCTCAGGAATGGGACCTGAGAGGCGGTTGTTGGAGAGGTCCAGCACCCCCAGCCGATCCAGTTCGCCGATCTCCTCGGGAATGGGACCTGAGAGGCGGTTGTTGGAGAGGTCCAGCACCCCCAGCCGGTCCAATTCGCCGATCCCCTCTGGGATCTCCCCCGACAAGAGATTGTCGTGGAGCAACAATCTTTCTATTCCAGCCATCGAGGAGATGCCCTTGGGAATGCCGCCGGAAAGCCAATTGTTGCTGAGGTCGATGTCTTTCAGTTCGAGCAGTCCGCCCAACTCAACCGGAATCTGCCCCGACAACCTGTTGTCTTGAAGGTAAAGCTGCCTCAGCTCAACCAGATTCCCCAACTGGGCGGGGATCTGCCCCGACAGACTGTTGTTTTGAAGGTAAAGCTGCTTCAGCTCAACCAGATTCCCCAACTGGGCGGGGATCGAACCCGATAACTCGTTGTCCTCCAACCACAGCTGGCTGAGGTGCTCCAACTTTCCCAATTCGGCCGGAACTCGACCGGTGAGGCCATTGTG
>MPNQ01000001.1 GCA_002239105.1 marine group bacterium Sva0996 bin134 | reverse complement strand
TGGGGGGGGGAATTGGGCGCGACGGCAAGTCAGCACCGTCGAAGCGAGGCTGCCGCTTGATCTTGCGCCAGACCCGGAAAGCGGGACGGGTGGGGATTTGGGGGAATGCCGCGGTGTTCGACCACCGGGTGAACTCTGAGACCGGAATCGGCTCGGGCTTTCCGTCCACCACTTCGCAAAAGTGGGAGAGCGAACTGGCCGGACCGGGGTAGATGGCTACATAAGGCTCATCAGGGTCGCCCTCAAAGCCACCCCCGAGAATCGGTTCGTCGATTGATCTTGTGGGCTGCGACCAGTGCGACGGTGTACCGGCCGTCGACCCCATCGAACGCCCACTGCTTGGTGTTGAGGCAGGTGACGACGGAGAGGAGCGGGTGGCCGCCAGCAGCGCCACGGTGTAGGAGTTGTGGACGCCCTCGAACACCCAGCCTTTGTGATTGATAACCGTGGCCACCGATATCCGTAGTCGGCTGGGCACCCCCCCCCCCCCCCCACCCTCGCCCCACCCAACCCCCCCCCACCCTCCCGGCCCCCCCCCCCCCCCCCCATATCTGGGCCAACCGAAGCCTCCACGATCTCGGTGCGCCAGTTGGCCATGCCTGCGTCTGACACTGCGGAACGGGGCAGCACCATCCCGATCTTCCCTCCGTCTCGACACAAAGTGAGGTTCGCCCAAGAAAACGCCTTGTAGAGGTCGGTCTGGCCCGATCCGAGATTCTGAAACGTCGCCCGCAGCACCAGCTTGAGGGCCTCGGCTCGTTCCCTTTCGCTCTCAAACTCAGCAGACAGGTCCGGCCGTTGGGCTTCTAGGGCGTCAATACGGGCTCGCCGTTTAGCGACTGGAAGCGAACGGACTCCGGGCAGGTGCATCCCCCACCAGACCTCGCGATCTACCACCACCTTCTCCCACGGCGGATTGCCAAGCAGGCAGTCGAAGCCGCTCCGTTCTCCCCGTGCGAACACTTCTGGCCAAGCGGTCGGGTAGTGGACCGGCATCAGACGCTGCACGGCGTCTCGCACAGCAGGCTTATCGGCCAGCACGGCCACCTTTTCTGGAGTGAAGTCGAAGTCGCGTTGAATCTCAATGGCTCCAGCTCGCACCGCGGTGGCCACGTCGAATACCGCATCCGCGGGCAAGACCGCCTCACGGGCCTGGTCATGGGCGGCCCGGGCCGCATCGATTTCGCTCTTGTCAGCGTCATTGAGGCGCCCAAGACGAGCCAAAGGCTCCTGGCAGCTCTCCAGCAGAGTCTCCAACTGGTGTACAAACAAAGACGGGCTGGCCTTGCTTCCTTTCGGAGTCACCGCAGCGGCTGCATCTTCAGCAGAGGCCACTCCCGTGAGGCTGTCGCCTTGGATGAGGTTGTGGTCGAGGAACGACAGGGGCAGGCCGGGGACGAAGGTGTGGACCCAGATGGCGAGGCGGGCCAGTTCGACGGCTACACGGTTCTTGTCCACGCCGTAGACACAGTGTCGAGCTACCTGGCGGCGCAGCAGGCTACTCGACTCGATCTCCACGCCGTCGGCCAGCTCTCCCAATGCCTCAAGGGCTGTGGTGCGCAGGCGGTTGAGCTCTGCGGTTACGGCAGGAACGGGATGGAGGGTGAGCCAGGCCGACAGGCGGGCCTCGATGCGGTCGACTGCCGCCACCAGGAAGTGGGCTGAACCCATGGCGATGTCGGCGCAGCGGAAGTCGAAGAACGCCTCGGCCAGTGCGGCATCGTCACCTTGCTCCCGCAGTTCGTCCAGACGGGCGATGTGGTCGCCGAGCGCGGGCACAAGGGCGTTGTCCAGCAGGTGCTCGACGGCGAACGGCTTGGTGAAGTAGGAACCGGTGGCCTTGCGCACCCCGGAGCGGTTGTGGAAGTACACCGCCCCGGCCTCCACCTCCACCTCGTCGTCATCGGCGGCAGGCACGTACTGCTCTTTGCCCTTGATGGTCTTGACGGCCAGGTCGTCTTGGGCCACCGACAGCTTCGACTCCAACAGGCCCTCGTAGATGGTCCCGAACTCCCGTACCGACAGCGATCGGAAGTCCACCGGTCCCGGACCTTCCGGCCCCTCGTCGACCAATACCGCCGACAGGGCGGGGCCGAACTCTGCGTTGGTGAGCTTGATGTCGGCAATGGCTGCCCCCGACGGGCTCACCTCGGGATCAGCGGAGAACAAACCGCCGTTGTAGGCGGGCACGCCCCAGTCGCGGTTGCCGTGGTTGACCGCATTCCAAAGCTGGTTCACGTCGTCCCACAGGTCGGTGGCCCGCTCGTCGTAATCGGCCCGGCCTTGGCGCCGATCACCGGCGAGCAGCCGGGCGATGTGCGACAGGGAGTGCTCGGCATAGCGACCGTTGGTGCGGTAGGGCAGCAGGTCTTTGTCCTCGGCGTAGGCCACAAACAGCAGCCGGAACAAGATCACCATGACCTGCTCGTAAGCATCGGCCAGATCGGCCTCGCTCAGCTCGTCGCCGTGGCGATCTTGAGACAGCCGGGCAGCAACCGCACGGGCCAGGGCCGGCACTGTTTGGTGATACACCCGCTCGCGGAGTCGCACGGCCAACTCGGCGACAAAGTCGTTCGACCGCTCGAGAATCTGTTCAAGGGTGCCTTTGTCGGCCAGGGCATCGGCTGAGAACAGCAGGTGGAGGTAGCCAGCCAAGTGGTTGGGCACCAACGACAGATTCAGCTCGACGAAGGTCTCGGCTCGGCCCTTCCGCCCGACACCGGTGTCGTTGCGAGCGGCGTAGAGCCTGATCTCGGACGATCGGGTGAGGATCACCCAATCCACCCGATGCTCATAGGCCAGAGCCAGCGCCCGAGACACCGGCGACGTGCTGTCGAACCGACTCGACGGCGCCTCAAAGGGTTCGTCTTCGTCGCAAAACACGGCCACGGCGTGATTGCGGCCGCCGATGGTGAGCATGGAGGCGTTGGTGGCCAGCGATTGGACGTGAAATCCGAGCCCCTCTACCAGTCGGCGGCCCCGACGACCCAACAGAGGCAGGGCATGGCGGGTGGCTTCCGCCCAATCTCTCCGTTCGGGCACTCCGGCTTTGAGCTCTTGGGTGGCCAACAGTCCGACGTTGCGCAGCCCCGGAAAGGGGGATTCCAACTCGGGCATGGCCGCCAACAAGAAGCGAGTGGCGGCATGATGGCTGGGCTCTTCTAGTGCCACATCGGCCAGACGCTCGGCCTGTGACACCTCGATGTCGTGGTGAACCACCGGCGGCTCTCCAACCGGCCCGCACAACGACACTCGCTGGCCCTCGTCAGTGGGGTAGAACGCCACCAGCAGCACCGGACTGGCCCGCCCGGCCCGTCGCTTCGACCACCCATCGCGGAGGTCAGTGGTCCGGGGTTTGCTTGACGCCCGAACCAGCGTCACCTCCAGCCCACTGGGAGCCTCCTGGACGAAAACCCCCGCGGGCGTCAGCGACAATGGAAACCCCGCCGGTGCCGACCAAGTTGTGGGGTCCCGGTCTACGAGAAAATCGTCAATTGGCATTTGCCGCCGCCCCCTGTGGCCCAATGACCGCGCCCGATTATGGCGAATCTATGTAGTTAAGACAACTGTTCTATAAGTATCAATAGATAGTGTCACAGGCACCGATAAGCTTAAAGGCATGGAATCTGGGGTTCTGACCAGGGAAAAGGCCGTAGCTGGGGTGTATGTCGACGCGGTGGATGTTGCGGGGTTGGATGATGCTTTGCTGGATTTGCGGTTGCGGTTGATTGGGCGGGCTCGGAATCAGTTGGACGGATTTCTGGCAGAGGCGGTGGCGGAGAAGAAGCGGCGCACCAGCCCCTATGACACCGCCAACACGCTCAAGGCCGAGTTGCGCCAGTCGGGCCAGCAGGCTCAGCGGACCATGCGCGAGGCCGAGCAGCTTGAAGCACTGCCGGCTGCCCGGGGAGCTCTAGCTGATAGCCGGATCACCACCGAGCACGCCCGCATTCTGGGCACGGCCGCTCAGGCAGGGCCGATGGACGAGGACAAGATGGTGGCCGCGGCCGAGTGCGAGACGCCTGAGCAGTTGCGGCGAACAGTGCGAGAGCACCAAGACGAGCTCGCCGGTGACCCAGAGGGCGCCAAGCGCCTAGAGCGCCAGCAAAAGGCCCGCATGGCCAGCTTCACCGAACAAGAAGACGGCATGTGGCGGCTGTTTGCTTTGTTCGACCCCGTCACCGCCCAGCGCATCCGCGCCGCTTTGAACCACAAGACCGACATGGCTTGGCACGCCACCTCAGGCCGCGAGCGACTGGAGGCTCGCCACCGCCGGGCCGACGCCATCGCCGAGCTGCTGACCCGCACCAACGACGGGGAGCGTGATCGGCCCCAGCCCACCAGCCTGTTGATCCTGGCTGATTTCGACACCATCGACCACCAGCTCGGTAATCCCCGCCTGGCTGACGGCACGCCGCTTCCCCAAAGCGAGTTCCGCAAACTGGCCTGCGACGCCGAGATCCTCACCGGCATCTTCGACGCCGACCTCCAATGCCTCTCACTGGGACGCCAGCGCCGCCCCAGCCCCCAACTCCGGGCCGCCATCACCGCCCGCGACCAAGGTTGCATCGGCTGCGGGACCGAACCCGAATGGTGCGTGTCCCACCACATCGTCGAATGGCAACACGGCGGACCCACCCAACAAGACAACTTGGTGCTGCTCTGCCACCCCTGCCACCACAAAGCCCACCACCGCAACTGGCAAGTAGAACACCACCCCGACACCAACCGCCCCTACCTCCGACCCCCCTGGCAACAACCCCCCGAGCCACCACCCAGACGCTGAAAGCGTCTTGTTGACTACGGCGCTTGTGAGAGCAAACCTCCAGCAACCATGTATGAAACCTCGTCGCCCTGACGAGTGATGGCTCCGGTGCCATCTAGCACTAGGTGGGCATGGTCAGGCGGCGCCTGCTCTGCGACATAGCGATCTTCTGCTGGCATCCAGACGTCTACCCACCTGCCCCTCGCTTCCTCTCCGTCGCGGGCCATCCCCCGAGACAAGCGAACGGCCCGCCGAGCGGTGACCCAGATTCTCAAGTCGTAGAAATCTCGCAGCGCCTCATGAGTCGAATAGACACCTTCAACAATGAGCGGCACCCCGCTGGGTTCGTTCACCCAATCTCCAAGTGCCTCAGACTCCCAGTCGTAGCGCTGGTAATGAAGATCCCTGTTCTTGGTATGGGGGATGAGCACTTGAGACGCGAGACGCTGGATGTCGAACAAGCCGGCAATTTCAATTTCAGACCTGCTGGAATCTGACTCAGGCCTGTAGAAGTCATCCCCTTCGACAAGAACCCCCTCGGGCAAGGCCTCGGCAAGTCCGGCAGCAAGCGTGCTCTTCCCAGAAGCACCCGGGCCGTCGATGCCGATCCTGACGGCCGTCCCCATTTCCCCTATTTCTGTAGCAACTCGGACGACGTCCGCAATATGGAGACTCTTCCCGATGCTGATCGACATCCGCCCATTCTGCCTATCAATAGACTGGAACTAGCCGATCAAGCCAGCCAGCTCATCGACATGATGGCGCCACTCTTCGGGGGAGAGGGCCAGGGGGACGAGGAGCACGTGTTCGAGGCCGGCGTCGATGTAGGGGGCCAGCGTCTCAGCAACGTGGTCGACGTTGCCGATCACCATTTCCCGGTCGCCGTAGCCGTCACCGACCACGGACCAGCGGCCAGCGCTGTCTAGTGGGTCGCCGAGGCGGAGCTCCATGTGGATGGAGATGGTGGTGTCTTCGGGAGAGCGACCGAGGCGGTTCTGTTCGGCTCGAAGCACCTCCAGGCGCTCGGCAAAAACCTCGGGTGGGGCCCAGGTGCCCATCCAGCCGTCGCAGCGGGCCGCTCGGCGGAGGGCTCCGGGGGACGAGCCACCGATCCAGATGGGGATCGGCTTCGCGGGCTGGGGGTTGATACGCACGCCGGTGAAGCTGAAGTGCTCGCTGTCGAATTCAGTAGCCCCCGACCAGGCGGCCCGCCAGCCGGCGATGTAGTCGTCTAGGCGCTGGGCCCGGTGCACCATAGGCACACCGCAGGCCTCGAATTCGGGCTCCAGCCAGCCAGCCCCTACGCCCAAGATGGTGCGGCCCGGGGCTAGCCAGTCGAGGGTGGCCCATTGCTTGGCGAACTGCGTGGGGTTCCGATAGGCGGGGATCAGCACTGATGTCCCAAGCCCTACCCGCTGGGTGTGAGCGGCCACCGCAGACAACAGCGGCACCGGCTCGGGGAAGAACGAAGGCATCCCCTCCAAATCGACCGGCACGGCCACGTGGTCGGCGGTCCACACATCGTGGAAGCCGGCAGCCTCGGCCCGCTTGGCTATCTCAACCAGCAGATCCAAAGAGGCAGCCCGGCCAAGCTGGGGCAGGTGGATGCCCCACTTCATGAGCGCAAAGCCAATCCACTGAAGGCGGCACTCATGACCAGCTCAATACCGATATCGGGGCCAAGGCGGGTGGATCGAGTACTCCACCACCCCGTAGCCCCGCTCGCCGGTCTCCAGCACTTCGAAGTCGAAGAACGGCTCGTGGCAGTCCAGCCGAACTTCAGCATCGTTTTCGTCCCGCATAAGGCCGTTGCGGGTGTGGGCGTGCTTGCGGCCGGTACGGACAGTGAGCATCTCGCCGTCGGTCGTCTCGAAGGTCATATCGAAGGCCATGGCGGTGCGCTGGTCTTCCTCCAAGCGGGGCACACAAGTAGCCGACCGCAACGCACGGGTGCCATCGGCATCGCCGATCCAGCCTCCAACCGACGGAGCATCGTCGGGCAAGGGCTGCGTAGGGCTCATCCACCCGAATGAGTTCAGATGCCGGTCGGGAAGCTGCACCGACGGCCAGAAGTGGCCCCACGACTCAGCCTGGGTGCGGCGATGGCGCACATCCCAAGGGCCGGGCCGCTCAAACCGATGGGTCCAAGAGTGGTCCCGGTGCGACCAGCACTCGATGGCCCGGCGTTCCCCCGCCCGAGGCCCGCCCCGAGCCTCAAACTCGCCCCGGCACTCCAGCGCCTGCTCATAGTGGCCGCCATAGCCCTCATAGGCCCCCAGCGGGTTCCCCCCGAAGCAGTCGTTGTAGTCGAATACCCCGAAGCGATCCTCAAAGGTCAGGTCGAAGCCGAAGCGAGGGGCGTCGAGCTGCCACCGGTAGCGGGCAAACGGCTCTTCCACGGAGTACGACACCCGGCCATCGCCCAAAACTGAGAATTCAAGCTCAGCCTCAAGTGGCTGGCGAGAACCCCACTGCACCGGCACGCCGTCGATCACATAGAACGCGCTGGCCCGCAGATACCCGTGCGAAAGGCTGGCGTGGATGTGGTTGATGCCGTACACGTCGGCTTCCCGGTCGCACACCGAGAACCAGAAGTTGTCGCTCCACAGGGCGTCGGCATCCGGCGGCGGGGTGTGGAGGTATTCGTCTGAGGGAGTGAGCGGCATCGGGGTTGACAATAGGCTTTGGGCTCAGTAGTTGGGAGAATCCGATAGGAAACATGCCGATGTCCGAGATGCCCCTGGTTACACCGATGCCCCCCATGGCCGACTGCGTGCTGCCATGGGACGGGCCGGTCAGCGACACTGTTGATGCAATCGGCGCGGCTAGAGCGGACTGTGGGGACACGTTCGTGGTCGACAGCGGCGACGATCGGTATCTGTTCCTGTTCTCGCCAGACGGACTGCGGGATTTCTACGCCGTTCCCGAACAGCAGGCCAGCAAGGGCATCGCCGACTGGAAGATGCTGATCCGAAAGCTGCCCGACGAGCTATTCAATGGGAGGCGTACCCTGCCTCACGAGCTCTTCACCCGGCCAAATGTGGCCGGCTACCTGGCAGCGCTTGACGAGGCCATCTCTATCCAGCTCTCAGATCTGCGTCCGGGCACCGAGGTCGAGCTGTTCGACTTCACCCGCCGCCTCGGCCACCGCATGGGCCTGGCTAGTTGGGGCGGGCGCGAGATGCTCCAATCAGATCGGTTCGATGACCTAGTGGCCGCTCTTGACGTGCTCGACGGTTCCGAGGCGTTCGTCGCCCCCACTCGCATGGAGGAAGTGGCCCGGTCGGGAAAGGCCGCCGAATACAGCGCTATGGCGGAGGCCGAGGAGATCCTGGCCGACTCCATCGCCACCCGCGACAACTCCGTCGGCGACCTGCTCGACATGATCCTCGAACGATGGGCTGACACTTCCGGCCCGGAACGGCTTACCGGGGTGGCCCGAGACGTGATCCTGGTCCACATTGGATCAATGTCCAACCTGTTCGCAGCACTGGGATGGTCTCTGGTCCACCTGGTTCAGCATCCCGATGTGGTCGCTCGAATGCGAAATGGCCAAGGCGCCGACCATGATTTGGTGTCGCGCTGCGTGCTCGAATCGACCCGGATCGGCCAGAGGTCCATCATGCTGCGGACCGTGCTCGAACCCGTGTCTGTCCACGACGGCACCCAGGCTTACCAGGTTTCCCCCGGCGCCACCCTGGCAACTTTCCTGCCACTCACGAACATGGGCGCCGGGCCGGGGCTAGACCGCTACGACCCCGACCGATGGCAGGGCCCTCGCCTGGCGTCACCCCCGGGGCTGCCCCCAGAACTGGTCATCACCTTCGGCACCGGCCCCCATGCTTGCCCCGCCCGGCCCTTCTCGGTGACAGCTATGGCCCGAGTGATTGAGCGGCTCTTCGGTACCTACGATCTCGAGCCCCTGTTCGACGACCCCCAGCCGCGTCCCGACCAGATCGGCGGCGTGGCCCGGGCGGCTGAGCCTTGTCGGGTCGTGTTGCGCGCCCGCTAAGCCCAGTTCACAACCCGCTGGCTTGTTTCGGTTCGCCGACCATTCTCACTTGACCGTCGCCCTTCTCCACTTCACCCACCACCGTCGCCCGGTGGCCGCCCGTCCGCAAGGTGTCGATGGCCTTGGTGGCGTCGCGATCCCGTACTACCACGATCATGCCCAGACCTAGATTGAACACCCGATCCATCTCCTCGTCAGACACGTCGCCAATTCGCTGCAACTCGGCGAATACCCGGGGCTGCTCCCAGCTGCTCCGGTCGACCACCGCGTCCACTTTGTCGGGAAGCACTCGCGCCAAGTTTCCGGCAATGCCGCCGCCGGTGACATGGGCGATGGCCTGGGCCTCCACCCTCGCCAACACGTCCCGCACCGCCGGGGCATAGATCACCGAAGGCAGAAGCAGCTCATCGGCTACCGAATGGGCACTCCCCTCCCAGGCGGGGTCGCCCAAGCCCCGCTCGGCTACTTCGAAGTAGAGCCGACGGGCCAGGGAATAGCCGTTGCACCGCAGTCCGGGCGACGGCAAACCGATCAGCGTGTCGCCGGGGCGCACATTGGCCCCGGTGATGAGCCGAGATCGCTCCACCACACCCACGGAAAACCCCACCAGCTCAAACCCGTCATCAGGCTCGGCACCGGGCTCGTCGTCAGACACTGCCCCCGTTCCAGCCGCAGGATGCTCAGCCATCTCTCCGCCGATGAGCGCACAGCCGGCCTGGCGGCAGCCCTCCGCCACACCGATCACAAGCTGCTCAATCCGCTCCGGGTCCAGCTTTTGGACCGATATGTAGTCCAGGAAGAACAGAGGCTCGGCCCCCTGGCACACCAGATCGTCCACGCACATGGCCACCAGGTCGATGCCAATGGTGTTGAACCGGCCAGCAGCCGAGGCCACGAACGCCTTGGTCCCCACCCCGTCAGTGGAGGAAACCAGCACCGGCTTCTTGTAGCCGTGGCGGTTGAAATCGAACAGTCCCCCGAACCCGCCAATGTCGCCGATCGCCTCGGGACGAAATGTCGAGCGCACTCTCTCCTTTATGCGCTGCACCGCTTCTTCTCCGGCGGCAATGTTCACTCCCGAGGAGCTGTAGGTCTCACCCATCGCCAGTTGCCCAGAGCGACGGCGTGGGCTCTTTTTCGGCGTCGACAAACTGAGAAGCGTCACGTCGAGAAGCAATTGCACCCGGGGGCGCTACCGGCACTTCCACCGGATAGTCACCGGTGAGGCAGGCGTTGCAGAAGCCGGCCCCCACCGCTCCGGTGGCTTGGGTAAGCCCGTCAATATCTATGAACGCCAGCGTGTCGGCGCCCACGTAGTCGCACATCTCGGCCACGGTGAGGTGAGCGGCCAAGAGCTCAGTGCGATCGCTGGTATCCATGCCGAAAAAGCAGGGCCAGCGATAGGGCGGCGAGCTGATGCGGAGATGAACCTCGGCGGCGCCTGCCTCCCGCAACATGGTGACCAAGGCCCTAGTCGTTGTCCCCCGCACGATGGAATCGTCAACCACCACCAACCGGTTGCCCTCGGTGCTGTCCCGCAATGGGTTGAGCTTCATGCGCACCCCCATCGACCGCATCTCCTGGCTCGGGGCGATGAACGTCCGACCGATGTAGCGGTTCTTCACCAGCCCCTGACCGTAGGGAATGCCGCTGGCCCGAGAGAAGCCTTCGGCGGCAGGCAGCCCCGATTCCGGTACCCCCATCACCAAGTCGGCCTCCACCGGCGACTGCTCAGCCAACAGCTCGCCCATCCGCACCCGGGCGTGGTGCACGCTCTGGCCGTAGATCACCGAGTCGGGGCGGGAGAAGTACACGAACTCGAAGATGCAGAGGCGGGGATCCACCCGCTCTTCGGGGAAGGGACGGATTGAACGCACTCCGTCCCCGTTGATCACCACCATCTCCCCCGGTGCCAGCTCCCGCAGAAAGTGGGCCCCCACGATGTCGAGCGCGGGGGTCTCTGATGCCAATACCCACCCCCGATCCAGCCGACCCAGGCACAGGGGGCGAAAACCATTGGGATCCCGCACCCCGATCACCCGCTTCTCATCGGCTAGTACCAAAGAGAATGCGCCCTCCAGCCGGGGCAACACTGCTTTCAATGCCTGTTCGAGGACCTTGCCTTCTGATCGGCTCGATGGAGACATCGCGGAGATCTCCTCAGCCAGCAGTTCGCCGATCAAGTCGCTGTCTGAGCCCACCATGCCGGGAAGAATCGAGGTTTCTTCGGCCAACTGCACAGTGTTGGTGAGGTTGCCGTTGTGGCCCAGCACGAACTGGTGGTCGGCGGTGCTGCGGTAGACGGGCTGGGCGTTGCGCCACGAGCTAGAGCCCGCGGTTGAATAGCGGGTGTGGCCGATGCCCAACTGGCCGTCAAGGGTGGCCAGGGTGCGGTCGTCGAACACGGTGGCCACCAAGCCCATGTCCTTGACCACGGTGATGTTCTCACCGTCGCTCACCGCAATCCCGGCCGACTCCTGGCCCCGGTGCTGCAAGGCATAGAGAGCTAGATAGTTCAGGTGGGCGACGGGATCTTGGGGGGCGTAAATGCCGACTACGCCACAGGCCTCCCGGGGAGAGTCATCCATGGGATCAGCCACTGGTTAAGTCTGACATGGCCGAGCGCCAGCGTTGATTTATCTCTGACATTTCCAGATCGACCAACCCCTTGATCGAAAAATGGTCGCCCGTGGCCAAGCCGACACGGGTAACCGCCACTCCAGTCGCAGCAGCCGCCGCCTCAACTTCGGGCAGCAGCTCGGGGTCAACCGCCGCCACCACCCGGGAAGGGGCCTCGCTGAACAGCTCGGCGTGATTGTGAATGCGAGCGCCACGGAACCCAACTCCCGAGTCAGCAGCCATCTCCGCAAGAGCCACGCCCAGCCCCCCACCGGACACGTCGTGGACCGCGGAGAGCCGGTCGTTGGCCACCAGGCCAGCCACGAGGCCTGCCATCCTCCGATGCTGCTCGTAGTCCAGAAGGGGCAAGACACCTCTTTTGTGTCCGGCAGTGGCGGACGCCCACAGCGAGCCCGACAACTCGGCGCCGCCCGACCCCAGCACGATCACCCGGTCCCCTTCGCTCCAGGCCAGACCGGGAGGAATCCGGGTCAGGCTGTCAATCACTCCGAGCAGGCCGATCACCGGCGTGGGATCGATGTTGTGGCCGTTGGACTCGTTGTAGAGGCTCACGTTGCCGCCCACCACGGGAATGCCGAAGGCATCGCAGGCCTCGGCCATCCCGTCCACCGCCTCAGAGAACTGCCACATCACCTCGGGATGTTCGGGGTTGCCGAAGTTCAAGCAGTTGACCAGCGCCAGCGGACGGGCGCCCACGCAGGCCAGGTTGAGCACTGACTCGGCCACGGTCAAAGCGGTGCCCGCCCGGGGATCCACCGCGCACCAACGATGATTGCCATCGGCGGTCAGGGCCAAACCCCTGCCGGTATCGAGCCCGGTGGCGGGGTGTTTGAGCCGTAACACGGTGGCGTCGCCACCAGGGCCCACCACGGTGTTGCAGAACAGCATATGGTCGTACTGGCGGTAGACCCACGACGGGTCAGACAACAGAGCCAGCAGGTCGGCGCCCACGTCGTCGGGCGGCGGAAGCTGATCGGCCGTGTCGGCCCTAGCCTCTTGCCGATCAGCCGGAGGATGCCGCGGCCGGTCATACAGCGGGGCGTCCTCGTGCAGGGAGGCCGCTGGAAGTTCGCCTAGAACTGGGCCGTCGAAGCCGTCGCGCACGCAGAGTTGTCCGCCCTCGGTAACCCGACCCACCACCGCCGCTTGCACATCCCAGCGATCGCAGATGGCCAGCACCTCGGCCAAACCCTCGGGGGCCACTATGGCCAACATCCGCTCCTGCGACTCGCTGGTGAGCACCTCGAAGGGCTCCATGCCCGGTTCTCGCCGGGGAACTGCGGCCACGTCCACATCCATGCCCACCCCGCCGCGAGATGCCGTCTCGCTGGTGGCGCAGGTGAGACCGGCGCCCCCGAGATCCTGAATGCCCACCACCAGCCCGGCATCCAGAAGGGCCAGGCAGGCCTCGATGAGGCGCTTCTCCTCAAAAGGATCGCCCACCTGCACGCTGGGGCGCTTCTCCGCCTCTTTCTCCTCGTCGCCAAACGACGCCGAGGCCAGCACGCTCACCCCGCCAATTCCGTCGCGCCCGGTGGACGAACCCAGCAGCACCGCCAGGTTGCCCTCGCCACTGGCCCGGCCCAACACCAGCCGATCGGCCGGCATCAATCCAAGGCACAGCACATTCACCAGCGGATTGCCGGTATAGGTCTCATCGAAGACGGTCTCGCCGCCCACCGTCGGCACTCCCACTGCGTTGCCATATCCGGAAATGCCCGACACCACTCCTTCGGCGATCCAACGGCTGCGAGGATCATCGAGACGGCCAAATCTCAGCGAGTCCATCACTGCCACTGGGCGGGCGCCCATAGTGAAGATGTCACGAAGAATACCGCCCACTCCGGTAGCCGCCCCCTGATAGGGCTCTATCGCCGATGGGTGGTTGTGGCTCTCAATACGGATGGCAGCAGCAATTCCGTCGCCGACATCTACTACTCCGGCATTCTCTCCAGGACCGACCAATACCCATGGTGCCTCGGTGGGCAATCGGCGTAGATGCAATCGAGAAGACTTATAGGAACAATGCTCCGACCACATCACCGCATACATCGCCAATTCGAGGTGATTAGGGGGGCGATTTAGAATCTCGTGAATGGCATCAGCCTCTTCGTCGGTCAATCCCAGAGACCTATGAAGTGGTTCGTTCATCTCAAATCACCTCATTTTGTCCCGGAATGAACACCCAACAGGCTGAACAATTGATATCCAGTGTTTGCAATTGAACGGTGGATATAGTTGTATATTGGCGAACAACAAGGTGTTCGCACAAGGCAAGGAGTGACAATGGTATCTGAAGAAGCAAAATCTGCGCGTGCTCTTGGACAGGCACAAGGACGCGCTGTCAGCCGTTACCTGACGGCGCTTGACTCGACCAAGCCCAAGCGGGGTCGGCAGCGCTCGACCGAGAAAATGCAAGCTCGCATTGACGAACTCCCTGATGAGATCGCACAGGCCAAGCCTCTCAAGAGAGTTCATCTGATCCAAGAGCTCATGGACTTGCAAGCCGAACTGGCAAAAGAAGAGGAAACGGTTGACATCAGTGAGGTTGAGAGTGAATTCATCTCAATCGCCGCCGAATACAGCGGCCGCAAAGGCATTTCCTATGGGGCGTGGCGTGAGGTCGGCGTTCCGGCCAGCGTACTGAAAGCAGCCGGGGTACCCCGCACCCGTTCGACTGACTAGTCATCGCTGATCAGCCCTTTCAGCAACAGAGCACCGTCGGTGCTTCCCAGCAACGGATGAGCAGCCCGCTCAGGGTGGGGCATTAGTCCCACCACGTTGCCGTTCTCATTGCAAATTCCGGCAATATCAGCAGTTGCCCCATTCGGGTTGTCCGTGTAGGTCAACACAATCTGGCTCTTCTCGCGAAGCACTGCCAGGGTTGCTTCAGAGCATATGTAGTTGCCCTCAAAGTGGTTGATGGGGACTATTAGCTCGTCACCTTGAGAAAGGCCCCGAGTCAGCACCGAGCTCGTTGATTCCACTCGCAACGTCGTGGGTTGGCAGAGGAATTTGAGTCCGCGGTTCTTGTAGAGGGCTCCGGGCAGCAGTTGTGACTCGGTAAGGATCTGGAATCCATTGCAGATGCCCACCACGGGTCCGCCGTCGTGGGCAAAGCGGCATACCGCCTCCATTATGGGAGAGAACCGAGCCATTGCGCCGGTCCGCAAGTAGTCGCCATGGGCGAAACCGCCGGGCAGTACTACGGCGTCAACATCGCTAAGGTGATTGTCTTTATGCCAAAGAAGCTCACCTGAACCTCCGATTGAGTCAACTGCCTCCACCACATCGTGCTCGCAGTTGGAACCGGGAAATACAACGACGCCGACTTTGGCCGTCATTCACTCCCACCAATTGCCATTGCCCCAAGACCGGTCACGATGCCCCGCTAATCGCTATTTCCACATCTTCAATCACCGGGTTGGCCAAAAACCGCTCGCACATCGATTCGACTTGTTGGCGGGCCTCGTCTTCGTCCGGGGCCTCCACCACAAAGCGCAGGCTTTTTCCCACTCGAACGCCGCTAACGCCGCTAAAACCCAACGCGGGCAGCGCCCGTTCAATGGTCAAGCCCTCGGGATCGGCGATGCCTTCTCGAAGGCTCACCTCCACGGCCACATTGAACGTCTGGCTCATTTCTTCACCATCACCCGGGCCAGTCGGCGAAGTTGCGTCCGGTGATGATCTCATAGGCGCTGACATAGCGGGCGGCACTGGCCGCCACCACATCATCGGGCAGCGGCGGGGGCGGGTACTGCTTGTCCCAATCCAGCGTGCTGAGGTAATCGCGCACTGGCTGCTTGTCGTACGACGGCGGCGTGGCCCCCGGCTTCCAGCTGTCCACCGGCCAAAAGCGCGAGGAGTCGGGGGTAAGCACTTCGTCGGCCACCACCAGGGTCCCGTTCACCATGCCCATCTCAAACTTGGTGTCGGCGATGATGATGCCCTTCTTGGCAGCGGACTCCGACGCCCGGCGGTACAGCTCCAGCGACGCCGACCGGGCCTGCTCGGCCAAGCTTGAGCCCACCAGCTCCACCGCCTGGTCGTAGGAGATGTTCTCGTCGTGGCCAGATTCGGCCTTGGTAGAAGGGGTGAACACCGGCTCGGGGAGCTTGTCGGATTCTTGGAGCCCAGCCGGGAGGGCTTGGCCGTGCATGGTGCCCCGACTCTGGTACTCCTTCCAGGCCGAGCCGCTCAAATAGCCCCGCACGATGCACTCGATGGGCAGCATCTCGGCCCGATGGCACAGCATCGTCCGTCCGGCCACCCCGTTGGTCTGGGCCTCGGGGGGGAAATCGGCCACATCAGTGGAGATGAGGTGGCTGGGCAGCACGTCGGCCAAGGTCTCAAACCAGTAGGCCGACATGGCAGTCAGCACCCTCCCCTTTTCGGGGACGGGCTCGTCCATGACCACGTCGAAAGCCGAAATGCGGTCGGAGGCGATCATCAGGAGCCGACCATCGCCAGCGTCGAAAATGTCGCGGACTTTGCCGGAATGAACTGGGGGCAAATTGATGTTCTTGGTACTCACAAAATCGACTCCGGTTGGTAGGCGGCTGCGGTGGGATTCTGGACTGCTAGTTCGTGGACGCTGGCGGCAAAGGCTCGGGCTTGATCTGCGGCAGCTCCGGTCAAGGCCAAATGCTGGCTCTTGATCTGCTCGAGGTCGACATCGTCTAACGGCAACCTCTCGTCATCGGCAATGGCCGAGAAGAACCCTTCTCCCTTGGAGACATGCTCAGAGATGATGCGATGGGCTTGTTCCCGGCCCGCTCCTGCACTTATCGAGGCCATCAGCACCCGGGTTGCGGTGAGCGTCGGTAGGTTGGCCGCCAGTTCAGCAGCAATTGCGTCATCGAATGCCACGAGCTCATTGAGCACTACCAGCGCCGCTTCGAGCTGGCCGTCGAGAGCCAGGAACGCGCCGGGCAGCGCCACCCGGCGCACCACCGAGCAGCTCACGTCGCCTTCGTTCCACTGATCGCCTACCAGGGACGCCACCATGTCGGCGTACCCCTGCACCACCGCGGAGAGGCCGCAGATGCGCTCGGATGTGCGGGCGTTGCGCTTGCCCGGCATGGCCGACGAGCCCACTTGCCCGGCTTGAAACCCCTCAGAAACCAGACCGTGGCCGGCCATCAGCCTGATGGTCCGGGCCAGGTTGGCGGGCGCCGACGACGCCTGCACCAGAGCGGAGACCACGTCGTAGTCCAGCGACCGGGGATAGACCTGCCCCACGCTGCCCATCGCCGCGGAGAACCCTAAGTGCTCCGCCAATCGCTGCTCCAAAGCACTCACTTTGCCAGCGTCGCCGAGAAACAGATCGAGCTGATCTTGCTGGGTACCAACAGGGCCCTTGAGGCCCCGCAGTCGATAGCGGGCCAGCAGATCTTCAATCCGATCCAACGCTGCCTGCGCCTCCTCGCCGTAGTTGGCGAAGCGCTTGCCCAGGGTGGTGGCCTGGGCGGGGACGTTGTGGGAGCGGCCCACCATCACCAACTCGGCGTGGGTGTCGGCCTGTCGGCCCATAGCGCACACCACGGCCAGCAGCTTGTCTCGCACCAAGCGCAGCGAATCGCGAATCTGAAGCTGCTCGATGTTCTCGGTGAGATCGCGCGACGTCATCCCTTTGTGGATGTGCTCGTAGCCAGCCAACGCGCAGAACTCCTCGATACGGGCCTTTACGTCGTGGCGGGTGATCCTCTCCCGCTCCCGGATGGAGTTCATATCTACCTGCTCGATCACCGACCGGTAGGCCTCGACCGCCCCGTGGGGCACGTCGATTCCGAGGTCCCGCTGGGCCTCCAGCACGGCCACCCACAGTCGGCGCTCGGCTTTGACCTTGCCCTCCGGCGACCAGATGGCCGCCATCGCCGCGCTGGCGTAGCGATCGGCCAGAACGTCGGGGATCTGGTCTTTCTCAGGCACCGGCCATCTCAGCGCGATGGGCGGCCAGCCTCTCAGCTAGACCCGCGTCGGACACGGCCAATATCTGGATGGCCAACAACGCCGCATTCATGGCGCCATTAATGGCCACGGTGGCCACCGGGATCCCCTTGGGCATCTGCACGGTGGAGTAAAGAGAGTCCACCCCATTCAGCGCTCCGCCAGCTAGGGGAACCCCAATCACCGGCAAGGTGGTTTGGGCCGCGGCCGCACCGGCCAAGTGGGCAGCCATGCCCGCACCGCAGATGATGGCCCCGAACCCGGCGTCGCGGGCGCCCGACACAAACTGGCGCACCTTCTCGGGCGTGCGATGGGCCGACATGACCTCCCAATGGCACTCCACCCCGAACTGCTCCAGCGTGGTGCGGGCCGGGGACATGGTGTCCTCGTCGCTGGAAGATCCCATGATTACGGCGACTCTCAAGCTCATCTCCCCTACCCCGTAGATACGCTTTCCACTGCCTTGGCGGCGATGTCAAAGCGAACGTAGCGGCCCGGCCAATCAATGTGGGTGACCCCGGCGTAAGCCCGGTCTCGGGCAGTGGCCAAGTCGGGTCCCTGCCCAGTTATATTCAGCACCCGGCCTCCTGCGGTCTCTAAGCCCTGGTTGTTTTGACCAGGGGAAACAACACCGCCACTGCCTGGAGGGGCCGACGAGACCCCGGCGCAGAAGACGGTGACTCCCGCTTCCGCGTTGGCTGTTTCTATGCCAGTGATGAGATCGCCGGTGCGAGGGGAGGCGGGATACCCCTCGGAGGCGCACACCACTGTCACCGCGGCGTCGTCGCCATACTCCGGGGCGGCGGCCAGCGCACCGGCCGCTGCTCCGGCCAGCAGGTCGGCCAAATCCGACCGCAGCCGGGGCAACACCACCTGGGCCTCGGGGTCGCCGAAGCGCACGTTGTACTCCAGAACCTTCAGCCCCTGGGGGGTGAGCATCAGCCCGGCATACAGCACGCCCCGATAGTCGATGCCCCTCCGTTGAAGCGCGGCCAGCGTGGGCAGCACTGCCCGCTCCATCACCTCATCCACAACATCGGCACCGGCCACCGGGACCGGGGAATAAGCCCCCATGCCACCGGTGTTGGGACCGACGTCGCCTTCGCCAATGCGCTTGAAATCCTGGGCCGGGGCCAGCGGCATGGCATGGCGGCCATCGCATACCGCCAGCACCGACAGCTCGGGTCCGGTGAGGCCCTCCTCGATCACCACCCGGCGGCCGGCGTCCCCGAAGGCCTCCCCCGACAGATAGGCCCGTACCGCGTCCTCTGCCTCAGCCCGGTCCTCGGTGACCAGCACTCCCTTGCCCGCGGCCAGTCCGTCGGTCTTGATCACGAACAGGTCGCTCATGGTGCCCAAGAACCGGAGAGCCTCGTCCAGGTCGGTGAACGAACCATGGCCCGCGGTGGGCACCTCTGCGGCCAACAGCAGATCCTTCATCCATGCCTTGGATCCCTCCAAACGGGCTCCGTCGGCACCGGGGCCGAACACCAGCCGCCCCGCCGCCCGCAGTTTGTCAGCCAACCCGTCGACCAGGGGGACCTCCGGGCCGATCACAAAGAGGTCAGCGTCGACCTCGGTAGCCGGGGCCGGGGTCGAACCGGGGATGCCGGGATTGCCGGGGGTGACCACCACGTCGCACGACCGGGCGAGCACATGGGCGAGCGCATGCTCTCTCCCGCCGCTGCCGACGACGCAGACCCTCATGGGATCGCGCTGAAGGTGATGAACTGATCCCGTCCCGGACCCACGCCTACCAGAGTCGCGGGCACGCCGGCCTGCTCCTCGATGAAGCACAGATAGTCCTCAGCTTCACGAGGCAGTTCTGAACGTTCGCTGACACCGCTCAGGTCGGTGCCCCAACCGGGCAACTCCTCGTAAATCGGCACCGCCCGATGAATCTCCGACTGGTGATAGGGCATCGAGCTGCGACGCTCCCCGTCCACCTCGTAGGCCACGCAGACCTTGATCGGATCAAGAGCGTCCAACACGTCGAGCTTGGTGATGGCCAGGTCCGAAAGAGAGTTCACCCGCACCGCTTGGCGGAGCATCACCGTGTCGAGCCAGCCACAGCGACGGCGGCGCTTGGTGTTGGTGCCGTACTCGCGACCAACGTCCACCAGGTGATCGCCAATGTCGTCGGTCAGCTCGCTGGGGAACGGACCCGAACCCACCCGGCTGATATATGCCTTGGTCACCCCGATGACTCGGTCGACGTGGCGGGGGCCGATGCCGGCCCCGACGCAGACCCCGCCGGCAACCGGGTTGGAGGACGTGACAAACGGATAGGTGCCGTGGTCGAGATCCAGAAACATGGCCTGAGCCCCTTCGAACAGCAGGTTCTTGCCGGCCTCCAAAGCGTCGTGGAGCAATCCCACGGTGTCGGCAATGTGCGGCTCCAGGCGGGGACGGCACTCCTCCAGGTACTGGTCGGCCAGGCTTTCGAGATCGAAGGGGAGACGGTTGTACACCTTGGCCAGCAGGGGGTTCTTCTCGTGCAGCACCACGCCGAGCTTCTCCCGGAAGATCTTGGGGTCGAGCAGATCCTGCACCCGCAGCCCCACTCGGGCCGCCTTGTCGGCGTAGGCCGGGCCGATACCCCGCTTGGTGGTACCCAACTTGTTGCGCCCCAGGTGCCGCTCGGCCACCACGTCTAGAGCCTGGTGGTAGGGGAAGATGAGGTGGGCGTTGCCGCTGACCTGTAGCCGCCCGCAATCGACTCCCGCCTCGGCCAGTCGGTCCATCTCGTCGATCAGCACCCTGGGATCGATCACAACGCCGTTGCCGATTACCGGAGTCACATGGGGATAGAGGACGCCACTGGGAACCAACTGGAGCTTGAAGGTCTCGCCGTCCACCACGAGGGTGTGGCCCGCATTGTGGCCGCCCTGATAGCGCACCACCATGTCCATTTCACGGGAGAGGAGGTCGGTGAACTTGCCCTTGCCCTCGTCACCCCATTGCGTCCCAACGACCACTGTTGCTGGCAAAGGCCTACTCCATCAGCGTGGCTTACAGGCAGACCCTACTCGCGCCACGCTGGTGGTTGACCAGCATTAAATCCAACTCAGCAGAAGCAGCGTCATCCCACCATTCGAGACAGGGTCAGGGCGTAGTCCTCCCGGGCGTCGGTCCATAGGCGCTCCATGGCCAAGCCGACGGAAGCCAACTCAGGACCGATGTTCTCCGGTCGGAACTTGGCACTGATCTCGGTGCGCATCCGCTCGTCCCGGTCGAAGTCCACCGTCATGCCCAGCCCTCCTATGGTCACCCGCTGGGGGCGGGACGACCGAAGCCACATTTCGATCCATTCCTGGTCGGAATCGAAACGGGCCTCGTGCTCGAACTGGTCGAGATCAAAGTCGGCGTCGAGGCGACGGTTGATCACCGACAACACGTTTCGGTTGAACTCGGCAGTCACTCCATCGGGATCGTCGTAGGCGGCGATCAGCCGATCGTGCTCTTTCACCAGGTCGAAACCCAAAAGGAATGTGTCTCCTGGCACCATGGCATCGGCCACGGCGGCCAGAAAGTCCTTGCGGGCTGCTGGGGGGAAGTTCCCGATCGTGCCGCCCAGCAGCATCATGAGGCGGCAGCCACCTTCGGGGATGTGGCTCAAGTGGTGCTCGAAGTCGCCAACCACACCGTGGACAGCCAGTCCCTTATACGCCTCAGCCAACTCGGCGGCCGCAGTTCGGAGCGTGGCCTCGCTGTTGTCGAACGGCACGTAGCGGCGAAGCCATCCCGTGGCGGCCAGGGCATCCAGAACGATCCGGGTCTTCTCCGAGGTGCCTGAGCCCAACTCCACAACGGTGTCGGCCCCCGACCGCTCGGCGATAACGTCCACCTCGCGCTCGAGGATCTCCCGCTCCCGTCGAGTGGGGTAGTACTCGGGCAGGCGGGTGATCTGGTCGAACAGCTCGCTGCCCCGGTCATCGTAGAACCACTTCGGGGGCAGTTCCTTGGGCTGGTTTGTGAGCCCCTGGGCCACATCTTCCCGAAGCGCTTGGTCGATCCAGGCGCCATCCAAGTGGATGTCGACTACCGGCTCGATCATCATGCGTCTCGGGCCAAGCGCACCCCGGAGAAGTGCCAGCGCGTGTGGGGGTGGAAGAAGTTGCGGTAGGTGGCCCGGATATGCCCGGGCGGCGTAACACAAGCCCCGCCCCGGAGCACGAACTGGTTGACCATGAACTTGCCGTTGTACTCCCCCACCGCGCCAGACGCGGGGCGGAAACCGGGATAGGGGCCATAGGGGCTAGATGTCCACTCCCACACGTTCCCGTAGAGCTGGCGCATGCCGCCGCCCGGTGGGGCGGGGGCGGGGTGCAGCCGGCCCCCTTCTCCTAAGTTGCCTTCCGGCTCCTCCCCCTCGGCGGCGTGCTCCCACTCAACTTCGGTGGGAAGCCGGGCACCGGCCCAGCGGGCGAAGGCATCGGCCTCGTAGTACGACAGATGGCACACCGGCTCATCGGGAGACAGCGGTTGAAGCCCATGAAGAGCAAACACCCGCCAGCCTTCGTCGGGGTTGAGATCCCAGTAGGAGGGCGCCTCCCATTGATTCTCCAGCCGCTGGTACCAGCCGTCCGACAGCCACAGCGTGGGGGTGTCATAGCCGCCGTCGGCCATAAACTCCAGCCACTGGCCGCAGGTCACCAACCGATCGGCTAGCTGATATGAGGGCAAAATGACACGGTGGCGGGGGCTCTCGTTGTCGAAGGCGAAATCGTCGCCATCGTGGCCTACCCACACCTCCCCGCCGCCAAAATTGGCCCAACCGTCCGGTTGCTGACCGTTGGCTGACCCGCCGGCGGGCGAAGAGGAAAGTTTGTTGTAAGCGGGCCACAGCGCCTGGTTGGTCGACAGCACATGCTTGATATCCATGAGCAGCAACTCCTGATGCTGCTGTTCATGGTGGAGACCCAGGGTGACCAGCTCGGCGGTGGGTCCATCCAGCGGACGGGACAGCAAATCGGCCATGGCCCGATCCACGTGGGACCGGTAGGCAGCGACCTCTTCGCATGAAGGTCGGGAGAGATTGCCCCGCTCGGGCCGGGGGTGTCGCTGCCCAACCGCCTCGTAATACGAGTTGAACAGATAGCCGAACGCCGGGTGATACTCGCTATAGCCGTCCAGGCGAGGCTTGAGCAGGAAAGTCTCAAAGAACCAGGTGACGTGGGCCCGGTGCCATTTGGTGGGGCTGACATCGGGCATCGATTGGATGCACTGATCCTCGTTGCTCAAAGGGCCGGCAAGCGCGTCGGTGTAGGACCTTACGGCTTGGTAGGCCACCAAGAGGTCGGAGAGGTCGGGGGCGAGTGTCGGAGTCACGGTCACTGAAGCGGCAAACTCAGAAGTGCCAGAGTCGGACTGTACTAGTTGCGGGTTAACTTCTTCGACCTAACTCCTGCGATACAAAACTATGTCGGCCCGCTTCGACTCAAGCTCCCGGGCAAGGCTCGCCACTTGGGCCTTGAGCCGAGCGACCTCGGCCTCAAGGGCCAGCACCCGTACCACGCCGTCGAGGTTCATGCCCTCACTGGTGAGCTCGTGCACCCGGCGGAGCTTTTCGATGTCGGCGTCGCTGTAGCGCCGACTCCCCCCGCCAGTGCGGGCCGGTTGGACCAGACCCCGGCGGTCGTAGATACGCAGGGTCTGGGGATGGATGCCGGCCAGCTCGGCAGCCACCGAGATGACATACACCGCCCGATCGCGGCCTCGGGGGTCGATCATGGTCTCGCCTCCATCGACTTGTCGAACGCTTCGAGTGCACGCCGCTGCTCGTCGTTCAATTCGGTGGGCACTTCCAGAGCTACTTTCACAAGCAGGTCGCCGGTGCCCTTGCCGGTCTTCACCCCCCGGCCTCGCACCCGCAGAACCTGGTCGGGCTGGCTCCCGGGAGGCAGGCGCAGCTTCACCGGGTCGCCCTCGAAGGTGGGCACGGAGATCTCTGCCCCCAGCGTGGCTTGGGCGAACGTAACCGTCACGGTGACGGTGAGGTTCTTGCCCTGACGACCGAACACGGGGTGGGCCTTGACATCGACCATCACATACAAGTCGCCGGGGGGGCCGCCATTTGCCCCTGGCTCCCCCTTGCCGGCCAACTTGATTTTCTGGCCGTTGGCCACGCCGGCGGGAATCCGAACCGAAATGGAGCGGCCTGCTAGGGCGGTCTCACCGCTCAGCCGGACATCGGTGGTCACCCCTTGCACGGCCTCGTCGAATTCCAGGGTCAGATGGGCACTGAGATCGTGCCCCCGCACCGGACGGGTCTGACCGCTGAATGGATGGCCGCCGCGGCCGAAGCGGCCGCCGCCCATGAATGTCGAGACGAAGTCGGCCATGTCGCCTTCCATGGTGAAGCCGCCCGGCCCAGCCTGGAAATTCATGGGCCCCATGTGGCGCACTTGGTCGTACTGGGCCCGGCGTTCGCCGTCGCCCAGCACGTCGTAGGCCGCCGACACTTCCTTGAACTGCTCCTCGGCCTTGGTGTCGCCCGGGTTGGCATCGGGGTGCAGGTTGCGAGCCAGCTTGCGATACGACTTGGTGATCTCCTTGTCGGACGCGGACGAAGAGACACCGAGCACCTTGTAGTAGTCGGTCTCCAGCCATTCCCGCTTTACGTCCATGACTCCGAGCTACCCCCTACCCCCGGACCTTCACCATGGCGGGCCGCAACACCCGGCTGTTCAACTGGTAGCCAGCCCGCAACACCTCGGCGATCACCGCCTCCCCTTCACCCGGCTCGTGAATCACTGCTTCGTGGCAGTTGGGGTCGAACGGCGCGCCGGGATCGTCCAGTTTGGCCAGGCCCTCCTTCTCTAGAGCACCGAACAGAGCGTCTCTTATAGGGACGACGTCTTCGGCCCCCTGGGCCACCGCGGCATCGCAGGCATCCAGCACCGGCAGCATTTTCTGCACTATGCCCGCCGCGGCCACGGTTACATTCTCCTGTTGGCGCTCGGCCGCCTTGCGCCGATAGTTGGCGAATTCGGCCGTCACCCTCTGGAGGTCGCTGAGGTAGCCATCCCGCTGGGTCAATAGTTCTTCGATTGACGGCTGCGGTTCCTCTGGACCGGCGTCTCCATCGCCAGCGGATTCGGCCTGCTCTTCGGCCAGCTCATCGACTCCTGGCTTGGCAATACCCTCAACCTGGTTGTCGTCCAGTTCCTCTTTGGCCAGATTGGCCGCGGGCTCCTCGCTCACCGGGAATCTCCGTCGTCGTCTTCGACGATTTCGGCATCCACAATGTCGTCGTCATCAGCCGAGGCACCCTCAGAATCGTCGACGGTGAAGTCTCCCGGCGCTTCCCCGGCTGCCGACGCAGCGTGCTCGTACATGGCTGCGCCGATCTGCTGGCTAATGGCCGACAGCGCCTCAGTGGCTGAGCGAATGTGATCCAAGTCCTTCTCGTCGATGGCCGACTTCAGTTCGGCCAGTTTGGCCTCAGCCTCGGAGCGGCTACCGGCGTCCACGGAGTCGCCGGCATCGGCCAGCAGCTTCTCCACTTGGTACACGAGGCTGTCGGCGTTGTTGAGGGCCTCGGCCTCCTCCCGGCGGCGAGCATCCTCGGCGGCGTGGGCCTCGGCATCAGAGACCATCTGGTCGATGGTGTTCTTGTCCAGAGAAGTCTGCCCGGTGATGGTTATGGACTGCTCTTTTTCGGTGGCCCGGTCTTTGGCCGACACATGAACGATGCCGTTGGCATCGATATCAAAGGTGACCTCGATTTGGGGTACTCCCCGGGGCGCAGGCGGCAGGTCAACCAGCTGGAACTTGCCCAGCGTCTTGTTGTACGCGGCCATCTCCCGCTCGCCCTGGAGCACATGGATCTCCACCGTGGGCTGGTTGTCGTCGGCGGTGGTGAACACCTCGGTGCGGCGGGTGGGGATGGTGGTATTGCGCTCGATGAGCCGGGTCATCACGCCGCCTTTGGTCTCGATTCCCAGCGACAGCGGGGTGACGTCCAACAACAGCACGTCTTTGACCTCGCCCTTGAGTACGCCAGCCTGCACTGCGGCACCGACCGACACCACCTCGTCGGGGTTGACCCCCTGATGGGGCAGAGTGCCGGTCATCCCAGTCACCAGGTCAACCACCGCGGGCATCCGGGTGGAGCCGCCCACCAGGATCACATGGTCCACATCGCCTGCCGAAAGGCTGGCATCGGAGAGGGCCTGTTCAAACGGCTTGCGACACCGGTCCAGCAAATCGCTGGTGAGATCTTGGAACTTGGCCCGGCTCAGCTCATAGTCCATGTGGAGCGGCCCGGCGTCGGTGGCGGTGATAAACGGCAGATTCACATTGGTGCTCTGGGTTTGGGACAACTCGACTTTGGCCCGCTCTGCACCTTCCTTTAGCCGCTGCATAGCCATGTTGTCCTTGCTCAAGTCCACCCCGTGGTCGTTGCGGAACGAGTCCACCAGCCAGCCGATCACCCGGTCGTCCCAGTCGTCGCCGCCCAGGGCGGTGTCGCCACTGGTTGACTTCACCTCGAACACGCCATCACCGATCTCCAGAACGGACACGTCGAAGGTGCCCCCGCCCAAGTCGAAAACCAAGATGGTCTGGTCGGTGTCACCCTTGTCGAGCCCGTAGGCCAAAGCGGCCGCGGTGGGCTCGTTGATGATCCGCAAGACCTCGAGCCCGGCGATAGTTCCGGCCTCTTTGGTAGCAGTCCTCTGGGCGTCGTCGAAATACGCCGGGACGGTGATCACCGCTTCGTTCACCTCGGTGCCCAGATAGGTCTCAGCGTCTCGCTTGAGCTTCTGGAGGACGCGAGCCGAGATTTCCTGGCTGCTGTAGTCCTTGCCGTCAATGCCCACTGACCAGTCGGTGCCCACATGGCGCTTGACTGAACGGATAGTGCGCTCGGGGTTGGTGATGGCCTGGCGCTTGGCCACTTCGCCCACCAGCACCTCTCCTTCCTTGGAGAATGCCACCACCGACGGTGTGGTCCGAGACCCCTCTGCGTTGGCGATGACCGTGGGCTCTCCACCCTCGAGCACTGCGACCACGCTATTGGTGGTGCCCAGATCGATGCCGACAACCTTTCCCATATCGTTTTGACTCCTTGTCAGGTTGGTTTTGAGGATTGTTTTACGGCTTCCAGGATACCCCTGAAATCGTCCCATCCCAAAACCTGAGTGGCATTCACTTAGGGTTAAGGCCGCTACGCTGGCTGGCGTGGACCCCGCCTTGCTGATTCTGCTCCGCCACGGACAAAGCCTGTGGAATGCCTCCAACCAGTTCACCGGCTGGTACGACTGCGATCTGACGCCACGAGGCGAAGCCGAGGCCCGGGCTGGGGGGAAGGCGCTGGCCGAGGCCGGGCTCGCTCCCGACGTCGTACACACATCGCTTCAGACCCGGGCCATCCGCACCGCCGAGTTGGCCCTCGCCGAGATGGGCCGCTCCGAGGTGCCGATGAAGCAGGATTGGCGTTTGAACGAGCGCCACTACGGCGACCTGACCGGGTTGGACAAGTCTGAGACCCGACAGCGCTACGGCGACGCGCAGCTCAACGCCTGGCGCCGGGGCTACCGCACGCCTCCGCCACCCATCGCCGATGACAACCCCTGGAATCCCAACCGCGATCCCCGCTACGCCCACCTTCAACCCGGGGAAATCCCCAATAGCGAGTGCCTCGCCGACGTGGTGGAGCGGCTGATGCCCTACTGGTACGACGCGGTGATTCCCGACCTGCGGGCCGGGCAGGTAGTGCTGGTCTCGGCCCACGGCAACAGCCTGCGGGCCCTGGCCAAACACCTCGACCAAATCGACGAAGACGCCATCGCCGCCCTGAACATCCCCACCGGCATGCCGCTGGTCTATGAACTGGGACCAGACATGATGCCGGTCGAGGCCAAGACGACGCTAGCCCGCTCACTCGACCCCGCCGCGGCGGCTGATGCCGCGGCGGCAGTGGCCAAGCAAGCGGGCTGAGCGCCTGCTGAGCTGTAGGAGTATCAGCCCACAGATATGGATGTGTCCGGGCCGTAGCCGGGCACTCCATGCTCGTGAAGGTCGAGACCGCCGATCTCTTCTTCACGAGACACCCGGATACCCATGGTCTTCTTCATGACCGCGAACAGGATCCCGGTGGTGACTGTCACCCACACGAAGACCAACACAACTCCGATGAGCTGCACCACCAACTGGTCGATGCCGCCCCCGTAGAACAGGCCAGCGTTGTCCTGACCCACGAAAGCGTCGTCGTAGCGGGAGAACAGGCCGACGGCCAGAGTTCCCCACACGCCGCAAACACCGTGGACCGAGATGGCACCCACCGGGTCGTCGATGCGGATCCGGTCGAAGAACAGCACCGAGTACACCACGATGGCCCCGGCAATGGCACCGGTCACCACTGCCCCCATTGGGTTCATGGTGCCCGTGCCGGCGGTGATCCCCACCAAGCCGGCCAACACTCCGTTCGCAGTCATGGCCACATCGAGCGAACCGGCCTTGCGCCAAATGATCGCCCCGGCGGTCACACCGCCAGCGGCGGCGGCCAGCAGCGTGGTAACCGCAGCCCGCATCACAAAGTCGTCAGCTGCCAGTTCTGAGCCGGGGTTGAAGCCGAACCAGCCGAACCACAGGATGAACACGCCGAGTACCACAAAGGCGATGTTGTGTCCGGGCATGGCCCTGGGGTTGCCGTTCTCGTCGTACTTGCCGATGCGGGGCCCGAGGAAGATGGCCCCCATCAGGGCAGCCCAACCGCCGGTGCTGTGGACGATGGTGGAGCCGGCAAAGTCGCCGAATTTGGCGTCGCCGATCTTCAGGTCGGAGAGAAGCCCGTCGCCGTGCCAGAAGGAGTGGACCACTACCGGATAGATCAGCGCGGTCATGAAGAAGCTGAACACCAAATACGCGGTGAACTTGGTCCGCTCGGCCATAGCCCCGGAGGCAATGGTCACCGCCGTGGCCGCAAACACCACCTGGAAGAAGAAGAAGGTGGGGGTGCTGAGACCGTCGCCGAAGGTTGTGAACGTGCCGCTCAAGAAGAAGCCATCGGTGCCGATCAGCGACCCGGCGTCAGTCCCGAAGGCGATGCCGTAGCCGAAGGCGAAGAAGGCCAGTGCGCCGATGCACATGTCGGCCAGGTTCTTGGCCATGATGTTGCCGACGTTCTTGGCCCTGGTTAGCCCGGCCTCGAGCATGCCGAACCCGGCCTGCATCAAGAACACCAAGATGCCGGCGATGAACACCCAAAGGTTGTCCAGCACCACTTGCACCGCTTCGGCGCCGCCGTCTTGGGCCATGGCCGGGACAGCCCCTAAGAGCACAGTCCCGGCGGCTATCAGCGCCCCTATTCCGAATTTCCTTTTCATTAGTACCGGCCCTCCTTCGCCGTCACTGCACCCGCGCCACTGCGGCCCCGGCGCAATCGGCAACACGGTAGGAAGGCCAGGTTTCACAATTGTTTCTGCGCTGTGAATTTCAAGCAGGCCGGGACCCATGCACCAGCGCTCTTGATGCCCCTGTTGACCAGAAACCGGAGGACAGCGGATGCCCTGTATGAGTACAGACCGGCGGTTGTCGGCCGCTAGGTTGGGGTCGCCATGGACCCAAAGCGCCTGCGTCCCTATCACATCGTCCTCGGCCTCGGGCTGGGCTTTGCCGCCTTCACCATCGCCTCAGGCATCGCCTCGGCAATCACTGAGTTCAAGAATCCTGCGGAGATCACCCGCCACCCGTGGGAGAACATCCCCAATGGCTGGAAGGCGGCCTTCTACACCATCATCCCCATCTTCTTGGTATGGGCCTCCTGGGAATTCGCCAAGCGGGTGAAGAACTGGGAGCGGGGCGGTCCCGACAATCGCCGCACCACCCTGGCCAACGTCAAGACCCGCTTGGAAGACCTCCGGCGGGGCATGTATATGCGCACCCTGCTCCGGGAGCCCGGCGCCGGGGTCATGCACACCATGATCTATGTGGGGTTCATCATCCTTCTGGGGGTCACCACCACCCTGGAGATCGATGAGCAGCTCCCCGACGGGGCCAAGTTCCTCCACGGCCGGGTGTACCAGGTGTACTCCGCAGTGGGCGACATCGCTGGCGCCATCTTCTTGGTCGGTGTGTTGTGGGCCATCGTGCGCCGCTACGGCCCCCGGCGGCTGCGCCCCTATCGCATCCGCATCAAGTCGCGGCCTGAGCACGCGGTGATCTTGGGCACGTTCTTCGCCATCGGCGTCACCGGGTTCGGCGCCGAGGTGTTTCGCATCGCCGACCACGGAGTGCCCGAATTCGAGAAATGGTCGGTGATCGGCTACCAGGTGGCCACCCAGATGAGAGGTCTAGAGGGCCTCGACCACTGGCACCAGTTCTGGTGGGCCGGCCATGTGATCGCATTCGTGGCCTTCTTGGTGCTTCTGCCCATCACCATGCTCCGCCACATGGTCACCTCCCCGCTGAACATGTACCTGCGGGAAAAGGACCGGCCCAAAGGCGCCATGAAGCCGATGCCCAACCTGATGGAGACCGACCTGGAGTCGTTCGGCGCGGCCACCGTAGAGGACTTCACCTGGAAGCAGCTGATGGACACCGACGCCTGCACCATGTGCGGCCGGTGCACATCGGTGTGCCCGGCCCATGCCACTGGCAAGCCCCTCGACCCGCGGGAGATCGTGCTCAAGACCGGAGAGGTCATGGCCGCCACCGGAGAGCCGGCCACCACCCCGCCGCTGGGCACGGTGCCGGAGATCAAGGTGGAGGCCAACTCGGTGTTCGAGCGGATCACCGGCGAAGAAGTCTGGGCGTGCACCTCCTGCAAGGCGTGCGACGAGATCTGCCCGGTGAACATCGAGATCCTGGACAAGATCCTTGACATGCGTCGCTATCTGTCGCTCATGGAGTCCGACTTCCCCTCTGAGCTGGGCCAGGCCTACCGGTCGATGGAGAATTCAGGGAATCCGTGGGGCATGTCCCAGGGCGACCGGGGGGCGTGGGCCACCGAGTTCGAGGGCATCGCCGTGCTCGACGGAGGTGACCCGCTGGAGTCGGAGTATCTGTATTGGGTGGGCTGTGCTGGCTCGTTCGACGACAAGAACCGCAAGGTGACCAGGGCAGTGGCCAAGCTTCTCCAGCGAGCCGATGTGAGCTTCTCCATCCTGGGGCCGGCTGAGAACTGCACCGGCGACCCGGCGCGGCGCTCGGGCAATGAGTACATCTTCCAGATGCTGGCCATGCAGAACATCGAGACCCTCAACGAGATGGGGGTCAAGAAGATCGTCACTCAGTGCCCCCACTGCTTCAACACTTTGGCTAACGAGTACCCCCAGCTTGGCGGGCATTATGAGGTGGTCCACCACACCCAGTTCCTAGAAGCGCTGATCGACGACGGACGCCTCGATATGACCGGTGCCCGCCTCGAAGAGCGGGTGGTGTACCACGACTCCTGCTACCTGGGCCGCCACAACGACGTTTACCTGGCCCCCCGCCGGGTGGTGGGTTCACTGGGAGGCGTCGAGGTGGTGGAGGCGGAACGCAACGGCACCAAAGGGATGTGCTGCGGTGCCGGCGGTGCCCGCATGTGGATGGAGGAGACCATCGGCAAGCAGGTGAACGTGGAGCGGTCGCAGGAGCTGCTTGCCACCGGAGCCGACCGGATCGCCACCGCCTGCCCGTTCTGCTACATCATGATCGACGACGGGATAAAGGCCGAGGGCGCCGACGACGATGTGGTGGTGGGCGACATCTCCATGCACCTGCTAGAGGCGCTGGAAAACCGCGATGCGGCCGAAGAGGCCACCCGCCAATCTGAACTGCTCACCATCCGAACCCCGGCTCCCCAAACCGCGGCGGTCGCGGTGGCCGAACCACAGGCTGCGGCGGTCGTGGAGGCACCGACAGCGGCTGAACCTGAGCCGCCCGCCGAAGTCGTCGAAGCAGTTGAGCCGGAGGAATCAGCGGCTCCAGAAGCTGAGCCAGAGCCACCAGCACCAGCCCCTGCCGAGAGGCCCACTCCAGAAACAACCAGGAGACCCGACGACTTCACCCGCATCAAGGGAACCGACCCCGCCTTGGCCCGAGCGCTGCCCGACCACGGCATCGTCACCTACGAAGACTTGGCCGCCCTCAACGACGATGCGGTTCAGGACCTCGAAGCCGCCCTCGAGGTCCCCGGCCGCATCAGCAAATGGAAGTGGCCCACCCAGGCCGCTGCTCTTATCGCGGAGCGTGAAGAATCCGACTGACCGCTCTTATCGCGGAGCGTGAAAAAACCGACTGACCGCTAACTTGGCTTCGGCATGCGGTAGCCGACGTGGGGCACGGTGACGATGTAGCTGGGATTGCGGGCGTCGTCGCCCAGCTTCTGCCGAAGGTTCTTCACCACTGTGCGCATCCGTCGAGCATCGCCCGGTTGATCGGGACCCCAGACCTTTCCCAACAAAAGGTCGTGGTCCATCGCTGTGCCAGCCTTGGATGACAACTCAGCCAGAAGGCGGAATTCGGTGGGGGTCAATTCGACGGGCTGGCCGGCCACCGACACAGAACGCTCGTTGAAATTGATGGCCAAGTCGCCCAATTGGAAAGACAGCGGTTGATCGGGCTTCTTTCGCAAGGCCGCCCTGACCCGGGCGGCAAGCTCGGTGGACGAGAAGGGCTTGACCATGTAGTCGACCGCGCCCATCTCAAAGGCTTTGGTAATTAGCTCATCTTCGTCGTAGCCCGAGAGAAAGATGACCGGTATGTCACGGATGTCGAGGATGTCCTTCATCAGCTCGATGCCGTCTTTTCCTGGAAGCATGAAATCGAGAAGCACCACTTGGGGGTCGATCTCTTCGATCAGTGCGACTACCTCGTCGGGATCGCCGGTCACTACCGGCTCGTAGCCTGCTCTGGTCAGAGAATCGCGAACGTGCTTGAGCGTCCTAGGGTCGTCGTCGACTGCGAGGATACGGGTCAGCTCGCTGCCGAGCGTCCTCGGGGGCCGAGCGGCAGCTCTGGTTCGCTGCGGGGTGGCTCGAGGTGAACTCTCATCGGACGTGGGAAGGGTGAAGATGAACTTACTGCCCAGACCGGCTCCGTCGCTCTCAGCCCATATGCGCCCACCGTGGGTTTCCACGATCCCCTTGCAGATGGCCAAGCCCAGGCCGAGATCGCGGTTCTGGTCGGGACCATCTTGTTGGGAGAACTTTGCAAATAGGTGCTGCATCCGTTCGGCAGGAATGCCTCGGCCGTTGTCGGCCACAGAGATGGCGACGTGGATGTCGTTGACCTGGGCATCCAATTTTATGACCGACTTCTCGTTGGAGTTGCGGGCGGCGTTGGTGAGCAGGTTGATGATCACCTGGACGATTCGTCGCCGGTCGGCCAGCACCAAGGGCAGATCTGAAGGGATGCTGATGCGGATGTTGTCGCGACCCCCCGCATTCAAGAAGACATTGCGGGCTTCGTCTACCAACTGACTCAGCTCTAGTGGCACGGGGTTCACCGACAGCGTTCCGGCCTCGATCCGCACTATGTGGCTGAGGTTGTTGATCAGATCGCGCATGTAGTCGGCCTGTTCATCGATGATCCGGTGGTACTCGATCATCTCAGCCGGGTCGAGTGAGAATTGGTCCTCCAAGAGCGTGGCAGTAGATCCCTTGATGGCGGTGAGCGGAGAGCGGAGTTCGTGGCCAACCATGCCCAAGAACTCGGTACGCAGCCGCTCCAATTCCGCCAGCGGCGCCATGTCCTGTGCGGTCACGATCACCGACTCAACCGTGCCATCGGCGGCGTGGATCGGAGTGGCGTTGACGTTGACGACAAGTTCATGGCCATCGGAGAGCTCGATGATGATCTCTTCATCCCGAACGATCTCCCCCGAACTCATCGTCTGCTCAAGGGAAATCCCCCGCTTCGAGATCACCCGCCCATCGGCGCGTCGGTAAGTCCCTGAGCTGACTATCGGATGCATGTAGTCGCCAGTAAATCCCAGATCGCCGAGGATTCGCCTTGCCTCCCGGTTGACCGATCTCAGCTCCCCGGACTTGGCATCGAATACCAGGACGGCCATGGGGGCGATGTTGAGTAGGGCTTCCATGTCGGCCCTCGTTCGCTGCTCCTGCCGGTACTGACGAGCGTTGGAGATGACCAGCGCCGCCTGGGAGGCGAATATGACCAGGGTCTCCTCGTCTTCGGCGTTGAATCCACCCTCCTTCTCGGCGAGGACGAGGGAACCAACTCGCTGATCCTGATAGCGGATGGGCGCTCCCAGATAGGCCGTCGCCAGGCTCATCGGTAGGGGCGAACGGAACTCGGAAAACCCCTGCTCTTTGAGGTATTCCTGGAAATCTTGAAGTCGAAGCGGCTCTTCGGTTGCAGACAAGTATTCGAACAGCTCCCAGTTGTTGGGCAGTTGCTCAAGTTCACTGGCCTGCTCGGGCGTCATGCCGGAGAATAGAAACTCTGCGGTCCGGTGCTGGCCGGTAAACAGCACAATTACGCCAAATTGGGCGCCGGTCAGCGACCGGGCGCTGTCTAGTACCTCTTGCAGCACCGACTCGAAATCGAGGGTTTCGTTAATGCGCAAGAAGGCCTCGCATAACTGCGACAGTCGCTCCCTTTGCGCGGCGACCTCTTGCCTGGCACTCATTTCGCTCACCATCGTGTTCTAGCCTATTCCCCTTACGCTCACAAAAGCGTCACACAATCCGAATTGAGTCGGCGGCACCCTCACAATCGCGCCCACTGCATCCTGTTAGCCGGTGTTGCGCAAACCAGCGGCAACCCCATTTATGGTCAGCAGGAGAGCTCGCTGGATTCGCCGGACGTCTTCATGGGAGCCGGACACCGCTCGCGATCGGGCCAGTAGTTCTACCTGCAAGACGCTTATGGGGTCGAGATAGGCATCTCGAACCGCCAAGGTCCGCTTGAGCACGGGGAGATCGCCGAGCAACTCGCCCTCGGTCAGCTTGGCGATGTGAGCGACGGTTAAATCGTGCTCTTCGACGATGGTGTCGAAAAAGTGATGAAGTTCGCGGGCAACGAGGCGATCGACATAGTGCCCGGCAATGGCTAGATCGGTTTTGGCCAAAGTCATTTCCACGTTGGAGATGAACGTGCGGAAGAATTGCCAGTCCTCGTACATGACTTGGAGCTGTTCTCCGCAACCGGCCCGGTGGGCCGCCTCAAGGGCGGTGCCCACTCCGAACCAGCCGGGAATGATCTGGCGCGACTGGGTCCATCCGAACACCCAGGGAATAGCCCGAAGATCGTCGATGCCGGCAGTCGAACCCGAACGGCGGGCGGGGCGAGATCCAATGTTCATGTCGGCAAGCTCCTCCACCGGAGTGGAGGTCTGGAAGTACTCCACGAATCCCGGGGTGTCGAGCAGGCCGCGGTACGCCTCGTAGGCCCGGTCCGACATGAGCTCCATGACGTCGTTCCAAGCCTTGATGCCGCCATGACCGTGTCGGGGGTGCCGATGGGCCAGCGTGGCCTCCAGCACGGCTGACAGAGCCAGATCGAGATTTCGCTGGGCCAGGCCGGGAAGGCCGTACTTGTCGGCAATCACCTCGCCCTGCTCGGTGATCTTGAGACCCCCGGCCACCACCCCGGCGGGCTGCGACAATATTGCCGCGTTAGTAGGCCCGCCGCCCCGACCCACCGTGCCGCCTCGCCCGTGGAATACCACCACCCTGATCCCGGATTCCGCCGAGACCTCGGCGATATTGCGCAGCGCCTTGTGGATCTCCCATTGAGAGGTGGTGATGCCGCCGTCTTTATTGGAGTCGGAGTAGCCGAGCATCACTTCCTGCATGCCGCCCCTGAGCTCCACCAGCCGCCGGTAGGAGGGCACGGCGAAGAGCTCTCGGAGCATGGTGCCGACGCCGTGAAGGTCGTCGATGGTCTCGAACAGCGGAACAAACCCGATTCGGGCTATGCCGCCGGGGATGTCCACCAGGCCGACCTCCCGGGCCAGCACGGCGGGGGCAAGCACATCGTCGACGCCCTGGGTCATCGAGATGATGTAGCTCTCGATGACATTGTCGCCGTGTTCATCTAAGGCTTGGCGCAAGGCGGCGAATAGGGCCAAAGAGCCCTGGGCGTCTGATCCCGCGGGCGGAGCTAGCGGGCGACGGCTCTCCAGCTCAGCGGCCAATAGTGAAGCGCGCTCGGCGCGCGACAAAGCGGCATAGTCGGTGCCCAGCTCGGCGAACAGCTCGCCGAGAGCCTGATGATGGACGACGGCGTTCTCGCGAATGTCAAGTATGGCCAGATGGAATCCGATCATGGCCAGGATTCGCCGGACGCGGGCCAACCGGCCGCGGGCCAGCAGCGATCCGCCGTTGGCTTCGAGCGACCGGCTCATGGCGGCCAGATCGGCTTCCATCTCAGCCGGCGACCGATAGGCCCTCAGGCCGGGCGGCTGGTCTGTTGCCTCTAGCAGTCGTTGGTGGATAACCGAGCAGCGCTGCCGATAGGGCTCGCCCGCGCTCAGCTTGTTGAACCGGGACACAACGTCGGGAAAGCCGTCCCGATCCGCATCGAGTTGGGCCTGCAACTCCTCGGTGATGCCAGCAACCGCGGTGCTCACCGACAGCTCTGACGACAACTCCTCGACCTCAACCAACAACAGCCGCAGTGCCCGCGCTCGCTGAAATGCAAGCACCTCAAGTGTGGTCTCCGGAGTGACGTTGGGGTTGCCGTCGCGATCTCCCCCTACCCACGACCCGAAGCGCACCGGCACCTTGGGTCCGTCGAGCGATCCCCCAATAGTCCGCAGCACAGCGTCCACATCGTCGAAGAGCTCAGGGACACCGTCGGCGGCGATCTCGGTGAGGAAATAGAGGATGGAGCGAGCCTCGTCCACGGGATCAGGCCGCTCTCGGCGAAGCTCATCGGTCTGCCAGATGGCGTCGATGAGCTCGTCGATACGGCGGTCAATGCGTCTCTGGCCGGTCGGACCGCTGCCTCTCTCGCCCCGACGCTCAATGAGCACCGCAATCTCAGTGAGCTTGTCAAGGATCGACCGGCGGGAGGCCTCCGTGGGATGGGCAGTGAACACCGGACGGAGATCGGCAGTTCTAGTCGCCCCCACGATCTCTTCCCGATCGATGCCCAGCTCCAAGAGCTTGTCCACCGTTTCGGCAAAGCGGTGGCTACCCGCGAGGCCAGCAGCCTTCAAGTCCTCCACCCGGTGGACCTGCTCGGCAGTGTTGGCCAAGTGGAAATAGACGGTGAACGCCCGGACCAGGTGGATGGCCTCGACCACATCGACGTCGTCGAGGAGCTCGGCCAAAGCCGCACCCGACTCCTCGTCGCGCCGCAGGCCCCGGGCCATCGCCCGCACCTGCTCGACGCGCTCCAGCAACTCGGGACCATGTTGGCGCACCAGGGCATCGCCCAGTTGGGCACCCAGCCGCCGAATATCGTTGCGAAGCGCGAAGTCGATTTCGTAGAGACGGTCAGCCGTTGCCATAGCGCTCAGGAGAAGGCTACGCCGCGCTATTGCAATCACACATCAACGGCCAGTACCGAGCGGATGTCGGTGGCTGATGCGGCCACTAGGAATTGGTATTGGCCGGGGTCGATCACCCAGCGGCGGTCCTGAGGATCCCAGCGGGCGAATGAGCGCTCTTTGAGGGCGATCTCCGCAGTGCCGGTCACTCCTGGGTCGAGGGTGAGCTTGGCGAAGCCGGCTAGTTCCTTGGGGGGTCGGGGCACATCGCCGGTAGGCGGGGCCACGTAGATCTGCACGACCTCGCTGCCCGGCCGGTGGCCGGTATTGGTGACTGGGACCGAAACGGTGACCTCCATGCCCTCACCGCTCACCTCGGGCGGGCCCCACTCGAACGTTGTGTAGGAGCCCCCGTGGCCGAACGGGATCATCGGCTCGATGCCCCGGGCGTCATACCAGCGGTAGCCCACGAAGATGCCCTCGCCGTAGCGCACCACGCCGGCTTCGCCGGGGTAGTTCAGGTAAGCCGGAGTGTCCTGTTCTCGCCATGCCCAGCTGGTGGGCATCCGCCCCCCAGGCTCAGCGTCGCCCACAAGCACATCGGCGATAGCCTCACCGGCCTCTTGGCCCGGGTACCAGGCCAGCAGCACGGCCGCTGCCCGATCAAGCCACAGCATGGTCATCGGTGCGCCGCAGTTGAGCACCACGACGGTGTTGGGGTTGGCGTCGAGCACTCGCTCAACCAGCTCATCCTGATTATTGGGCAGCTCAATGGAGACTCGGTCGCTTCCCTCAGACTCCCACTCGGAGCTGGAACCGACCACCACCACTGCGGTGTCGGCTTGGGCAGCCAGGGTGGCGGCATTGGAAAGGCCTTCCTCGCGGCTGAGGTCGGCCAGTTCTACCCCCACATCAACGATGCTGACCCACATGTTTCCCTCTGGGGGGACGTGATCGAGACGGATGCGGTAGGGATGGCCAGCCTCGAGATCAAGGTAACCATGACCACCATGCAGGCCAAGGCTGGCGCTGAACCTGTCGATGTGGTTGTCGGCCACCAATTGGCCGTCGACAAACAGGCGGGCGTGGGCGAATCCAAGGGCGCAGAGCCGGTGCCGACCGGAGTGCTCTGGTGTCATGGTGAACTCCAGCCGCACCGACATGGCGTCGCAGTCTTTGGGCCAGTTGTCGCCAATCCATGCGTTGAACGGCAGGGGCCGGTCAAGGGTCTCAAACGGCTCGCCGTCGAATCCGATGCCGTCGTAGAGCTCGAACTTGACACCGCCGTCGATCCACGACTCGGGAACAGCTTCGGCCTTTCGGCGCATGTCAATACCGGGAGCGTGGCCCACCAACCGCGGACCGAGCCGCTCTCCCAAAGACTCCAGCACCGAGGTAGTGCGATGGGGCACCAAGCTGGCCGAACCGCCCCCGAAAAGGGCCGTTTCGGCTGCTCCCGGACCGATGAGCGCCACCGTGCGGTCGCCGGCCAACGGGAGGAGTCCGCTGTCGTTGCAGATCAGCACCATCGACTCGGCAGCGGCCCGGCGGGCTAGTGCTCGATGCTCTAAGTGGTCGACGCTGGCCTCGTCGTGGTCAGTTGGCGTATCGATGCGTCCAGCCCAGTTGAGGAAGCCGACGATGCGTCGCACCTTGTCGTCGACGAGCGACTCGTCCACCCTTCCGGCCTCGACTGCCTCAAATAGCAGACCTCTTCCCCACCATCGGCCCGGACCGGGCATTTCCAAATCGAGCCCGTAGAGAGCGGGAGCGACGGTCTCTTTGATGGCACCCCAGTCGGAAACCACCAAACCGTCGAATCCCCACTCCTTCTTCAACACGTCGACCAGCATTTCGGGCTGGGCGCAGGCATGGTGGCCGTTGACGAAGTTGTAGGCACCCATGACGGCGCGTACCCCGGCTTCTTTGACCGCGGCCTCGAATGGCGGGAGATAGATCTCCCGCAGGCTGCGCTCGTCAACGTCGACGTTGATGGTGCGGCGCTCGAACTCCTGGTCGTTGGCCACAAAGTGCTTGACACAGGCACCCACACCCTGGGACTGAACCCCGGTGATGTACGACACCGCAATACGAGAGCTCAACTCGGGATCCTCGCTGTAGCTCTCGAAATGGCGACCGCACCGGGGCGAGCGGTGGAGGTTAACCGTGGGGGCGAGGATCATGTCCACTTTGCGGTCGGCAGCCTCGGTGGCCAACGCCTGGCCTAGCTCATGGACGAGGGCGGTGTTCCAGGTGGCGGCGATGGCCGACGGACCGGGTACCACCAGCCCAGGGCCCATGTTCCGACCCCGGACCCCTACCGGACCGTCGCTTACACACCAGTCGGGGATGCCGAGTCGCTCGCACCCGGGGATGATCCACGGGCCCTCGCCCGCCACCATCCGGCATTTCTCCTCCAGCGTCAGGTCGGCAACCAGTGCTTCGACGTCAACCATGAAACCCTCTCTCAAACATCCTCTGGACAATTTTTCTACCACTGGTATATTTTGGGTGCAACAGCGACGGGATCCGGGGGGAATGCGATGAAATACTCACGAATGTTGTTGGCCCTGCTGCTTGCCGCGGCAATGTTCGCCACCGCCTGCACAACGGGGGGTGGCGGCGAGGACGAGCCAGCAGTTGAAGAATCCCCTATAGCTGTACCGACCGAGCCCGCAGAAGAGCCAGCTGAAGAAGCTCCCGCGGAACCGGCACCAGAAGAAGGCGAGCCGGAGCCGGCCGCGGAAACTCCCGAAGAGCCCGCTTCGGAGGACGAGCCCTCCGAACCGGCGCCTGAGCCCACCCCCGAACCCACGCCGGTGGTGCTTACCGCCAGCTTCCGGGGAGTAACCGAGGACACCATCCGAATCGGAATCGGTTTCTGGGACGTCTCCATGTTCGGGTTCGGGTTCTTTGGCGACCCCGAACCGGTATGGGACGCCCTTGTCGGCGCGGTGAATGCCGACGGCGGAATCCACGGACGCATGCTCGCGGCGCACATCGCCGGTTTCAGCCCGGCCCTTCCCAACGAGATGCTGGCCGCCTGCATCAAGCTCACCGAAGACGACCAAGTGTTCGCCGTGCTGGGCGGGCTGCGGGGCGACGCCAACTACTGCGTATCCGAACAGCACGAAACCATTCACGTGGGCTCTCAGGTGAACGCCAAGGGAGAGCTCTTGGAACGAGCCCGGGCCCCTCTCGCCAGTTTCAGAATCGAGGGGACGGCCAGGGATGAGGCGTTCATCGCGGAGCTGGCCCGCAGGGGGTGGTTCGACGGCGCTACCGCAGTGGGCATCCACTACGACGGTTCCACCACTGCCGAATTGCTAGGCGATGTGGTGGAAGCAGCCTTTGCCGACATCGGGGTGGAGATCGCCATCACCATGAACATCGACGATCTGGTGCTCGACGATGACGCCATCGAGAGCCAGACCGAGATCATGCAGGAGCAGGTGGCCGACGCCGGCATCGACCGCATGGTGATCTTTGGGGCCGCAGCCACCGGCCTCGTCACCTACGGAGACCTCGGAATCCAGATGGCCGCGGTGGACTCCACCAACTTCACCACTGCGACCGCCTCCGGGATCGATCCAATGGCGCTGGACGGCACCATCTCCTCTGCCGTGCGGCTCGACCTGGCCACCGACCCAGTGGACGCCGAGACCCAAGAGTGCATCGACACAGTCTCCGCCGCGCTGCCCGACGCTCGCTTCGAGCGGCCCGGTCCGGGGGTGGAGAACAGCGAGGAAGATCCCAACTACTGGAATTACACCGTGCTGGCGTGTCGCGATCTGTCGCTGTTCGTGCAGATCGCCGCCGCGTCCAGCGTGGAGCTCACCAATGATTCCTTCCAAGCTGGGCTGGAATCCCTCACCCAGGCATCACTTCCGGAGATCCCGTTCTTGTCGTTCGGACCGGGCAAATACAACGGCAATGACACCCTGCGGCTGGTGCAATTCGACGGTGATGCCGATGAGGACGGCGAACTCGTCGCCCTGGGCGATGCTGTTGACCTGACCCCGTGACCTCGTAGCACCAGATGACGGATACGTCGGGCGATCGCCGCAGCTTTGCCGACCTGAGCCGGGCGCTGCTCGACGAGGAGGCGGCCCGAGAGGCAGCCGACGCTGATCAGCTTGAGATCCGCGCCGACGAAGACCTTCCCGGAGTAGGTGAAGAAGCGATAACGCTGCGACAGGCGGTGGCCACCGGCGGAGTAGGCGTGCTGGCCGTGCTAGGCACCCTGGACGCGGTCGATGCCTTCCAGATTGCGATCCCCAGCCTCCTCGGGCCCGAGATTCAGAACAGCTTCGGGGTGTCTGACGCCGGTTTGGCAGTGATCGGGATCGGCGGTCTCATCACCACCACGCTGTGCGCCATCCCGATGGGCAAGATGGCCGATCGAGTAAACCGCATGCATCTGGTGGGGTTGGCCACCGTCTTTTGGAGCGTGGCCATGTTCACCCGGGGTTTCCAAGCCACCGCGCTGGGGTTCTTCCTGGTTGGCATGCTCATGGGGATCGGCACGTCCAACACCTTTCCGGTACAGGGAGCGGTTTTGGCCGACGCCTACCCCATTTCGGCCCGAGGTCGCATTTACGCCGTTAAGAACGTGCTCGGCCGGGGCGGTGAGCGGATCGCCCCGCTGTTGGTTGGCGGCCTCATGCTGCTGGTAGACGACAACTGGCGGTGGGCCTACTGGATCTTCGCCTGGCCCACGCTGGCATTGGGAATCTGGGCTTTGTTCGTTCCCGATCCACCCCGGGGCCAGTTCGAGCAGAAATCCGTCCTCGGTGAGGTGATGGAGGAGGATGACGACCCGCCCCGGGTGTCGCTCGGGGCCGTCTGGCAGCGCCTCATGGCCATCAAGACGCTGAAGCTGGCGTGGATCTCGTTCAGCATCATCGTGTTCTCGATCATCGGGCAGAGCTTTTTGGTCAACCTGTACCTGGAAGACCGATGGGGCCTTAGCCCGTTCGAGAGGGCGATGATCGGCTTCGTCCCCGGGATGCTGGCGTTCGCGGCCGCACCGTGGGCGGCCAAGCGTTACGACTCTTTGTACCGCGAGAGCCCGGCTAGGGCACTGAGTTGGGTGGGCGCCCTGTTCTTCCCCATTGCGGTGGCCATCCCTATCCAGTTCTTCATGCCCCACCCCGTGTTATTCGCCGCGGTGGGGATCGTCCCCGCGGTGTTGAGCGTGATTATTTTCGGCATGATCTCGCCGCTGTTGGTGGGGGTGGTTCCCTATCGACTGCGCGCCCAGTCCACTGCGTTGTCGATCATGGTGATCTTCTTGGGCGGCGGCGTGCTCGGCCCCATAGTGGCCGGTTTGCTCTCCGACGCCACCGACGAGCGCACCGCCATACTCATAGTGGCGATCCCGTTCAAGATCATCGGGGGCGCCCTGTTGATCTGGGGGGCGCGGCACATCCGCCATGACCTGTCGCTGGTGGTGGACGAGATCGAAAAGGACCACGCCGAGCTGGAGCGGCGGAAATCGCACCCCGACCAACTGCCCGCAGTTGGCCTCAGGGACATCGACTTCTCCTACGGGCCGGTGCAGGTGCTGTTCGGGGTCAACCTCCATGTGGACCGGGGCGAGACCCTGGCCCTGCTGGGAACCAACGGCGCCGGCAAGTCGACGATCCTGCGGGTGATCAGCGGGCTGGCCGTTCCGTCGCGGGGCATCGTCTCCCTGCACGGGCGCGACATCACCCTCACCTCGCCCCAAACCCGGGTGGACATGGGCATCCAGCAGCTTCCCGGGGGCAAAGCGGTGTTCTTGCCATTATCCATCGAGGACAACCTCCGCACTGGGGGATGGACCATGCGGCGAAACCGGACCGAGCTCAACTCCCGAATCGACCATGTGCTGGAGATCTTCCCGGAGCTGGCCGATCGGCTCGACGAGCCCGCCAGTGCGCTCAGCGGGGGTCAACAGCAGATGCTTGCTTTGGCCATGGTGCTGATGCACGAACCCGACGTCTTGCTCATCGACGAACTGTCGCTCGGCCTCGCCCCTGCGGTGATCGGAGAGCTGCTGGAGATAGTGGAGCGGCTCAAGGCCGAGGGCCAAACGATGATCATCGTGGAACAGTCGCTCAACATCGCGGCGGCCCTGTCGGATCGGGCGGTGTTCATCGAGAAGGGACACGTCCGTTTCGACGGTCCTACCTCTGAGCTAGCCGAGCGTGGCGACATCGCCAGAGCCGTCTTCTTGGGCGACGACCGTCCCGAACCGGACAACCCGTCGTGATCCTCGCCTTCGAGGTCGGACGGCAGTTCGTCTTCATCGGCGCGGTCAATGGCCTTTCCTATGCGCTGTTGGCCCTAGGGATCATCCTTATCTACCGATCGAGCCGGATTATCAACTTTGCAGTAGGCGCTACCGGGGTGTTGGCCAGCCAGGCGATGGCCCATTTGGTGATCCGCTACGGGGTGCCGTACTGGTTGGGGGTAGCGCTCGCCGTGTTAGCCGGGGCTGCTTTCTTGGGGTTGGCCGAGCTAACCGTGGTGCGCCGCCTGTTCACCGCTCCCCGGGTGATTCTGCTGGTGGCCACCATCGGGCTGGCCCAGTTGGCCCAAGCTCTTATATTCGCCCTGCCCGAAGCCTCGGCAGAGGACAAGAGGGTGCGGTTCCCCACGCCTTGGAACCGGGAACTGGAGTGGTTCGGCATCCGCATCGACGGAGGGGAGTTCATTTTGTTCGTCGCATCAGCGTCGGCAGTGGCGGCGCTGAGCATCTGGGTGCGGTGGTCGGCATGGGGGCGCGCCATTCGAGCCCCGGCGGGCGGCGCCGCCCGCGCGCGCGTGGGGCGGGGCTGTGGAGCCACGGCGGCCGATCCCGATCGGGCTCGATTGGCTGGAATCCATCCGGGCCGGGTGTCGACGGTGGTATGGGCGCTCACCGGGGCGTTCGCCGGGCTGGTCACGGTGTTCCAAGAAGCCGACTCCATCGGCTCGTTCGTGGCCACCAGCCCCGGCCACGCCACCATGACCCGGGTGTTGGTGGTGGCGGTGTGCGCTTCATTCGTGTCGTTCAGTGTGGCGGTGGCCTCCGGAATCATCCTCGGCATCGTCGAAGCACTCATCCGGGTCAACTACCCGCTGGATCTAGGAAGGTTCGAAGCCGTGCTGCTGCTGGTGGCCATTTTGGGGATCGTTGCCACCACCCGCCGAGGCGCCCCCGACGAGGCCGGCGCCTTCTCGTTCAGCCCCCGCATTCGACCCATACCCACCCGGCTGCGCTCGATCTGGTGGGTTCGCCACCACCCTCGCATCCTGGCCGCGGTGGGGGTGGCCATAGCCGCGGTTGTGCCGGTGTTCGTGACCACGGCTAGCCGCACGTTCCGCTACAGCGAAATCTTGCTGATGGCGCTGGCCGCTCTCTCTTTGGTGGTGTTGGTGGGCTGGAGCGGACAGATCTCGCTTGGCCAGGGCGCTTTCGCCGGCTTGGGGGCGCTGACCACTACCGCGCTGGTCAGCGGCAACGATCTCGGACTCGGGGTAGCCGGGTTCGACGTGGTGGTGCCCATGCCTGAACTGCATTTCTTGTGGGCTGCGGTGTGGGGCACCGCCATGGCCGCCGCCGCATCGGTGGTTATCGGCATCGGCGCGCTCCGAGCCCGAGGCCTGTTGCTCGCCGTGGTCACCCTGGCGTTCGCAGTGGCCGCCGAGAAGTTCTTCTTCACCCGGCCGTTCCTCAGCGGAGGCAGCCAAACTGCGGCGCTCTTGGAGAGGGCCCACATCGGACCCTTCGACCTCGCCCCCCAGCGGACCTTTTTCTATCTGGCCCTGATCGGCCTGGTGCTGGGGGTGGCATTCACCGCCCACCTTCGTCGCACCGGGATTGGCCGCCGCATTGTGGCCACCAGGGAGAACCCCTCGGCCGCAGCCGCCGCCACCGTGTGGCCCACCGGATCCAAGGTGCTGGCCTTCGCCTTGGGCGGCGGGCTGGCCGGATTTGCCGGGTCGCTTTTGGCCGGGCTCTATTCGACGGTGCTGTTCTCGTTCTTCTCGGTGGACACCTCGTTCAAGGTGGTGGCCATCGCGGTAATCGGCGGCATCGGTTCGGTGATCGGCCCCGTTCTCGGAGCGCTATGGGTGATCGGACTGCCTGCCTTCTGGCCCGACTCGGCTCTGATCCCGGTGCTGACCAGCAGCCTGGGAATCCTGTTGCTGTTGATGTACGCGCCGGGAGGCTTCGTACAGCTCTGGTATCTGGCCCGGGACTCGTTCTTCAGCTGGTTCGCCCAGCGACAACCCTCCCCTACGGTGCGAGTTCGAGAAATGCCTGGCTCGGTTTCGATCCCTTCGCCGCCGTCGCAAGTGGCACTGGCTGCCAACGAGCTCACCGTGCGCTACGGCCCTCGGGTTGCAGTGAACCAGGTGAATCTCGAGGTAGGCCACGGCGAGATCGTGGGGCTGATCGGCACCAACGGCGCGGGCAAGACCTCGTTCATGAACGGGGTGGGCGGCCTGATCCCCGCGAATGGGCGAGTTGAGATCTACGGAGCCGACGTGAGCCGACTTGCCGCCCATCGCCGCCACCGCCACCACCTGGGTAGGGCCTTTCAGGCCGCCACTTTATTCCCCGACCTCACCGTGCGCGAGACGGTGCAGGTGGCACTAGAGCGGCGTATGCCCACTCGGTTCTGGCCCGCAGCCCTCTTGCTGCTGTCGGGCTTTCACCACGAGCGCCGCCAAGAGAAAACAGCCGACGACCTGATCAGCTTCTTCGGCTTGGGCGACTACGCCGACAGTTTCGTGGCCGAGCTGTCCACCGGCACTCGCCGGATCGTGGAGCTGGCCTGTCTGGTGGCCGGCGGTTCCCGACTGCTCTGCCTCGACGAGCCCACCGCCGGGGTGGCCCAGAGGGAGGCCGAGGCCCTGGTTCCGCTGCTGCAAGGCGTGCGCCGGGAACTCGATGCCTCGGTGCTGTTGATCGAGCACGACATGCCGCTGGTGATGTCGATAAGCGACCGGATCTATTGCATGGACGCCGGAGAGGTGATCGCCGAGGGGCCGCCTCAGGCGGTGCGCGACAACCCCAAAGTGGTGGCCAGCTACCTGGGCACCGACACCCGGGCCATTTCTAGATCAGACGCAGGAGGTGGGCCATGAGCTCAGTGTTCGCCGATCCCCCGCTCACCCCCAAAGCCGAGGCCACCCGGGCTCGGCTGTTGGAGATGGCCGCCGAGGTGTTCGTGGAGCGGGGCTACGCCGCGGTCTCGTTGCGAGACATTGCGGTAGCCGCCGGGGTTACCAAGGGGGCCATCTACGGCCACTTCCGGTCGAAAGGCCAGCTTCTGGTGGAGGTGATCCGCACGCAGTTGGCCGAACGCGACTCTCGATTCGATGCCCAGGACGCTGTTGAGCGGCCGATCGAAGTCTTCTTCCAGTTCATCAACCCAGACAGCCGCCACCTTCGGCTCTTGCAGATCGACGCGGCCGCGGCCGCTCGCCACGATCCTGACGTGGCTGCCGGGGTGGCCGAGATCTTCTCGGCCCGAAACCCCTGGATCCTTGACACACTGCGGCGCCTCGACGCCCCCGAAGTGCTGCTCTACGTGATCAACGCCCTGTCGGCCGGGGTCGGCGTGCAAGAAGCCCACGGCCGCCCGGCCCCCAACCCTGAGCTGTGGTCCAAGACTGTGGCCCGGATGTTCGGGGTCACCGAGTCGGCGAGGCGGTCGCCGTGAGCCTGAGGGATCTGGCGGCCGCTGGTGGAATCCGGGTCGGGGCCGCGGTCAGCGACACTGTTTTCGCTTCTGGCGACGAGGATTACCGGTCGCTGTTGGCCGCCGAGTTCAACTCGGTCACCGCCGAGCGGGCCATGAAGTGGAAGTGGATTCATCCCGAGCCGGACTGCTGGGAGTGGGAGGCCAACGACGAGCTGATTCGATTTGCGGAAACCCACCAGATGCAGGTGCGAGGCCACACCGTGGTGTGGCCCCACTGGGGCACGCCGACTTACATCACCAAGTGTGAAGATGCCGGGGCTCTTCGCCGCCACCTTGGGGACCACGTCCGTGAACTGTTCTCCCACTGGGGAGGTTCTGTGGCCCGGGTCGACGTCGTAAATGAGCCGCTGCACTGGTTGGAAGGCCGTCATGCCGAATCCGTATGGCGCACCCTGCTCGGGGAGGACTACCTGGCCGAGGTGCTGGCCCTTGCCCACGAGGTCGACCCAGACATCGAGCTGTGGATCAACGAGACCCACACCGACGTGATCCCCGACAAACACGACCTGTTCACCCGGACTGTTGCCGACCTAGTTGAGCGGGGCCTGCCCCTCCACGGGATCGGCATCCAAGGCCATCAGCTCTATCCCGACTTCTCCCCCGGGCCTCCCGACCCCGCTCGCCTCCATCGAGGAGTATCTACCTTCGCCGACATGGGGCTGGAGGTGGCCGTAACCGAGATGGACATCTTGGCCCATCCCACCGATGCCGACCGCTTAGACGTACAGGCCCAACTCTATGGCGAGCTGGTCGACGCCGCGCTGTCGGTAGAGGCGTGTAGAGAGGTCACCTTCTGGGGGGTGAGCGACGCCCACTCGTGGGTCGACCAGCACTTCGGCCCCGATCGCGCCCCCCTGCTGTTCGACCGAGAGGGCAATCCCAAGCTGGCCTACGACGCGGTGGCCGCCGCGTTCGCCTCCCGAGCCCGCCGCACAACTGCGGTTTGATCGAGCCCTCCGCTCTGTATTTGTCAGTATTCGATGGGCACCGGCTCGGTGGGCGCCTGCACCGGGTGGCCGGCGCGCAGAACCTCGGTCCAGTCCTGGTTGAAGGCGAGGTAGCCCTCTGAATTGGCTGCTGCGTAGTGGTACACCATGGCCGCCCGCATCCCATCGGTGAGGTTGTCAGTAGACCGGTGGCGCAGGTGGGAGTGGAACACCAGCAGATCGCCCGGTTCCATGAGGACAACCTGCTCGTTGTCGGTGGCGACGTCGACTATCTCGACGTAAGCCAGCCCAGCGCCCTCCCGGGTGTCAGGCACGGCGTCGTGGATCGGCTCGGCATTGGAGCCGGGGACGACCCACAGCGGCCCGTTGTCCATGGTGGCCGCCGTGCAGGCCAGCCACACCCCCACCTGGGGCAAAGGTGTCATGCGGAAGTAGTAGTCGTCTTGGTGCCAAGGCTGGCCGAGGGTGCCGGGGTGCTTGAAGATGAACTGCGACAAAAAGCAGTCCACATCGGGACCGATGAGATCGCCCATCATCGACAACAGCCCGGTATTGGTGGCGAATTCATGGAACACCGGCTCAGCCCGCATCACCCGAAAGATCTTGGAAACGCCCACCTCTGGAGTGGCCGGATTCTCGTTCGTCTTGTCGGGAGTGATGAACAGATCAGGCCGCGACTCCCCGGCGGCGTTAGCCCGGGCGATCTCTACAATCCGCTCGATCATGGCGTCGGTGGTCTCCTGATCAGCGAACCCCCGCTCAATAAAGAACCCGTTCTCTTCCCAGCTCGCCCGCTGAGACTCCGTCAACCCCATCGCCAAGAAATATACCAACGGTCGATTCTCTTAGCTCAGGAGTATGGAATGGCTGTCGCGCCGACTGCTGCCCATACATACAAACGGTCGATTTTCTCAAAGCTCAGGAGTAGGAGTTGGAGTTCATGCTGGAAGCTGCGGTCGTGCCCCGGTAAGCACCGTGTTCAGCTCAGAAGTACCGGTTGGCGGTTGGCAGGGTGTCCAGTGCTGATTCCTGTTTCGGGGAATGGGTCGGGCTCTTGAGAGGGCGTGTCGGGTCTGGATCGCCACGGTTGCAGGTGGGCGTAGGGTCTGGGCGGCGGTCTGAGTTCGTAGGCACTGCCGCTTGTCCGGTGTACTTCCCAGCCGCCGTCATGGATGTTGTGGTGGCAGCTCGTACACACCAAGACCAGGTTGTCGATGTCGGTACGGCCACCCTTGGACCACTCATCGATGTGGTGGGCCTCGCACCAGACGGCGGATCGCCCGCATCCGATGCAGTGCTTGTCCCGGATGATGAGCGCGGCCCGCTGGGCTTCGGTGGCCAACCGGTGCTTGCGTCCCACCCAGAGTTCCTGATTCTTGGTGTTGAACACGCAGGGCAGAATGTCGGCGTTGCAAGCCAGCAGCAGGGCCTCAGACATAGGCAGCTGGTCCCCGTCGGGCAGACGGACATCAGCAATCTGGTTGTTGACCATGTCCCACTCCGCGGTCAAGACCAGCGTGGTGCCCTGGGGTCTGCTGTCGCGGGAATCGGCACAAACCAAATTCTCCAACGCATCGGCGAGCCGCTGGTCGAATGCGGCTTGTTCGCCTGCTTTGTCGTCTTTGCGCAGTCGACGCTCTTCGGCGGCCAATGCGGCCTCGATCTTGTTACCCGCCAGCGGGTCGAACCGGCCGTTCAGGATGAACATGCCGTCGTCGGGCGACTTGAAGAAGTTGATCGACCGTCGCTCCCGCTGCTTTTCGAACAGTGATTTTCCGCCGTCGTCGGATTGTTGGTGCTGGTGGTCTCGCAGAGTCCGGGAAAAGGTGCCAAAGTCTTCGCGACGGGCCGCCTCCACCAGCACGGTTTCGTCGACCGGACCCCGGGAGGCAGCTTTGGCGATCTGCTTGGCATGGCCCTCAGGAATTTCTCCTGCGCCTAGCGCGTCGAGGGTTTCGGGAACCCGAGAGAGCTGAGAGGCAGCCTCGACCTCCCGGCGAGCTTGCTGCTTGGAGGCCTGAAGCTCTTCCAAGGCCACCCTACGGGCCAATCCCTCGCCCCAGCGATTGGTGTACGCAGCCAGCGTGGTTGTCTTCATCGCAGCCAGGCGGGCCTCAGCTCGCTTTATCAATCCCAACCGCGCTCGCAGCTCCAACAATGACAAAACGTTTACATCAACCGCCTCCGGCCAAGTGGGGGCAGACAGCTCGCCAGCAGCCCGTTCTCCCTGTTCAAGGGCCATAAACTTCATGCATGCAAGTATACCGGCGTCGGTGACAGCATCTACCAGAATCAATTTGTATAGGCGAATGTATCTTAGATTTGATTGGTACTCATTTGAACTCAAGCAACATGGCTTACATTCCACCTATGGTTGATGAGGCAGCCAGGGTGATCCCACTAGGGCAAGGGGCCGATGACACCAAGAAGACGAGTGGGCTCGGCCCATTGGGTGATCTTGCGGTCGGCGGTGACCAAACAATGGCCTCCCACCGCATTCATGCCATGCCGCCCGAGAGCCTTTCACGATCCGTTCGAGCATGTCGTCGGTGTAGGACTGAATGGAGCTGTCTGATTTTGGGGGGCAAACTCCCCCGGATGGGCCAAGGGAGAAGACACCGAGCGGTAGGGGCATCAAGTTGATGAGTACTTACGTGCCAGCGTCGTCACTTGGCTGGCTCGATCTGGATGCAACCGCAAGCGAACAAGTGGGCACGCTGCTCCGTTCGCTCGAAGAGCCCGGGACACTCGACGTACTGGGATTGGGTGTTGTGCGCGATGCCTTTTCGGAGATGCTGAGCCCAGGCACTTCAACGATCCAAACCAGGCTTCGCTACTTCATCTTTTTGCCATGGATCTTTGCCCGCCTTGAGGCTCAGCAGGTCCCTCCGAACGAATTTGCCAGCAGGCTCCGTGAAGACGAGGCACGGCTCATCGACTGCCTCCGTCATTTGGGGCCGAACCAAGGCGTGATCGGCTACACCGCGGGCCGAGATCTCAAACGCATGCCAAGCGCGGCCTACTGGGGCGGTTTGGGTACCTGGGGTCTGAGACGGCTCGACCTCAGCCTCGCCGAATACGGAAAGCGGGCAGCCGCCCTTGGTCGACTCCGGCCTGAACGCGATGACGACGCAAATGCGACGGATCGAAGGGTGTCGATGTGGGCAGGCATCCCTCCACCACCCGAGGGCTTCCTAGAAAGCGACGGCACCTTCGACCTTCGTCCTGACGAGGCCCAGGTCTTGGTTGATCACATCCAGTGGCGTCACAAAGGCACGCTGTTGGCCGTCTTGTGCGGAATGGCGGACGGTTCGACCAATGTCGACTACCCGTGGGATCTGCCAACTGATGGGCTACCCGACCAACTCGTTGAGGTTCTGCGCCACGCCCGCTGCTTTTCCGAGCTGACCGTCGGCCCACAGCACGTCTACAACATCCTTCTCGCGCGCAAGGCGAGAGAGGAGTTCGGCTGGGACACCGGCGAACTCGAAGGGCGCGAACTCGCCCATCTCAACGACTGGGTCCATCTGATAGCCGAGCGGTATGAGGAGCTTCGCTCCTGGGTCAATGACCTCCCCGAGTTCTGGAGCTTCTTAGCCGGACATGGCGTCAGCGGTGGCACTCAGGAATTCATCACACTCATGGTGGCGCGAGCAGTGGACAACCCTGCGGTGTTCGCAAAGGACAAAGTGATCCACGGACACATCCGTGACCGAGAGATCCGACTCAAGTCGAAGCGAGCCCGACTGGCCCACCGAGCCTCCCTGGAGAACTGGAATCAGGCACCGGTCGGCGGTCAACTCAACTACCGGTGGCCCATCACCAAGAGCTATCTTGCAGATATTGCTGCGGCGAGGCCGGGAGTCTGATGCTGCAACCCACAAACCGGCTCACCCTCATCGACGCCATGAGACCTCCGGTCGCCTTCGGCTTGGAATCGGCCATGGCTGTCACGTTCACGCTCGACCTTCGAGCGCTCTTAGCGGCGCCTGCTGCGTTTGCGCTCGCGGGACACGACAACCTCGCCTCCGACGGGAGCCAACACGAGCCCATCGAGCTGCTACATGCTCTGCGTTCCCACGCCGGCAAGATCACCGTGTTCAGCCAAGTGGGTGAAATCGCCCTACCACCCTCCCGCCGGGTGTTCGCCTTCCTTGAGCGGGCGGTTGTGCCCGTTGTTGCTCCACGCGGCGGCGTCGTTCACCCCAAGGTGTGGGTGCTTCGCTACGAGGCTGTTGACAAGCCAATAGACAGCCAACCACGGGAGCAGCGGCTCCGGGTACTTATCGCCAGCCGGAATCTCACGTTCGATACAAGTTGGGACACTGTTGTCCGCCTGGACGAGGCAAGGGATTCGACCGGCGCACTGTTGGAACCTGTAGGGGACCTGTTTGAAGGTCTCCTCGACGCTGCGGTCAGCGACGTCTCGGTAGATCACCGACAGCGTGTCCACTCGCTGTCAGCTGCGCTTCAGACAGCGAAATTTGCTTTGCCAGTGGGTGTGGATCATCTGGAGACCCATGTGCTGGGCCTCTCCAGAAAGCCCTCGCCACTGCCTGCTAGCGCCGAACGGTCGCTGATCATCTCACCCTTCGTGAGCGACGACTTCTTCCAGAGAGTGCGCCCGGCACCAATAGACGAACTCGTCAGCAGGGCGGAGTCCCTCGACCACCTCGGGCCTGGCGCTCTCGACAAGGTGGCCAAGGTGTACACCTTCGACGACGGGAGCGCAGTCGATCTCGCAACTGAGGCAGAACGATCATCGCCCCACGACCCCGGCCGTCCCCTAGTTGGACTGCATGCCAAGGTCTTCGCCTTCGAGGATAGGGGCCGAGCCCGCCTCTTTGTGGGGTCCGCGAACGCGACCGGTGCCGCGTTCAACAGCAATGTCGAGATCCTCGTTGAACTGACCGGACCCGCAGCGGTGCTGGGAATCGACAAGCTCTGCAACGGCACGATGGACGAGCCGAGCCTCCGGGACTTGTTCAATACCTACAGACCTGACCCTCCTACAGATCCGCCCGAAGCGGCGTCGCTCGATAGCGCACGCTGCGCCATCGCTCGACTTCCCATCGAGGGGATCGTCGAGGAGAGCGGCACCGGATGGGCCGTCACCTACCAGTCGCGCAAACCGCTGCCCTTCCTCGACAGCACGGAGATCCACTGCTGGCCGCTCGCATCCGCCGGAAATCGGCGACGAGTGGCCACGGGTGAGCCTTTGGAGGCGCGTTTTGAAACCAGCCTCGAGACCATCAGCGGTTTCCTCGCCTTCGAGCTTGCTCACGAGGACGGCACACTTACCTTCTTCGTCGTCCCGGTCCCGCTAGTCGGTGTGCCCGAGCACCGCGAGCGGTTCCTCTTGCGAGCCCTGGTCGGGAATGCAGAGCGCTTTCTTCGTTACCTCTTGGCGTTGCTCAACGAGGACTCGGGCCAAATGGACCTTCTCGACGCGGTCAATGGCGCAGGCGAAGACACTGCCGACGGCGGGAACGGTCCTCTGAACCTCCCAGTGTTGGAGAAGTTGCTGAAAACGATGCGACGAGACCCTGCGAAGCTCGCCGGGCTCCACCCGCTCGTCACGGACCTGGCCGCCGATGATGCCCTCCCGCCGGGCTTCGCCGAACTGTGGACGATGATCTATGACGTAGCGATCGAAGGAGCCGTGGCGCGATGACTGGGCAGAACATCGATGTCCAGGCAGTCTTGACCGACCTGAAGGACTTCCAGCGGCAAACCGCCCAGTGGGCATTCAAGCGGATGTTCGCTGACCGGGATCCCGCAATTCGGTTCCTAGTGGCCGACGAAGTCGGTCTTGGCAAAACCCACGTTGCCAAGGGCGTGATTGCCCAAGTCATCGACCACCTTCGTCGCACCGGAGATGAGCGGCACGACATCGTTTATGTCTGCTCGAACGCGGCGATCGCCCGACAGAACCTTCGCAAACTCGTCCCCAAGGGCATCGAGCCGCTTGATGATGTCGAGCGGCTCACCATGCTCCCCCTTGCTGATTTGAATGATGGTGACAGCATGCAGACGGGCATCAATCTGTTGGCGATCACGCCCGGAACATCCCTCAAGTTCGGTCGCAGTACTGGCAGGTTCAACGAGCGCTGTCTGGCGTACACGTTCCTGCGCGCCCTTTGGGGTGCGAGCGCCATGACGGCCCCCGCTCGGCGAATTTTCTGGGAAGGCATTACCGCCGGTGGCCCCGATGGGCGCCTGCGTTGGGAGGAGCGGCAGTACCGGTCGACAATCAAAGGTTCACTTGGGGATTTCGGCGAAGTGCTCACTGACGTCGACAAGTCACGAAGACACGACGGCCGACCGACCCTTCGGGAGCTGTTTGACGAACTTGTCGACGGGCTGGCGTGGAAGCGGACGTTTCCTGACGACTTGCAGGAGCACCGTAAGGAACTGATCGGGGAGGTGCGCCGCATCATGGCGATCGTTGGCATCGCCGCGCTCCAGCCGGATCTCGTGGTGCTGGACGAATTCCAACGCTTCAAGGACCTGCTCAAGCCTGATCCCGCAAACTTCGCTACCGAGTTAGCCCACCGGCTGTTCGATCACAAGGACCCCGAGACAGGCCGCCCCACCCGAACGCTGCTGCTCTCCGCAACCCCATATCGCATGTACACGACTGCCGACGAGGTCGAAGGCGATCACTACGCGGACTTCCTCGACACCTGTTCATTCCTGTTTCAGGACCCAGCGAAAATCGATCGGCTGCGGAATCGTTTCAGTGCGCTCCGGTCGGCGCTCACCTCAGCCGAGTCGCTCGGCAACGCTGAGGTGATCTGCGGCGACATCGGGGCCGAGTTGCGCGGCGTGATGGCACGAACAGAGCGATTGGCGGCCACGCCAAACCGAGACGGAATGCTCAAAGAGCCGGACACCCAAGTGCCGGTGAAACCCGATGACCTTCGCGCCTATCTGCGCTTCGGCGACCTCGCCGAGACCGTGGACCACCACGAACCCACGGAGTACTGGAAGTCCGGGCCATATCTCGTCAACTTCATGGAGCGGTACAAGCTGAAGGAGGCCGTCATGCAGGCCTCAGCGGACGGACGGTTCGCCGACAGCGGAGAGCTCGATCCTGGCCCTGGCCTGCTGAGATGGGACAACGTCGAGGCATATAAGCGCATTGACCCCCAGAACGGGCGACTTCGTTGGCTACTCGATGATCTGGAGCGCCACCGCGCCTTCGAGCTGCTCTGGATACCCCCCTCGATGCGGTACTACGAAACCGGATCGGTGTACGAGGCACCGGAAACTGCCAGCTTCACGAAGCGGCTGATCTTCTCAGGCTGGGCTGTCGTGCCAAAGGTCGTCTCGTCGCTGGTCAGTTTCGAGGCCGAACGCCGCGCCTTCGCCGGACGCAGCCATGGCTACACGGCTGACTACCGGAGACGTGGCGGCCAGCGCCTTGCCTTTCGTACCAGCGAGCGCTCAACCGGTGAAGCCAGGCCAGGAGAGTCATCTGGTGCCCGCCGAGCCGCGGCGATGACTTCGTTTCTCCTCATCTGGCCGAGTCCGAGCCTCGCTGAGCTCGGCGACCCCCGGCCGCAGGCACAGGTGGAACGCCGCCAACTCTCAGACGTACTTGCCAATGTTGCATCTCAGGTGGAAGGAGCTCTCGAACCGCTTCGTCGATTTGCGCCCACGGACGGCGTCGTTGACCAAAGGTGGTACTGGGCCGCGCCCTTGCTGCTCGACAAGGAGCACTATCCGTCGGCAACTCATCGATTGCTCGCCCGTGGCCGCGCCGACCACTGGGAAGGCGATCTACCCGGGGACGGACTCCGCGCACACCTTGAAGAAGCAAAGTCGATGGTCATGCATGGACCTGAGGTTCTCGGACGCCCTCCTGATGACCTCATCGAAGTGCTCGCTGAACTCGCGATCGGCGGACCTGCACAATGCGCGTCGCGGATGATCAGTTCGGTCGCTGGTCTCCCGATCTCTCACGACCAGACCTTGTTGAACGCTGCAAGGGTCGGTGCTGCGTTCAGGAGCTTCTTCAACGCACCGGAAGTCACAGCCATCATCAGCGGGAACTTAGATGAATCAGACACTGCCGACAGTAGAAGCCGCTACTGGCGCGATGTCGTCCGACACTCGATTGACGGCAACCTTCAAGCCGTCCTCGACGAGCATGCTCATGTGCTTCGGGACTGGCTCGGCTATTTGAGTTTGGGAGACGACGACCAATGTGTAGCAGCAGCCGCCGACATAGCGCTCGCAGTCGCTGAAGCCCTAGAACTTCGCACTTCTTCATACCGAGTGGACATCCCCAGCCGGAAAGAGAACGGCCACGACGTTGAGTTGGAAGAACACCGGATGCGTACTCGCTTCGCTGTCGCCTTCGGCAACCAGGCACTTGACGGGGGCGGCGAGGCCCGGGTCGAGTCTGTCTCCAAAGCGTTCAACTCCCCATTTTGGCCCTTTGTTCTCACCTCTACTTCGGTCGGGCAAGAGGGGCTGGACTTTCATCTCTGGTGTCACGCCGTCGTTCACTGGAATCTTCCTTCTAACCCTGTTGACTTGGAGCAGCGCGAAGGGCGCGTTCACAGGTACAAGGGCCATGCCGTACGGCGGAACATAGCCGTGAGCCTGGGTCAGGACTTGGTTGCCAACAAACTAGCCACAGGTGTGGATCCTTGGAGCGAGCTCTTCGCCTTGGCAGTGTCGAAGAGTCCGGCTGCCGATGGTGAGATGGTGCCGTACTGGGTGTTCCACCAGGGACCGGCGAAGATCGAACGCCATGTGCCAGTCATGCCCTTCAGCCGCGACGCAGCGGCCCTGCCTCAGTTGCGCAAAACGCTAGCCGCGTACCGCCTCGCGTTTGGCCAACCCCGACAAGAAGAGTTGGTCGAGTTCCTTGGAGCCGACCGTTCCGACGCGGACCTGCTGATGCTCGCCTCAAGACTTCGCATCGACCTGTCGCCACCAAACTCAGGGGCAATTGCCTGAAAGACCTAGCAGGTCACCTTTGGCTGCTTACTGCTTCTATGGTTTGGGCCATGGCTGAAGAGCGGCGCTCGATTGAGCTGGATGTAGTGGTTCCCGGGACGCCGGAGGAGGTGTGGCGGGCGGTGGCTACGGGACCGGGGATTTCCTCTTGGTATGTGCCCCACACTGTGGAGGAGCGCGCAGGGGGATCGGCCATGGCCTCGTTTGGGCCGGGGCCGGATATGCAGATTCCGGGGCGGGTAGCGGTGTGGGAGCCGCCTCGGCGGGTTTGCTTCGACGGCGGCGAGGGGGTGGAGGGACTGGCGTTCGAGTGGACGGTGGAGCCTCGGGGGGACGACCGGTGCGTGGTTCGGCTGGTGAATACCGGGTTCGGCCAGGGCGGCGAGTGGGACGCCCAGTACGACGGGATGGTGGAGGGCTGGGGGTTGTTCCTGTTCAATCTCAAGCTGCACATGGAGCACTTTGCCGGTCAGACCGCAGCGTCGGTGCTGCCCGTGGGGATGTGGGCCGGTTCCCGGGATGAGGCCTGGGCTGTGCTCACCGACGCGCTGGGGATCCAGGCTGCTCCGGCCACAGGCGAGCGGATCGACGTCAACGCCCCTAAAGCTCCCCCGCTGGCCGGGACGGTGGTGGATGCCGCAACGTGGAGAATTGCTCTGTTGCTCGACCAGCCTGCGCCGGGCACCGCATTCATTACCGTGGAGTCCTACGGCGAACACGCCGGGGCGTCGGTGTGGCTGTACCTTTACGGGGCCGGCGGGGCCGAGGCCGCCGAGCGGGACGGACCCCTCTGGCAGAATTGGCTAGCCGAGGCCCTTGGAGGGGGAGCAGATGGAAGCACTGAGTGAGCGCAGAGTCCTGGTGGTAGGGGCCTCATCAGGTCTAGGTCGGGCAACCGCCATCGCGCTTCAGCGCCTCGGTGCCCACGTAGCGTTTGCCGCCCGACGGCGCGACGTGCTGGAGGCCGCAGTGGAAGAGGCCGAAGGCGGCCACGTCGTGGTCATCGACACCCTCGACCCCTTAAGCATCGAACACGGGGTGGCCGAGGCCGCCGAAGTGCTCGGTGGCCTCGACGGCATCGTCTACACCTCGGGCATGTCTCCTATGGCGCCGATGGCCGAGCTGACCCAAGAGGACTGGCAAGCGGTCTTCGGAGTCAACACGTTTGGACCGAACCTGATCATCAAGGCCGCCCTCCCCCATCTCAGCGAGGACTCGGTAGTGGCCGCAGTGTCCTCAGACTCCTCCTCGATGCCCCGCCACTCGCTGGTCCCCTACGCCGCCTCCAAGCGAGCCCTGGAAGCGACCATGGACGGATGGCGCACCGAGATGCTGGGCAACCGCCGGTTTGTCACCGTCATCTTGGGGCCCACCATGCCCACCGAATTCGCCAACTCGTTCACTCCCGAAGCCTTCGAAGCCGCCATACCCCACTGGCAGCGCCAGGGATTCCGCACTGGGATCATGCAAGGCGACGAGGTTGCTCATGGATTGGTCTCCTTCATGGCCGCCTTATTCGCCGCCCCCACGTTCGGAATCGAGTCGCTTCTATTGCGATCACCTGAACCCGAGGTGGCCAACGAGTTCTCCGCCGACGTCGAGCAGCAGTAGCCCCGAGCACTCCCCAATGACCACGCCAACCTCAGTTGCAATCGAAGAGCTTCCCGGCACCCCGCCGGCCTTGATCCCTCGTAACTATGGCCTCGACGAGCTGGGCTACTTGGAAGCCGAGTTCGAAGCCCGCGGCCAGGCCCAGTCGTACCGGGCAATTGGAGAGCTTCCGCGGAGCGGGCAGATTACCGCCGAGCCGAACGAGTCTGCGCCGTTCATCACCCGGCTGCTGGTACGACGACCAGCAGCAGCAGTCGATTTCAGCGGCACGGTGGTGGTCGAGTGGCTGAACGTGTCAGCAGGCATCGACGGCTCCCCCGACTGGGACTACATGCACCGCCACATCATCCGCAGGGGCGACGCCTGGGTAGGTGTATCGGCCCAAAGGGCCGGTATCGACGGGGGCGGCTTGGCCGAGGGCCTCCATCTCAAGTTGTACAAACCGCAGCGCTACGGGCACCTGTCCCATCCCGGCGACGCATTCAGCTACGACATCTTCACCCAGGTAGCCAAAGCTCTTCGCCAAGGCGGTTCCCCGCTGATCGGCGATCTGAATCCCCAGAGGCTATTGGCAGTGGGCGAGTCGCAGTCGGCGGCGTTTTTGGCCACCTATGTAAATGCCATCGATCCGCTGGTTCAGACCTTCGACGGCTACTTCCTGCACGGGCGACCCGGAGTTCGGACCGAGCTGAACGGCACCTTCGGCCCCCGGGTGCTCAACGAGCGATACGACGCCATGGCCCACTGCCCCGAGCAGATCCGCGCTGACGCTCGGGTGCCGGTTCTGCTGTTGAGCAGCGAGACCGACGTGACCGTGCTGCGCAACGAGGCAATCGAGCAGCCCGACAGCGAGAACATCCGGGTGTGGGAACTGCCCGGGGCCGCACATGCCGACACTTACCTGCTAGTGGCTTCGCGAGCCGATGGCGGCCAACTTGAACCCTCGGAATTGGCCCGAATGCTCGAGCCGATCACCGACCTGGTGATCATGACCGTGGACAGGCCCATCAACTCCGCTCCTCATCAGCACTACGTGGCCCAAGCCGCCCTTGAGCACCTCGACCGCTGGGCCGGAGGCGGGGAGCCGCCCCCCATCGCCCCCCGTTTGCAACTGGGCGATGATGGCATCACCTGCGAGCGCGACGATCTGGGCAACGCCCGAGGCGGGATCCGCAATCCATGGGTCGACACTCCCCTTCGGATGCTGTCTGGAGAAGGGCAAGAAGGCGACGGTTTTGCCTTCCTGTTCGGCACCACTGCGCCACTGGAGACCGGGACAATCGACCGGCTCTATCCCGGGGGCGGCGACGATTACCTAGCGGCGTTCACAGAATCGCTCGACCAGACCATCGCGGGCGGCTACATCTTGGCCATTGACCGCAGCGAGATCCTGGCCATTGCCGCCGAAACGTTCGAATTGGCCCGCCTGGGAGTGGCCTAGCCGCCTCTCAGCTGAGCACCCGCTGCATCATCCGGGCGAGCCGCGACTTCCTTCCGGTTATCGCCTCTGATCGGTCGGCAATGCCCATGATCCTCAGCGCCCCGTTGATGCCCAGCCACCGCAGGGGTTCGGGCTCCCATCGCCGGGACTGGTGTCCTACCCAGGGGAGGTCGATGCGGGGCGAGTCGGTCTCGGTGATCAGTTCGGCGATGGTCCGCCCGGCCAGGTTGGCGGGAGCTACTCCCTCGCCGACGTAGCCTCCGCCCCAGGCCATACCGCTTTCCCGGTCGAATCCCACCGACGGGAACCAGTCACGGGGGACGCCGAGCACGCCGCCCCACCGGTGGGTGATGGCCACCTCAGAGAGCATGGGCAACAGCTCGACCAACGTTTTGATGATCTTGTCGTGGGTGCGCGACCTCTGCTCCACCGAGCTGGCGATCTTGGAGCCGAAGTTGTAGGGCGCCCCCCGTCCTCCGAATGCGATCCTTCCGTCAGTAGTCCGCTGTCCGTAGATGACCATGAACCGGTCATCGGTGAACGTCTGCCGTTGGCTCAGCCCGATGTCTTCCCAGAGCGCATCGTCGATGGGCTCTGTCGCCACCATCAGCGAATACAGCGGGGCCAGAGACCGGCGGTTTCCCTCCAGCGTGCCGGTGTAACCCTCAAGGGCTCGTACCACCACTTCGGCCTTGATTTCTCCCCGGTCAGTGGTGACCCGGCCGGGTTGAATGGCAGTTGCGGCTGTGCCCTCGACAATCTTGCCCCCCAGGCGCTCAACAGCATCGCCAAGCCCTCGAACCAGTCGGGCCGGATGGAGGGCCGCGGTGTGGGCGAAGAACATGCCGCCCACCACCCCGGTGGCGGCCAAGTGGGTGCCGGCCTCATCAGCACCGAGCATGCGCATGTCGCCATCGGTCAACCCGTAGGCGCTTTGAAACAGATCGACCTGCTCGCGTTGGCGGGTCAAGTGAGCCCGGTTCCGAGCCAGGCGGATCGCGCCGCCTTTGGCGTAGTGGCAGTCGATCTCCTCGCCCTCGGCCACCCGGCCCACCTCATCGACCGAATCTTGCAAGGCATGGAGCAGCCGGCGGGCGCCATCGTTGCCGCCAACTGCCTCGTGCCGCTTGGGACCGGCCGCCATCTCCCCCACACACCAGCCGCCGTTGCGGCCCGACGCACCAAAGCCGACGATGTCGCGCTCGATGACCATCACCCGGATCGTCGGGTCGATCGACAGCAAGTAGTAGGCGGTCCACAGCCCGGTGTAACCGCCGCCCACGATGGCGACATCGGTGTCCGCATCACCTCCCAGCGCCGGACGGGGCTCAAGCGAATCAGGGCAGGAGTCATGCCAAAACGACCGGTCGCGGTAGCGGTCGCTCACGAGTCAAACCCCACGCCGAATCGATCGAGCAGGCTCAGCCACGGTCCCCGCTTCCCACCCCGACGGTCCGACCGCTGGAGGGCCCTGCGGGTGAGTTGGACGCTGGCCCAACGGGCCGGCTCCGGGGGGAAGGGAACCGGGGGTTTGCGCACCATCTTGAGCTCGGTCCGCTCGGTGGATTGGCCATACACAAGATCTAGCGCCACCCGGGCTCCGAATCGGCTGGCGCCCACCCCGAGGCCGGTATAGCCCGCCACCCACGCCAGGCGGCCGTGGCACGCGGTGCCCCAGGTGGCGGTGAAACGGGTGGTGGTGCCGATGGGGCCACCCCAGCGATGGCTGAACGACAGCCCCTCAAGCTGGGGAAACGTCTGGAAGAAATGCTCGGCCAACCGCAGATGCGTCGTCTCGCTCTGATCGTGGCGATCACCCACACTGTTGTTGAAGTGGTAGGTGGCGTCGTAGCCGCCCCATAGGATCCGGTTGTCAGCCGACAGCCGGTAGTAGTGGAACAGGTTCGACACGTCCCCCAACCCTTCCCGGTCGGACCATCCCACCGAGGCCATCTGCTCGGCTGTCAGAGGCTCGGTCATCAGCACGTGGTCGTAGACCGGGATGGTGTAGCGGCGGGGGCGCCTCACCGGACCGGGATAGGCGTTGGTGGCCATTACCGCCCGGTCGGCCAACACCCTGCCGTTTGGAGTTCTGATTGCCAGTCGGCTGCCCACACGGTTGACCGACAGGACCGGGCTGCGGTCGAAGACGCCACCTCCCAGACCCTCAATGGCCAATCGCAATCCCCACACCAGCCGAGCCGGATCGACCAAGGCCACATCGTTGCGGCGGATCATCCCGCCGAGGTAAGTGGGCGAATGGACTCGAGCCCGCATCTGGTCGGCATCAAGCAGGTCGACGTCTTCCCCGAAGGCCCGATACACCTCGATTTCCTCTGCCAGCCCCTCCAGATGCCAGGGCTCGGTGGCCACGCCGATCTCGGGGCAGAGCCGGAAGTCGGCGTCGATGCCATGCTGCTCCAGGCTGGCGGCCAACCCGGCAAAGTTCTCCCGGCCGAACCGAACCAGGGTCTCGATGTCGTCGGGCCAATGGCTCAGCCCATTGGCCAGTCCATGGGTCAGCGACGAGTCGCAAAAGCCGCCGTTACGGGAGCTGGCCCCAAACCCGCACTGCTCGGCTTCCAGCACCGCCACTCGTATACCGGGTTGGTCCTCCAAGGCCTGGAGCGCGGCCCAGAGACCGGTAAACCCGCCGCCCACGACGGCCAAGTCGGCTTCCAATGTTCCCGCCAGTTCCGGAGCCGCAGCCGGGGCATCGTCGCGATCCGACCAGAACACCGCGGGGCGCGCCGCGGCCAGGGCTTTTGCGGCCCAAGACTGGTCGCTCAGTGTTTCACCATGACGTGTTTGAGTTCGGTGTAGTGCTCGACCGCATACAGCGACATGTCTTTGCCGTAGCCCGACTGCTTGAAGCCGCCGTGGGGCATCTCCGAGATGATGGGGATGTGGTCGTTCACCCAAACCGTTCCGAACTGGAGGCCCTTGGCCATGCGCATCGCTCGACCCACGTCGTTGGTCCACACGCTGGCGGCGAGCCCGAAGTCGCAGTCGTTGGCCCAGGCCAGCGCGGTCTCTTCATCGGGCACCGACTGCACGCTGATGACCGGCCCGAACACCTCCCGCTGAACGATCTCCGACGCCTGGTCGACGCCGACCACCACTGAGGGCTCGTAGAAGTAGCCGGCTCCTTCGCGCCGGGAACCACCGATGGTGATCTCGGCGCCGGCCTCAGCTGCCCGGTCGACGAACCCCGAAACCCGGCCCAACTGCACATCGGACACCAGCGGACCCATCTCGGTGCCCTCGTCGGTGGGGTCGCCGGTGACCACCGCCTTGGCGGCATCGGTGAGCTGGGCCACGAAATCGTCATGCACCCTCGACCCGGCGATCACCCGGCAGGGGGCGGTGCAGTCCTGGCCGGTGTTGTAGAAGCTGTTGTCCCGCAGATTGGCCACCACCGCTTCCACATCGGCGTCGTCGAACACGATCACCGGTGCCTTCCCGCCCAACTCGAGGTGCACGCGCTTGAGCGAATCGGAAGCCTCCTTGGCCACCGACTTGCCCGCGGCCACCGAACCGGTGAGCGACACCATGGCCACGTCGGGGTGCTGCACCAAAGGCACACCGGCGGCCTCTCCCCGGCCGCACACCACGTTGAATACCCCCGGGGGAAGCACGCCATCGAGGAGCTCGGCCAGCCGCAGCGTGGTGTATGGGGTGAGCTCAGAGGGCTTCAACACCACCGTGTTGCCCACGGCCAGAGGAGGGCCGAGCTTCCACGTCGCCATGAAGAGCGGGTAATTCCAGGGGGCAATCGAGCCCACCACCCCAAGGGGGTCGCGGCGGACCATCGAGGTGTACCCCTCGAGATACTCGCCGGCCGCTTTGCCCTCCAAAAAGCGCCCCGCAGACGCAAAGAACCGCCAGTTGTCGCATAGCTGGTCCATCTCGAACTCGATTATCGACACCGGCTTGCCCACGTTCTCACACTCGAGCTGCGACAGCTCCTCGACGTTCTCCTCCACGATGTCGGCCACCTTGTGGAGGATCTCGCTGCGCTCCCTCGGAGTCTTGGCCGACCACTCCGGAAAGGCTGCGGCCGCGGCCTTCACAGCGGCATCCACATCGGCTGCCGAGCTGGACGCCACTTCGCCGATTGCTGCGCCGGTCGCCGGGTTCACCACCGTGTCAGTAGCTCCGTCGATCGCCGGCACCATTTGCCCGTTTATATAGTTGTCTTTCAGCATGATTCGCCGTCCTCGTCGTCTTCGACATATTGCAGCACGAAACCCGTTCAATCAAGCCCCTGTTTGAGCCGAAACTAGTTGTCGAATCAATATCTGCAACCGATTTGGTTGCGCTAGTGGCAATATTGGTGTTAAATCGGTAATCACCTACCGGAGCAGGGGGCGCCAACGATGCAACACGACGAGCTAGTCGCGCTGGCCGACCGCCATCTATGGGGCCACTTCAGCAGCATCGGCAGCGCGGTAGACCGGATGCGCATCATTGAGCGGGGCGACGGCTGCTACGTCTGGGATGCCAAAGGCAACCAGTACCTCGACGGCCTCGCCGGGCTGTTCGTCTCCCAGGTGGGGCACGGTCGAGAAGAGCTGGCCGAAGCCGCCGGGCGCCAGGCCTCTCAACTCGGCTACTTCCCGATCTGGACCTACGCCCATCCCGGCGCGGTAGAGCTGGCTGCCCGCCTGGCCTCGTTCTCCCCCGGCGACTTGAATCGGGTGTTCTTCACCAGCGGCGGATCGGAGTCGGTTGAATCGGCCTGGAAGCTGGCCCGCCAGTACTTCAAAGTGATCGGCCAGCCCGCACGGCACAAGGTGATCAGCCGCCAGTTCTCGTATCACGGCACGTCGATGGGCGCGCTGTCGATTACCGGTCTCGACATGCTGCGAGAGCCCTTCGAACCCCTGGTGCCCGGGGTTTCCCATGCGGTCAACACCAACCGTTACCGGTGCAAACTGTGTGCCCACTGCTCCGCCTGCACGCTGGCCTGCGCCGACGATATCGAGCAGATCATCCTGCGGGAGGGTCCTGAGTCGGTGGCCGCGGTGTTCGTTGAGCCGGTGCAGAACGCCGGCGGGTGCTTCGTGCCCCCCGACGGGTACTTCGCCCGGGTCCGTGAGATCTGTGACAAATACGGCGTCCTGCTCGTGTCCGACGAGGTCATCTGCGCCTTCGGCCGCCTCGGGAGCATGTTCGGCTCCGAGCGGCTCGACTACATCCCCGACATAATCACCTGCGCCAAGGGCATGACGTCGGGCTACGCGCCCCTGGGGGCCATGATCGCCAGCGATCGCATCGCCGAGCCTTTTGTGGGCACCGACGAGTCGTTCTTGCACGGCTTCACATTCGCCGGGCACCCGGTGAGCTGCGCGGTGGCCATGGCCAACCTCGACATCTTCGAAAAGGAGCATCTGCTCGACCATGTTCAGGCCAACGAGGCCGCCTTCCGGGCCGCCCTGGATGACCTGACCGACCTCCCGATTGTCGGAGAGGTTCGGGGCATGGGCTACTTCTACGGCATCGAGTTGGTGAAGGACCGCGATACCAAGGAGTCGTTCACCGAAGAGGAGGCAGAATCCCTGTTGCGGGGCTTTCTCACCAACCGCCTCCTCGACTTGGGCTTGATCTGCCGGGCTGATGACCGGGGCGAGCCCGTGGTCCAGCTCTCGCCGCCCCTCATCGCCGGCCCCGACGAGTTTGATCGCATCAACCAGACTCTGCGCACGGCGTTCACCGAAGCACAGGCCCTTTTCTAGAAAGCGAGTTGGCTAGTGGCTGCCGTATTCGACCTCGACGAAACCGACAAGGCGATTATCCGGGAGCTGCAACGCGACGGCCGCATGCCCTACGCGCAGATTGCCCCGTTGGTCGGGCTCTCCCAGGCCGCCACCCGACAGCGGGTCAACAGGCTGATCGAGCGGGGCGTTGTCCAGATCGTGGCGGTGACCGACCCAGTGGGGCTCGGTGTGGGCTACCAAGCCTGGATTGGCCTGAACGTGTCGGGCGATGCCCGAAGCGTTGCCGAGGCTTTGGCCGAGATCAACGAGGCCGAGTACGTGGTCATCGTGGCCGGGCGGTTCGATGTCATCGCTGAGCTTGTGTGCGCCGACAGCGAGGCGTTCATATCGGTGGTCAACGACCGGGTCCGAGCCATTCCCGGCGTCATCGACATCGAAACGCTGCACTACCTGAGGCTGGTCAAGCAGACCTACAACTGGGGCACCGGCTAATGGGCGACGGGGGGGATCATTCAGTGAACGACGCCAGCGCAGCGGTGCAGCTCTCGGCCATCACCAAGAGATTCGGGGACGTTGTAGCGGTCGACAACGTGGATCTAGAGATCGCCGACGGAGAGTTCTTCGCCCTGCTCGGGCCGTCGGGGTGCGGCAAGACCACCACATTGCGCATGGTCGCCGGACTCGAGTTCCCCACCGAGGGCAGCCTCAAGATCTTCGGCAACGAGGTGGGCACGCTTCCGCCCAACAAACGCCCGGTCAACACCGTCTTCCAGGACTACGCCCTGTTCCCCCACATGACGGTGGAAGCCAATGTGGCGTTCGGACTCAAAATGCAGCGGGTGGCCAAGGCCGAGATCGCCGGCCGGGTTCAGGAGGCCATCGGCCTAGTCCGCCTCGAAGGCCTTGAGCAACGACGGTCGCAACAGCTCTCGGGCGGCCAGCGCCAGCGGGTGGCGTTGGCTAGAGCGCTGGTCAATCGACCCAAGGTGCTGTTGCTAGACGAGCCGCTGGGCGCCCTCGACCTCAAATTGCGCCAAGAAATGCAGCGCGAGCTCAAGGCGCTTCAACGAGAAGTGGGCATCACCTTCGTGTTCGTCACCCACGACCAGGAAGAGGCCCTGACCATGGCCGACCGGATCGGCGTGATGAACGAGGGCGAACTCCTCCAGGTCGGCACTCCCGAGGGCATCTACGAGCGCCCGGTGAATCGGTTCGTGGCCAACTTCATCGGCCAGTCCAACCTGATCGACGCGTCCGTGGTGTCGGGCGACACCGTGTGCTTGGCCGACGGCAACCACATCCCCGGCCGGTCGGATCTGCCGGTGGGCACCCGGGTGGCGTTGTGCCTTCGACCGGAACGGGTTGAGATGCACCCGGTGACTGCCGTCCCCGCCGGCCACACCTCGATATCGGGCCGCTTGGAGAGCGTCACCTACCTGGGCAACGCGTTGGTGTACACGGTGGCCAACGAATGGACTGAGCTGGAGATCCGACTCGAGAACCAGCCCGGCGGGTTCCGGCCCTACGTCGGCGACGACGTGGCGGTGTCGTGGATGCCGGACGCGGTCACGGTGGTGAGGGCATGACGGTCGTCGAAGAACGGCGGGAAGCCGAAGTAGCCACCCCCGAATTCGAGAAGGCGGCCAACCGGGCCGCATCACGGCGGGGCTTCCTGCTGTCGCTGCCGGCCTATGCCTATTTGGTGTTGTTCTTCGCCGTCCCGCTGGTGATCGTGCTGATTTACTCGTTCGCCACCCGGAACCGGTTTGGCGGCACCGATCTATCGGGCTGGAATTTCGACGCCTACCGCAAGCTGAGCGAGCCCATCGTGCGGGACATCTTGTTCCGGTCGCTGTGGCTGGCCATACTCACCACGCTCATCTGCCTGGTGGTGGCCTACCCCTTCGCCTACTTCATCGCCACCCGCCGCCCACTGGTCCGCAACCTGATGCTGGTGTTCGTGATGATCCCCTTCTGGACGAACTTTCTGGTGCGCAACTACGCCTGGCGAGTCCTGTTGGGAAACGACGGACTGTTCACCAACATTTCCGAAGCCCTCGGCTTGGGAGAGCGGGAACTGCTGTTCACTACCTCGGCGGTGGTGATCGGGCTGGTCTATGGCTTCTTGCCGTTCATGGTGCTGCCCCTGTATGCGTCGATCGAGCGGATCGACCTCAGCTTGATCGAGGCCAGCCGCGACCTCTACGCGTCGGGCTTCCAGGCGTTCCGAAAGGTGCTGTTCCCGTTGTCTTTGCCGGGAGTGATCGCCGGGTCGATCCTGGTGTTCGTACCCAGCCTCGGCGCCTATGTGACCCCAGAGATCCTGGGAGGGGCCAAAACCACCCTGCTCGGCTCCTACATCGTCACCCAGTTCCTCACCGCCCGGAACTGGCCGGTGGGGGCGTCTCTGTCGTTCGTGCTGATGGCGGTGATGCTGGTGGCCACCCTGGTGTACTTCCGCTCAGGGGGCAAGAACCTATGAGCAGCACCGTGCAGCCCCGGGGCAGCACCAAGATTGCGCTGTCGGTCCACTCCTGGCTCGTCTACCTGTTCTTCTTCGCCCCCATATTCGTGTTGGTGGTTTTCTCCTTCAGCGCTGATCGCAACGTGGGCCGGTGGGGTGGTTTCACCCTTCAGTGGTACCAGGACTTCACCGAGCACAGTCAGCTCCAGAACGCGGTGTGGGTGTCGGTCCGGGTGGCACTGCTCTCCACCCTTATTTCGGTGGTACTGGGCACGCTGGCCGCGCTGGCGTTGGAGCGATTCAAGTTCCGGGGCCGCAAGGTGTTCGACGCCCTGCTGTATCTCCCGATCATCATCCCCGACGTGACGATGGCGGTGATGATGCTGCTGTTCTTCTCCGAGTTCTTCGACGTTCTCGACGCCTGGTTCGGATTGGATCTCCAAAAGGGGCTCGGCTCCATCACCATCAGCCACATCGCCTTCAACATCAGCTTCGTGTCGGTGGTGGTGCGGGCTCGACTTGCGGGCATGAGCGAGGTACTCGAGGAGGCTGCCCTCGACCTCTACGCCACTAGGTGGAAGACGTTCCGCTACGTGACCTTCCCCCAGATCATTCCCGGAGTGGCGGGCGGGGCCCTGCTGGCCCTGACCCTGTCGCTCGATGACGTGGTCATCACCCAGTTCGCCGCCGGCCCGGGCGCCACCACCCTCCCGGTGTTCGTGTTCGGCCTCATCCGCCGGGGGGTCACACCTCTAATCAACGCCACCTCGGTGCTCATGCTGACCGCATCGGTATTCCTGGTGGTCCTGTCGCTGGCCTTCCAGCAGTTCAGCGGCCGCAGCGGGCGCCCCTCGCTGCGCGCCGCCCGGCAAGCCGTGTCCGCCAAACCCACAACCAACACCCACATCAAAGAGGGGATATACCAATGACAATCACAAACCTTCCTGGCCGAAAACTGTTTTGGCTGCTTGGCGTGCTGCTGGCCTTTGCGCTGGTAGCCGCCGCGTGCGGAAATGACGACGATGACGGAAGTGCAATCGCCGACTGCGAGGTGAACGAGACCGACGGCAATCTCAACATCTTCAACTGGGCCGAGTACATAGACGAGGAGCAGCTCGCCGCTTTCTCGGACGAGTACGACGTGAGCGTGACCATGGACGTCTACGACTCCAATGAGGCCATGCAGCCCATCGTGGCGGCTGGCAACTCGGGCTACGACCTGATCGTGCCGTCGGACTACATGGTGGCCATCTTGATTGCCGGCGGAACCGTTCAGCCGCTGAACAAGGACGCCATCCCCAACATCGCCAACATCTCGGACGATTTCCGGAACCTGATCTACGACCCGGCGGGTGACTATTCGGTTCCCTACCAGTGGGGCACCACCGGCATCGCGGTAGACACCGCGGCGCTGGGCACCGACTTCCCCCGCACGTGGGGTCTGATCTTCGATCCGGCCCTCGCTGATCAGTTCAGCGGTTCGATCTCGCTGCTCAATGATCCTCGGGAGACGATCGGCGCGGCCCTCAAGTACCTGGGCTACTCCCTGAACTCCACCGACGAGGGCGAGCTGGAAGAGGCCACCGACCTGGTGGCCAGCGCACGGGGTCGTCTGGCGGCGTTCAACACCGACTCGGCCGACGAGTTCTTGACCACCGGTGAGACGGTGATCGCCCACGGGTACTCCGGCGATATGTTCACCCAGTTCCTGGAGACCGACGATCCGTCGCAGTACGTGTACTTCGTGCCCGACGAGGGCGGCACCCGTTGGATCGACAACATGGCCATCCCGTTCGACGCTGGCAGCCCGTGTACGGCTCATACGTTCATCAACTGGCTGCTCACCGCCGAGCAGGGCGCCGCTCTGTCGAACTGGAACTACTACTCCACTCCTAATGCGGCCGCGTTCGGCGGGCTAGACGAGGACCTCCAGGGGTTCTTGAGCACGCCAGGCGTTGCCCCAGTGGAGATCTTGGAGGAGATCCAGGACACCGGCGACTTCGAGGTGAAGTTCTCCGACGCCTTCATCGAGGCCAAGGGCTGATCGCCGCGGTCTGTTAGGGATCTAAGGTGGCCGACATGCCTCAACCCCTCGGGGGCAATCAGATGCCCCGTTTCGCGGGCATCGCCACCTTCATGCGGCTACCCGGCCGGTCAGCGGCGGCTGACCTCGATGTCGCCGTCGTGGGCGTGCCGATCGACATCGGCACGTCCAACCGGCCGGGAGCCCGCTTCGGCCCAAGGGGCATCCGCAACGAATCGGTGCTGGTTCGCCCCTACAACATGGCCACGAGGGCCGCTCCCTTCGACAGCCTGCGCATCGACGACATCGGCGATGTGGCCACCAACCCCTACAACCTGGCCGACGCGGTGGCCCGCATCGAGGACTTCTACGACGAACTCCTCGGCAACGACGTGATCGCGGTGACGATGGGGGGCGACCACACCATTGCCCTGCCCATAATGCGGGCCATGCGCCGCAAGCACGGCCCGCTGGGGCTGATCCACGTGGACGCCCACACCGACATCAATGAACACATGTTCGGCGAGGCCATCGCCCACGGCACACCGTTTCGCCGGGCCGTGGAAGAAGGGCTGCTCGACACCCACCGAGTGGCCCAGATCGGCGTGCGGGGCACCGGCTACGCCGCTGACGACTTCGACTGGTCGCGGGAGCAGGGATTCCGGGTGGTGCAAGTAGAGGAATGCTGGAACCGCTCGCTGGCCCCGCTTATGGAAGAGGTGCGCGAAAAGGTGGGCGGCGGACCGGTGTACATGAGCTTCGACATCGACGCCCTCGACCCCGCCTTCGCCCCCGGCACCGGCACCCCCGAAATCGGCGGCCTCACCGCCCCCCAAGCGCTAGAGATAATCCGAGGCTGCCGAGGCCTCGACCTCGTCGGCTGCGACCTGGTCGAGGTAGCCCCCATCTACGACCCCACCGGCACCACCGCCCTTACCGCCGCGAACCTGCTATTCGAGATGCTCTGCGTGATGCCGGGGGTTGAGTACTCGGACTAAAGGCAGACTTCACAATTCTCTTGTTATGCCTTTCAGCCCTTTACCCGTTTCGGTGTAACACACAAGAGGTATAGTTACGCCATGAACCACGACATAGCAGAATGCGTAACAACTCTGTCGCCGGGGGATCGGGGATTGCGATGAGCCAGTTGGGAGAGACGCTGGCGCGTGCTCGCACGAGCGCCCGCTACTCGCAAGACGATGTGGGTGCCGCCCTAGGCATCAATCGGGCGATGGTGTCGTATTGGGAAGCCGGAACCAGAGCCCCAAATGATCGACAGCTAGGCGCCATGGCCCGGCTATACGGCATCGAACTGATCGATCTCGTCGAAGGCCGCGAAGTCGACCCGGCCACCGACGACTTGGCGAGCATGCTCTTGCGTGCCGATGGCGACGTCGACCCCGGAGCTACTCCAGGCATCCGCGAGTTCGTCCAATTCCTCGACCGTTTCGCCGAGCTAGCTCGAATCGTGGGCGAACCCATCCGGGGCCTCTCCCAAAGCCCGTTCGTATTTCGGCAGAGCTTTTCGCAGAAGGACGACATTCGCCGCAAGGCGGAAGAGGTACGCAGCTACCTTCGTCTCGGCTCGGCCCCGATTTCCGACCTTGATCCGGTATGCGAGGCACTCGGTATCGCCATCTACCGCGCACGTCTCGGACCGGACCTCCAAAACTCACCGTCAGGTGCGTTTCTCAAGCACCCTGAGGTGGGTTTCGCGATCTTGGTCAACCTCGACATGACACCCGGCCGGCGTCGATTCACCGTCGCGCACGAGCTGGCGCATGCCCTATTTCACAGTGACGAGACCAACCAGGTGCTCTCGCACGGCAAGGGACCACGCGAGAGTTTTGCCGACGCCTTCGCGGGTGAATTCCTCATGCCGAGTGAGGGAGTCCGACGCTTCGCCGAGGAGGTGGGCCTGCCGCCTCGCATCAAGGATCCGGTCGACATCGTCCACATCCAGCGGTACTTCAAGGTGTCGTGGCCTACGGCGCTAGTCCGGCTGCGCCAGATGAATGCGATTACGCAAGACACCTATGCGGATCTCAGGGCCTCGGTTCGCCCGGTGTCGCTGGCGCGAGCGCTGGGGTATGCCACCGATCCTGAAGAACATGTACAGGACCCCGAACTGTGGCGGATCCGACGCTTCCCCCGGTCGTATCTGCGAATGCTGCGTCAGGCTGTTGTAACAGAAATCATGTCACCTCCTAGCGCCGCCGCCTTCGCCGGCTTGGCCCTGCCCGACATTGTGCAAGTCCTCGGCAGCCCCATCGGAGATGCTGAGCAAGAGCGGCCGAACCTTGAAACTGAGTTCAACGAGTTCGAGGTCACCGGTGTTGTCTGAGGGTTCTCACATCATCGACACCGTGGTGCTCATGTACTTCCTGCTCGTCGGGCAGGAGGCCCTTCTTGGCGACCTCATGGGCAGACCGCTCCAAGTTCCAATGGCGGTCTACGACCCTGAGGACAGGAAACTGCCGGAAGGAGCTTCGCCGAAGTCGGAATTGCTCTCCGAAATGAGGCAGGCGGTCAGGCATTACGGGGCCGCAGCTGAGGCGGCTGCCGAATCAGAGTCCTCTGACCACGAGATCGAGTCATTCAATCGGATCAAACGCATCGACGATCTCTACGACGAGGGGAGTCTCGTTTCTATTGCGATGACTCCCGAAGAGTTGCTGTTGGCCGCGAGGCTCCAAGCCAGCGATGCCACCGCGTACGGGCTGAGGGTTGGCCTAGGACCCGGCGAGGCGGCATGCGTCGCGATCTCGTACACACGAGAGTGGACAATCGCAACCGACGACACCGATGCACTCAAGGTGCTCGACCAGCTACACGGTGGCCGCAACTACTCCTATGAACGCATCCGCAAGCTCCTCGTTCGTGCCGCCGACGAAGGACATATTTCACGCGAAGAAGCAACCCGACTGCACGACGAGATGCGCTCCCTGGGATTCTGGGACTCCGGCCAGCCGTTCTCCTGAGCCTTGAATAGACGGCCCAGTGCTCGGACTGATTGGGGCCCACTACTGAGTGTCGGCCAGCGGAGCCGTGAAGGTGGTGGTCTCGGTGCCGTTGACGAATACGCGGTAAGTCTGGCCTGGGGAGAGGGAATCGCCGAAGCGGATCACCTCTTCTACTACGACCCTTTCGGCGTCGCAGTCGATGGCCCACGGGGTGGGGGGCGGAACCGTCAGTGTGATGGTGGCGTAGATGTCCGAACCGTCGATCTCGAACGACTGGCTGCCCCTGCGGACGCAGTTCTCGACGGTGGACTGGTAGTGGTCCACCAGGATTATGACCTCGGGGTGGTACTCCACTACCTCGGCGCCGATGACCTCGACTTCTTCTTCCACATATTGACGGGAGTTCTCGTCGTTCCACTCGCCGGTGGGGTCGGGCGGCGGCTGGACGATCACCAGCACCATGTCGACCCTGGTGGGGTTGCCCCGGGTGATCACGTCATAAGCGGTGTCGTTGATGAAGGCCAGCCGGCCGTCAGACTCGGTGATCCGGGCCGAGATGGAATAGGTGTTGCGGGGGTTGATGTCGTCTGAGTTGTAGCGAACCTCATACGAGATGGGCACCTGGCCTGGGTTGGCGATGACCTGCTCGGCGATCAGCTCGGAGGCCACGTCTTGGAGGGAGGTGTCCCGCAACTGCACGGTGACGACGGCCCCCGGGGTCAGCGCGATCCGCTCTCGGTAGGTGACGGTGCCGGTTATCGAGGCGTTGGCGTCGGGATCGGCAGTGGGGGTGGCGACTGCGATTGCCGTCGTAGTCGGCTGGGAGATCTCGGGGACAGTGCTGGTGGCGGTGGCGGTCGGATCCGTCTGCGCCCCTACCACAGTGACCGGCTCCTCGTTGGAGCCGCTGCCGCACCCGGTGGCGACCAGCAGAGTGAACACAACGCCAACGGCGAAGAGCAGTGTGATGGTGCGGTTGGTCTTCATCGGTGAACCTCGCTCCTGTGAAAGCCTACGGCTGAGCCAAGGCCTCCATTGTCGACCTCACCAGCTAAGACGATGCAACAATCGGCCAGGTTCCCGCGATCACACAGATTTGGGACGGCGGGGCACGAACGAGCTGGTTCGCTGGATGTACTCCTGATAACCCGGGCGGGTCTTCGTCAGGCGGTGCTCCACCATCGGCACGCCGGACACTTTCACCAGAATCCAGGTGATGAGCGCCGGGGCGATCAGCCCCACGATCCCGATGGGGGTGGAGGCAGCCACTAAACCAATGCCCCACCACGCCGCGGCATCGCCGAAGTAGTTGGGGTGGCGGCTATAGCGCCACAGGCCTTGATCCATCAGCTTCCCCGCGTTGGCCAGGTTGGCCTTGAACCGGGTGAGCTGCCAATCACCGATGGTCTCGAACCCGAATCCGATCAGGAAAACCACCATGCCGATCACCCACAGCGGCGTCCATCCCCTATCGGCTTCGCTGATGCCCAGCTGAAGGGGAAGCGACATGACCCACATGGCCGCCGCCTGCAACCCGAACACCCTCACCAGGCTGGTGATCCAGAAGCGGTCGCCGGCTCGTCGGCGCATCGACCGATATCGGAAGTCCTCCTCTTGCCCGATGTTGCGAAAGGCCAGATGAATGGCCAGGCGCAGCCCCCAAGCGGTGGCCATGAACACCAGCAGTGCGGCCCTCACATCGTGCCCGTCGGTGACCAGCCAGCTCACCCAGGCCACCACCACGAAGCCGAAGCCCCACAGGATGTCGACGATGCCCGCGTCTCGAATCAACACGCTGATGGCCCACACCACCAGCATCATCCCGGCGATCGCCAGCGCTGCCACCCATAAGACCATCTGCGATCAGCGTACCGTTGTGGGTTGTGAACGACTCCGACCGCCATGTTCTGTTGACATTCACCAACCCGGTGATCGGCCAGGAGGCCCAATTCCACCAGTGGCACGACGTCCATACCCGCGAGGTTGCGTCGTGCGAGGGGGTGGTCAGCGGACAGCGCTACCGCATGAGCCCCGATGCCGACATGCTGACGCCCGAGTGGATGCGCACCCACGCTGACCGCAGCGATCTGGCGATGCCGTTCGAGTTCTTGGCCGTCTATGAGATCGAAGGCCACCTGCCCTCGGTTATCCAGGGCATTGCCACTAAGGACGACTATTCCATGCGGCCCGGCGACAGCCTCGAACACGACACCGTGGCCAGTTGGGCCTTCACCCAGACCGGTCCGCAGATAGGAGCGGCCACCCCCGATGAGGTTGACCACCTCGGGATATCGCTGGCCAACCCCACCAACGGCAACCTCGAGTGGTTTGAGCACTGGTACACCATCCACTATCGGGAAGTCATGGCGACCCCCGGCTTCCTCACCGGCCGCCACCACTGGGCCGCCGAGAACATCCTCACCCCCCAATGGGCCACCGACCACGGCGAAATCGGTCCCAACGGGATGCCGTTTCAACACCTCGTCATGTACGAAGTGGGCACTCCGTATGCCGAAGCCAAGCCGGCGCTGGAAGAGCAGCGGAATAACTTCACCGTTTTCCCCGATGGCGCCATGGACTACGACCAGATCATCGGCTGGCGCTACAAGCCGCTTGGCGAGCGGGCCAAGTAGTCCGGTTAGTCCCCTAGGCCGAATCCTGCCTTGTCCATAGCAAATGGCATGTCGGGGTCGAGCACCTCTTGGAGCTCAATCACATTGCCATCGGGGTCCCGCCCGTACGTTGCCCGCAGTTGCAGCTTCTCTCCCCGCTCTCCCAGCTCCTCCCCCGTGGGCGGCGGCCGGTGAAAGCGCATTCCGGCGGCCCTTAGCCGCTCGTATTCGGCATCGATGTCAGTCACGTTTAGGGCTAGGTGGGTGTAGCCGTGGTCGCTAACCGGACGGTTGGGCTCTGACGGCGTTCCGATCGGCTGGTGATACTGAAAGATCTCGATGAACACGTTGCCCGCCCGCAAGATCAAGCTGCTGGCCGATGAATTCTCCAATCCAACGATGCTGTCGATCACCTTGTTGTCGGTCCAGCCTCTCTCGTCAACCACCTCGAATCCCACCACATCGGTGTAGAACTCCCTCATCCGAGCCAAGTTCCCGGTGGATAGCGCAACGTGATGGACCCCGACGATCATGGGGCCAACACTAGAACCTGACTTCTGCGACTGGGACGCTGCTGACGGAAGAGAGATCCCTGGCATAGCCTGCGAGCGGACTGGCACGTCCTACGACTGAACGGAGATGCGATGTCAGAAGAGATTCGAACCCTGTTGGCCCGCTATTCCGATGGGGTGTGCCGCTTCGACGCCGAGCAGTGGGCTTCGACCTGGGCCACAGACGCAGTGTGGGAGATGGGCCCGATGACCAAGACCGGTCGGGACGAGATCTCATCGTCCTGGCAGGGCATGCTGGCCCGTCTCGACGGGGTGATCCACGCCTACCTCAACGGCTGGACCGACCTCGATGAAGCCACGGGCACTGGCACCGGACGCTGGTACGTGATCGAGCACTTCAAGCGCCCCGATGAAGACCCCATGACCATGTACGGCTACTACGACGACGAATACTGCCTAGAAGAGGGCCAGTGGAAATTCGCCCGCCGAGCCCTCAACCGCATCTACTACGGCCCCCCCGACATGTCCGGCGACTTCACCGGCTTCGGCCACGCCCGCAAGCCGGACTAGCGGGAGGCCCGCTGGACGAGCCAGCGGAAGATCGGATCGGTGGAGCGGGTGGGCATCATCTCGGGGTGCCATTGAACGGCGACCACGTGATCGCCCATCTCCACGCCCTCGATTGCGCCGTCGTCGGCCCGGGCGGAGACGGTGAGATCCCGGCCCAGATCGGCCACCGTTTGATGGTGGAGGCTGTTTACCTGGGCTGATGGCCCGTACAGATCATGCAAGGTGGAGCCCTCGGCGAAACTCACCTGGTGGATCGTGGAATCAATGGGCAAATCGAAGCGGCCGTGCTCGGGTACATGCTGGTGCAGCGTGCCTCCCTGGAAGACGTTGAGCACTTGGATGCCCCGGCAGATGCCGAGAACCGGGACTTCGGCTTCAAGAGCAGCCGAGAGCAATCCGAGCTCAAGGTCGTCGCGCTCGGACTCGGGGGGCAGCAGTTCGGGGTCGGGATCGGCCCCATAGCGGATCGGGTCGATGTCGGTTCCCCCGGGGAGGACAATCCCGTCGAGCCGCTCGCCGACCACGGCGGGGTCGACATCGATGGGGATGTGCACCGGGATGCCGCCGGCCTCGATGACGCCCCGGGCGTAGTCGGCTAGATAGAGATCGACATCGCTGTTGGCCATCATGTCGGGAAAGCCGCTGACCTCGCAGGCCCGCTTTCGCCGACCGGGCAATCCGATCAGGGGAGTTTTGTTCGCCATGGAATTGTTCCCTGCCTAACGATCTGACTGAGAACGTTAGTTTGGTACGGCGAGCACTTCGTCCAGGTACCAGTCGACAAAGGCGTGGCACTGCTTGATGTTGGCCATCTCGTGCTGGCGGGTCTCCTCCATGAGCTGGTCGAAGTCCACCCCGTACTCATGCAAGTATTCCGGGGGAGCCAGCCGAAGGAACGACTCGACGTGGGCCACGTCGACCTCGGGGTGGAACTGGGTTCCCACCGTGCGGTCGATCCTGATGAGCTGCACTGAGCTGTCGTTTCGGGCCAGCACCTCGGAGCCGAGTGGCGGGGTGAAACGGTCGTGGTGCCATTGCATCCACGGTCCCGGTCCGGCCGGGTTGGGGCCGTCCTCGCCATCGTCAAGCTCGAACCATCCGATCTCGGTCACCGGGGACACCTCGACCATGCCACCCAGCGCCTCGGAGATCAGCTGGCCACCGAAGCAGATCCCCAACACGGCCTTGCCTTCCTCATGGGCCTGCCTGATCATGTCGAGCTCTTCGTAGATCCAGGTGTCGATTTCGTCTTTATCGGTGAGCGAGCGAACCGACCCCATGGGCAACAGCAAGTCGTAGTCTTCCAAAGTCGGGAAGGGCACGGCGACGTTGGGGTGGTCATAGTCGTGGGTCACCACGTGGATGTGGACCTCGTAGCCCCGCTGGCGCAGGCGGGTGGCAATCTGGCCGGGGAGACCGTCCAACTCGTGGGCGATGGCCAAGGCGCGCTTCACGGGCTGAACCATAGATGGACTTTTCCCCGCCAGAACACACCAACCGGACTGTCAGAGTCGGAGTCGTCAACAATAGAGTCGAGGCAGTGGCTGTCCAGAAGTGCCTCGACCTGCCCAAGAGCTACTGACATGCGCGCTGTCGTCCTAGAAGCTCGGAACTCGCCCCTGACAGTGGTGGACGACTACCCCGATCCCGGTGCCAACGGAAACGAAGTCATCGACGTCATTGCCTGCGGGCTGTGCCACTCCGACCTGCACGTGGTGGCCGGCGAATTCCCGAGCCCGCTCCCCATCGTGCTGGGCCACGAGGTCACCGGGAAACACCCCGAACTCGGGCCGGTGATGGTGTACGCGCCGTGGGGATGCGGGAGGTGCCGGGAATGCACTGACGGATACGAGATGATCTGCGCCGATGCCACCGAGGCCGGCCTGGTGGTCGACGGGGGCTACGCCGAGCACATGGGCATCGCCGATCGGGCCTACCTTTACCCGCTGGGCGATCTCGACCCTGTGGCCAGCGCGCCGCTGGCCTGCGGGGGCCTCACCGGCTACCGGGCTGTGCAGCAAACCCTGGAGACGCTGCGCCGTCCTGGTCGGAAGCGCCGGGTTCTGGTGATCGGCGCCGGGGGGATAGGTCAGTTCGCGCTGCGATACCTCAAGCTGTTGACCGACGCCGAGGTTTACGCCTTCGACCGAGCTCCCGACAAGCGGGCTACGGCGGTGGCTATAGGCGCCGAAGGGGCGTTTGACGCCGACGACGATCTGCCGCTGTTCGATGCGGTAGTTGATTTCGTCGCACTCGATGCCACGCTGGCCCTTGCGGCCGGTGCAGTAGCCCGGCGGGGCTTGGTGGTGGCGGTCGGCCTGTACGGCGGCCGCATCCCGTTCGGCGTTGGGGCCGTTCCCCACGAGGCCCGATTCATGTCCAGCATCTGGGGCACCCGACCGCAGCTGGGCGAGCTCCTCGACCTGGCCCGCCGGGAACCGTCCATCATCGCCCCGGTGGAGACCATGCCCTTCACCGATGCCCAGTTGGCCCACGACCGTTTGCGCGCCGGCGACGTCCAAGGTCGCCTGGTGCTCTTGATCAATCAAACCCATGCCAATTAGCCCTTCAGCTAGGCATTCGAATCATGGCCAATTGCCCCCCAGGTGCACGGGGGCCATGACAATCGCTCGCCGTTGTGCTGGGCACTTCTGACATGACGCCAACCGCCACCGTCGAGACACCGAACGTCACCGATCCCAGCCTGTACCTACAAGGAATTCCCCACGATCGCTTCGCCCAGCTGCGGGCCATAGGTGGATTGGCTTGGCATCCCTATGAGGACGGGGGATTCTGGGCCGTCACCCGCCACGCCGAGGCCCGCTACGTCTCCCGCAACCCGGAGCTGTTCTCGTCAGCAATCGGCCACACCAACCTGTGGGATCTGGAGGCCGATGCGTTGGAGGCCCGGCGGTCGCTCATCGACACCGACGCTCCCGACCACACCCGGCTCCGGCGCCTGGTGGCCGGCGCATTCACCCCCAAGAACATCCGGTGGTGGGAGCAGGTGGTCCGCGAGATCACCATCGAGCTGCTAGACGAGTTCGTCGTCCAGGGCGGGGGCGACTGGGTGGACATGGTGGCCGCGCCGATGCCCATCCAAGTGATTTTGACCATGCTCGGCGTACCCGTGGAGGACTCCGACTACCTGGTGGAGCTGTCGAATTACCTGGTGGAGGGCACTGGCGACGCCCAGTCCATTCCCCCCGATGCCTTCGGGAACACCACTGAGCTGCGCCTGCTGCCCTTCAACAGCCCGGCCAGCCACGCCCTGTTCGAATACGGCGAGGGTATGCGCCAGCAGCGGCGCGACGAACCCCAAGACGATTTGGTGGGCCACTTGGTCCAAGCTGAATCTGAGGGGGAGCGGTTCTCGCTGAGCGAATACCGCAACATGTTCCACCTGCTCGTGTTCGCCGGCAACGAGACCACCCGCACCGCCCTCAGCCACGGCGCCATGGCGCTGGCCGCCAATCCGCATGAGTGGCAGCGGGTGCTCGACGACCCATCGATGATCGAGTCGGCTACCGAGGAGATCTTGCGGTGGGCAACTCCGGTAATGCACATGAGGCGGACGGCTACCAGCGACACCGAACTGGCCGGAACCGAGATAGCAGAGGGCGACAAGGTCGTGATGTGGTACGCCTCGGCCAACCGTGACGAGGCCGTGTTCGAGGATCCGTTCCGCTTCGATGTAGGCCGAGCCGACAACGAGCACTTCGCGTTCGGCGGAGGCGGTCCGCATTTGTGTCTCGGCGCCTTTCTGGCCCGGCTGGAGGTCACCGTGCTGCTGGAGGAGATGGCCAAGCGGTCCCTCTGCCTGGAGCAGACCTCCGAGCCAGTGCGGGCCCGGTCCAACTTTGTCCACGGCGTGCTGTCAGTGGGCATGCAGCCACGGAGCGCCCGGTGAGCGGCAACCCCGTACGAGTGGCGGTCGACCAGGAGCTGTGCATCGGCGGCGGGATTTGCGAGATGCTCGAACCCGAGGTGTTCGAACTGGACGACGACGTGGTCATCTCCTCGGTCATCAGCGACGGCCTACTGCCCCGTAACCGGGCCGAAGTAGTGGTGGATCGCTGCCCCGGCCAGGCCATCGCCATCGTTGAAGAAAATCTTGACAAGGAGCTCTGATGGAAACCTACGACAACTGGATCGACGGGGGGTTCGCTCCCCCACCCAACGGCCAGCGCATGGCAACGGCCAACCCGTTCAGCGGGGAATCCTGGGCCGAGGTGGCCGACGACCCAGCCGCGGTGGACGACGCCGTCCAGGCGGCTCGGCGGGCGTTCACCGACGGCTCCTGGGCCACTATGCCCGCCACGGAGCGGGCCCGGCTGATGCGCCGCTTGGGCGAGCTGCTGAGCCGGGATGCCGAGCAGTTGGGCCAGGCTGAGACCCGGGACAACGGCAAGATCATCCGGGAGACGTCGGCCCAGGCCAAGGGCTTGCAGGGCTATTACGACTTCTTCGCCGGGATGGCCGACAAGATCGGCGGTGAGCAATTGCCCAGCCCATCGCCCAATTTTCTGGTGTACACCGAGCGCGAGCCCATCGGGGTGGTGGGAGCCATCATCCCGTGGAATTCGCCGCTGGCCCTGTTGACCTGGAAGCTCGCCCCGCTCCTGGCCGCCGGGTGCACCGTGGTAGTCAAGCCCTCCGACATCACCCCGGTCACCGCGCTGATGCTGGCCGAGCGGACTGCGGAGGCCGGATTTCCTCCCGGAGTCGTAAACGTCGTGACCGGCGGGGCCGAGGTGGGCGCGGCCATCACCGCCCACCCGGACATCGACAAGATCACCTTCACCGGCGGCGGGGCCACCGCCAAGCACGTGGCCCGGGCGGCGGCCGACAACTTGACCCCCACCGTGCTGGAACTCGGCGGCAAGTCGCCCCAGATCATCTTCGCCGATGCCGACCCCGAGGCGGTGACCAACGGGCTCTTGGCCGGGATCTTCGCGGCCAGCGGCCAAACCTGCATTGCCGGATCCAGGGCCTACATACATCGGGACATCGCTGACGAGGTCATCGGACGGGTTGTGGCCCGGGCCAACGAACTGGTGCTGGGCGATCCCGCCGACTCAGCCACCGAGATGGGCCCGTCCGCGTCCGACGCCCAGCGGGATCGGATCCTGGCCATGATCGACCAGGCCCGCACCGAGGGAGCAACCATTGCCGCCGGCGGCGTGGTCGATCCCGAACTCGGTGGTCGGTTCGTTCGCCCCACCGTGATCACCGGAGTGACCAACCAGTCCACCATCGTCCGCGAGGAGGTTTTCGGCCCGGTGCTGGCCGTGCTGGACTTCGAAGACGAAGACGAGGTGGTGAAGCTGGCCAACGACAGCGACTACGGGCTGGCGGCGGGCATATGGACCAATGACATCCGCCGGGCCCACCGGGTGTCGAGGGCGCTTCGGGTGGGCACAGTTTGGATCAACACCTACCGCAACGTGAGCTACATGGCCCCCTTCGGCGGTTTCAAGCAGTCGGGCTACGGCCGCGACAACGGCCTAGAAGCCCTCGACGGCTTCCTCCAAACCAAAACAGTCTGGGTAGAGCTAACCGGCGCCATCCGCGACCCGTTTGTTATTGGCTGACCTACTCTGAGGCGTTCGTGCTAACTACCCGCAGGAGACGGGCCAACTCGTGTTTCTCGGCGACGCTGAGGCCCCCGCTCATCGTGCCCTCGAACTCGTTGAACTACAGCACCGATTACGGCCTAGTGATGGCGTTATGAAAGCAATAATGGCATAATGAAAGCATGACGGTGCAGATTACGATACGCGGGGTGCCTGAGGACGTCCGTGATGAGCTTGCCGCTCGGGCCGCGCTCAATCGCCAGTCCATGCAGGAATTCTTGCGCAGTGAACTGGAGCGGATCGCCTCACGGCCGACGTTGCGCGCCTGGCTTGACGAAGTCCAACGCCGCAAAGCGGCGGCGGGAACCGGCATCCCAACCTCGTTGATCCTCCAAGACCGCGACGCCGATCGGAAGTGAGCGCAGTCGTTGATGCCTCCGTGCTGGTGGCCGCGCTCGTCGATTCCGAATATGACGGCCCGTGGGCGATGGAGGCGATCTCAACAGGTCCCTTGGCAGCACCGGAGCAAGCCCTTGTCGAGGCCACCAATATCTTGCGCCGACAGGAGCTAAGAGGCATCCTCACGCGACTGGAAGCGACGGCTGCCCAACGAGACTTGCTCCGCCTTGATCTCGACCTCTACCCGTTTACCCCCTTCGCTGACCGCGTGTGGGAACTCCGGGCCAACCTCACCAGCTATGACGCCTGGTATGTGGCGTTAGCCGAAGCGCTGGGTTGGCCCCTGCTAACACTCGACCGCCGGATCAGCCGAGCAACCGGCCCCCAATGCCAGGTTGAGATTCCTCCGCCCTAAGCGGCCGTTACATCGAGCGGGAGGGGTCCATGGCGCCGGGGGCGGCTCGGGCCATGGAGTCTTGGTGGAAGGTGGCCACCAGCTGGCCCTCGGCGGTGAACACCTCTCCTTGGCCGTAGACCCGGCCGTTGGCCGCTTTGGTGCCCCGAAGCTGGACTAGCAGCCACTGGGAAACGTCCAGACGATCCAGGAAATGCAGGGTGTGTGCGATCACCCCGGTGGACAGGGTGCGATGGGCGTCCTCGATGCGGATGGTGTCACGGTGGGGGCGCATGGCTAGGCCGATGATGCTGCCGCAGGTGGCCCAGCCGGCGATGCCCTGGTTGGCCGCTTGGGAGTCCACTGCCCTCTCGTAGCGGTGCCAAGCCCGCTCGACCGGCACCCCGTCGATCTCCGGCTCACCGGGCAGCGGGCGCCATTCGGCGCCGGGGAAGATGAAGGCGAAACCGGGGTCCAGCCCGTCGGCACCGGGCACGTCGGGCATGGCCGGCTCGTGGCGCATCAGGTCGTCGTCCACCGTGCTCATCAGGATCATGGCCCGGCTGAGCAGCTTGCCCCCCTGGGTGGCGGTCACCGTGTCGCTGGCCCACGTGCGCCCGGCCTGCATGGAGTCGACCTCCACCTCGATGGGCAGGGTGTAAGTGCCGGCTCGGGCGAAGATGGCGTGGACCGAGCGGATGTCCTTGGCCCCGCCCGCCTCCCTATCGGACGCCATCATCATCTGGGCCATTAGTTGCCCGCTGAACACCACATCGCGCCCCTCAGCCGACTCCGCCGGCTGGAAGACGTGGTAGCGCTGCTCGCCGACCTCGGTCAGCTCCAATAGGTCAGGCAGTTCGCCGCTCATCTGGTGCGACGGCTCACTCGTCCATCCCGAACATGGCCGGGTCGAAATCCATCATGCCGGCCATGACCTTCACGAACGGGTCGTCCCAGGCGTCCACTAGCGAGGCATTGGTGTGGCCCTGGTCGACCAGCAGGTTGATCCCGTTGATCCCGCTGGCCGCGTCGCTGCTCAAGAACAGCAGCGTGTCGCCCATCTGTTCGGGAACCAGAGTGGGCACATCGGCGGCTTCCCGGTAGCTCGCCCCGAATCCGAGCCACAGATCGGCGTTGGCCCGGGCCAAGGGGGTATCGGTGGGCCCGGGCATGATGGAGTTGATGCGCATGCCCCTTTGCAGGAAGGGGAATGCCTGGGCAGCCACGTAGCCGTTGATGGCCTGCTTGCTGAACATGTAGCTGTCGGTGCCCTCATTCTCGTCGATCCACGCCGCCGCGGTATCCCAATCGGGGGTGGCCAGAAAGTCCTGTACCTGCTCCAGGTTGCTCATCCAGCCCAAACCGGCTGCCGATGAAATGAAGCTCACTGAGCCGCCCCTCCCCAGCTTGCCTCCCTTGATCAGCGCTTCGATCAGGTGGCGCTGAGATGTGAAGTTGATCAGCATGAGGTTGCCGGTTCCGTCGGCCACTCCCGCACAGGCCAACACCGTATGAACCGGTCCTTCGATGGCCTCGACCGCCGCATCCACGCTGGACTGGTCGCCCAAGTTCACATGGATGTACTGCCCGCACTCGTAAGCCACATCGGCGATGTCCAAAACGATGGTGTGAGCGCCCAACGAAGCTGCCTTCTGGGCCGCCGCCGCCCCCATCCCGGTGGCGCCGCCCACCACCAGCACTCGCTTGCCCTCGTAGTTGACCAGATCAGCCATATCCGTCCCCTTTTTGGTCTTACTTGTGAATGGTCTAGCCGATATTGGGAGACTTCTTGCAATGAGCAGAGGGCAGCCCAACATCGCCATCGCCCACTGGCCGGGATTGGAGCTATTCGGCGACGCCGACCTCGACCGCCTTCGGGCGCTGGGGACTCTGTTGAACGCCGAGCCCATCGGGGCTTGGGACGACCAAGCCAACGCCTTGTTAGCCGACGCCGAGGTGATCGTCGGCCATTGGGGGTGCCCGCCTCTGGACGAGGCCATGTTGGATCGGACCCCCCGGCTCGGCTTGTTCGCCTACGCGGCGGGAACGGTCAAGATGACCCTGACCGACGCCGTGTGGGATCGGAGCATCCGGGTGACCAGCGGGGCCAACGCCAACGCCGAGCCGGTGGCCGAGTTCACCCTGGCAGCCATCTTGTTCGCCAACAAGGGCGTGCTGTGGCGCCGTGGCCCAGCGGACTTTTCGGCCCTGTCAGACATGGGCGACCACCAATGGGGCAACTACGGCCGCACCGTCGGCATCGTCGGGGCGTCGCTGATCGGTCGCCGGGTGATCGAGCTGCTGCGGGCCTTCCCCCACTTGAAGGTGACGCTCTACGACCCCTTTGTGACCTCCGAGGAGGCGGCATCGCTGGGGGTAGAAAAACTCGATCTCGACGAGCTGTGCGCGGGGGCCGATGTGCTGACCATCCACGCGCCAGCCCTGCCCGAGACCATGCATCTGATCGGCTCGACCCAGCTGTCGGCCTTGCCCGATGGGGCCACGGTGATCAACACCGCCCGGGGCCCGCTGATCGACCACGAGGCGCTTTTGCCACACCTGGCGTCGGGGCGTCTCTATGCCATCTTGGACGTGACCGATCCCGAGCCGCTGTCCGAAGACAGCCCGCTGCTGGAAATGCCCAACGTGTGGATCAGCCCCCATCTAGCCGGCAGTCAGGGCACTGAGTTGGCCCGTATGACCGACAACGTGATCGAGGAAGTCCGCCGGTGGTCGGCGGGCGAGCCTGCCCTCAACGAGGTCACCCGCGACCGACTGGCCACCATGGCATGAGCTTGGACCTCCGAATGCCCGAGCCTCCGCTGGGCGGGGCCACCACCGCCGGAGAACTGGCCGACCGCTTGGTGTCGGCGACCGCCGAGAAGATGGGCGAATTCGAACAGACCGCCGCCCCCGGCTTCAAGCTGCCCGGCCTGTACGCCGGCCATCCAGTGCTCGACGACACCACTGCCGACCTCATGTATGTGCTGGGGCTGCTCATCGACTGCGGGGTAGACGAGGTCGCCGGCTGCGATCTGCAAGACCGAATCCGGCCGCTGATCGCCTCGATCAACCCTGCCGCCGTCGAGGGCTTCTATAGCTACCGGGTCGGCGAGACCGTATTGCGGTTGGGCGGGCTCGATGCGCTGCCCGCTGAACTGCATGACACCGTGCTTGACGCCGTGCACTCCAAAGAGATCATTGCCCGGCTCGACGACACCGACGCCATCCCCCCCAACTTCGCGGTGGTGGCCACCCGATGTCTGCGGGCTCTGGCTCGCCTCCGGGGAGACGACGAGCCTGCCGAGCTTCCTCAGCTGCTGGAGCGGGTGCGTTCGATGTTCACCAGCCCCACCGGATGGCTCAACGACGGCATGGGGGCCTGGGTCCACTACGACATCTACACCCCTGACATGTACCTGTTTGCCGAGCCCCTAGTGGACCAACTCGGTCCGGGGTGGGCCGACGGACTGTCCCAAGTGCTTCGCGATCTCGACGAGTTGGCCCAGCCGGGCGGGGCCGTCGTGTGGGGGCGCTCCATCGGAGCGCTCGGCATGGCCATCACCATCGAGTTGGCCGCCATCGCGGCAGGGCGTGACCTAAGAGCCCCTCAAGACCGCTGGCTGGCCCGGGCCGACGCCACGCTGGACGACATCCTGGAGTGGTTTCCCGGAGGCGTCATCGCCGCCCACCAGAGCCGGGCAGCCATGTTCTATCGAGGCCCGGCCCGGCGGCTTCAGATGACCCTGGACATCTACGGAAAGCTCCTGTTGTCCGCCCTGGAACTGCGGCGCAGACCAGAGGTGATCGGCGCGCCGTCCACCGATGCCTTTCTGCCCGCTGAGCGCTTCGTGCGATTCGACGATTCCGGGCGAGCCACGGTGTGGTCGTACCGCTCAAGGTCGCTGTCGTTGGCCCTGCCCACCGTCTTCGGCTTCTCGGCCGACTACTCCCCCTCCCCCCGAGGGCCCGGCCTGCTCGAGCAGCCCACCAGCGGCCACCCGGTGATGCTGCCGGTGATCACGCCACGAGGCCGAGACGACATGGCCGGCACCAGCAATGCGCCCCTCGTGCCCGCGGGTTTGCCCATCTCAGTGGAGCACTCCCCGGGGACGGTCACCATCATCCACGAAGGCTGGGCTCCGGCGGGCAGCAGCGATGCAACCGTCGCCGGAACCAGAACGGCCACCTACCGGGTGGAGGGCCGCTCGCTGGTGGTGTCCGAGCAACTTCGCTTCGATGATCCCGATGATCTGCCGGGGCCGCTCACCCTCACGGTGGCCGAATCGGAGTCTCGCCCCATCGATGTGGAGATCGACTCGGGCCCGCTCCAGATCGTCGACACCGCCGGTATCGCCGAATGGCGCAGCTTCTGGGGTGAGCTGCCCCGGGTGTACCAGGCTGAGCTCGAGCCGGCCACGGCAGTGGACTTCACTTGGAAGATCACCCCTCGCCTGCGGGTGGCCAGCACCATCCACGGCCACCCCTACGACCGGTCGCTGTATGACCCGCTGGCCAACCGGGTGGTGGCCACCAGCGCGGGCATTCCCGACGACAAGCTGGTGCGGAGACTGCGTGACATAGATGTCTTGCACATGGCCTGGCCCGAGTGGTGGAGCGGCGTCGATCCTGATCGAACCGCCGAGGTGCTGGAGCAGCTAAAGGCCACCGGCACCGCCATCGTGTGGACCCAGCACAACCTGCTCCCCCACTTCTTCAAGACCGACGAGGCCGCCGCCAGCTACAAGCTGTGGGCCGAGGCAGCCGACGCGGTCATCCACCACAGCGAAGTGGGTCGGGATGTGGCCCTGGCTACCTACAGTTACGGCACTCACACCGAGCACCACATCATCGCCCACGGCCACTGGGGTCGCGAGTACGAGGCCGTGGCCAACTCCACCCGAGAGGACGTGGAACTGTCCGAGGGCTGGGCGCCGTGCGGTCTGCGGGTGGCGGTGATCGGCACCCCCCGGGTGGAAAAGGACCTCCAACTGGTGGTGGACGCGGTAGCCGCCTGCCCCCGAGACGACATCCAATTAGTCATCCGAGTGGACCTGTCGGTGGCCGTGCCCGACGACCCTCGGATCATCGCCGAGCACGGCCATCTCGACTTCAATCAGTACCTGCGTCGCATGAAGGCCTTCGACGCGGTGATCCTCCCGTTCGCACCGTCGGGGATGCTCACCACCGGCACGGCGTTCGACTGCCTGGGGGCGGGCGTGCCCGCCATTACCAGTGACTGGGACTTTTTCGACGAGACCTTTCATGGGGCCGACATCCGCTATGGCTCCACCGTCGAAGACCTCACCCGGTGCCTCGACGAGCTCACCCCCGAAGACCTCGACCGCTCCCACCAAGCTCTGATCGCTCGCCGCCCAGCCTTCGACTGGGGTCCCATTGCCGATCGCACTCTAGGAGTTCTCGAAGCCGCCGCCCTCCGCTACGCGTGATGGCCTAGTGGTCCATCACACCACGGCGGGGACAATCAAAGCCCCCCACGTGGTGAGCATAAACCCCGCCAAAGTCGTCAGATACATGCGGGTCTGTTTGGCCAGCGCCAGCTTGATCTCGCCCTTGTGATCGGCGAATTCGCTCCGCATCTCACCCCTGAACTCGGCGAACTCGCTCCGCATCTCACCCCTGAACTCGGCGAACTCGCCTCGCAAGGTGGATTCCAAGACTTTAATGTCGTCTTTGGTGGCCAATTGGTCTCGTCCCTCCGGGATGATGCACTGCATGAGCGTCTCGGTTGCCTCTTTGCCGATGGCCAATACCAGCCGGTTAGCCAACTCCGTGCGCTCTACCTCGGTGACTGCCATTGGGTTCCCTTCGTCGTCTATTCGATTCTGAGGGGAACCCTTTATGCTCTGGGCGGTGCCGGTTCCGACTGCTTTTTTCACGATACAAGTGGTTACCGGCTGAAGCAACCAATTCCAACAAGGACACTCCATGGACGAGTTCAAATACGTTGAGTACGAGACCGCTGATGCGGTGGCCACCATCACGCTGGCCCGGCCAGAGAAGGCCAACGCCCAGAACGAGCGCATGCTCGACGAACTGCACCACCACTTTCTGGCCGCGGAATACGACGACGATGTGAAGGTCATCGTGTTGCGAGGCGAGGGCAAGCACTTCTCCGCGGGCCACGATCTGGGCGGCGGCGACCCCGACCCCGACGCGGTGTCACTGAACGAACCCGACGGCAGCTGGCAGCTCAACAAGATCTACCGATGGGAGGCCCGCAAGTACCTGGGCTATTCGTGGCACTGGCGCAACATCCCCAAGCCAACCCTCGGCGCCATTCAGGGCAAGGCCATCGCCGGGGCCCTGAACCTGATCTGGCCGCTCGACCTTCTGGTGGTGGCCGACGACGTGGAGTTCTCCGACCCGGTGGTGCTGATGGCCATCGGCGGGGTGGAATACCACGGCCACACCTGGGAGTTGGGCGCTCGCCGGGCCAAGGATCTGCTGTTCACCCAGCGCACCCTGGGGGCAGAAGAGGCCGTGCAGATCGGGGTGGCCCGCGAGGTGGTGGCCCGCGACCAGCTTTGGGAGCGCACTCACGAGTTGGCCGCCCAGATCGCCAAGAACAACGCCTTCGGGCTGGCCCAGGCCAAGCGGGCGGTGAACCAGACCCTCGATGTGCAGGGCTACTACACCGCCCTCCAGTCGGTGTTCGACGTCCACCACACCGGCCATGGCAACGCCATAAGCGTCAGCGGCTATCCAATCTTGATGCAACTCGACGAGATGAAGCAGAACCTCAAGAAGCAATAGCCCCGAATGCCGCTGAATCGCCCAGAGCCCTAGGCCCCCTACGAAATGGCCACCAATTACGACGCCATCTTCAAGGCCTACGACGTGCGGGGCACGGTCGGCGACCAGATCGACGCCGACGGGGCCCGGGCCATCGGCGGGGCGTTTGCCCGGTTCACGGCCGCGTCGGGAGCGAGGGCGGTGCTGGTCGGGCGAGACATGCGCCCCGAGGGCGAGGAGTTCGCTGCCGCTTTCGGCGACGGGGCAATAGACCACGGGGTCGACGTGGTGGACGTGGGGCTGTGCGCCACCGACATGCTCTACTACGCCTCGGGAACGCTTGACCTTCCCGGCGCGGTGTTCACCGCTTCTCACAATCCCGCGGGCTACAACGGAATCAAGATGTGCGGCGCCGGGGCCGCGCCGATCAGCTCCGACACCGGGTTGGAATCCGTAAAGGCCATGGCCACCGCCGGTCCCGACCCAGCGGCGACCAAGGGCACGCGCACAACCCGTGACCTGCTGAACGGCTTCGTCCACCATGTGCGCTCATTCGTGGACTTGGATGCGCTGGCCCCTCTGCTGGTGGTGGCCGACACCGCCAACGGCATGGGCGGCCTGGTGGTGCCCGCGGTGTTCGACGGGCTGCCCTTGGCGCTCGATCACCTGTACCCCGAACTGGACGGCACCTTCCCCAACCATCCGGCCGACCCCCTCCAGCCCGAGAACCTGCGAGACCTGCAAGAACGGGTGGTGGCGGTGGGCGCCGACATCGGGCTGGCCTTCGATGGCGACGCCGACCGCGTGTTCCTGGTGGATGAAACAGCCCGACCGGTGTCGGGATCGCTGACCACCGCCATCATCGCCCGCTCGATCTTGGCCCGCGATCCCGGTGCCACCGTGATCCACAACCTGATCTGCTCCCGAACAGTCCCCGAAGTGATCGCCGAGGGAAGCGGCACGGCAGTGCGCACCAGGGTGGGCCACTCCTACATCAAACAGGCCATGGCCGAGACCGGGGCAGTATTCGGCGGCGAGCACTCCGGCCACTACTACTTCCGGGACAATTTCCGAGCCGACAGCGGACTGATCGCCGCCCTAGTGGTGTTGGAGGCCATCAGCCGACACCCGGCCGGGCTCGCCGACCTGGTGTCCGATCTCGACCGCTATGCCGCATCGGGCGAGCTCAACACTGTGGTGGAAGATGCCGCCGCAGTAATCGAACGAGTGGCCACCGCCTACGCCGACGCTGATCAAGATCGCCTCGACGGCCTCACCGTGAACCTGGGCGACTGGTGGTTCAACCTGCGCCCCTCCAACACCGAGCCCCTGCTGCGGCTGAACCTGGAAGCTCGCACTCCCGAAGAGGTGCAAGAAAGAGTGGCTGAGGTCCGGGCTCTCATCGCCTAAAGGCAAGGGCGAAGTCACAGCCGGGGAGAGGATTGCCCCCCTCCCGTCCTCCTCTCCCCGGCTCGGCCGTAACTTAGACGCTGAGGAGAAAACCCGCACGGCGGCTCGGCGGGCTATGGGCGACGGCTACGAAACTGGGGTCAGCTCCAAGGAGACCAGCAAGGCCTCGACGCGACCCCTGATGTCGTCTCTAATTGGGCGGACTGCCTCAATGGACTGTCCGGAGGGGTCGTCCAATTCCCAGTCCTCGTAGCGCTTGCCGGGATAAATGGGGCAGGCGTCGCCACAGCCCATACTCACGATCACGTCGGCGGCCCGGGAGATCTCGTCAGCCCATGGTTTGGGGTACTCCTGGGAGACGTCGATGCCCTCCTCAGCCATAGCCGCCACAACCACCTTGTTGGTGTCGAAGCCCGGGGCGGACCCGCCGGTGAACACGTCCACCCGGTCACCGGCAAAGTGTCGGAGGTAGCCGGCTGCCATCTGCGAGCGCCCTGCATTGTGGACGCACAAAAACAGCACGCCGGGCCGGTCCAGGGTGCCCACCTCCAAACGGGACAGAGCGATAAGGCGGTCGTGGGTGAAGCGCTCGATCAGCACCGGCATCCAGGTGGCGAACTTGGCCCGGCTTTCAAGGCGGGTCAGCGAGTCGGTGATGTACCGCTCGACGGTCTCGGCGTTGAACGTGCCCTCGAACTTGGCCTCAAGCCGCTGGGCAGCCTGCTTGATCAACAAGATCTCTTCAGTGGTCAGCTTGACCTGCGGCTCCATAGGGACTTTCTCATCCATCTCCCTATTGTCCTTCAATGGCCTAAAACCCGAATAGAGCCAAGGTGAACGGCCCCTAATGCGACAATGAACTTCCTTACTGGGGAAGACAACGAAAATGAACCGGGTTTGACCAAGGATTAGTCCTGTTCGAAGAAGCGGACCACATGGCGATGAATGCCAATTGGAAACTCGACAAGTCCAAGATGGGTCCACTCAGCAAACGGTTGACGGAAATGGCGACGGCATCGGCGACATAGCAGGACTCCGACCCCGGCTGCCGTACCTAGCCGAGTTGGGCGTGGATGCTATCTGGATCAACCCGTGGTATCCGTCACCGTTGCACGACGGAGGCTACGACGTCGTCGACTTTTGCGACAACAGCCATCGTTGCCACAGTTCACGTGCCCTTTCCATCTCCCTGTCCGACGGCCTGAAGCGTCATCGACGACAAGTTGATAGCAGCATCGAAACGCTTCGATGTCTCGCAAGAGCGTATGCGGGACTCACCCAATGGTGATCAAGGTGGTGCCGGCCAGCACGGCGGCGATGCCTACGGCCTGCCACCATCGCAGGGTGTCGTCGTCGAAGATCACGGCCAGCGCGATGGTGACCACCGGATAGAGCGATCCGGCTACCGAGACCTCCCCCAATGGGCCACGCTGCACTCCGGCAATGAACGACGCCATGCCCAAGCCTCCGGCGATGCCCCCGGCCAGACCGGCCAGCCGCAGCGGTCGGGGCAATATCTGAGGGATGCGCCGGGCCCGGGTGACCATCAGCATGAACAGCAGGGCGGCCGCCCGTTGGGTGACCGCGGGCCACATGCCGCTGTCCACGTCGGTCCGACCCAGCAGCACAATCGCCACCGTGAACGCCAGTCCCCCCAGAACTGCGTAGGCAATGCCCGCCCCGATGTTCTCCACCGTCTGGGGGACAATCACCGCCAAGAGCAAGCCAGCCACCGCCACGGCGATGCCAATGGCCACCGCGATGGTCGGCCGCTCGCCGGTGGCAAACCCATAGGTCAGCGGCCCCAGCGCAGTGAAGGCAGCCACGATGGGCGAGGCGATGGCCGAGGAAGACACGGCCAAGCTGTGCCACATAGACGAAATGGCAATGGCGATCAGCACCCCGGATACCGCCCCCAACAGCAGGTCTGCCGACGTGATGGTGCTGGGCACCACCAGAACCAGCACCAGCGTTATACCCAGTCCGCCCACGAACGCCGTGCCCACAGAGGTCATGGCCTGGGCGCGCCGACTGGCGTAGCGCCCGAAGTAGTCGGAAACCCCTATCAGTCCCGACGCCAAAGCCCCCAACAACACCGGCATGCACGCTGCACGCTAGTGGTCCCCGAGATGGCCGATTGCTCACCGGCTATCTTCTTGTTCGCCAGGGAGGTCTAACTGTGCCGACTAGAGAGCCCACCATTCGAGAGATGCCTCCGCCTCCGCACATCGTTGGTTTGCAGCACTTCACCACCTATGCCGAAATCGATGAGATCTTGCGGTCGAGGAGCTTTCGGCAGGGGTCGCATCAGGAGAGCCAGCCGTTCTTTGGACGCTCCCTATTGACCATCGACGGAGATGAGCACTTCGAGCGCCGACGGCTCGAGGCCCCGCTATTCGCCAAGGCCGCACTGGAGTACTACGAGCACACTGAGCTGATCCCGCTGATCGGCAAGACGCTGGAAGAGTGCCGCGACAACCGGGGCAACGACGGTGTCGTGCGGGCCGACCTCTGCGTCTTGCTGCGCACGATGCTGGCCCGCATTGCCGCTGCCACTACCGGGATCGACGCAGTGGACACCCCAGAGCGCACCACCGCATTCCGAGAGTACGTCGAGTTGTTGGGCACGGGTGCCACCGTCGAGTGGTCTACCGAGGACCATGGTGAGGTGATTCGGCGCATCTTGGCAGTACGGGATGAGTTCGACCGCGATTTCTTCGCCTCATCGGTGGCCCGCCGCCGGGCCCTCATCGAGCGCTTCCATCGGGGCGAGATCGAAAGAGACGAGCTCCCTGTCGATCTGATCACCATGCTCTATCTGCACTGGAACGACGACTGGGACGAGGAGCTGCCCATCAGGGAGGCCTGCTTGTTTTTGGTGGCGGCCACTCAGACCACCACCCACTCGGTTCCCCACCTCATCGCCCACTTCGACGAGTGGTTCGACGCCCACCCCGAGGATCGGGCCAAAGTGTCCGACCGGGAGTACATCAAGCGGGCTGCCCACGAGGCCCTGCGACTGCACCTACCGTCGCCCGCCCTGCTGCGGATTGCCAACGAAGACTTCTCCCTGAGTAACGGCAAGACCATCGCCACCGACGAGCGGGTGGCCTGTTTGTTCACGCCGGCCAACCGCGACCCTGAGGTGTTCGGCACCGACGCCGGGATGTTCAACCCCTACCGGAAGGTCAGCTCGGTGAAACCCTGGGGCCTCACCTTCGGCGGCGGCGAGCACATCTGCATCGGGCGCACACTGGTTACCGGCCTCTCGGCCCGCACCGACAACGACGAGGGCACCGACGGCACGCTGGTCAACATCGCCAGCGCACTTTACGACGCCGGTATCCAAATCGACCCCGACGACCCGCCTACCTACACCGAGGCCAGCCACCACGACGCCTATGGCCGCTTCCCGATCCTGCTCACCAATCTGTAGACCATCAATGGGCGCCGAGAAACTGCACGTCACCGTCGACCACCAGCAGTGCCAGGGGGTGGGCTATTGCGAGCGGGTCGCGCCTGAGGTCTTCCAACTAGGAGACGATGCCTTGTCTCATGTGATCGACACCCATCCGCCCGAATCCGAGCGCGACGCCGTCGAAGAAGCCGCCACCCTCTGCCCCAGCCGCGCCATCCGCTATTGACTACCCCCAGCCAAGGGGCCGTTCAGAGCGCAGATCGGAGGGCTTCAAGGTCGCGTTGGGCAGACTGGAGGATGTAGGCCGGGTTGTCGAACTCGGCGTCGTCGCGACCGAAGCCCCACATGCCGTGGGAGAACTCGATGGTCCACGTGGCGTTGGGGGATTCAGCGCTTATCGCTTCGGCGGCCGGGCGCAGTACCTCGCTCAATTCATTGGCGCTGGTGGATTGAGGAACTTCGGCCACTTGAACGTGAACGTGGCGCACCCGGTTGCCGAGCACCCCCAGCGGCTCTGACCACTCGTCTCGGGCCATGGGGTGGACGTGGACGATGGCTCCCAGCCGGTCGGCGTCGGCGATGGAGTCGAACATGTCGCGGGCCACGTTGGGATCTTCGGCGACCGTCCCGAAATGGCACTCGCACAGCAACCGGGCACAGCTGGGCACCTCGGCCTCGAATCGACGGAGCCGTTCGGTGTAGTCAGCGATGGCTTCGGGGTCGCTGCCCACGTTGAACTTGACGCCCATCGCTCCCACCCGCTCGATCCACGCCGCCGTCTCGGCTCGATCGGCATCGTCGGGCTCGTCCCAGCTGGTGTAGCAACTCAGGATCTCGATCGGTACCTCCGATGCCAGCAGCGCGTCGAGTTCCTCATCGGGGGCCGAACGGGCATGGCGTTCCCACAGCTCCAAACCGTCAAAGCCCGCTTCGCCGATGGTGGACAACCACTCCGACACCCGGGTCAGAGGGTGCCCGCCGGGTTCGGCCAAGCCCCACCGATTCGGCTCGATGGCCACCGTGCCCAGATAGATCTGCCCCGTCATTGTGGAGCGGGTGACGAGAATCGAACTCGCGTCATCAGCTTGGGAAGCTGGGGTTCTACCACTGAACTACACCCGCAGGTGCCTGAAACTCTAGCCAGCCAAAGGCGGTCGGTGCCCGCCGGTTAGGCACCAGCACTCGCTCATGGCCCGAAAAACTGGCAGAGCTGAAGCGCTTTCTGTCATTTATTCAGCGTTATAATGTCAGATTAATGGGATTTCAGGACACAAATGCTGGATAGGCACAGTCCATTGAGCATCAAAATGTCGTGTAATTGAGCATTCGGGCCGATATTGTCTGAATATGGCCCGCCGAGAGTCCACCCCCTGGCCGACAGAGGTGCATACCGTCTTCTTCGACGACGTGGCATCGCGGGACACCCTTAGCAGGGCCGTGGCCCGAGGTCGGATTCGCCGGTTAGCGCCCCGGATGTACTCTGCTGATCTCGTCAGCGATCCGGCAGAGATTGTGGTGGCGAACCGCTGGCTCATCTTGGGGCGCATGCTGCCCGGTGCGGTCATTGTGGACCGCTCTGCCGCCGAGAATGGCGGCGTGGACGGAGGGTGCATCTTCATGGCTGCCCATGGCGACCGCAAGTCCATCCGGCTTCCGGGAATGGAAGTGCAAATCCGTTCCGGTGGCCCACTCGCCGAACCAGTTGAAGACCCTCCGTGGGCTGAAGGGTTGAGGATGTCCAGCCAGGCCCGCATCTTGGTCGACAACCTGGCGGTCACCCACGGGCGGGGCGGCCGGACCCCCCGAACTCTGTCATTGGCGGAATTGGAGGACTGGCTGGCCAAAAAGGCCACCGTTTGGGGCTCGGAGCGAATGCTGCGACTGCAGGAGGATGCCGTCGCCTTGGCCGAGGCAATGGGCGTGGCTGATCGAGCGGAGAAGATCAACCGCTTGTTCGACCAGTTGGCCGGTCACCAGCCGCTGCGTCCCACCGCAGGACGCCTCCTGCAAGCCCTCACCCATGGCCGGGCTTGGGATGACCAGCGAGTTGAAATGTTCAACCGGCTGATCCAGGGATTGGACCAACAAGACGACCCCGATGTGCCTGACTGGCTGCCGGCCGGATCCGAAGGAGAAGCGCTGCCATTTTTCGAGAGCTACTTCTCCAACTACATCGAGGGCACTGTCTTCACGGTGGCAGAAGCCCGAAGGATCATCGACTCCCAGCAGCCTCCGGCCTCACGACCGGCAGATGGCCACGACATCTTGGGCACCTACAGTTGCGTCGCCGACACTTTGGGTCGAAAGGCAACTTCCGAAGACCCCGAGAAGCTGATCAGCCACCTCTGTGACCGGCACAAGATGATCTTGGGCGGTCGTCCCGAGATGGGACCGGGCCGGTGGAAGACAGAGCCCAACCAAGTAGGGGGTTACTTGTTCGTCGATCCTACGCTTGTTGAGGGCACGCTGCGCCGCGGCTTCGAGCTAGCCTCGTCGGTCCCCGCCGGGTTTTCGCGGGCGCTGTATCTGATGGTGGTGGTGTCGGAGGTGCATCCCTTCACCGATGGAAACGGGCGAGTGGCCCGAGTGATGATGAACGCAGAGCTTTCGGCGGTGGACGCAGCCCGCATTATCATTCCCAGCGTCTTCCGCAACGAGTACATCGCTTGCCTGCGACGCACTTCGGCATCTAGGGGAGGTGACGTATCCGCGCTGGTGAGAGTGATGAGCTTTGCCTGGCGGTGGACAGCCGCGATGCCCTGGTGGGATTGGGCAGCCGCCTATGGCCAGATGGAGGCCACCAACGCCCTGCAAGACCCCGATGACGCCGCCATCGGAGGCATCCGCCTCAAGCTGCCCTGAAGCAGCCACTGAAACAGATTCAGCGGGGGACCGCCTGTAGTAGACGGCCCATAGGTCCGTCGCCGGAATAGGTGACGGTCAACGTTTCGGTCGCCCGGGTCATAGCAACGTAGAGCAGTCGTTGACGAGTCTCGTCTTCGTCGCCGTTGACCCAGATGTCGTTGACGCCTCCGATCAGGACGTGAGGGTATTCGAGTCCTTTCAGCAGTTGGAGGGTCGCCACTCGTATCTTGCCGCGCACCGACACCAGTTGTTCCCGCTCCTGCTGTGCGTCGAGTGCTTCAATTCCCATTGCTCTCAGCGTCTGCTGCAAGGTGATCCGCAATTTTTTCGACCCCGACATGATGACAATGTCGTCATGTGTGGCTCCGTTGCGGAGAAGTTCGGCTGTTGCCTCTGTCAGCGTCTCAGCCTCGGTTACCAGATCGGAGCACACCTGAAGATTCGGAGGCTTCCCAAGGCGCAATGCGGCTTCGGGCATAACGAAGGCGTCTAGATCATCTGGAGATGCCTGGCCCGCGCTGGGCTGGCCGATTCCCGCTATCACTCCCAGCGCGAAATCGAGCGTCTGTTTCGTGTTGCGGTAGTTCTCTCGGAGGATTGTCGACCGCCCCCGTGCGGTCACACCCGGTGGGTTCCAGTTCATCTTGCGCCGGTAGACGTTCTGCGCGCTGTCCAAGGCAATAATGAAATGCCGCTGCTCCTCCCCGAGTTCATGTCTGCCCATGGCCCACGAGAGGTCGAGTCCTGAGTTGCCCAGATCCTGGGCCTCATCCACAAGCACCATGTCATACCTTCTCGATCGTGGAAGGATCTGGGCCGCGGCAAATGCCTCCTTGCGCCGGACCTCGAATGCGTCGCCGCCTCCCTCAGTCGGCGTGCGTCCTGCCTGACGGATGACCTTGTTGGCCAGAGAGTCGATAGTGGACACCGTCACGTTCTCCACGTCTCTGAGTTCTAACTTGAGGGCCTGTGCAAGAGCCACGTTGAAGCACACCAGCAGGATGCGCCAGCGGGGCATGTTCTCGCCGATATAGCGGGCTCGATGGGTGAGGACCAGAGTTTTTCCGCTTCCGGCCACTCCGCGAATGAGGCGGTAGCCCGGTCCGAGGTGCTCTGCCAGGCGTTCTTGGGCCAGATCTAGAACCCGAACCGTCTCCTCAGATGTCTGGGGAGTAGTGTCGAACATCTGGCCCTGCGAGCCGATCACGATGTTGGGATTGATGGCGGCACGTACTTGTGCTTGGTCCTGGTTGTCGAGTGGGGGCCGTTGCCCGCCGAGAATTTGCCGAACCACTGTCAAAAGGTTGGCTTCGTCGAAATCTTCAAGAAAGAGCCGAGGAGTTTTCTCGTCGGCCAACGCCAAAGGCTGGTTGCGGCTCACATCGGGCAACGCCAAGGCACGGGCGACCAGCAGCGACTTGATCTTCTCCTGCAAGCCGTTGACCCTGGCGATGATGGCACTTTGAGCTTGGTCTAGACCTACCGGCCGCTGCTTGCGAAAGCGACCTCGCTTGGCAGCGCTTGGTGAGCGAAGACTGGGAGATTCCAATACAAGCACACCCGCCGCCGGGTCGAACACGATCAGATATGGGATTGACCTGGTGCCGAAGTCAGAATCCTCATAACCAAGGTCAAGCCTTTGCGCGCTGGCCCGGTCGTCGCCGGTTCGCTCAAGCGACACCACGACATCTCCGGGTGTCGCGTCGCGCAACAGGCGGGCAGCGGTTCTGAGCCTTTCGGGGATGTCGTTTCGGCTGGGAATATTCTCGGGAATCAGGCTGGCCACAGCCCGCCAACCTACTCTTCGAGCCAATTTCAGTCGTGTTCGGCTATCTCCAGGTACTGGTATCTGATTCCCTCGACTTCTCCCGGCCGATTGATGAGGACCTCCTTTTCAATCAGCCTTTCGATGGCCTTCTCGACTTCTTGTCGGTTGAGAAAGGCCAATCTCCCAAAAGCAGGGTGCTTGGCCAAGCGCTCGGGGAGTTCGTATTGCCCGCCACTGTGTCCGGCCAGGGTGTTGACGATGCGCTGGCGCGAATAGCGCGCTCCGGCGGTGCTCTCCACCAGCTCTGTGATGATGGCGTTGACCGGCAGTGATTCGAGAAGGCCCTCTCGGGTCAGGTGGCCGTCGGCCCATGGCCTGGGAAGCTCGACGCATAGATCGCACCGCTTGCAGAACTCGGGTGCCTTCGTCCCCAAATATTCGAGCATCTTCTTTCGCCGGCACCCTTGGGAGGAATTGGCGAGAGCCTTCGCTCGGTTGGACTTTTCTTGTGCCAATCGCCTGCGCTCTTCGGCTGACTGCTCGATTGCCGGCCACGGGGGGTCGGCGTTGAGCCTCTCCAGCACCCAGGCGTGTTTCCAAGCAGTGAAGCCCACGATGTCCCGTTTGTTCAGCTCAAACAGGTCGGCGGCGATATCCCAGGGCTTTCGGGCCAGATTCTGGGCCCAGGTTGGCGCATGGTACTCATCGCTGTCTTGTCTTTCGGCTAGAGCCAGGATGTGCCGAGCCCGCTGAGCCAGTTCCTGATCTTCTCTTTCCATCTCTTCAACCATGCGCTCGGTGTCTCCGACTACGGTAATCCGCCCTTTCCAGACGGTGTCTGGATGCCGTTTCACCGCGCCATGTTCTTGGAGGTAGTGGACAGCCAGGGCGGTGCTCACCGACTCGGGGTCGCCGTCGTAGCCTCTTTCGGCCAGTTCCTCTGGATCGTAGGCACGAGTGCCCGTCGTGAGTTGCGACCAGATCCGCTGTACCTGCTCGATGCGGGGTGCCGAGCTCTTGATGAATATCCGGTGGATCGAGCAATCCCTTGGCATTGTCAATAGGACCGCGGTGCCGGTTTCCGGTCCCGTTCCCTCGACGGCGCCCCGGGCCGCCCGACCGGTCTCTTGGACGTACTCCTCGATGGAGGCGGGCATCTCCAAGTGGACGATCAAGGCGATGTCGGGCTTGTCAATGCCCATCCCAAACGCCTTGGTGGCCACCACGACATCAATCTCACCGTGGCGAAAGGCGTCTTCGATGTGTTGACGCTGGGGATGGTCCATGCCCCCGTGGTAGGCAAACGCGTTATGGCCGGCCGACCGCAGCAGGCTGGCGATTCCCGTGGCATGTCGGCGGGTGGGCACATAGACGATGGCGGGTTGGAAGCGGAACGCATCCACGATCTGCACCACTCGAAGATCCCGGTCGTTGCTGTTGTCGCAGGATTCGGTGTAATAGAGCATTTCCGGTCGGTCGGGCGACAGGGCCACCGGCCGGTCTTTCAGGTCCAGATCAAGCAGCTCGGCGATCTCGTCTCGAACCTCTAGGGTGGCGGTAGCAGTGACGGCCAGGATCGGAGGCCGGGGGTGTCCTGCTATCCGCTTCATGGCGTCGGGGATGGCGGCGTATTCCGGTCGAAAGGAGTGTCCCCACTGGGAGATGCAGTGGGCTTCGTCAACCGCAATCCGGGACACCCCGATTTTGGACAGCTCGCTCACGAACTCTTGTGACCAGAGCCGCTCAGGGCTGACATAGAGCAGCTTGTAGTGGCCCAAATGCGCTCGCCGCAAGATATCCCGCCATTCCCCCTGGGGTATGCCGCTGTGGATGGTGGCCACTTTGGCCACACCCTTGGCCCTCAGGTTCTCGGCTTGGTCGTTCATCAGAGCCACCAAGGGGGAGATGACCAGGGTCACGCCGGGAGACAGAAGGGCCGGGATCTGAAAGGTGACCGACTTGCCCGATCCGGTAGGCAGCACGGCCAGGATGTCGTCGCCCCGCAGGAAGCGGATCATGGTGTCTCGCTGACCGGGTCGCCACTGCTTGAAGCCGAAGCGCTCTCGAACCCGGTCGAGGCATTGATCGATCCTGGTCTCGTCGTCGAGGTCAGACTCGGATAGTTCCAGTTCGGCGAGCGCAGACCACGGGTCGGCGCTGGGTAGTGCCTGGAGCCGTTGGCGCATCGCCTCGTCGAAAACCACATCTCCGAGATGGTCGGCGATGCGCTGGTATGCGACCTCGGCGCAGTTAGCCCGCTCTAGTCGAGGGGGGCCGGGGAGGGTGCCGAGGATCTGATCCCGATAGGGAACGGCTCGGCACAGCCGGTTGTCCAAGACCACCGTGACCCCGCGATCGCGTTCGGTGCGGATCAATCGGCCTGCGCCCTGGGCGAAACGGATAGCCGCTTTGGGCACGATGTAGTCGGCGAACGGGTCTTTTCCGCGGCGTTCCATCAGCTCTGTTCGGGCCCCGATCAGAGGATCGGCGGGTGAGTCGAACGGGATCTTTTCGATGACCAGCAGGCTCAGGGCTTCGCCGGGAATGTCGACTCCCTCCCAGAATGAGCGCAGAGCGATCAAACTGGTGGCCAACTCACTCCGCATCCGCTCGACCAGCGCAGGCGCGGCGTCATCGCCCTGGGCCAGCAGCGGGATCTGCTCGTTGTCGAGCAATGGCCGAGCATGGTCCCGAACGAATTCCATCCGTGACCGAGCAGCCATCAGGACAAGTCCCCGACCGTCGGTGAGCGTGAGCAGCCGGGGAATTTCTGAGGCCGCCGACGTCTTGAATTCCTCCATCAGCCTTGAGCGGGGAGCGGGCAAATAGTCGGTTCGCAGCACCATGTGATTCTCAGTCAGCCAGGCAAAGGGACTGTCGAGGGAGCGGGGATCGGCGCTGTCCAAACCCAGGGTGCTGAGGATGTAGCTGAAGCTGTTTCCCACCCTCAGGGTGGCCGAGGTGAGCACGGTGGCGTCCAGCGAATCCCAGAGTGAACGCAGATCATCGGCCACGGAGACGGGGGCGCGTTTCAGATCCCATTTCCAGCCGTCTTCGGTGTGGCGGGTCCCGCCGATGGCTATCCACTCCTCGGGCTTGGAGGCCCACAGCACATGTCCGAGGGTCCTCGCCGCATCCCGGGCATATTTACCCAATCGGCTGATCCGGGCCTCCAAGCGGTACCGCCGATAGCCGGAGGCCAGATCCTCGGGCAGATTCACATCGTTGAACGCATCGGCCAGATTGATCAAAGCGTCTTGGAGGTGGCGGCCTGCGCCCAGCACTGGTTGCTCGTAGTCGGGATGGCGGGTGTCGATGCCCTTCTTTATCCGGTATGACACCGGGTACGGGTCCTGTTGCCCCGCACCAGTGCGAGTCCGCAAGTAATGGACGAAGGCCGGGCCGAAGAGGGCAGATGCCGATCGGATTTCCTCGGTAGCGAGGCGAATGGCGTCCAGCCGCTCATTGCCGATCGGCCATCTGGCCGCTCGGGCGACGCTGACCACCGCCCCGCTGCGCCTCGAAGGATCCCAGACGGAATCGCATAGATCGGCAATGTCGCCTTCGGACACTTCGTCGGAGAGCGCGTCGGTGGCGGCGTCCTCCAGATTGTGGGCCTCGTCCAGAATCAGGTGCTTGGAATAGAGCAGCCAGTCATCCCAAGTCACCAGCAGGGCATGGTTGAGCACGGCCACGTCAGCTTGGGGGAAGAGATCGCGGGCCCGCCGAAAGAAGTCCCGGTGGTCGAGCGGCTCCTTGGGTGGACCGCCCGGCGCCTCAGCCACGCTGAGCAGTCGGCGGATGCGTCGTAGTTCGGGAATCCTCTTCTCGATGGCGCCGGTGCGGAGATCGTCCCATTCGCCGGTTCTGGTTTGGGCCACCCAGCCGCAGAGAATGGCGAGGACCAGGATCCCGGAATGAGAGAAGGCGGGTTGAGGCGGCCCTTCGCTTGACGCCCCGGCAGCCCCGTTCGCAGAGGCGAGAGCATCCAATTCTCCGTCCAGCGAGTCCAGGCTGACGTAGTTGCCCATGCCCTTGAGCAGGACATAGACGAACGGGCCGAGGTCTTCTTGAAGCTCTTCTAGGGTCGCCATCACCTGGTCTTGAAGAACCTTGGAATGTGGGGCCACGACCACGGGCCGCTGGGCGGCCGCGCCATATGTGATGGCCGGCGCCAGATAGGCCAGAGTCTTGCCGGTTCCGGTGGGAGCTTCGATCAGCCGTCGACCCCCGCTATGCAGGGTGTCGGCAATGAGCTCTGCCATCTCGGTTTGCTGCTTGCGGGGTTCTCGATACTGGCCCATCAGCGTGCCGCCGTCTTGGAACATCTCGGTGACGGCATCAGGACTGAATGGCCTTGCCGGCGGCTTTGGTTGCGGCGGCTCGGGAAGCGGCACGACATCCGCCAGAGCTATGCGTTCAGATTGCGACGACAAGAATGCTGCCCACGGGTGGTTGCCGGTTTGGAGAACCCAACGTTGGAGACGACGCATTGGGGAGCCTTCATCCATGGCGGCCAACAGCCGCAGCAGTACTCGATGCAAGAGCAAAGCATCGTCGAGAGCGCGGTGAGCACCCCGGGGCTGGTCTCCGAAGAAGTGTCGGGCCAACTCGTCCAGACTGCGGCCGTTCGGAGGTATTCCGCCGTCGATGTTGCCGACAATGCCCTTTCCCGCCCGGGGGAAGACGATGTGAGCTAGTTCCAATGTGTCGAGCCGCTGGTAGTCGGGAATCTGCTCCCCAAAGGCATCAAGGAGCAAGAAGTCGTACCCATGCCCGTTGTGGGCGATCAGTGGGCGATTCCCCACAAAACTGCGGAAGGAGCGCAACGCCTCCGCCGGTCGGGGGGCATCATCCACCATCTCTTGGGTGATGCCGGTGAGTTCCAGAGTCTGAGGGCGCAGACGCCGGGAGGGACGAACCAGGGTCTCGAATCGATCGGTCTCCTCGCCGTCGCGGACCAAAACAGCACCAATCTCAATGATCTCGTGCTGCGGCGGGTGGGCTTGGTCGGCGTTGGCTTCCAAATCGAAGATCACGTACTCAGAAATCGCCACGGGGCGAAAGTATCCGAACAGTGGTGCAACAAGGAACCCGCCGACCGGCTTCTAGACCGCTGAGACTGAACAATCGTCAAGCAGGTGTGGAATGCAGATCGAAGGGTGGGGTTTGATAGGGGCGGCTAGTGTTCCTTAGAGCGGAACATCATTCCGCAACAGAGCGAATCGAGAGGAATGCCTATGCCTGATGTTGTCGGCTACCGGGCCAAGATCGGGGTCATCGTGCCGTCGACCAACACCGTGGTCGAGCACGACTTCGCTCGGGTGCGGCCCCCGGGGGTCACGTTCCACAGCGGGCGCTTTTTGGTCGAGGCCCCCGATTTGAGCAGCGACGAGGCCTTTCTCCATTTTCTGGACCTGATCCGCCAGACCATCCCCACCGCGGTACACGACCTCATGACCTGCAAACCCGATCACCTGCTGATGGGGATGTCGGCCGAGACGTTCTGGGGAGGCAAGGAGGGCAATGCCGCATTCCAGGCTCGGGTGACGGAGATCGCCGGTGATATCGGCATCACATCGGGGGCGGCGGCCTGCAACTCGGCCCTGGAGCGGCTCGGCGTGTCGCGAATCGCCTGCCTGACGCCCTACCAGCCGGCGGCCGATGAGCAGGTGTACGGCTACTTCACCGAGTGCGGCTACGAGGTGAAGCGGGTCCACGGCCTGCGCTGCGATTCGGCCACGTCGATCGCCGACGTGACTCCAGAGACTCTGGTGGAGGTGCTCAAAGGCATCGACGGCGACGACATCGACGCCATCGTGCAGTGCGGCACCAACTTGTCCATGGTGGAGGTGGCCGACCAGGCCGAGCGCTGGCTGGGCAAGCCGGTGCTGGCCATCAACGCCATCTGCCTGTGGCACGCCCTGCGCACGCTGGACATCAACGACCAGTTCGTGGGCCACGGGATGATGCTGCGCGAGTTCTGACCGATGCCACCCCGCGTGGTCGTCGTCGGCGCCGGCCCTGTCGGGTGCGTGGCCACCGCCGAGCTGGCTTCAGGCGGCGTCGAGGTGACGCTGCTGGAAGCTGCTCCCGAGTTGCCCCGTGAGTTGCGGGCATCGACGTTCCACCCCGCCACACTTGACCTGCTCGACCGCTTCGGCGTGGTCGACGAGATGGTCCAGCGAGGCTTGATAGCCCCCCGGTTCGCCTATCGGGACCGGCGCCAGGGAGTGGTGGCCGAGTTCGACCTCACCGCACTGGCCGATGTGACCGACCACCCATTTCGACTGCAATGCGAGCAGTTCAAGCTGTGCGAGATCATGCTCGACCGGTTCCGCTCGATGGCCAATGTGGCCGTCAGGTTCGGTGCCGAGGTGGTGGGCGCCGTCGATCACGGCGACTGCGCCTCAGCCCATCTGGCCTCCGGTGAGACGCTGGTGGCCGATGCGGTGGTGGCCGCCGACGGCGCGGCCAGCGCGGTGCGCAAGTCGCTGGGCCTGGGCTTCGACGGCATGACCTACGAAGACCGCTACTTGGTGCTTTCCACCCCATTCGAGATGGCCGACCACCTCGCCGAGTTGGCCTACGTCAACTACATCTCTGATCCCGATGAGTGGCTGGTGCTGCTGCGAACTCGGGATCTTTGGCGGGCGCTGTTTCCCGTCGGAAATGACGAGACCGACGACGAGGCGCTCGGCGACCAGAGCGCCCAGCGGCGGCTTCAGGGGATTGTCAATCGCCCTGAACCCTACGAGGTTGCCCACCGGACGATTTACCGGGTCCACCAGCGGGTGGCCGACCGCTTTTTGGTGGGCCGGGTGGTCTTGATGGGAGATGCCGCCCACATCAACAATCCACTGGGCGGCATGGGCATGAACGGCGGCGTCCATGACGCGGTGCTGCTGGGGGCGTCTTTGGCTGCCATGCTGCGGAATGACATCGGCGCCGACCGCCTGGCCCACCACGCGGAACTGCGGCGGAATCTGGCCATCGACTACGTGCGGCGGCACACCCACGACAACGCTCAGAGCCTGGCCGCCCCCGACGGCGCCGCCCGCCAGCGGGCCCTCGACCAAATGGCCGCCCGGGCCGCCGACCCTGATGAGGCCCGGGCCTACATGCTCCAGGCCAGCATGATCAACGCAGTGAATGCCATGAGCGCCGAGCTCGAGGAGGTCGGCGTGTTACGGGTTGGCTGAGTGTTAAAGCGGCCAGGCAAAGCGGCGAGGGTTGTTCCCTTGACCGGAACACTGTTTCGCTTTAGTCTCCTGTCGTGCTGCGGAACCAGTTCCGCAGGACTATCGGCGACGATTACCGGGGGTACACTCAATGCGCTGCGCCAACCTTCGCCTCTTGCTCGCGACCACGCTTGTTGTTTCGCTGGCCAGTCTTCTGGCTGGTCCGGTGGCGGTCGCCGACCATGGCGGCCCGAGTCACAACGGGGAGATGGTTGAACTGTCGAAGACCGAGGACATCGCCGACGGCGAGACCGTGACCGTGATGGCCAGCAGTTTCTTGCCGGGCAACACGGCAACGGTGCTGACTTGCTTCAACTTTCCGGTTGCCGGTCCGGGAGACTGCGACTTCAGCAACATGGGGCAATTCACAGCCACAGTCGGCGAGGACGGAACCGCGACCATTGACTATGTGGTCACGATGGTGCCCGACAAATGCGACGAGAGCACACCGTGCTATGTGATCGTCTCCGACGGCATCGGGCCGAGTTCGAACTCTGCCGCCCAATTGGTCACGTTTGCCGCTGCTGCGCCACCCGAGCCCGAGCCCACGCCCGAGCCCACCCCGGCGGCCACCCCGGCGCCAACCCAAGCCGCGCCCGAACCAGAACCCACGCCCGAGCCCACCCCGGCGGCCACCGAGGCCCCCGAGCCCACCCCGGCGCCAACCCAAGCCGCGCCCGAACCAGAGCCCACCGCCGAACCCGAGCCGGTTGAAGAAGTGGCTGCCCCGGCCACCGATGACGATGACGGAGGCAGCTCGGTGTGGGTGTGGCTGCTGCCGGTGATCATTGTGGTCGCGGTGCTGGCGCTCATCGGGCTGTGGCTCATGCGCCGCAGGGCAGCCACCTGATGTGACCGGGTACAAGGTGGCGGAGGGCCAACGTGATCTCCGGTCGGCCATCGCCAAGAAAAAGAGAGCGGGCAATGCACGCTGACGGCTCAGCCCAGACAACCGGCGAGATGCTGGTGGAGGACATGACCGCGGCCGAGCGCGAGCGGGCTCGCCGGGTCGACCGGATTCGGCCTGCGCTGGGCGAGCGGGCGGAGGAGGCCGATCGGGCGGGCCAATTCCCCCTGGAGCACGTCCGCACTATCTCCGAAGCGGGCCTGCTGGGTCTGACGGTGCCGGTGGCCTACGGGGGACTCGGGGGCGGACTGCGAGACTTGTCAGCCGCCACCTTCGCCATGGCCACCGCCTGCCCGTCGACGGCGCTGGCCTATTTCTTCCAGTGCAGCGGATCGTCTCGAGGCCTGCTGCCGCTAGCCGCCATCGACGCCGGGCTGTTCGCCGACGACGAGGTGCCCATCGTGAGAGCGTTCGGCGAGAAGGTGCTGCGCCGCATGGGGGCAGAAGGCCGGTGGGTAGCCAACTTCGCCAGCGAGTCGGTGCGTTCCAAGGATGCGGCGGTCACCATCGCCACCGAGGCGTCGCGCACTGCCGGAGGATGGCTGGTGAACGGAGTCAAGTCTTTCGGCTGCGCCACCGGAGTGGCCGACGACTACCTGGTGACGGCCAAGCTCGACACCGGCGACACGGCCGAGCACCTGGCCGTCTTCTTGATACCCCGCGACACGCCGGGGGTGGGCGAGCGGGCCAAGTGGGATGCCATCGGGATGCGGGCCACCGCCACCCACGGCATCGTGCTTGAGAACGCTTTCGTACCAGATGAGAATGCCCTGGCCTTGCCGGGTACATTTGTCAAGATGACCCAGGTAAGCCGGGGGAGCTTCGTGGGCAACCAAGTGGCGCTGTCGTCGGTTTACATCGGCGCAGCCCAGGCAGTGTACGACTTCGCGCTGGACTTTTTGACCACCACCACCTACCACGGGACCGACGAGCCCATCGGGGGCAGCGACCTGCACCGGCAACTCCTCGGCAAGATGCGGGCCCACCTGGACACCGCCTACCTCTGGGCCCGCCGCCAGATCCTCTTGGAAACCGCCGACCCCGAGGTTCTCCCCAAAGACGATGTGGTGGCCAACTGGCGGATAGCCAAGGGTGAGATCGCCGACAACTGCTTCGCAGTGGCTGTGCAGGCGCTCAAAGCCTGTGGAACGGGCAACACCGGAATGTCGGGGGCGGTGTCCCGGGGTCTGCGCGACCTGTCGATGGGCTTGGTCCAGGGGTTTCCCGCCGAGAGGGGGCGCCTGGAAGCGGCGTCCTATCTGATATTCGGCAAAGAAGGCGACCAGTTCGGCACCGTCGGGGGCCAGCGGTGAACTCTGGCACTGAGCGCCAGCGGATTGGGAACGACCGGTGAACCCGCTCATGAGGCTTCCCTGGTTCGGCCCCGGATTGGGCGCGTTCCTGTACCTGACGGGGATGAACGACGAGGTGCTGCACCTGTTGGGAAGCTGGTGGCTCGACATCGGCCGCTGGGGGCAGACTGCCGCCGTGCTCGTCGTGCTCGCGCTGGTGGCGTACTTCACCCTGGAAGCGCTGAACCGACGGCGCTCGGCCTATCGCTCCGCGGTGCGGGCTGCCGACGCCACTCGTCCCCCGACCCCGCAATCCCCATGACCCGCAATCCCCATGACCCGCAATCCCCATGACCAGGAGGGATCCGTGACTGCCACTGCCGACCGCCGCTCTCGATTTGCTCTGCTTCGGCAGGCCGGCCTGGTGCTGTTCGCCGTTCTGGTGGCCGCGGCCTGCTCTCAAGCAGCAGATGAAGCCGAGCCAGCCGCCCCGGCGACAACCCCTGCCGCCACGGCCGCCGCCACGGCAACTGGCGGGGCAGCCGTCGAACCGGCCGCTCCGGCCGCAGAACCCGATGACAACCAGCCAGACGAGCTTCCCGCTGCCACTGATGACTCAGGCGGATTGGTGCCCGCGGGGCCGGACACCCCCGGCGTCACCGACGACACCATCACCATGTCGTTCATCATCACCGACACCTCCCAAGTGGCCGCCGCGTTCGGCTGGGAGACCCCCGACGAAGGCGACCGAGAAGCCCAAGTTGCCGCACTGGTGGAACACTTCAACGCCCAAGGCGGCATTGCGGGACGCCAGATCGAGGCCAAGATCACCGTGTTCAACGCCATCACCGACGGCCCGGTGGCCGAGGAGGCCCTCTGCAACGCCATCACCCAAGACGACAGGGCGTTCGCGGTCGTGATGACCGGCCAGCTCCAGGAGAACGCCCGGCCCTGTTATCACAACGCCAACACCCTAATGTTCGACGCCACGCTGTATCCGGTGGACAACGCCGGTTTCGACGAATTGGCCCCCTACTACTGGTCGCCCCTGCTCCCCTCCTACGACGACTTGGTGAGCGGCCTGGCCGACGCTCTCATCGCCGACGGCTGGTTCGACGGGGCCACGCTGGGGATCATCGCCATCGACTCAGAGCTCAGCCAGCGGGTGTACGACCAGCAATTCGCCCCCCGGCTGGCCGCCGCAGGGGTGGAGGTGGCCTCCTACAACACCATCGACCCCACCGACGGCACATCATTCAACAACGACCAGCTCCAGGCCATCATCAAATTCAAGGAAGCAGGGGTGGACAAAGTGGTGGCCATCGGCGGGTCTCGCCTGGTGTCATGGTTCATCGAGACCAGCATCACCCAGAACTTCGCCCCCGCCTACGCCGTGACCAGCTACGACGCTCCCGAGTTCAATGTGTTCAACTTCCCCGAGATGATGCCGGGGGCCAGCGGCATCAGCGTGCTGCCCGGATACGACATCGAAGACAGCCAATACGCCTTCCCTGCCACCGATGCCGAACAGGAATGCGCCGACATCTTCGCCGACGCCGGGCAGGAGTTCACCGAACGGGCCAACATTCGCACCGGGCTCATCTTCTGCGACGTGTTCCGCTTGCTCGCCGCGGCGAGCCCGCACATTGCCGAGGTGAGCGCTCAGGGGGTGAGCGAGGGGGTCTGGAGGCTGGGCGACAGCTTCCAGCCGGCGTCGGTCTATGGGGTGGAGTTCACCGAGGGCAGCTATGCAGGCGGCGACAAATTCCGAACCTTCCGATTCGACCCCGAATGCGAGTGCATGGCGCTGACCGGCGACCTGGCTGACTTCGACGGATGATCGGCCGAGATGGGCAACGAGGCTGAGGGGCGACCGGACAATTCTCGGCTCCTGACCGCAGTCTCCTGGCAGGGGGCGGCTCTGGCATCGCCCTTGCCGGTGCTGCTATTCCAGCGGGAAGAGGTCGCCGACCGCCTCAACCTGTTGGGCGCGATCACCGGCGAGTCTGCGCTGATAGGCGCGGTGGCGGTGATGGCCGCGTTGGCCATGCCGCGGCTGAGAGACAAGCTGCCCGCGGGACTCACGCTGGTGCTCGGCGGGCTGGCGGCAGCCATCGGGCTGGTTCTGATGGCTTGGACCGTGGAGGTCGCCCTGTTCACTTTGGGCGGGGTGCTGCTGGGGTTGGGCGCGGCACCCGGTTTGGGGGTCCATCGGATCTTGCTGGCCACCGATTCCCGTACCACCGATCGGTTCCGCACGATGTCGTGGTATTGGGCGGCGGTGGCCGCAGGGGCTTCGTGGCCTCTTGTGGCCGCCATGTTCACCCCGTTGGCCTACGAGACGGTTCTGTGGATCAGCGCTGCGCTGATGCTGGGCGGGACGCTGCTGGTTGGACGACACTGCTTGGTCCACGACGAAGACCATGAGGTGGAGTTCACCGTGGCGCGGACCGATGTTCCCTGGGCCCGTCGGTCCTACGGTGCGGCCTTCGCGGTGGGGGCGGTGGTGATCGGCGGCGCCGACGCCGCCCAGTCGCTTCTGCTGGGGGAATGGCAGCGCAGTGCCGCCCAGAACGCCGCGGTGTTGGCCGCGGGGACCGGGGGCGCCGCGTTGATGAGCCTGTTCGGGCCGTGGTACCACCGATTGCACCGTCTCACCGGCAGCCGCCGCTCTGACGCAATCGGGACCCAGCTTGTGGTCGCCGGAATCCTGGTGTCTTTGGGAAGCGTCTCGTTCACCTACATCGGCATGGTGGTGTGCTGGTTGGTGGCCGGCGGGGCCATTGCCCTGGCCGCCGCCGGACTGGATGCCTCCGTCTTCGCAGCGCTGGCACCCGCAGTGCGCCGAACAGCAGCCGCCCGCCAAGTGCTCTGGGCCGGCCTGGGCGGGGTGGTTGCGTCGCTGGTCAACGCCCGGGTTGTCGGGACTTGGTCGGACCAGTGGAAGGTCGGGTGGCTGGGGCTGGGGCTGGTGGGCGCGGGATGGGCCATTCGCCGGTTCGCGGCGCCTGCTCGCGACGCGACGACCGCCGTCGCCCTCGCCAAGGCCACCACGGTGCCCCGCCGGGTCTTCCGGGTTGACGAAGACCAGCCGCTGCTGGCGGTGGAGCAGGTGTCGGTGGCCTACGGATCGGTGCAGGTGCTCTTCGACGTAGAGCTCGAAGTGGAAGAGGGCGCGGTAGTGGCCCTGCTGGGCACCAACGGCGCCGGCAAGACCACGCTGTTGCGGACGATCTCGGGGCTTGAGCCCACCATCGGCGGGCGCATTGTCTATGCCGGCTTGGACATCACCAAGGCCCGTCCCACCTGGCGGGTGGGTATGGGTTTGCACCAGATCGTGGGAGGCGAGGCCGTTGTCGGCCCCCTCACCGTGGCCGACAACCTCCGCCTCTTCGCCCACGGGGCCGGCCCCAGCCGTCGCGAGCAGGCCATCACCGAGGCCTACGGGTTGTTCCCGCGCCTGGCCGAGCGCTCGAACCAGCGGGCGGCCACCCTGTCGGGAGGCGAGAAGCAGATGCTCTCTTTGGCCAAGGCCATCATCGCCCCTCCCCGCCTGCTGCTGGTCGACGAGTTCTCCCTGGGCCTGGCCCCGACAGTCATCGCCGACCTATTGCCGGTAGTCCGCCGCATAGCCGACCAAGGCGCCGCGGTGCTGCTGGTGGAGCAGTCGGTGAACATTGCGCTGTCGGTGGCCGACCACGCCTACGTTATGGAAAAAGGCGAAATCGGCTATTCGGGTCCCGCGGCCGACCTCAGAGCCAGACCCGACCTGCTGCAAGCCGCCTATCTGGAGGGTCTGGCCCAGGCTCTGAGCGGCAGCGAAGGGCGCGAGCCACTCGCAGGGGTGCAGTGATGGGCACCTTCGACGTCTCCGGCCCGCTGCTGCTGCTGGGCACGATATTCGGCTTCGGCTACGCCCTGTTGGGCATCGGCTTGGTTCTCGCCTTCCGCTCCAGCGGCTTCATCAACTTCGCCCACGGGTCTATAGGCCTGGTGGCGGCGGCGATGATGTCGGTGGTGGTCAACGACTACGGAGTGCCCTACTGGGTGGGCTTCGCCGGGGCGCTCATCGTGGCCGCGCTGATCGCCGCCGGCATCGAGGCGTTCGTGGTTCGCAAGCTGGCGGCCGCTCCCAAGGTACTGTCGATGGTGGCCACCCTCGGAGCGGCCGAGGCACTGCTGCTGCTGGCGCTGTCGTTCTCCAAGGGAGGGTTGGGCGGCGGGAGTTTTCCCCAACCGTCGGGATTCCCCCAATTCGACCTCACCGTTTTCGTTTCGCCGTCGGCGACCGCGCTGTTGTGCCTGTCGCCGGTAGTGGTAGGCGGGCTCTATCTGTTCCTTCAGCGGAGCCGGTTCGGCCTGGCCATTCGGGGTGCGGCCGCCAACCCAGATTCGGCCACGTTGTCGGGCGTCGACCCCCGCCACATGGCCATGCTGTCGTGGGCGCTGGCCGGGGCCATCGCGGCGTTCGCGGCCATGCTCATCCTCCCCAACCAGTCGACGGTCACCGCCGACGCCCTCGGTCCCGACTTCATCATCCGCGGTCTCGCAGTGGCCGCTTTGGCCCGATTCGCCAACCTTCCAGTGGCGTTCGCCGCAGGCGTGGGGATCGGCATGGTCGAGCAGATCATGGCCTCCAACCCCGAGGCCACCGGGTGGTTCGAGGTCGCCCTGTTCCTGCTCATCTTGGCGGGCGTGGCCATGCAGGTGCGGGTCGGCCGGGAACTGCCGGAGAGGTGGTCCAGCCTGGCCCCCAGCCGGCGACTGCCCGACGCCTACCGCGATGTGTGGCTTATCAGGAATCTGGGGTGGGTGGTCGGGGGGGCGGCCGCGGTGGCCGCTGCGCTGGTTCCGCTCGGAATGAGCAACCGATCGGCCTTTGTGCTGTCCACCATCGTCGCATTTGCCACCATCGGCATCTCGGTTAGCTTTTTGACCGGCTTGGCCGGCCAGCTTTCGCTCGGGCAAGTGGCCTTCGCCGCCATCGGTGCGGTGGCCGGGGTTAGGGTCGCCACCGATACCGGCAGCCTGCTGCTGGGATTGCTGTGCGGTGGAGCAGTGGGCGCGTTGGTATCGGCCGCGGTCGGACTGCCCGCGCTGCGGGTTCGGGGCCTGCTGCTGGCCATTGCCACGCTGGCCTTCGCCTTGGCCACCTTCAGCTGGCTGCTCCGCCAAGACTGGGCGTTCGGCGCGGGGTTGTCGTCGCGACCGGCCAATGTGCTCGGCATCGACCTCACCACTTCGCGGGCATTCTACTTCGTGGCGCTGTCGGTGTTCGCCGGCGTGCTGGCCGCGGCCAGCGTGCTGCGCCGCTCTTCTTTCGGACGCTCGCTGGTGGCGGTGCGCGACAACGAGGCCGCGGCCCGGGTGTTGCAGATCGCCCCCCGGCGCCTCCTGTTGCAGGCCTATGCCTTCGCCGGGTTCGTGGCCGGCGTGGGCGGAGTGATCCTGGCCATGAGCAACACCTTTGTCACCCGCAGCATCTTCACCCCCAGCGACAGCATCAACGTGGTCTCGCTGGCCGTCATCGGAGGCCTCTCCGAGCTGACCGGCCCCCTCTTCGGGGCGGCCTATCTGATCGGGGTTCGCGAGTTCTTCGACCTCGAGCTGTCGGCGCTGGCCGGCTTGAACGCCGCGTGGCTCATCTTGATCCTGGAACAGCCGCGGGGCTTCCACGGATTGCTGGCCTCCACTCGGCAAAACCTCATCGACCAGATCGCCCGGCTGCGGGGCGTCGATCCGGTCGAGGCCCGCCGTGAGCCATCCGACCATGAGGCCAGTAAGGCCCTGGTGGCAGTGGCGGCCTCAGCTGAATCGTCGAGCCCTGGCGGCGTGTTGTTGGAGGTGCAGGGACTCACCAGGAACTTTGGCGGTTTGGTCGCGGTCGACAACGTGTCGTTCAGTGTGGCCGAGGGGGAGACGCTCGGCCTGATCGGTCCCAACGGGGCGGGCAAGACAACGCTGTTCGAGCTGATAAGCGGCTATCTGCGCCCTCATGCGGGCGCTGTTTCCTTCGACGGCGCCGATCTCACCCGTCTGCCGCCCGAGGCCCGCAGCCGCCGAGGGTTGGTGCGCTCATTTCAGAACGCTCCGCTGTTTCCCACCATGACCCCCCGCGACATCATCTTCCTGGCCAACCAGCGAGCTCTCCACCACGGATTCGTGGTCGGCGGATCGCCCACCGAGCGCCGATTGGAAGATCGCACCGCAGAAACGCTGGCCATGTTCGGCCTGAGCAACCTGGCCGATCAGCCGGTCAGCCTCTTGTCCACCGGCACCCGCCGCCTCGTCGAGCTGGCGGCCAACGTGGCGCTGCGCCCCCGCCTGCTGCTCATGGACGAGCCGTCGGCGGGCATCGCCCAAGCCGAGACCGAGGCTCTGGGAGAGGTGATCGCCCAAATCCGCCGCTCCTACGGCATCACCCTGGTGGTGATCGAACACGACATGCCGCTGTTGACCTCGGTGTGCGACCGGCTGATCGCCATGGAAGTGGGTGCGGTGATCGCCGAGGGCAACCCGGCCGAGGTCCAAGCCGATCCCGCGGTGGTGCAGAGCTATCTGGGTGGCGACCCCGCCGCCATTGCCCGCAGCGGCTCGCTCACGCCCCTTCCACCTGAGTGAACAGATCACGCCGTCGGAACGAGGCGGTCATGAACCGGGCGAAGGCCTTGCGCCGGGTGAGCCACACCACTCGGGCGCCCGACTTGTCGGCGGCCAGGATGTGGTCGGCCAGCCAGGGGGTGACGGTGTGGACGTGGTCGCCCAGGATGTTGAAGATCTTCTTGGACTTCTCCCACTGCTCAGAGGTGAGGTCGTAGTCGCCGGTGAGCAGGTCGGTCACCACGATGCCCGGTGACACGGTGCACACCTGCACGGGAGTGTCGGCGGTGTCCTTGCCCAGGGCCCTCTGCAAGTAGCGCACTGCCCGCTTGGTGGCCCCGTAGGCGGCCATGCCGGCCTGAGTGGCCCCGTCGGAGCCGAATCCCTCGGTGTTCCAAACCTGGCCGTGGCCTTGGCGCACCATGTTGGCAATGGCCGTCTTGCTGGCCAGCAGCGCGCCGGTGAGGTTGGTAGCGACCAGCGCGGCCAGGTCGTGGTCGCGCTGCTCCCACAGCGGCTGGCGGCCGATGCTGATGCCCGCGTTGTTGATCCATACGTCGACGCCGCCGAAGGTGTTGGCCGCGCTGTCCCACAGCTCCTGGAGCTGTTCAGGGTCGGTGACATCGCACGCCGTGCCGCAGACCTTGGACTCGCCGTAGTACTGGCCCAGATCGGCCACCACCTCGTGTACCTGGCCGGGCGAGCGGCCGCTCACAGCCACTTGGCATCTCCGTTTCAAGAACTCGCGGGCCAACCCGTTGCCGATACCCCTTGTGCTACCGGTGATGACGATGCGCTTGGTCACTTTGTCCCCCTCTTCCCAGATGCTACGACGGTGCTCACCTCAGCGTGGGCCCAGTTGAAATAGCTGGCCAGCCTGGTAGGGTGTGTTTGTTCACTTCCCCCTCTTCAAACCCCTTTGAGGGAGTTCGAATGAACACTGCGATTCTGAGTTCGACAATCGGTGGATCTGCCATCTTGATCGCGTCGGTGATCGGCGCGCTCATGTACCACATCTTGGCCGTGCAGCGTAACAACCAGGCCAAGATCGAATCCGGTTTCGAGCAAGTCAACGCCTCAATCCACAACTTGGACACCAAGTTCACCGGCCAGATCAGCGACCTTGAAGTCAGGCTCACCGACAAGTTCACCGGCCAGATCAGCGACCTTGAAGTCAGGCTCACCGACAAGTTCACCGGCCATCTGACCGATCTTCGCAAGGAGGTCTACGATGGCTTCAAGGACCACGGCGAACGCTTGGCCCGAATCGAGGTCGTGTTGAAGATCGATCCGCCCTCCGCCGAGGCCGCGTAGCCGGCCGGCTTGTGTCCGCACTCTCGCCATGCCCATTGGCGCGACGGGCTAGCGCCGATCCCAGTGCTGGACCAATTGGTGCCCGACTAGGCGCTCCAGGCTGAGAGCGGCGGGTCGCCCCAAAGAGTCGGCGGTGAACGCGGCAATGAGGTCGCCGAGCAGTTCCCCGACGCCCGAGTTGGCCCCGGCGGCGCCCGGCTCCAGAAAGGAGCGGCCGCTGGTGGCGTCCACCGGCCGACAGATGGCGAAATGGCCCGCATCGGCCAGCTCGACCAGCCACGAGTCCCCGTCTTGGCGGTCGATGGCCTCTGCGAACGTCCGGCGAACAGGGTCATGGATGCCTTCATCGCCTCGATAGCGGTCGCGGCTGGCGGCGATTACCCCGTCGTCGGCCCCGCCCAGCAGCATCACCGGCACCTTGGCCGGCACTGGTGCGACCGTGGCCTCACCATGGCCCAATGTGGTGGCAACCATGGTGTGGGCGGCGTAGGCGAACACTGCCTGCAAGCCCGACACCCACCCCGGATCGCTGTTGTGCAGCGCCATCGCGCCCCCCGCCGAATGGCCGCCCACCACCACGCGGGAAAGGTCCAGGTGCCCGGCTACAGCAGTGTCGTCGGCGCCGGACATCTCGGCCAGGGCCGCCAGCAGAGGGCCGAGTGCGGTGGCCGATGGACGGGTGCCGATGGTGTCGGGGGCCAGGGCAGCCAAGTCGAGGCCCGGGGTGATGCCCCGCCCGGCCGGTCCCAGCGAGCCGATGGCCGCATAGGTCACCACGCACAGCCCGGAGGGCACGAGCCGATGAGCCAACCAGCGGTAGCCGTCGGGAGCAACGTTTATGCCGGGAGCGAGCACAACCACCGGCCACGGGGCATCGGTCGCCAGGGCCGGTACCTGCCCGGTCAGTCGGGCCTCCCCCAGCCGCTGGTCGTCACCCGGGTAGTACAGCGTGGCCAGCGCAGCGTCCTGGTGGGCGGCAAAAGAGAAATGCAGTCCCCGGACTATCATGCGGTGCTTCTCCTCACAAGATGTTCCGCTCAGAGGAACACAGTTTCATTTGATGTCTCCACACTCTACGATTTCCAGGGTGAGCGACACCAAGAACTACGGCCCGGCCTCGTCTCGTCCTTATCAGTGCTTCATGGGCCACTGGGAGGGGCTGTGCAAGAGCTTCAGCCCTCAAGGCGATTTCCTCGAATCCAGCGCCGTTCACATGGACGTGTACTGGCTCGACGACAACACCTGGCACCTGCACGAGCACTTCGAGAACCTCTACGGCGTGGGCGAGACCATCTTCGACACCCCAATCGGGGTTGACGGCAAGCGGTGCTTCGCCGACAGCGACCAGCTCAGCCTCGAAGGCGCCGAGCTCACGCCGTACAACTACGTCTTCACCATCGACAGCCGGGTGAGCAACAACATCGTCTACAACAACCACTACTTCTTGGACCCCGACACCCGCCGCATCATCACCCACAAGGTGCGCGACGGCGCCACCAACCTTTTCCAGATTCAAGACTTCACTCGGGTGCAGCGGCCATGATCGTCCAAAGCGCCCCCGGAGGGAACGCCGACGCCCCCCACTTCGTGATCGCCATGCACCAGCACACCGCCTTCGCCGGGTCGCTGGCCGCCAACTTCGGCAACGACGAGTTCGACGGGCTGGCGCCAGCCGAGCCGATGCAGTTTATCGTCGACCACCACGACCAGGGCTGGGCCGCCCTCGACGCCCAGGCTCCTCAGAACCCCGACACCGGGCTGCCCTACAACCTGACCGCCACCCCGCTGCCCCAGATTGTGACCACATCGGCGGGATCACCGGCATTCAACGAGGACCATCATCCGTTCAGCGGCATCATCTCTTCGATGCACACCTATGGCCTGTACCGGGGGCGATACGGGTTGAGCGACAAGATCTTCTTGGACGTGATCCCCGACGAGCTGCGTCCCGAGGTCGACGCCATGCTGGGCAACGAGGAAGGCCGCCAGCGCCGCCTGAAGGAGCGGTTGGCCGTCGACGATCCCGACCACGCCGCCGACGAATACCTGTTCCACGCCTACAAGCAGCTCCAGTTCTTCGACACCATCTCCCTGTACTTCCACTTGGCCCCTGAGGGCGAGCGGGGCGCCTCCGACTTCCCCAACGTGCCCCGGGCGGTGGGCGACGACGTGACCATCTCGGTGGTCGAGCGTCCCGGAGGGGTCTACGGGCTGGATCCCTACCCGTTTGCCGAAGACGGGCTTGAGCTGGCCACCGAGGGCCGGTATCTGGCCCCCCAGCCTCCCGGTGCCGACCTCGGCCCGGTGCTGGCCGCCACCCCGGTGGACACCCAGACAGTGCGCCTGGTCCGGATGTGAGCCAAGGGTCGTTCTCCCAAGGAGTTGGAGAATGGATCGGCGCGGCCGAGGTCTACGACGCAAACGGTCGCTTTGCCGGAATAGGGCGCGACACCCGATCGGTGAAGGCCGACGACCAGGCCGGACGGGTGACGGTGGAGGTCGAGTTCGACGGGCCGTTCTCCCTGTCGGGGGTCTACACCATTGCCGACCACGGCTCGCATCGCACCTACGAGGGGCCCCTCAACATCGGCTATGCCGAGGCGCTGGGCGACGGCCTGGTCGCCGCCCACAACTACTGGCCCGACCTGGGGCTTTCGCAGCGCTTCTTTCTGATGGTGCTGCCCGACGGCACCCGCCAGCTCTCGCTGGCCTTGCTCAGCCGGGGTGATCGGCTCCAATGGGCGGTGGTGGGGGAATACCAGCGCCAGGTCGACCCGTCGGATCCCGTGCCTCCCCCTGTGGCGGAGATGGATGCCCAGGTGTTGCGAGACGACCCAACCGCAGGCCGAGGTGAGCTCTTGTTGCTCCGGCCCGGCCGCTGGTCGGGCCAACTGCACCGCCTCGACGCCAAGTACACACCGACCGGCGCAGATGACTATGCGGAGGCGGTTGCTGCTAAAGACGGCTCTTGGGAAGTGGAACTATCAGGGGCTGACTACTCATCGGGGCTGTCGTTCCCCCTGTTGTCGGACGGCTGGACGGCGTGGACACCGGAGGGTGATCTGATGGGCAGCGGCAGCCTCAGTGGCGGCCGGGGCTTCAGCGGCCAGCTCCACCTCCTCTCAGGAGGGCTCCGAGTGTGGCGGCGGGAAGTGGTGTCGCGGGACGGCAGCATGAAGGCGGTGCTCCACATCTGGTATCGGGGCGAGCAGCGACTGGGAGCGGCCTACGGAGCCTTGGCCTTCGAACCGGCATGAGCAAGAAAGACCGCTTCGGCGGCGACTGGCTGATCAACGAGTACGTCTACGACCCCGACGGCACGTTTCGCGGCGAGGTGGCCCAGCGCCGGATTGTGGAGCCAGCTGGAGAGGGCCGACTGCTGGTAACCCAACGGTGCCACCCATCGCCCCAACTAGCCGGTCACCCCATGGCCGCCTTCTCGGGCGAGTGGGTTTTCGAGCTAGAGGTGGACGGGACCCAACGTCGCTATCTCGGCCCCGATGTTGTGGGCTTCGGCACCCTGTGGCAGCCCGGTGCCCTCACCGGACAAGGGCTCTGGCCCCGCTTCGGCTACGAGTTCGAGTCCTACTCCGTCCTAGTGGCCCCCGACCGCCAGCTCACCGGCGGTTTCTTCTCCCTGGCCGGCCGGTCGGTAGCCGACATCGTGGGAGTAGCCGTCCCCGAAGCCTCCGGTGAGGAGCCCCGCCTCGACCTGACAGCACCACCACCCAAGGCGGGCGATCAATGGCCCCTACGCCGCTGCGTCGGCCCCATGCTGGTAGCCGCCGACCAACCCTCCCCATCGCACCACCGCCGCCTCTGGGCCATGCGCGACCCCATCGGAGCATCCAGCATCGAGATCACCGAAGACGTGGAAGATGGAAGCCGCTCAGTCTTGGTGACTGTGGGCTAGGCACCGGGATGCAATTTCCACATGAGTGTTGAAAGGAGCCGCATTTGTAGATAGGGTGATGCCAATCTTCCCCGTCTGGCCTGCTCCGCAGGGCATGGCGGGGGTTTATCGTTTAAAGGCCTATGTTGCGATGCCTGACACCCGAGTTGTCGTTTTCATCGACTACCAGAACGTCTACCACAGTGCCCGCGACCTGTTCTTCCCTTCGGACGAAGCCCCATCACCACTAGGCAGCATTCATCCTCTCCGCCTCGGCGAGCTGCTCTGCGATCTCGGCAGGATCAAGGATCCTCATCGCGTTCTGGCCGGAGTCCGGGTGTACCGCGGCCAGCCCGACAGCCGCAGTGGGGTGAAACTCAGCCGGTCATTTGACCGACAGGTGGCAGTCTGGGGACAGATGCCTGGCGTCACGGTCCGCACTCGACCTCTGAAGTACCACCGGGCCTCAGAGCCGGGCCATGAATCCGATTGGATAGCGAAGGAAAAGGGAGTGGATGTGATGATGGCCTTGGACATCTCCGTAGGCGCTCGAAACAACGCCTATGACGTCGCGATCATCGCCTCTGCTGATTCCGATTTCGGTCCTGCATTGGAGGACGCAGTGCATGTGGGAAAGCGTGTCGAGACCGCCACCTGGTGGATACCGAAGTCTCCCCGCGGCCAGCTGAGGCTCCCCGGTCGCAATATCTGGAACCATTGTCTTGACAAGAGTCAGTTCGACCTCATACGCGACGACACCGACTACTTCCCCTATTCGTCATAGCTGTTGCAAAGCTGCTCTCTCCCATCCAAAGGATCTTTCCCTCACGAGAGACCCCGACTATCAACGACCTCCGTCAGTCTTGGACGGAGCCACCAGTACCGATTTCGCCGAATACCTCGGCTACCACGAGCGATCGTTGTCGGTGCTCGGTCAATGGCCCCGGCCAGGTGATTGACAACGAGTCCGAGAACCGGGACTGGAGATCACCCAAAGCACTCTTTAGTTCTACCAACACACTGTCACTCCATCTTCCTTTTCCGCGTCTACCTTCCTCTACATCGAGGTTGGTGGACCTCCAACTAGCGCGATCAACGCGGAGGGCGGAGATGTCGTGGGAGCCGCTGGGAGTGGACGACTGTGAGCTCTTTGTTGGCCCTAGTGAGGCTTGTGTAAAGCACCCCGTGCCTTCCCACGTTCTCTGTGGTCGTATCGTTCAGAGTCTCTGTCGTTGGAAACGCCCCTGGCTCTACAACGACGACGGCATCGAACTCGAGGCCGCGTGCCTGATCGTGGCGAAGGGCTACGACAGTAGCGTCGTCCAGTGTCCAGTTGTGCTGGTTTCTGCCCCGAGTCCAGGCTCGCCTCCTGAACTCCAGCCACACTGGCCTCGGCTCAGCACAGATAACCGCCACGACTCCTAAGTGGCGGCTCGTGAGCTCGATAGCTGAATCGACGGCAGCGGTAATGAGGCTGTCTGGAGATACCTTCAATACCGTGGGCTTTGGCCCGTCTTGAAGCGCATGCTCATTCCTCTTGCCTCGAGGCAGCAACTGGTTGGCGAACCTGAGTATCTGTTTCGACGAACGAAACCCCTTCCCAAGTTCTTGTACGAGAAATCGGCCATGTTCGTCGGTCATCTCAAGGTCAACTGCCAGCTGGTGCCAAGATAGAGCCGTCCAGTCCGACCGTCGCTGGTTCACGTCCCCGAACAGCGAGAGGGAGCCACCAGGCTCTAGCAAAGAGGTGGTGATGATGCGCCATTCCAAGGGCCGGATGTCTTGTGCTTCGTCAACAATAAGATGGCTGAACCGTTCACTGACCGGTCGAGGATCAAGTGCTAAGGCAATGGTGGCGAGCATTGGCAGATAGCGAATCTGCGCCAAGACCTCATTCCAGTTGGGCAGAGCTCGGATCCAGGCCAGAACCTCCGCATCGGCTACTTCAGACTCGTTGGCCCGCTTCAAGGCCTCGACCACTTGGCGAACGCGAGGGTAGATTCGTCCCGACTTGGGGCGTTGGGCCATGGCCCTGACGAACTTGTCGATCACCCTACCAAGTTCCCACGAACACTCAATCTGGCTGATGGGTCCGTATATTGGAAAAGAGCTGAGCCCAGAAATCGACCGCAGCAGGTCCGGAAGGCTGAAGACATCGATCGTGGCGCCTGGTTCCGACAACTCGTCAAGGATCGGCCTCACATATTCGGTATAGCCTTCAGACGGGCCGATAATCGCGAGGCGCGCGATTCGGTTGGAGCCGCGCTCCTGACTCGAGAGGTAGATGGCTCGATGTAACGCAATGACCGTCTTGCCCGTTCCTGGCTGTCCTTGGACTATGAGCCCACGGTCGCTGGGGGCAGATACATGCCGGTACTGGTCTGGTTGCATGGTTGGCAGAACTGGCCCCATGCGGCCTCGTTTCGGTTCCTGAACGACCCTTGCCACCGCGTCGGCTGCGCGAATACCCGCAAATCGGCCTTTGTCCACTGCGAAGGACGCAGCTACAAGTTGGCCGCCAGGTTCAATGGTCGGCGTTTCATGGCGATCGGCCGGATGGGGACCCGTCGATTTGTACCTTTTCTCGTCGGGTTCCGATATCGGGCTGTGTCGTGTTGGCGCTGCTGGGATCTCTAGGTGGCGCGTCAAACTCTTGAATGGGTCGGCAGAGGTGTCGTGCTCGATCTCGTCGGAGTAGTCGATTAGGTCGTCGCGGCGCTGTACGAATGTTCGCCGCCCCCTTAGAGAGGAGGCAATCGGGTACACCGAGGAACGCCCTTCAAAGAACAAGCTGGCGACTGGTGCGGCCCAGTTGACCGTCTCAAGACCGTCATTCTTGATGCGCCAGCCTGCGATGTAGAAGGTCTGGCCCAGGTCGTCGGAGTATGGATGATCCCTATTGAGCGCTACCCGGCCGATAATCGCGGTGGTCGCAGTGCTATCAATTTCTGGGCGAGGAAGCGATGACTCAGTCCACTGCTGGCTTTGGGTGATTGCTACTTGCTTGATGAGCCCAGGTTGCCTTGCAAGTAGCCGCCTGATCTCGTCCTGGTATTGCTCGTTGATGGCGCGCTCAGCGTCAAGCACAGCTTGGCGGGCCGGATCAAGCTTGTTCTCGGTCATTCGGGAGTCACTTCCGCCACGCAGATTGCAATGTTCTCCACGTCCATGCGGCCATCAAGACTTTGTTCTAGTTTCTCCTCGGCTTCTCGAAGCAGCCGGTCCTGTTTCCCTAGTTGCGATTCGAATAGGTGGATCCAATCAGTGGTTCCCCCTTCCTTCATCGTCGCAATACGTCGTTCAATCTGAGCAATCTTGCGGGCGTGCGTCTCCCGCAGGCTGATACGCCGAGACTCAACAAGCGCACGGTTCATGGCTTCGCGACGGTCGGACTCCTCCTCTTGCCGGCGACGAAGCGCGCTTTCGGCCTCCCTCAAGTGAGCATTGAGGTCCACTTCTGGACTCACTTCTTGCTCTCCCAAACGAGCCTCTGCAAGTCCTGCCAAGATGGTCGATCCCACGTCCTGGTTCGTCACGGCGCAGGTTTCTAGGTCGACTGCTGCCGTCCAGAACTCGACCGAGGGTCGAAGCCCTACCCATCGGGCCACAGCCACGAGGACGAGGTACGAGCCCGGTGCTACGGCGCTGCTTTGAACCCTTAGGTGGCCGAATCGAGGTTGAACTGACCCCGGTACCCGGAGAGCTGCTCGCACCATCGGACTGTTCGCCGAGAGGAGTTGGTGTCCGGACTTTCGAGCGCGCTCCGGGTCGAGGCAAAGCACTAGTTCTCGCTCGTCCTGCATGGCTTTGGCCAGTTGGTCTATTTCTGTTCGCGATCGCTCGCCTGCTGTTTGGAGACTCAGGAGCTGGGGTTCCATTGCCGGGGTTCCGCGAAAGATCAGAAGGGTGCCGCTTTCGTCGACCTCGCAGTAGGCCCCAGGTGTGTATGCCGCCCAATCGCGCAGCAGGAGGACCAGCTCAGGCTGGCCGATATACCTCCCAGTCGACTCGAGGTCTTCCTCAAGACCGTCGATTTCCGCAGAGTCGGTTGACGACAAGTAGGAGGATGCCGCTTCGACGTCGTCGATTGCCAGGCGTTGCCCTTCAATTGCCGCCAGGGTTTCTTCGAACCTGCGTGTGCGCTCCTCTTCGGACAGCGAGAAGTCGAACATGTCGCGGCGAAGGTCGCTCATCTTCGACTGGAGAATCGGTTCAAGTTCGCCGATTGAGTCCTTGAAGACGCCGATACGCTGATGAACCCGCTCGATAATGTCTGTCTCGATTGTCCCGGGGGTGTGAAAGTTCAATACGAGGATCTTCTCCTCGGTCTGGCCGAAGCGGTCGACACGGCCGATCCGTTGCTCGACTTCCATCGGATTCCATGGGAGGTCGTAGTTGACTACCGCCGAGCAGAACTCGAAGTCGAGGCCCTCGCTCGCTACGCGACTTGCCAGCAGGACGTCGAAGTCATGGTCGCGGAATCGCCGCATGATCTCGTGCCGAGTATCCCGGTCGACTCCGCCATGCATGACTGCAATACGGAATTCCTCACTCATCCGGTCGCTGAGATACTGAAGCGCTCGGCGAGAGAAGGTGAACACGAGCGCCCGACGTCCTCCATCGATGATGGGGCGCATCGCCTTTACAAAGGCGTCGAATTTGGTGTCTACATCGCCCAGACTCCGTGCCAGTTCAATAACCTCAGCTGGGGGTTCCGTCAAGTCCCAAAAGGCGTCCTCGTCAATTTCATCTAGTTCCTCGTCCCAGTTCTCCTCCCACCAACTCAGTACCTGATCTCTGGCTGCCGGAAGGCATGTACTGGCAAGTCGACGCGGCATCTGGGTCACAAATCCCGCTGGCAGGCCCAATTCCTCGGCCCTATCAAATTGCCACCGTTCAAATGCGTTGTAGAACTCGGCCTCTGCATCCGTCATCGTCACGGGAATTGGAATTGCCTCCCTCACTGCCTTCTTCTCTTGCACTTCGACTTTGCGGGTTCGAGTCACAACAGCGGACAGCGCGTGGAGCTGGGCGATCAGACGCTTTGCCTGGGCGATCTGTGCGGGCAACAGCGCATCGCTTTCAAGTAGCGACGTCAGCTCTCGGTATTCGGGCCGCCCTGCAACTGCGGGGCCAAAGTCCAGCGACTCGATAGCCTTCAACTTGCGAAGCCGGTCGGCATTGGTCATGTCCTGGTCAAAGAAGCTGGCGCTCACTTCGTGCAGCACGGCATTGGGCTCAAGGCGCTGTTCAAGGACATGATGGTTGTCGAACTCCCCAGGAGCGAGAAGCTGCAACAGGCTGAACAAGTCGTCGTTGCCCAGGTTCAACGGAGTTGCCGACAAGAAGATCAAGGCGTCTGCCCACTCGGACAACAGCACGCCGAGGGCGTGGCTCCTCGTCTCCGAATTGCGGAATACATGCGCTTCATCGACGATCACAAGGTCGAAACGTGGGGCAAGTTCGTTGAATCCTTCGAGCCCATTCCAGACCCGTAAGCGTTCGAGACTGCAAATGCCCGCGAACCGCTGTGGCAATCGGTCTTCGTAGACCCGCTCCAACATCTCATCGAGTTGAGTTCGATCAAGTTCAACCATCTCGTAGTCGAAGCGTTCCCGCATCTCCGCACGCCATTTCGGAACAAGCATCGAAGGGCAGACAACGAGAACTCGGTCCGCCTGCTTTCGTGCATCAAGCTCGGTCCAAACAAGCCCGGCTTCGATGGTTTTTCCAAGGCCGACCTCATCAGCGATCAGGAGCCGAAGTTCGCCGGTTTCCAGGAGTCGGATGACAGGACGGAACTGATAGGCGCGGAAGATCGTCTTGGTTGCGCGAAACGAATAGACCGTGTCGGTGAGTTGCTCTCGGAGCCTCGCCCGCGTGAGGGTGGCCGCGAAGCGATCTGTGGGCGAAGGCGGCTGAGTGACCCACAAGTATGGATTATCATCGATCTCAGGAAACTGGAGGCCGGCCTCAGAGGCTGTGAAGGTGCGACCATCGCTGCGGACCTGGTACCACCACTTGCCTCGATCGAAGTCTCGTCGGCGCACGACCACCTCTTGGCCAGCGCCTCGCATTACCGCAGACGAGTCGATGTCGAACAGCGGTTGGGGAACTATCTCCGCGTCATCCCACCAGACACCCAACCAGTCATACGCAGAGCGAAGCGGATGCGACTCCTCAGCCCAATCTATGTTGGCTGAAGTCGCCGCGGCTGTGCCATCGGTGACGACCATGACCTCGTTTCGCGTCCCGTCATCGAATATGTACACGCCCGTCGGCAGCTGAACTTCGGCCACATCGCGCCGACGTGCAGCCGCAGCAACCGAGACGGAGTCCGGCACACGTTCGCCAATGATTAGCAGCCGGTCCGGCCGCACCGTGTCTATTTCTCGGTCCGCATCCCCTACAACGGGGTGATACCGCAGGTTACCCACAACTTTCCAACGTAGTCCTCGTTCTGATCTTCCCCGGAATTACAGGAAGGCTCAGGTTTCGGTGTTATGCGTCGGGGGTGAAGGTGAGGGGGCCGAAGACTATGTCGGTCATGCGGTCGCCGGAATGGAGCTTCCAGGCTACGGCCAGGGTGTAGTCGCGGTCGATGATGAACTCGCGGCCTTTGACTTTGAATGCTTCGCTGACGTGGTGCTGGGAGGTGTAGAGGGCGCGGCCGTAGGCGATGGCGTTGCCCCAGAGGTCGGGGCCGTCGTAGGTGTAGCGGTTGCCGTGGGAGCGGGTGCGGATGTAGGTGTGGGAGTAGTCGATGGCCCCGGATAGCTCCAGAGTGTGGGTGGCGCGCACCAGGTCGATGGGGTCGTGGCGCAGGCGCACGCTCACGGTTCCCTTTGGCTGTTGGTCGGCGCCGAACACCTCGCACTCTCCGGTCCAGGTGCCCCCGGTGCGGTCGGGCACGGTGTGGGGCCATGCGGCCAACTCCCGCTCCGACTCGATGTGGGCGTCGATCCACGCCTTGGTGTCGGAGTTGGTGTCGTAGTCGTGGGCGTTCAAATACACCCCGTTGAATACGGCGAAGATGGTGGGGCCCTCATAGAGCAGCGACGAGTACACCTGGGTCACGCCGTCGGGCAGAATCTGGTTCATGGTGTTGAGGTCGGCCCGCCACCCCGGCGCGTAGTAGTGCGAGTCCACCAGCGAGCCATAGGGGTGGCCGGCACCGTAGAAGTCGGGTCCCTGGTAGATGCGGTCGTTGCCCCGGTCGTCCACGCCGAACTCAAAGTCCTTGATCTCGAACCGGTTGCGAAGCGGGCCGGTGTTCATGAAGTTGCACTGCATCCAGTAGGTGACCTTGCCGTCGGCGAACACGCTGGCCCGGCTGACCTTGTTGAACCCGGTGTGGTTCCCCTCGGCGTCGAATACCGACGGCAGGCCGTACCACTCGCCGGTGATGCGCTGCTGCCACTCGGAGGCTTGAGTATCGCTCATGGTGATCCGATCATTGCAGGGTGGACGGGGAACGGGCCGCTGTCTTCAAGCTGGCCTGGATGTCGGCGCTCGTCTCGGGGCCGAGCAGTTGGTCGACTCGGGCCCACACGGGATCGACCTCGGGATTGAAGATGGCAGCACGGTTGCGGGCGTCGCGATCGGCCAGTTGCTCGGCGGTGGCCCCTCCGGTGGCATACTCGGGCACGCCGTCGACCACTAGGCCCAGCCAGTGGTCGCGGTAGGAGGCCACCGCACCGAACACCGACCGAAAGCCGTCCTCGTCGGCCCGGTGGGCCAACATCCACGCCGACATGAGCTGCCACTGGCGGGGCGAAAGGTGGGCGGGAGTGAGTCCCTCGATCTGCATGGTCTCGTCGTGGACCTCGGTGAGGGGGCCGTAGCAATAGTCGATGTAGGCCAGGTTGGCGCCCGGGTCCACCCGGGGGATCAGATCCAGGTGGAAGGCATAGTGAGGGCCGGCCAGCACCGAGTCCACGGTGAAGTGGGGCACCGGGCTGGCCGCGGGCGTGAAGGCGAAGCACATGTGGCTGTCCAGCCCGAAGGCCTCCACCGTCATGCCCACGTACACCAGTTCCGCCACCCCGTCGCGGGCCAGCACCCGATGGGCACCCACCGGCGAGCCATCCATAACCGAGGCCAGCGGGGTGTTCACGGTCTCATCGAGCTCCAAGCGGTCGGCGATGGCGTCCACCGTGCCGACGCAGAGATCGGCCGACAGGCTCATGAACCAACCTCCCCCACGGTGGGGAACACCCAGGCGTTGGCCAGCTCGGGGTCGCCGGCGCGCGCCGGCGAGGGAATCACCGCCGCGGCCCGCATGGACTCCTCGTCCGACGGGGTCTCGAGCGCCCAGCCCTTGTCGATCTGCTCTTGGCGCCAGCGGCGGTAGGCCAGCTGAATGGAGTCGGACTTGACGTGGAGCTCGGCTGACAGGTCGAACGGCAGCAGCTCCGGGCGCTGGCCCTCAACGGTCGGCTGGTCTTCCTTGAAGATCTTGATGGTGCGCTCGTAGGAGTTCTTGTCGGCCCAGCCCCCGGTGAAGAACGTGCGCAGCATGCAGAACTTAGAGACGGTGACGTGCTCGTCGCGGGGCACCGCGGCGGTGAAGATGCGGATCTCGCCCATGGGCAGCCGCACGATGAGCATCGAGACGTTGGGCGGGTAGAACCCGGTGGTGGTGCTCACCGGCGGGCGGTCCTTCTTGGAGATGAACCGCCACATGCCCGATGGGCGGGGCGGTTCGAGTTCCACGGTGGCGGTGACCGACGCCAAGTGGCCGTTGACGCGGGTTTCGTCGAGGTCGAAGTCTTGGATCTCGGGCTCGTCCTTGTTGCCGAACGAGCCGGAGTGCACGAAGGGGGTGTGGGCAATGTCCACCGCATTCTCCAGCACCCGGTCGTAGTTGGCCTGCCAGGTGAACTCGCCGACGACCGCTCGGTATCCCTCGGCCCTGGCCTCGGTGTGCTCGTCGAGTCCTTCCAATTCCGGCACCGGAGGCCGATACTCGGGCGCCAAATCGCCCAAGAACACCCACACGAAGCCGTAGCGCTCGATGCAGGGATAGGCGTCGACCCGGGCTTTCTTGGGAATGGGCAGGCCCTGTCGGTTGGCCGGAATCTCTACGCAGGCCCCATCGGCGCCATAGCGCCAGCCGTGGTAGGGGCACTGCACGCAGTCGCCCACCACCGAGCCGCCGGCCAGCGAGCCGCCCCGGTGCACGCATAGATCGGACTGGGCGTTTACCGTGCCGTTGGGGCTGCGCCACAGCACCAGGTCGTGGCCGTGGACCCGGGCCAGCACCGGCTGGTCGGTCACCCACTGACCGAATTCCACGGCGTACCACTGGTTCTTGATCAACATGCGGGCCTTCCCTTCATTCGATGCGAGTTCTTGATCAACATGGGATCTCCCTCAAATCGGTCGGGGCAGCACCCGGTCGCCGCCCCACAGGGCGCGCACCAAACGGTCGGTCATCTCCTCGCCGAAGAAACGCACCCCCATGACATTGGCCGGATCTCTCTCGGCGATGTTGCGCCGCCGGGTCAGGTCAGCGTCCGCCAGTTCTTTCCGGCGCTCAGCCGGCACCGGCTCGGCCTCGTCCACCCACGCCAGCCACTGGTCTACCCGCCGGTGGGCCAGATCGCTGACCTGGTCCAGTCGGGCCTCGTTGTAGGTGACCTCCGGCGTGGTGAAGCAGATGGCCACCTCGCTCAGCGCCTGGCGGACGTACAGCGCCCGGGAAGTGAACGGCGCCAGCCCCTCGTCGGCCCGAAGCTCCAAGAACTCCTCGTTGAGCGGCCCCCAGTATTTGTCGAGCGATTCGGTGTCGAGCATGAGATCGGAGCGGGGGTTGAAGTCGATGTAGAACCACAGATCGGGAAGGGTTCCCCAGGCGACGCCCAGATGGGGCACATCGATGTGGGGGCCCAGCCAGGCGGTGACGTGCATGTTGGTGAACCCCAGCGGAGGGTTGCCGATCCACGAGTGGACGAGCCAGTCGATCTCCGGGTCGGTGTAGCCGGCCAGCCGCCCGGCGGGGTACTCGGCCTCTCCCCGGTACGACTCCAAATCCTCAGTGCTCGGGTCGCGGGTCAACTCGAACCGGGCCTCGATCTTGGCCATGAGCTCCTCGGTGATAGACCACAGCCGGTTGAACGTGGCCGTGGCGTCTGTGGGGCCCCGCTCGTCGAAGATGTCTTGGACGCCCTTCAGCGTCTCGCGCATTGGTGCTCCGGTGTGGTCAGTGGCACGCTGTTCCGGTTAGCGGAACGACGTTTCGTTAGTCTGGCAGTAGGCCGAGCCAGTGTCAACCAGCCGCGAGGAGCCGATAATCCGATGAGCCGCACCACGCTTTATGTCCCCGGAGACCGCCCCGACCGCTTCGACAAAGCGCTGAAATCAGGGGCCGACGCCATAATCTGCGATCTTGAGGACGCGGTGGGCGAAGCGGCCAAGGCAGACGCACGGGAGGCGGTGGGCCAGTGGCTCCGGGCCAACCCCGGCGTGCCGGCCTGGGTGCGGATCAACAACCGCCCCGACCTGGTGGGCGAAGACGCCGAGCTGGTGCGGTCATTGGTTGCCGATGGCGTGGGCTTTGCGGGTGTGGTGGTGCCCAAGGCCGATGCGGCCGCCTGCTCGGCCGACTTCGGCGGCTGCCCGGTAACCGCGCTCATCGAGTCGGCGGTAGGGGTGGCCCAGATCTACGAGATCGCGGCTGTGCCCGAAGTGGAGCGCCTGGCCTTGGGCGAAGCCGATTTGGCCGCCGACTTGGGCATGGAGCCCTCACCCGAGGCCCTGGAGATGTGGCCGATTCGCACTCGGGTGGTGGTGGCATCGGCGGGAGAGGGACTCGAAGCGCCCTGTGGGCCGGTGTTCACCAACCTCGACGACGACGCGGGGCTGGCGGCCACCAGCGAGTCGCTTCGCCGCCACGGCTTCGGCGGCCGGTCGGTGATCCACCCCAAGCAGGTGGCCGCGGCGAATGCGGCCTTCACCCCGTCAGATGACGAGATCGCCCGGGCTGAGGGGCTGGTAGCCGCCTTCGAGGAGGCGAAGGCCGACGGTCGGGCGGTCGCGGTGATCGGTGGGGAGTTCATCGACGAGGCGGTGATGCGCTGGGCTAGATCAGTGCTTAATCGGGTGCCGCGGGATCGCTAGGTCAAACAGCGGCCGTGGTCTCCGCCGGGGGCCCAACAAGCACCGCCGCGGCCCTCCAGGGCCGACCGCCCACCAAGTCGGTGTCTTTGGACACCTCACGGTTGACTGCCCGGCCGGGATGCAGGGTACCGATCAGCAGCCCTTCGTCAGGCTCAACCCGCTGGGTGATCGGAGTGTTGATGGTCCCGTCGTAGGGGCTCGACCGATTGGGGTTCCACAGCGAATCGGCCGGCGGGTTGAGCAGCATGGTGGAGGCCGGCGGTCCAGGGGGTCCGCACGCCACCACGCTGATCCGGTTCTCCGCGGCCCGTTCCATCAGCGCCAAGTCGCACTCCCAGGGGTGCTCGGGCTGCCAGCACACTGCGGCCAGATGGGCCCCGGCGATGGCAGCCAGTCTGAAGACCTCGGGATAGCGGTGATCGTCGCCCACAATCACGGCCAGGTCGCCGAACGGCGCCGGATACAAGCCCATCTCGGCACCCAACCGCGTGGCAACCGGGTGGCGGTCGCTGTAATGGATTTGCGCCTGCTCGTGGACGACGCCGTCGGCCGACCACACCAGGCCGATGTGCTGGTCATCGCGCAGGGCAGTGGTCACCACCAGCACACCAGAGGGGATGTTCGGCGGCGGCGGCGACAGCTCGGGCAGCACCACCAACAACGCCCCGGCGTCGATAGCCTTGTGGACCAACTCGGGACCTGACCGGGCGCCGGGCACGCAACCGGCGACCACCTCGGGCTCTCGGCCAGAGTCCGGACGAGCGGTGCGGGACTGGGCCAGCGGGCCGTACGCCTCAGGGCGGCGCCCCCGAAGCCGGCCTGGCTCAACCTTGGACAGGTCAATGTCGGCAACCACCACCGCTTCGCCGGTGCGGGGCGCCATGGCCAGCACCATGCCGTCGGGGGCCACCACCTGGCTCTCCCCGGCGCCGTTCAATGCCTCAGCAGGCACGCCCAACGCCCGGCTGAATTGCGGCACCTGTTCGGCGGGAAGCAGTGGGCCGACCTTGTTGGCGGCCACCACGAACACCCCGTTCTCGACCGCCCGCACTGGTATGTGCAGCCTGGCCTCGTCGAGGGCGAATGAGTTGAGGCTGTTCAACAGGAGGCGAGCTCCTCTCACGGCAAACGTGCGAGGCACCTCGAAAGTCACACCGTCCATGCACGAGTACAGGCCCACGGGGCCGAATGCGGTGTCAGGCAGTGGACTGACCTCGGTGCCCGCACTCAGATGGGCGCGCTCGTTGCCCATCAGCATCTGCTTGTCGGCGGTGGCGACCACTCGGCCTCGGGGGTCGACCAGCACATTGGTGGCCGTCACCCGGTCGCCGTCCCGGGGCACGGTCACCGTCAACGAGGTGTAGACCCCGCGCTCGGCGGATCGCCGGACCAGCGCCCCCAACCAAGGGCCATCCAGCGCCACCGCCACCGACCGGCAGTGGTCTCGGTCGCTGTACACGGAGATGTGGTTGCAGAACTCGGGCATCACCACCAGTTCGGCCCCTTCGGCCGCGGCGGCATCCAGCATCCGCAGGCAGGTTGCCAAGTTCTCGTCGAGGTCGGTCCCGGTGGCGAATTGCACCGCGGCCACTCGAACGCGGTCTCTCACCGTAGAGCCTCAGGCGCTGGGACCAGGGCGGGCCCCGAGTTTGATCGAGAGCTCTCGGGTGGCTTCCACCACCGCGGCGGCAGAGCGGGCGATCTTGTCGCGGAAGCGCTCAAGCGGGCCGCTGATGCTGATCACTGCCACCGGCTGGTGGTTGTGGTCGAGGATGGGGGCGGCCACTGAGCCCGCATCATGCTGGCGCTCTCCCAGCGACACCGCGAATCCCTGCTGGCGGATTCGATCCAGCTCGGCGCGCAATTCCTCTACTGACACGATGGTGGCCTCGGTCAAGGAGTCGAGCGGGTTCTCGGCCAGGTAGTGGTCTACCTCGCCGTCGCTCAGCCAGGCCAAGAACGCCTTCGACGATGCCCCGGCGTGCAGCGGGAACGACGCCCCGATGGGCACGGTCATCTTCACCTCGCGGGGGGGAGTGATCTGAGCCACATACACCCGGCGGTTGCCGTGGCGCACCGACAAGGTGGCGGTCTCGTCGGTCTCGGCACTGAGCCTTCGCATCTCGTCAATGGCCAAGTCCCTGACATCGAGTTGGTCGCGGTAGGCCGCGGCCAACTCCAGCACCGCCGGACCCAGCGCGTACCGCCGGCTTTCCGGGTCGACGGTAAGCAGGCTGCGCCCGCATAGGGAGGTGAGCAGCCGGTGGACCACTGCCTTGGACACTCCCAGTTCACGGGAAATCTCGGTAACGCCCAGCGTGCTGTGCGACTTCGAGAAAAGGAACAGCACATCGGCGGCTCTTTCGACTGCCGCCACCCCCCGACCCGAACCGGTCACTGAGTCTGAATTTCCTGCTGTTCCGCTCAGAGGAATGACCATACCGCGATCCTGTGGCGACGGGCCATAATTCCCTATCATTGGTTGCCTGCACACCCCAAATTGGGGAACACTACGGTTGATGTTCCGGTGGGAGAAACAACGTTCCGCATGATGGGGCCTCTTTGCGATCTTCAGGTTATCGATGCCTCCACCGTTCTGGCCGGGCCAATGATCGGCCAGATAATGGCGGATTTCGGCGCCGACGTGATCAAGATCGAGCATCCCCAGGCTGGTGACAGCTTGCGGGGCCACGGGGCGCAAAAGGACGGACGCGGACTCTGGTGGAAGCTTGTGGCCCGCAACAAGCGCTGTGTGGGCCTGGATTTGAGCCATGCCGAAGGCGCTGAGGTGTTCTTGGAACTGGCATCCACCGCCGACGTGGTGATCGAGAACTTTCGGCCCGGCACGCTTGAGCGCTGGGGTTTGGGGTGGGAGGTGCTGTCGGGCCGCAATCCAGGCCTGATCTTGTGCCGGGTAACCGGATATGGCCAGACCGGCCCCTATGCCCCACGGCCGGCCTTCGGCACGCTGATCGAGGCGATGAGCGGCTTCGCCCACATGACCGGCGAGGCTGACCAGCCCCCGACCCTGCCGCCATTCGGCTTGGCCGACAGCGTGGCCGGATTCAGCGGGGTGGCGGCGGTGATGATGGCGATCCACCACCGCCACGCCACCGGCCAGGGCCAAGTGGTGGACCTGTCGATCCTGGAGACGCTGGCCGCGGCGCTCGGCCCCCATGTGGTCACCTGGGATCAGACCGGCCACATCGCCCAGCGCTCGGGCAACCGATCGTCCAACAACGCTCCTCGCAACACCTATCTCACCGCCGACGACTGCTGGGTGGCGGTGTCGAGCAGCGCCGACGCGGTGGCCCGTCGCACGATGGAGCTGGTTGGCCGGGGTGATCTGGTGTCCGAGCCCTGGTTCGCCACCGGTTCGGGTCGAGCCGAGCACGCTGATGAGATCGATGCCGCCCTGTCCTCGTGGATCGGGGATCGGCCGCTTGCCCAAGTGATGGACGCCTTTGCCGCCGCTGAGGTGGCCGCCGCCCCGGTGTACGACGTGGCCCAGTACGCCGCCGATCCCCAGGTGCAGGCTCGGGAGGCCATCACCGCAGTTGACGACCCCTACCTGGGGCCGGTTCGGATGCAGAACGTCTTGTTCGGGCTGTCGTCTTCTCCGGGCGCCATCCGGCACACTGGCCGAGATCTGGGGGCCGACACCGACGAGGTGCTGAAAGAAGCCGGGGTAAGCGTCGAGCGCATCGACGATCTTCGATCCAAGAGAGTGGTGGCATGACCGGCAGTCGTGTTGATGCGGCCGGGGCCCTGATCGATCTCGTCGCCCAAGCCACGGTGTACGACTTGGGCCGACCCATGCAAAACGGTATGGCCCAGTCGCCTAACCACCCGCAGTTTCACCACTGCCTGGACCGACTGCACGGTGACCGGATGCGACCCGATGGTGGGTCGGCCGCCGCCGACCTGCTGACCACCGGCTGTCACGTGGGAACCCATGTGGATGCTCTGGCCCATGTCAGTCATCAAGGGCAGCTGTACGGCGGAGTGGACGCCGCTGAAGCACAAGTTGGTGGCGGTTTCGCGGTTCTGGGCATCAATGAACTACCGCCGTTTGTGGGCCGCGGCTTGCTCTTGGACATTCCTGGGCTGCTGGGCACAGACACCTGCAAAGGGGGCTATGAGATCACTGTCGCCGAGTTGGAGGGCGCCGCTGCCCGTCAGGAATCGCCGATCCAAGCGGGAGATGCGGTGTTGGTGCGCAGCGGGTGGGGCACCTGCTTCGACGATCCCCAACGGTATCTGGGAGTCGAGACTGGCGTTCCCGGCGTGGGAGAAGCGGGGGCTCGCTGGCTGGCGGATCGGGGGGCAGCTCTGGTGGGGGCCGACACGCTAGCGTTCGAATGCCTACCCGCCGGACAGGGTCATGCCCTGCTGCCTGCCCACCGGGTGCTGTTGGTGGAGCGGGGCGTCAACATCATCGAGGCGATGGACCTAGATGGCCTGGCTGCCGCCGGGGTGTTTGAGTTTGTGTTTGTGCTCTCGCATCTGAACATCTACGGAGCCACCGGCGCTCCCGTCAGACCGCTGGCCCTGGCATGAGGCCAATCCTGACTCAGCTCGGTGCGCTGGCCGTCGGGCCGGTCCCCGAAGGAGTGCGGGCCGGTATTCCGTCTCGCATCATCGACATCGTGGGGATAGCAGTGCGGGCCAGTTCGCTGGACACCTCTCAAGCGGCCATTGGGTTTGCCGCCGACCAGTGCTCTGCCCCCCAGGCCACTCCAATCGGCGGCGGCCGGGCCATGTCGGCACCAGAGGCTGCGTTTGTCAACGGCGTGCTGGCCCACTCGCTGGACTACGACGACACCCATTTGCCCTCCATCCTCCATCCCAGCGCCACGGTGGTACCCGCCTCACTGGCCGTGGCCGAATGGCAGGGGGCTTCCGGCCCGGCATTGATCGATGCCGTGGCGGCAGGACTGGAAGTAACGGTGCGCCTCGGCATGGGCGGCTACGACAGCCGAGCCCGCCAGTCGGTGTATTTCGAGCGGGGCCAGCACGCCACCTCGATCTGCGGTGCGGTGGGATCGGCCGCGGCCGCGGCCCGCTTGCTCGGGGCCGACGCCGACGGAATCGCCCATGCCATGGGCATTGCGTGCAGCATGTCCAGCGGCATCATCGAGGCCAACCGGGCTGGGGGCACGGTCAAACGACTGCACTGCGGCTGGGCCGCTCGGGCCGGAGTCACCGCGGCACAACTCGCCCTTCGTGGCATAACAGGACCGCCAACGGCTGTTGAAGGCCGGTTCGGGCTGTTCCAAGCCTTTCTCGGAGACCAGGCCGACTTCGAGGCGGTCACCGCCGATCTGGGGGAGCGATGGGAGGCAGAGAACATCTTCTACAAGCCCTACCCGGCAAATCACTTCACCCACACCGGCATCGATGCCGCCATCGCCCTGCGTTCGCGGGGTGTGCGTGTCGATGACATAGCCAACGCCACCTTGGAGGTGGCCCCGCCCACCGTGCGCACCATCGGCGAGCCCATTGAGGCCAAGCGGAAACCGGAAACCGGCTACCACGCCCAGTTCAGCGGTCCCTACACCGTGGCCGCCGGGCTCCTCGGCGGCGGGGGTTTGGGGGTCGGCCTGGACGACTTCACAGACGAATTGGCCTGCGACCCGACCCGGCGAGACCTGATGGCCCGGGTCGATGTGGTTGGCGACCCCCGATTGATGGCCATCTATCCATGCCAGCTTCCCGCCCGTCTGACCTTGACCACCACCTCGGGCCACACCCTGGTGGAAGAAGCGCTGGCCAATCGGGGCGGACCCGACCAACCTCTGTCCGATGACGAGTTGGCCACCAAGTTTGCCGACAATACTGCCGGTTTGGTGGCCGACAACGTCGCCGACCGGATCTACGAGGACTTGTCCGATCTGGCCTCGGCACTGTGCGTCACCGGCATGCTGGCTCCGCTGCTCGATCCCATCGGGAAACAGCCATGACTGACACCGTTATCACCGGCGCCAAGGTCGTTCGCCCCGACACGGGCAGAGTCGAGGAATTGGACATCGCCATCACTGACGGGCACATCAGCGGTCTGGCCGTCGGCCTGGCCGCTTCTTCTGATTCTGCCGAGGTGTTCGACGCCTCGGGCCTCATCGCCTTTCCGGGCTCGGTGGACGCCCACACCCATATGGGCATCTACAACCCATTGGACGAGGACGCCACCAGCGAGAGCCGGGCCGCAGCCCAGGGCGGCACCACCACCGTGCTCAACTACATGCGCACCGGCCAGTACTACCTCAACCGCGGCGGCCCCTACGCCGAGTTCTTCCCCGAGGTTCTGCGGCTAATCGACGGCCGCAGCTACGTGGACTACGCCTTCCATCTCGCTCCCATGCAGGCCTCCCACATCGACGAGATACCCACACTGGCCACTGAATTCGGCGTCACCTCGTTCAAGATCTTCATGTTCTACGGCGGCCACGGCCTGCACGGCGCCAGCGACGACCAGGCCAGCTTCTTGATGACCCCGCCCGGCGAGCGCTACGACTACGCCCACTTCGAGTTCATCATGCGGGGAATCGCCGAGACCCGCCAGGCCCACCCCGAGTTGGCCGACGCCCTATCGCTCTCGCTGCACTGCGAGTCGGCCGAGATCATGACCGCCTACACCAAGTTGGTCGAAGCCGAGGGCCGCCTGGCTGGTTTGGCCGCCTATTCGGCGTCTCGACCCCCCCATTCGGAGGGACTGGCCGTGACGGTTGCGTCGTATCTGGCCCACGAGACCGAGGTGTCCAACATCAACCTGCTGCACCTGTCGTCGGCCAAGGCCATGGACGCCGCTCTGCGCATGAGCCGGTGCTTCGAGAATGTGGACTTCCGCCGGGAGGTCACCATCGGTCACCTGCTGGTGGACATCGAGACCTCTGGCGATCCGTGGGGCAAGGTCAACCCCCCTATCCGCCCCCGAACCGACGTGGAGGCGCTGTGGGAGCACGTCTTGGCCGGCGAGGTGGACTGGGTGGTCAGCGATCACGCCTGCTGTCGCACCGAGGCCAAGGTCGCCGCAGAGAACCCCGACGACATCTGGCTGGCCAAGAGTGGCTTCGGCGGCACGGAGTACCTGCTGAACGGCCTGTATTCCGAGGGTGTCAAGCGGGGCTTGGGGCTGGCCGACATCGCCCGGCTGCTGTCGTGGAATCCGGCGCGGCGCTACGGGCTGGGCACCAAGGGCACCATCGGGATCGGCTACGACGCCGACATCGCCTTGCTCGATCCGGGGGTCAGCCATGTGGTGCGGGCCGCCGAGTCGGAGTCCAGCCAGGGCTACACCCCGTTCGAGGGCCAAGAGCTCACCGGGAAGGTCAGCCACGTCTGGCTGCGGGGCCAGCGCATTTTGGCCGACGGACAGGTGGTGGGCAGCCCCGGCGGCCAATACCAGAAGCGGCCGACATGAGCGCGGCGGCCACTGCGATGAGGGGCTCAGCGAGGTTTCGGAAATCCGCCGGCCTTGGCCACCAGGCTGGGCACTCCGTGGCCGAGTTGGGCTTCCAGCCAGGCGGTGGTATCGATGAGCGCGTCCAGATCCAGCCCGGTGTCGAAGCCCATCTCATGCACCAGATACACCACGTCTTCGGTGGCCACGTTGCCGGTGGCTTTGGGAGCGAACGGGCAGCCCCCCACCCCGCCGAGGCTGGAGTCGAACACCCTCACGCCGGTGTCGATCGCCGCGGCGATGTTGGCCAAAGCGGTGTTGCGGGTGTTGTGGAAGTGCCCTCGCAGCGCGATGCCAGGAGCACGCTCCCGGGCCCCGGCGAACAGATCGGCCACCTGGGTGGGAACCCCGGCTCCAATGGTGTCGGCCAGCGCCAGCTCGTCGGGCTGGGTCTCAGCCAGCTGGGCCATGATGTCGAGAACGCTCTGGGCTTCCACCCGCCCCTCGTAGGGGCATCCGCACACGGCAGAGACGGTGACCGCGGTCTTGATGCCAGAGGCCCGGGCGGCATCGCTGATGTCGCGCCAGCGCTGCACCGACTCAGCCACGCTGGCCCGTTGGTTGGCCTGGGAGAACGCCTCGGTGGCCACCACCACCCCGCAAATCTCGTCGACCCCGGCGGCGATGGCCCGTTCAACCCCTCGCTGGTTGAGAGCCAGTGCGCTGTAGCTCACCTCGTTCGACCGGGGCACGCCAGCCATGACTGCATCCCCGTCGGCCATCTTGGGCACTGCCTTGGGGCTGACGAAGCTGGTGGCCTCGATGCGAGTGTGGCCCGCGGCAACCAGCCGCTCGATGAGCTCGACCTTCTGCGCGGTGCTGAGGTCGGCGGGGTCGGCCTGCAAGCCGTCCCGAGGGGCTACTTCGACTATTTGGATGCGCTCGCTCACTGCGAGTCCGAGCATATTGGAGATTCATGTCTGGAGCTCTGACCGATATCCGGGTTATTGAGATGGGCACCCTGCTGGCTGGCCCGTTCTGCGGCCAGCAATTGGCCGACCACGGGGCCGAGGTGATCAAGGTCGAGCCGCCGGGAACCGGCGATCCCATGCGGGTATGGGGCCAGGAGAAGGCCGACGGCAAGTCACTGTGGTGGCCGGTGGTGGGCCGGGGCAAGAAGTCGGTCACCGTAAACCTGCGCGAAGCCGCCGGACAAGACCTGGTGCGTCAACTGGCGGCCCACGCCGACGTGCTGGTGGAGAACTTCCGACCCGGCACCCTGGAAAAGTGGGGCCTGTCCCCCGCCGAGCTCCACGCCGTCAATCCCCGGTTGATCATCACTCGGGTGTCGGGCTACGGACAGTCTGGCCCCTATGCCTCCCAGCCCGGCTTCGGCGCCATCGGCGAAGCGCTGGGCGGCATCCGCTACACCACCGGAGACCCGGAGAAGATGCCCAGCCGAACCGGTATCAGCATCGGCGACACCCTCACTGCCATGTTCGCCACCATCGGCACGCTCAACGCCCTCCACGCCCGCCAGCGCACCGGCAAGGGACAGGTGGTGGACGCTGCCCTGTACGAGTCGGTGATGGCGGTCATGGAGTCGCTCTTGACCGAGTACCACGTTGCGGGGTTCATTCGCGAGCGCACCGGTTCGATGATCCCCAACATCGCGCCGGCCAACGTGTACCCCACCCGGGACGGCAAGATGCACCTGATTTCCGGCAACCAGGACACCGTGTGGCGGCGGTTGGCTGAAGCCATGGGCCGACCCGAGTTGGGCGAGGACCCCCGCTATGCCACCCACCTCGCCCGGGGCGACAACCAGCTTGAGCTCGACGAGCTGATCGCCGAGTGGACTGCCACCCTCGATGCCCACGACCTTCACCGGCTGCTGAACGAGCACGCCGTGCCCAACGGCCAGATGTATCGCGCCCCCGAGATGTTGGCCGACGAGCATTTCTCTGCCCGACAGGCCATTGCCTGGGTGGACAGTCCCGACTTTGGCTCGATCCCCATGCAGAACGTGGTGCCCAAGCTGTCGGACACCCCCGGAGAGATCGAATGGTCGGGCCCAGTTCTGGGCGAGCACAACGAAGAGGTGCTGGGCGACATCCTCGGTCTCGACGACGACGCCATCAGCCAGCTCCGAGCCAATGGGATAATCGACTGATGCAGGGGGACCGGGCATGACCGGAGACAGCTTGGCCGACGACTATCGCCAGGCCGGGTTCAGCAACCGTCTCGGATTCGGCCGACAGCCCGCCCTGGTGGTGGTCGACTTCTGCCAGGCGTATCTCCACCCCGATTCGCCGCTGTATGCCGGTGTGGAAGACGCCCGAGAGTCGTGCATACGGCTGCTGGCCGCCGCTAGAAGGGCTCAGATCCCCGTGCTGCACACCAGGGTGGAGTTTCAGCCGGGAGGGGCCGATGGCGGGGTCTTCTTCCGCAAGGTCGGCGCGCTGGAGTGCTTTGTGCGGGGCAATCCGCTGGGCCAGTACGGCGAAGGCTTGGAACCGGCCGACGAAGAGGTGGTGGTGGTCAAGCAGTACGCCTCAGGATTCTTCGGCACGTCGCTGGCTTCTACGCTGACCTCCCTGGGCATCGACACGCTGATCATCACGGGTGTGTCAACCAGCGGCTGCGTCCGGGCTACCGCACTCGACGCCTGCCAACACGGGTTCGTTCCCATCGTGGTGAGAGATGCCTGCGGCGACCGAGACCAGCGCGTCCACGAGGCCAACCTGTTCGACCTCGACGCCAAGTACGCCGACGTGGTGTCCGAGCAAGAGGTGCTCGACCACCTGGCCGCTCAGAATTGAGCGCCCTCACCTAGGTTGAGGAAGGCGGGGTCGAATCAAACGGTGCTGATCACTGAGCTGGGTTGACGAGGCGGCCGACGAACAGGAGAGCGCCGGTGTCTTGGTGGACGATGGCCCACAGGAAGGGGCGGTCGGCCACCACGGTGAGATCAGGCGGGGGCGGTAGGGAAGTCGCGAAACCGGTTGTAGTGGCGGCAGCGGCTTCGGTGCCCTTCTCATCCACTATCACCTTGGCTCCGTGCAGTGCTGTTGAGATGAAGAGGCCGGGAGCGATGCCGTCGAAGCCTGCGCCGGCACAGAACCCGCGCGGGCAGAGCCACTCGAACAGGTCGGCCGGCGGCAAGGTCTGCTCCCACTTGGGCATGGTGAGCTCAACCGTGCCTGCTAGCGCCGAGCTGGTCAGCCCAATCAACGCCTTGGCGTCAAGCGACTCCTCCACGGCGGTCAAGCCGTCGGAGTCGTGGGGGACGATGAGCCACATGGCCAGCTCGTCGCCCTGGTAGGGCAGCTCCACCGCGTCGGCGTCGTCGAGTTGCACATAGCGGCGATGCACCGGCACCCGATCGTGCATAAAGGGCACCGTCACCGACTGTCCGTCGCCGGTGGTGAATTGGCGGTCGCGGGTGAACTCGGGGAGGAACGGCACCAGCCAGTCGGCCTTGAGGTAGACGGTGTTGACCATGACCAGTTCTTGGTCTTGGACGACCCCTGCGTCGACGATTACAGGGATGAGCCCGCGGGTGCGCTCCGATACCCAACGATTGATGGAGTCGGCTGCGGCGTCGCCGTCTCCGGTGTCGACTGGTTCGACAGTGGCTCCGTAGTGAGCGGTGGCGATGTTCAGGAATTCTTGGCGCGGGGAGAAGCCATCGTCGGGGAAGAGCCGATTGGCCACCTCCAAGGTGGTCGGGTCCACCGAGACCTTGGCCAATCTGAGATCAACGGCATTGGCCGCACGGTGGGTGTCAGCCCCGGGGAATCCGAAGATCTTGTCGAGCGCCGCTCCGGAGTCAGCCGATGCCCCGGCTCGACTCAGGCTGAAAGCCACCCCAATGCTCATTGGGCTGGAGACCGCGTTGCCCTCCTGGTGCCGATGGAAATCCCATCCGGCGGCATTGACTCCGCCCACCCATTCGCTGGCTGGAGCAGCCGGATCAGCCGATAAGCGATCGAGCACCGGCTCAACAGTGGCCACCGGAGTCGGAACCGCAGTCGGCTCAACAGTCGCCACCGGAGTCGGAGTGGGCTCAACAGTCCCCACCGGAGTCGCCACCGGAGTCGGAGTGGGCTCAACAGTCGCCACCGGAGTCGGAACCGCAGTCGGCTCAACAGTGGGGATGGGGGTAGGAGTGGCTTCAACAGTGGTCACCGGAGTCGGAACCGCAGTCGGCTCAACAGTCGCCACCGGAGTCGGAGCCGCAGTCGGCTCAACAGTCGCCACCGGAGTCGGAGCCGCAGTCGGCTCAACAGTGGGGATGGGGGTAGGAGTCCGAATGGGTTCAACGGTCGCCGCAGCAGTGGGGGCCGCGGAGGGTGTCGAAGGGGGGTCATCGGTCGCCGCAGCAGTGGGGGCCGCGGCATGGGTGGCGGTGGGGCTTGGGGTTGGAGTCTGGTCTGAGCTACCGCAACCAACGGCGATCGCAGCAAGCAAAATGATCGACCCAACCAGCTTTTTCATAACCGTTAGACGCCAAGGATACGCCTCAAGTTCCCGAGACCGTTGGTGCCAGTCTCCGTTGCCTCTAGGGAACCAGCACCACCTTGCCGAGCTTGCCGGGGACGGCGAAGTACTCGTAGGCCGCAGTCGCCTCGGCCAAGGGGAAGGTGCGGGCTATGGGAACCCGGACTCGGCCCGCATCCACCAAGGGGAGCACATGGCGCTCTATGCGGCGGGCGACGGCGGCCCGCTGCTCCAGAGTGCGGGGCCTAAGCGTGGAGGCGAACAGCCGTGCCCGCTTGACCATGAGCAGCGCCAGATTCAGCGAGACCTCCGCCCCGGCGCCCACTCCGATGACCGAAATGCGGCCCTCGGTGGCCAGCGCTTTGAGATTGGCGGGCCAGTTGGGGGCGCCCACCAGCTCGAGGATCACGTCAAACGGGCCAGCATCAACGAAGTCGCCGGGATCTATGGCGTGGGCTCCCAACTCGGCCACCGCGCTGCGGGAATCAGGGTTGCGCACAATGGCGGTCACCTCCGCCCCGGCCGCCGCCGCCAGCTGCACCGCAGCCACACCCACTCCCCCGGCGGCACCGTGGATGCACACCCGCTCACCCATGGCCACTCCAGCCTGGGTGAACAGGGCGTCGTGGGCGGTGGCGAACACCTCGGGGAACCCGCCTGCACTCTCCCAACCCATCGAGTCGGGCACCGGCATGGCCAGAGGCTCATCCACCACGCAAAGCTCGGCCTGACCGCCCCCCTGCACCACCGCCATCACCCGGTCGCCCACCGAGTACCGCAGGCAATCGGGCCCGGTGGCCATCACCTCACCGGCCATCTCCAATCCGCCGGTGACCGGCGCTCCTGGCGGCGGGGGGTAGCCCCCCTTGGCCTGGGCGATGTCGGCGCCGTTCAGTCCTGCGGCCCGTACCTCCACCAGAAGCTGCAGATAGCCCGGTTCTGGGTCGTCTACTTCCGCAGTCGTCGCCTGCCCGTCTTGAAAAACAACTGCTCGCATCAGCCCCGCAATCTAACGGTCATGAGGCGTCTGACGGGCAGGTGAAAGTGCTCTTTGTGCCGTAGGCTTCGGGCATGGCAACGCTGACTCAAGCCACGTTCACCCGCATGGACGAGTCCACCGCAGAGGACTGGGCGGCAACCGCCTCAGCCCATCACTACCTTGAGCAGGGATTAGCCGACCGGGTGCTGCGGGAGCTGCGGGATCTGGCCTCCGGGCCCCAGGGATTCGCCGTCGACCGGCTGGTCCACAGCCTCCAGACCGCCCATCGGGCCGAGAAGGCCGGGCGCGACGACGAGTACCTGGTGTGCGCGCTGGTCCACGACATTGGAGATCTGCTCACCCCCCACAACCACCCTGACATCGCCGCGGCCATCCTCAAGCCGTTCGTGTCGGAGGCCAACCATTGGATGGTGCAGATGCACGGCGTCTTCCAGGGCTACTACTTCTGGCATCACGTCGGGCTAGATCGCAACAGCCGCGACGCCTACGCCGACCACCCCCACTACGACCGCTGCGCCGAGTTCTGCGCCGAATACGACATGCCCGCCTTCGACCCGGCTTACCCCACGCCGCCCCTGGAGCACTACGAGCCGCTGGTGCGGAGCTTCTTCGCCCCCAAAGCGTGATCCTTTCCGACGTATCCATCCGCAAGGAGCTGGCCGAGGGCCGCATTGAAATCGAGCCGCTGGCCGATGGCGCCGTCCAACCGTCGTCGGTGGATTTGCGCATCGACCGGCACTTCCGGGTGTTCCGCAACCACACCGAGGGACTGATCGACGTCAAGAAGAACATGGACGCCCTCACCGAGCCGGTGGAGATCGAGTCCGACGGAGTGTTCATCCTCCATCCCGGGGAGTTCGTGCTGGGCTCCACCCTGGAGCGGGTGCGGATTCCCGACGACCTGGTGGCCCGACTGGAGGGCAAGTCCTCGCTGGGCCGCCTCGGGCTGTTGATCCACTCCACTGCTGGCTTCGTGGACGCCGGCTGGAATGGCCGCCTCACCCTGGAACTATCCAACGTGGCCACATTGCCTATCACCCTGTACGCCGGGATGAAGATCGGCCAGATCTCCTTTATCCGAATGACCACCCCCGCAGAAAACCCCTACGGCTCCACCGAGGCCGGCTCCAAATACCAAGACCAAACCGGCCCCATCCCCTCCCGCTACTGGAAGAACTGGTAGCGCGACCTGATTAGAGGTTGGGCAACGAGGCACATGCCTAGCTGTCCTCCCAACAATGTCATAACTTGCCAAATGTCATAATCTGCCATATTGTGACGGAATGGTGAAACCGTCCCACTGTGCCAAGCAACCCGAAGTGGGACTTCGCGAGTACAAGCGTGATCGGACACGACGTGCGCTTCGGGAGACAGCGGTGCGATTGTTCGCCGAAAACGGCTACCACGCAACGACGGTCGATGAGATTGCTGGCGCCGTTGGCGTCTCGCCCCGAACCTTTTATCGTTACTTCCCCTCCAAGGAAGAGGTGCTGTTCGATGTTTCAACTGACATCAGGGCGGCAGTGGTCGAGGTGCTGAGCGAAGTTCAGCCCGCGATATCCCTGGCCGACTCCATCACCTCGGCGGTGGTAGAGGTCGCGTCTGCCTATGACAGTCAAGCCGAGCTGTTCCAGCAGATGGCGCAGATCATGATGGCGTCGCCCGAGCTTCGCTCCGCCGGGCTAGAAGACCTCCACCGCTGGGAGGCGGTGTATGTGCCGATCATTGCTCGCCATCTGACGGACATTCCTACAAGTGACGCGACCATCGGCGTTCTCGCCGGTGCTGTCGTCGCGGCCCAGCGAATCGCCCACGACCGCTGGATGGCCAGCGGCCAGCAACAGGACATGGCCTCACATGTCAAAGAGTCCCTGGCTGTCCTCGGACCACTGTTCGCCGCTATCGAGTCCGCTGAAAACACAAGGACATAGCAATGAGCAACTCAGCACTCCCAACCGGCATCGGGCTTGGATTTCGTTTCGACCATCTGACAGTCGACGAGACCCAAGGTCTGGCCAGGCACAGCGAGCAACTCGGCTATCAAGCAATCTGGTTGACCGATTCCTTCGGCCGAGATCCCCTTATCCATGCCGGACAGTTGCTCGGCGCCACCAACTCGCTCACGGTGGGCACCGCGGTGCTCAACATCCACCTCCGGACGCCTGAGTCTGTGGCCAGCGCCGCCAACACGCTCGCCGACCAGTCAGACGGGCGCTTCCTACTCGGAATCGGCATGTCGCACCCCGAGTTGATCGAGGATGCCCTCAAGCTGACCTACTCCTCGCCGATCGAAACCATGACGCAGTATCTCGCTGCCATCCAGGCAACCCTCTGGTTCGGTCCTGCCATCACGGAGCCACCACCTGTCGTGCTCGGTGCACTTGGTCCCCGGATGCTGAGAGCCGCGGGAGAACACTTCGCCGGCGCCATTCCCGTTCAAATCCCTCCCAGCCTGACCCTAAGAGCCCGGGAGACCGTCGGCCCTCAGGCCTGGCTCGGCGTCAAGCAGTACGTGTGCCTTACCCCAGACCACGCGGCAGGATTGGATGCTGCCCGTGCTCGCCTGGCTGGCTCACTGGGCATGCGCAACTACCAGCGGCTGTTTCGCTCGGCTGGTTTCACCGACGAAGACCTTGCCGACGGAGGCAGCAACGAGTTGTGTGAGGCCATAGTTGCCATTGGATCAAGCGGCGCCATTGCCGAGCGGATTGGCGAGCACTTCGAGGCAGGAGCCGATCACGTGGTGATCGAGCCCATCCAAGTCAACGAGCCGCACCTCCTAGATGCGAGTGCATTCGAGCCGGTCGCTGCTGCCGCCCTCCACATCTCGCAATAGGCCCGGAAGGCGCTCGAAAGACGGGTATAACTAGGTTGTGCCCGAGTCCGCTCCTTCGACGTCTCTGACGCCCCGCTCGCGGGCTGGACTGTTGGCCGAGCTTGAGGGTGAGCGGTTTGATTTGGTGATCATCGGCGGGTGGCGCGGGTGGAGAAGGACGACTACGCCGCGGGGACGTCGTCGCGCTCTTCCAAGCTGATCCACGGTGGGCTGCGGTATCTGGCGATGGGCGACATCGGGCTGGTGCGGGAGACGGCGCGGGAGCGCAAGGCTGTCCACCAGATGGCACCCCATCTGGCCGAGCCGTGCTGGATGGTGGTGCCGGCTCGTAGCCGGGCGAGCTTGATGAAGGTCCGAGCTGGAATCGGGACCTACGAGAAGCTCGGCGCAGTGGAAGATGCCGACCGCCACCTCAGCTGGGATCGCGATGCCCTGGGGGAGCTGGAGCCTTGCATGCGCCAAGACGAGTTCCCGTGGGCGTGTGCCTATCGGGAGTACATGACCGACGATGCCCGCCTGGTGCTGGCCGTGCTGCGCGACGCGGCTGCTGCAGGGGCGCATGTGGCGAACCGGCTTCCGGTGGTGGACGTGGTTTGGGAGGGCGAGCGGGTCGACGGAGTGGTGGCCGAATGCGGCGTGAGTGGCGATCAAGTGGCGATCCGAGCCGATGCGGTGGTCAACGCCACCGGGCCGTGGGTGGAGCGTCTGGCCCGACTCGAGGAACAAACCGCTGTCGATCGGCTTCATCCCTCCAAGGGCGTGCATGTGGTCGTCCATGCATCACGGCTACCTGTACGGAACCTGGTGATCATGGAAACCTCCGACAAGCGCAGCATCTTTGTGCTGCCCCGAGGCGACACCGTGGCCATCGGCACCACCGACACCAGCTATCACGGCGATCAACTCCTGTGGCCCGAAATCGAGCGGACCGACGTCGAGTACTTGCTGCACCCGCTCAAGCGTTATTTCGACGTCGATCCTCTGGGCTTCGACGATGTCGTGGCGGCCTGGTCGGGGGTGCGCCCCCTTGTGGCCCAAGGAAACAAGGAAGCCGCCGAGATCTCTCGCAAGGAGGAGGTGTGGCTCGGCGCCGGGGGGATGATCACCATCGCGGGCGGCAAGCTCACCGGCTTTCGCACCATGGCGATGACGGTGCTCGACTTTGTGGCCGAGCAGCTGGGCCGATCGCTGGGGCCGAGTCCGGGGCCCGATCCGATCCCCGGCGGCGACCTGACATCGAGCCTCGACGCCCACGCCGCATCGGTGGCGGCCGCCGTAGGGGTTGAGCAGCCGCTGGTCGACCGTCTGGTGCGGCTCTACGGCGACGAGACCAGCGAGGTGCTGGCTTTGGGCCACCAGCCCATTGTCCCCGGTGGGCGGGTGGTGGCCGGAGAGGTCGACTGGGCGGTGAAGGTGGATGGTGCGCTGACCCTCGAAGACCTCGTCTATCGCCGGACCCGGGCCGCCTGGTACACCCCCGCCGAGCGCGACGCCCTGATCGCCCCCGCGGCCTCGTTGATGGCCGACCTGCTGGGGTGGGACGAGTCCCGCACCACCGCCGAGATCGAAGCCGTTCGAACCCGCTTCGCCAGCGAACTCCAATTCCGGGACAACGCCTGATGACACTTCTCGACGACCTCGCCAGCCTGCTGGGCGACGAGCTGCTCATCGACGACGACGCCCGCCGAAGCCGAGCCCGCGACACCTGGCCCCGCTCCGAATTCGATCAGTGGCAGGCCCGGTTGGTGCTACCCGCGGCGATAGCCATGCCCTCGACCACCGAGCGGGTGGCTGAGACGGTGCGGCTGTGCCGGGCCCACGGCGCGCCGATGATTCCCCGGGGGGCAGGGTCGGGCTGCGTGGGCGGCGTGCTGGCCTCTCCCGATTCGGTGGTGATCAGCACCGAAGGCATGAGCGGGCTGCGGTCGCTCGACCCGGTGGACGGATTGGCCTCGTTCGGAGCAGGCACGATGGGGATCGACGCCGAGAACCGGGTGCGCCAAGACGGCTTCACCATCGGGCACTGGCCCCAGTCGATCGAGATCTCGTCGGTGGGCGGGTGGGTGGCCACTCGGGCCTCGGGCCAATACTCCACTGCCTACGGCAACATCGAGGACATCGTGTACTCGGTGGAAGCTGTGTTGCCCGACGGTTCGATCTACCGGTCGCGCCCTACTCCCCGGGCATCGGCTGGCCCAGATCTCCGCCAGCTTCTGCTGGGCAGCGAGGGCGCACTGGGGATCATCACCGAGGTGACTTTCTCGCTGCGGCCGCTGCCCGAGCCGGGAGTTCGCCAAGCCTTCCACTTCGAGGATATGGCTACTGGAATCGACGCCGTCCGCGGTGTGATCGTGCCGGGCTGGCTACCTCCGGTGGTGCGCCTCTACGACGCCGGCGAGACGCGGCGCCACTTCCGCGACCATGTGCCCAAGGGTCGCTGTGTGGCCATCTTCCTGCACGAGGGCCCGCCCGGCCACGCTGCTCTGGAGGCGGTCGCGGTTGCTGAGCTGTGCCGGGCCGGTGGAGGTGAGCAAGCCGATCTAGGCGCAGTCGACCACTGGTTTGAGCATCGCAACACCGTGCCCACTTGGACCGAACTCTTCGAGCAAGGCCTCGTGGCCGACACCATTGAGGTAGCCACCGGCTGGGGCCAGCTTGCCCGGCTCTACACGTCTGTCACCGACGCGATCAGCGCGGTGCCTAAGGTGATCGCCGCTACCGCCCACTCATCGCACGCCTACCGCTCCGGGGCCAACCTCTACTTCACATTCGCCGCCCAGCCGTCTGGTCCGGAGGAGTACCAATCGGTCTACGACGCCTGCTGGACCGCGGCCATGCAGGCGGCCACCGGCTGCGGTGCCGGAATCTCCCACCATCACGGCATCGGCCGCGTCCGCCGAACTTGGATGGCCGATGAACTCGGCGATGCCGGCGTCGGCGTTCTGCGTGCTGTCAAGGCGGCCCTCGACCCCGACAACCTCATGAACCCGGGAGTTCTCGTCCCGGACTGACGACCAGCCGTCTAAGCCGATCGCAGCATTGCCACGCCCATGCAGCGTCCCGCTCGGCCGGACTGACCCCGATGGGAGAAGAAGCGCCGGGCATCCAGCGTGTCCATCCGACAGTCTTCAATTTGCTTGAGCCATACCCCGGCATCGAGCACCTGCTGTTTGACCATGAACGGGATGTCGAGGTGCGGCTTGTCCCCTGCGTCGTAGAGCACCGCGGGCTGCTGATGGAACTCGCCCTCAGCCTGCATGGCCTCATTCATCGAGACTTCGAGGGAGAGCGGTTGCAAGCACGGACCGATTCCAACTCGGATGTCCCGCGGCCGGCACCCGAACTCCCGAGTCATCGTCTCGACTGCCTTCTGGGCGATGCGCCCGATTGCCCCGCGCCATCCGACATGCACGACTCCGATGGCTGGCTGAACCGGGTCGTAGAGCACCACCGGCGCACAGTCGGCTACCAGGACGGCCAGTGGAATCATTGGTGTGCTGGTAACCAGCGCGTCACAGGCGGCCACTCCAGATTCAGCCGAGTCAGCCCCTCGACCCCTGTCGTGATCACCGACAACCTTCACCCGGACCCCGTGCACTTGGCGGGGAACCACCAGATCCCGAAAGTCGAAACCAAGTCTGTCGCCCACAATCTTGCGGTTGGCCACGACGCTTCCTGGGTCGTCCCCCACCTCAAAACTCAGGTTGAGGCTGGCCACCTGGCCGCGGCTCACGCCTCCGTCGCGGCCCGTGACCGCGGCAAGCGCCTGATCTCCGTCAAAGCTAAACCGGAGAGTGTCCATTGAGTCCTACTCTAGTAGTATTTCCGGTATGAAAGTTAGCGTCAGCCTTCCCGACGAAGACGTCGCCTTCCTCGACGACTATGCCCGCAACCACCAAATCGCCTCCCGATCTGCCACCCTGCACCGGGCGGTCCGGCTCCTGCGGGCATCTGAGTTGGCGCAAGACTACGCCGAGGCCTTCGCACAATGGGATAACGAAGAGAGCCACCTCTGGGACTCCTCCGTTTCTGACGGACTCACCTAGCTCTGATGAGACGAGGGGAAATCCGCATCGTCAATCTCAGCCCCACGCAGGGCGCTGAGGCCGCCCAAACCCGGCCCGCGGTGATTGTCAGCAACGATGGCGCCAACACCACAGCGGCCCGACTGGGGCATGGAGTGGTAACCGTCGTACCCATCACCTCCAACACCGAGCGGATCCACCCCTTCCAAGTGCTGCTGGTCGCCGACGACACTGGCCTCGAGCGCGACTCCAAGGCCCAAGCCGAACAGGTCAGGTCGATCTCCGTTGATCGAGTTGGCCGCCTGATCGGCCAGGTCCCCTTTGACCAGATGGCCCACCTCGACGACGCCCTCCGACTCCACCTCGCCCTCTGACGTACTCGCAGCGATAGGAGCCGAACATGCCCGAATCCCCAGTGTGGACCTCGCCGGTACTGCGGTCGGTGCGCGAGGTGGTTGATCGCTCCCGACACGTTCGCACATCGGTCGAGGGCATCGAGCAGGTGGCCTCATGGATGGCCTTTGAGGAGTTCGCCTTTCCTTCTGGCCCAGTGGACGGTGCCTTCAGCGACAGGATTGACCCGGCGGAGATCATCGATGTGTCCTTCTTCTACGCGGTCATGAACTTCGCCTTCACCGACTTCGACTCCGGGGTGAAGTTCGCCGCCGACTATGGGGGCCGCACCTGGTCGGACAGCGAGGGCATGTTCGCCGGAGTCAACCGAGCACTTGATGAGGGCGTGCCGCTGACCGACGGGGCCTACCTGGCCGAGATCAATCGAGCCGAACTGGGCCGCGTGTTCAGCGGGAACATCGAAATCCCCATGCTCGATGAGCGCGTCGAGATCCTCAACGCGACGGGCGAAGTCTTGGCCGAACGCTACGACGGCAGCGCCCATCGGTTCGTGGCCGACTGTGCGCCGGCCATGTACGCCGACGGAAACGGCCTGCTGGAGCGGCTGGTGGCGGAGTTCCCTCGGTTCAACGATGTCAGCACTCACGAGGGCCATGAGGTGCAGCTGCACAAGCTGGCCCAGCTGTGGCTGTGGCAACTGCACATGGCGCTGGCCAGCCAAGGAGCATTCGCTGTGACCGACCTAGATCGAATGACGGCGTTCGCCGACTACATCGTCCCCGTCGCCCTGCGGCTCATGGGCATTCTGTCTTACTCCGAAGAACTGGAAGCCGCCATCAACCATGGCGCACTGATCCCCGCGGACAGTCCCGAGGAAGTAGAGATCCGGGCCCACACCCTGTACGCCACCGCCCTGCTAACCGACGCCATCAACCGGATTCGCCCGCCGTCGCTGGCCCTCGTGGTTCCCCAAGTGGACTTCCGACTCTGGAACGCGTATCACGCCACCTTCTGGCCCCACCACCTAACCCGCACCATCATGTACTGACCTCCAGGGCCCGGTGGGCGCAGGCCATCGCCGGCTTGTCAGTCGTTGAGCTCGGTGAGGAGGGCGTCGGCCAGGGTTCGGTAGTGGGATTCCTCGTTGTAGCGGTGGGCGGAGATGCGTAGCAGGCGCTCGGGGGGTTCGGGCCAGGTGAAGACCGGCACCTGCCCCGAACGACCCGTGGTTCAGATGCAGCACCCCGTCTTCAAGCAGCCACTGACTCACTGAAGGCACCGGAAAACCCTACATGGCAACACCCTTTGAGCGTCTGAGATCAAGAGGCGCTGACTAGATCGCCGATGGTCCTTGCCAGCTGGCTGCCGTCGTCGCAGGCCTCCGCCCATCCGGCAGCGTCGGAACTGTAGGTATCGTCAAGAATGGTCACCGATGCACCCCGTTCGAGTAAGCGCCGAACCATTTCGAGACGGCGAAATTGAATAGCGAAATGCAGTGCAGTCGTATTGCGGTAGGGACGCACATCGATATCCACGCCGGCGTCGAGAAGATACTCCACAACAGTGCGCCGGTTGTTGAGCGCAGCAAAGACGAATGCCTCGCCAATGATCTCTATCGGGTCGTCGGAGGGTGGATTGCCGGCCGGTCGGCCGACATCGGCCCAATTGGGACGGTGGATGCCCGGATCATCGAGGAGTGAACCGTCAGTGGATACCCAGTGCTTGACTCTGTCCAGCAACCCGCAGGCGGCAGCAAGCCACAGTGCGGTCCTATGCAGACCGGCGGTAACGAGCACATCAGCGGCCTCAATGGAACTGTGCATTGCGGCCGATTCAAGGGGCGTGATGTTGGCGTCAGCGGTGGCTGCGGGGTCGGCACCGGCGGCAAGGAGTTGTTCGCAGAGGGCCGCCCGGTTCCAGCAACCGGCAAGGTTTAGGGCTCGATCCAGTTCAGCGCCGGCGCCAATCAGCAGGTCGACGATCTGAGGCGAGGGCGGTCCAACCTCCGGTTGTGTGGTCCACTCCAATAGCGTGTTCCCCGCAACCTCGAGAGTTGCTATCTGCGGGTCCGCATTCAGAGCGGTTGCAAGCCCATCAACATCCCCCGACAAGAGTGAGTGCAGAGCGGGCTGAATTCGCTCATCATCGCTCTTGTTGCCCATTGACGCCCATTCTGCAACATCAACGGCAAGGTCTTTGACCTTGTGGGCGTACCGTTGACGGGGCCGTATCATGCGGCAGCAAAAGGAGGCCAAGATATGTCTGATTCAGAACTGGCAATTGGGAGCCAGATCCATTTGGGCCATTCGATGATCACCTTCATCGAGCCGCACCGCGGCGAAGGGCTGCATGAGTACAACCGCTGGTACGAGCACGACCACGCCTATGCCGCCATGACCGCCGCGCCCGGCTGCTTCGCCTACCGGCGGTATGTGGCAACGAGGCGGCTGAAAGACCTGCGCTTCCCCGCCGACAGCGCGATGGCCGATCCGGTGGACAACGGCTCGTTCATCGCCCTGTATTGGATGGAGGAGGGGCACGACGCCGACACCTTCGGCTACTCCTTCTCGGTCGGCCCCGACCTGTTCGCCTCAGGGCGCATGAACCCCAATCGCGACCACGTCAGCACCGCTGCCTACGACCTCGCCGGCTCGACAGGCCGAGGGCCCGCTCCGGTCCCACCCGAGATCGCCCTCGACCACCCCTACCCGGGCCTAGTCGTCGCTTGGATCCGAGGCGAAGACACCGACTCGGTCCTCGCAGCTGCGGCCGGCCTGCGGGCCGAGCGCGACCCACAGCTCCTGGCCGAGGGCAGCCCCATCGGCCAGATAATCGACTTCGTCCAGGTCGCCAAAGAGGGCGGCCTGCCACCCCTCACCGGCGAACACCCCGAAGTCCTCCGCCTCTACTTCTGCGACCAAGACCCCGAACAGTGCTGGGACGCATTCGCCACCCTCGCCGACGACGTCACCGCCCAAGGCGCCCGCCTAGAACTAGCCGCCCCCTTCATCCCCACCATCCCCGGCACCACCCACTACCTCGACGAGCTCTGGTAGCGGCTCCGGGTTCTTACGCCAGTTCCAGGCGGTCAACCTCGGCTTTGATTTCCGACCAGCCCACCTGGTCGGCCAATCTGCCCAATGTTCCGACACCAACTCTCTTCTGATCTCCCAGCTTGTCGTCCAGAGTCTGCTTCGAGATCACCCAGAACTTCCAAGAGGCAGGATCGCGCACGTTCTCTTTTGTTGCATTCTCCGGTTCATGAAGACAGAACACATACACGTCAGCAAACCTCACGGGCGGATCGTGCTCGATCCACTCGTTGGATTCGGCCAACCATGTTCCCCGCCTCAGGGCAATGTTGAAATTCGGTTTCGACGGCTGTTTCTGAGGCCAAGTCTGGCTCCGACCCGAGGCCTTGACCTCGACTTTGACCTCCCCGTAGAGCAGGTCGTAAGCGTCCCACTCATGACGCTCATCACCATCTCCGATGACCCCCAATGCCCGCCCCACCAGCCACTCCGCGAAGATCCCCCGATTTCGGTTCTCAACAAGGTTCCCCATGGCCCACCTGTGGAACTTCTCGATGTCAAGCCTCTGATCTCCCACAACGATGAACCTAGCGACTATTGCCTACAGGAGAAATGACCCTTGGTGATGGTGTTTGCGGAGTATTGCGATCAAGATCATGGAAGGCCTGCTAGTTCCGATATTGACACAGGTCGTCACTACTATCGACGATCAGAATCCTGCATATGGAGAGTGGGCGGCAATGAGCCAGCGGTCCCCGATCGAGTGGACAGAATCAACTTGGAACCCCACAACTGGGTGTGATCGAACGTCACCTGGTTGTGACAACTGCTATGCGCTCACTCTGGCGCGCCGACTAAAGGCGATGGGCGTCGACAAATACCAAGAGGATGGAGATCCCAGGACAAGCGGACCAGGTTTTCGCTTGGCCATCCACGAAGATGCACTAGACACCCCCAAGAGGTGGAGGCAGCCACGCCTCGTGTTCGTGAACTCGATGAGCGATCTCTTCCACGATGACGTGCCCATTGGCTTCATTCAACAGGTCTTCACCGTGATGGCTGAGACTCCACAGCACACCTATCAAATCCTTACCAAGAGATCTAGGCGGCTCAGGAAGATCGCTGAGGAGCTGCCATGGCCCAGAAACGTATGGATGGGTGTCAGCGTTGAGAACTCGCGGTACACATTTCGGGTCGACCACCTTCGGTCTGTTCCCGCCAAAGTTCGCTTCATCTCAGCAGAACCTCTCCTTGGGCCCCTCGGACCTGTCGATTTGGATGGCATCGACTGGGTGATTGCAGGAGGAGAGTCCGGCCCTGGCTACCGACCCATGGACATCAATTGGGGAAGAGAACTGCGCGACCAATGCCTGGCAGATGGCGTCAAGTTCTTCTTCAAGCAATGGGGTGGGCGAACGCCCAAGGCGGGAGGCCGCATTCTGGACGGCCGCACCTGGGACGACCTGCCACAGCGCGTCGCAATCTGACCAGCCGTGGCATCCCATTCGGACTTCTTTGGGGAACGCAATTCTCAGACGGTACTCAAGCACGGCGTTCTGACCCGTTACGCCCACTACTTCGCTGGTCGAGCGGGAAGGGCAACTGTCGGCCGCGTGGCCTTTATCGATGGCTACGCCGGAGCCGGCCGCTACGACGACGGCAGCCCGGGGTCACCTCTCTTGCTCGCATCAGAAGCCAAACGAGCAGAAGCTATGGGACGCAATGTGAAGCTCGCATTCGTGGAGCCCGACCAACGGATCCGCAGACGGCTAGAGCGGTCGCTAGGCGAAGCTGACATTCGACCCAACTCACTCGTCAGCAAACCGTTCGACACGGCCCTCGAAGGGCTTCTCGAGCAGTTTGCCGACCATGCTCTCCTCGTATTTGTCGATCCATTTGGACTTGCAGTAGATCAAGCAACACTGCTTCGACTCTTTGGGAAGTCCACGAGGCGACAGCCAATCGACGTGCTCTACCACTTCAGCCTCTCCACGGTGGCACGCATGGGGAGGGCAGGCATCTCGGACATCGAAACTGCGGCGCATAATGCGCTACGACTTGATGAAGCCCTCGGCAGTGTCAATTGGCGCGAGGAGTTCGCAGGATCCGACGAACGCGGAAAATCAACTGAAGCAGCAATGGCGGTCGCTAGGCGATTTTCAGCCTCAGTTACCGCAGAGAGCGATTTTGCCTCAACGAGCATCCCAGTTAGGCAACGTCCTGGTCAGCTGCCAAAGTACCTCTTGATCTTGTTTTCGAAGGATCCACAGGCCCATTGGGACTTTGCCGACCAGGCGTCAATGGCCTACGTCGACTGGCTGCACCACTGTGACACGATTGATTACCAGGCCAACCTGCAAGCGAGGGAAGCCAGCGGCATACAGACACTCTTTGAGGATCCTGCACCAGATCGCAGCAACGTCGAAGCGCTATTGGAGTCAGAAGCCATTGGATACTTGACAACTCGCGTGGTTGACATCATTCACCGGCATCGCCGAATTCGGCTGATCGACCGCATCGAAGACGTGTACGGCGAAATGCTTGGTAGAGCAAGAATCCGGCACCTGCGCAAAGCCATCAGGGCGCTCCACACTGAGGGTCTAATCGACGACAATGGCGTTGGCGATTTTCATTGCCGAAACATTCAATGGATTGAATGAAACCGCTGCAATCAGCACTCTGGTATTTCACTGAGTCGGGGAAGCCGTCACACCCGGTCGGTACGATGCGGATATGGAGGTCGTCTACGACGAGGACAAGTTCGTCGAGATGGCGCTATATATTGCTGGGCGACTCCAGGACGACTGTGTCGGTGGTGCCACAAAGCTCAACACGGCCCTCTTTCTTGCTGAGTTCACAAACCTTCGGCGCCACCACCGAGTGATCTCCGGTTGCGAGTTCCAGAAGCTGGCTCAAGGCCCCACACCTCGCCAGTTTCTACCAGTGCGCATTCGATTGACTAAGTCCGGTGAAGCCAACCTGGTCATAGAGGACTTTCTGGGGCGGCCACATCACCGGTTGGTACCCACCCGGTTCGCGGATCTCAGTGTGTTCTCAGACGATGAGCTCAAAACGATCGAGGACGTTCTCACCCAACTCGCAGGCATGACCGGCACCCAGGTCAGCGAGCTGTCTCACCAAGAGCCTGGCTGGCGGCTGACCGAGGTTGGCGAAACCATCCCGTTCTCCACCGCCTTCCTCGACTGCCAGCAGGTGCAGACTCCGATCAGCAAACAACTGTCCAAGTCAGTCGCGGAACACTACGGCCTTGAGCCACGGAGTAGTGCCTGAAATCCCAGTTGGCAGCTTCGCTGCTAGCACAATTGGCCCAAGTGCGGTCTCGGGTCGCCACCGAAGTGGCTTAGTGGGCAAGATTCAACGATGGCGCGAACAACCGCACAGAGGGTGAAGGACTCGATAGCGAGACTTGAGGCTGGGGTTGATGCCTGGCTTGCTACATCGGGCGGGGCCGGACCTCATCTAGTTCCTTTGAGCCTCGCTTGGGACTCGGCCACTGGCGAATTGATCTTCTGCATTGAGCAGGGAACCGTCACCGCGCGCAACATCGCTGCTGAGCCCTCCGTCCGAGTCGGGATCGGGCCGACTCGCGACGTTTTGATGATTGACGGAACAGCCCAAATTACCGGGCTCGTCAACGACGACGACTCTCTGGCTGCTTTCTTCCACAAGAAGGCCGGATGGGATCCGCGCCTCAATGGCGACAATTTGATCTTCATTCGCGTCACTCCCTCTCGGATGCAGGCATGGCGGGAAGTTGATGAAGTCGCGAATCGAACCGTCATGGTCGACGGGATCTGGAAGACGACTGACAAGTCATGAGGCAATTTGCCTACGTCGTCTTCTGGGCCATGACGGTGGTCCAGAAGTGCGTCATGTCTTCGACGAATACGGGGGCGAGGTCGGGGGTTCCGGCGAGGTGGGCGCCGCGGACGCCGTAGCCGGCTTTGGCGGCGTAGAGGAAGCCGTCGAGGTCGACCAAGGATGGGTCGGGGTGGTCGGAGGTGGGGAGGATGAAGGCGCCGTCGTCGGCGATGTAGACGGTGGGGGCATGGGGGGCCACGGTGGCTTCGGGCATGTACTCCAGAGGAGCTGTTCGGTCGAAGCTGTGATGCGCGCCGCCAACGATGCGAATTGTGGCGTCGCCCCCTGCGACCCATATGGCCTGGATGTGGGCCTGGACCTGGGTGGGTGAGCACCAGTCGTCAAGATCGCCGATGATTGCTCGGACGCGTGTGCTCCCCACGGCGGGCTTGAGGAACTGATGTCCCGACCAGGGGTAGGCGGCGTATACCCCGACCAGCGTGGGGGCGTTGGCGGCTGCGGCCAGATGCACCGACGCCGCGCTCAGTACCGCGGAGCCCCCTCTGCTGTGGCCTTGCGCGCCGATTCGTGTGGCGTCGATCTCGGGGCGGGACGCCAAGACCTCGGCGGTGGCCAGAACATCCCACGCACTGGCCGCAAAGGAATACTGGAGCTGGTTGTCGACGGTGGAATCCACATTTCGAGGGCCGAACGGGTCGAGGGCGCATGCCGCGATTCCCGCGTCGGTGATCGTCGCCGAGTGGGCGAGGTTGTGCGGCTGGAGCCCCAGGCTGCCCGGAGCCATGATCACTACCGGAAACGGCCCGGGCCCGTCGGGCACAAAGAGCTTGGCCCACAAGTCGAGGCGGGGCATCGCCGCCGTGTCAGAGATCGCCTGATGGAAGTTCTTGGGATTGGCCGACGGAATTGTCAGCGCCTCGCCCACCAACCCGTTGTCCAAGCAGAAGTCGTCCTCGTAGACGGCAGTGTCATCGCCCACCGAGTCACCTTACTGGCCTCTTGACTGTCACCCCTGGCCAGCCGAATCACCCACCATTTCATCAGTGATACATGCGGGGATGTCCTTTGAGCTCAGTGTGACAAACTAAGCGAAGTTGTCACTCTGCTTGACAGCCCTGCGATCGCCGAGGAAACCCGCGACTTGTCCTCCTCTGTCCCCACGACTGACACCGACGTGTTCACCTCGTCGGCTGCCTACGCCGACGTTGAGCGCTGGCACGAGACCGTGACCCCGCTGCGTCGAGCAGCGCCGGTGGTGCGGCTCGAGGGAACGGGCATCGAGCCGGTCTGGGCTGTGCTGCGCCACGTCGAGGTGCTGGAGGTGGAACGCCAGAACGAATTGTTCACCAGCGCACCGGCCTGCACCGTCAGCCAAGCCCGGGCGGTGTCCTCCCCCAGCTACCGGTCATCGCCAATGAAGACCTTGGTGGAGATGGACGGCGACGAGCACCAAGCCCACCGCTTGGTCGTGAACAAGTGGTTCCTGCCGGGGAGCATCCGCCGGCTCGACGCGGCCATCACCGCCCGGGCAGAGGACGCGATCGCCGACATGGACCGGCTCAGCGGGTCGTGCGACTTCGCCCAAGACATCGCCATTCGCTACCCGCTCAACGTCATCATGACGCTCTTCGGCGTCCCCGACACCGACTACGAAACCATGCTGCGGCTCACCCAGGCGCTTATGGAGGCCCAGGACCCTGATTCGGGCAGCGCGAGCGCGGAGACCATGCTCGAGTTCTACGAGTACTTCCGGGTGTTGGCCGAGGAGCGCAGGGCCGAGCCGAGAGACGATCTCGCCAGCGTGATCGCCAACGCCGAAATCAACGGCGAGCCGGTAGGCGACCTCGGCACCTTCGGCCTCTACCTCATCATCGCCACCGCGGGCCACGACACCACGAGCAGCGCGGTGGCCGGGGGGATGGAGGCCCTGATCGCCCACCCCAATCAGATCGAGGCCATGCGAAGCGACCCCGGTCTCATCGCCAACGCGACCGAGGAGATCATCCGCTGGGTGAGCCCGGTCAAACACTTCTTGCGGACCGCTCAAGGCGACTGCGAACTCGGCGGCGCCTCAATCCGCGAGGGCGACCGGGTGCTGTTGTCGTATCCGTCGGCCAACCGCGACGAGCTCGTGTTCGATGATCCCGCAACTTTCGATATAGCCCGGCCCAACGCCGATCACCACATCGCCTTCGGCTTCGGTCGCCACTACTGCTTAGGCGCCCATCTGGCCCGCCTCGAGGTGGCCAAGTTCTTCGAGCTCCTGATGCCTCGCCTCGACCACATAGAGGCCACAGGGCCGTGCCGAAACCTCGAGTCGAGCATGGTTAGCGGACCGACCAGCCTCCCTATCACCTACAAACTTCGCTGAGTCAAACTCAGGTCATGGAGAGAAGCGCTTGACCAGGTTGTCCAGAGTGGTGGCGATGGAGTCTTCGATCAGTTCGTCTCTGATCAACCACATGGTGAGGTGCGGGAATCGGATACTTCTGTAGTCAGCCGACTCGGTTACCCGTGTGCCGCCCTCTACAGGCTCCAACTCATAGCGCCAGCGGTTCTTGACCAAGTTGCACCAGGCGATGAGCCGGTTCTCCTCGTATTCCACCACCTTGCTGGTCATTCTGTAGGGGAAGCCGTACGCCTTCATGGCCATCGTGAACTCCGACCCCAGTTGCATGGACCCCTGACCGGTGATGAGCCGATGAACGGTTCCAGACCCGTCTATCTCGACATGGCGGGCCGGGTCGGCCAGCAAGGCGAAGATCTCCTCGGGAGCAGCAGGAACCACTCGACTGGCGGTAAAGAGTCGCTTGCTCATGGCAATCGGTCAGCCTACGTGAATTCAGGCGGTGGGGGCGGCGTGAAGGACCTGCTAGTGGGGTCTTGACGACCACCCCGACCACCCAGAACCAGCCGAAACACGGCCCATCCGGGGAGGTTCGCTGTTCCTGTGCCCGCTCGATTGGTAAGTGCGCGGCGCTAGGAGTCAGCCGTTTCGAGCGGGGCAACCGAGCCGATCAGCCTCACCAGCAGTTCGTTCCATTCGCTTGGCGATGGGACATGGTGGTCCTGCAATCCCCCGAGTATCAGCAAGCGAATACCGAGCGCGGCTGCTTGGCACAGTAAAGCTATGGCGGCGGTGCTGAGCCCCGGGTCGACAAACCCGTCTTCCCTGCCGTTTTCGACTATGGCCGCGACCTGGCTGGCTTCTTCGTTGATGAACTGCTCTAAACAGGCACCGATCGCTTCATTGTTGCGAGCGCTGCCAAATACCTGCGCCAGCACCTCTCTCTGTCTGTTGGGCTCCAGCAGTTTCGCTCCCAACAACAGAATCAAGTCGGGAGGCTCCGCTTCGCTTTGCGAGTCGTCGAACCTTGTATTGGGGAGGAGTTGCGCGAAGATGTGGTCCAGAGCGGCGACCATCATTTCGTTCTTGTCGCGCCAGCGTGCGTACACCGCTCCTGTTGTTACTCCGGCTCGGCGGGAAATATCGACAACCCTGGCTCCGTCGTAACCGCGCTCGATGAACTCTTGTGCAGCTGCCTCTAGTAGCTGCTCGGTCGCCTGCGCCGAACCGCTCGCAGGCAACGCTGCGTCCCCGAGAACAGGGCGATCAGATGCTGGCACATTGCCAAATCTACCCGGAATGGCGTGACCTCGGGCAACGGAGCCGCCCTAGCTCCTCTCCTAGTGGCGGGGGCAGGATTTGAACCTGCGACCTTCGGGTTATGAGCCCGACGAGCTACCAGACTGCTCCACCCCGCGTCGAGTGGACTGATCACTTTATCCCCCTGCCGCCGGACTGTCACCTTGGTTTTTCCATGGTTCGGAGGTGACAGCCCGGCGGGTCGCCAGGGGGTTCGGCGATTGGGTTGGGGCGCCTAGCCAGGGCGGGCGAGGGCTTGGATCTCGGCTACGGCTATGGGGTGGGGCGGGGCGGTCAGTACCTGCGTGGGGACGGCGGGGGGTGGATTGGTGCAGGGGCCGCCGCTGAAGGTGCACCTCACTGAGACATCCCAGTAAGCGGTGAGCGCCACCTGATAGCGAAGGTCGGGGGCGTTCACCGACGATTGTCGGTAGTAGTGGAAGCAGTTGGACGGCTGGTCCAGCGGGTCCCGTGAGTGGTCGAAGGCTACGACGTCGTCGGCGTCGCACCACAGCGTATTGCCGTCGCCCATGTCGATCCGCAGAAAGCCCAGGCGACGGGGGTAGGCGGTGGCAGTGAGGGTCAGCTCGTGGCCGTCGAGCGTGGAGGTGACCGTTTCCGACACCGGGGCGCGGTCAGCGGCCGACACCCAAACGAAGGTGGGGATCTGGACAATGGTGACCTGGCCAGGCGCCATTTGCGTGGTCGGCTCGGGGATGGCCAGCTGGCCCCAGGCTTCGTTGCGCAACCGGGTGGTCTCTTTGATTGTGGGCGGCGGAGGCTCTTTGGGCGGGGCGGGCTGGTGTACCCAGAAAGTAACGAGCTGCGTACCTTCGTCGGTTTCGCAGAGCTTCAAGATGTACACCTCTTCGGGGTCGGGAGCGATCACGAAGTCGTTCTCCAACCACGCGCTCAGCTCCGCGTAGTTGGCCTGCCGGAAGTAGCAGGGCGGCAGCGAGGGGTCGTCCGGGTGGACGTCGGGCTCGGACACCCCGGGCACGTCTACTTCTATCCATGCCCCCAGCTCCACCAATCCATCTCCGGCCTCGACCGACGTGCCTTCATCGGCCTGCTGCCACCCAGCCGCCGATTCGAGGTGGGACACAGTGAGGAGGCAGACAACAGCCCAGGCTACGAGCGTGGAGCCTCGCATTGAACTTCCTTTCGGCTCATCGGAGGCGCGTCAAGCGCGATGAGGGGGAAGTTCAGGGGGAAGGCGCCAACTCTGCTACGCCGATCCTCCGATGTCAATGGGCAAATTCAATACGACACTTCAAGCTGGGGGCGAACCAGGGTGCGACTCACCACTAGGGCCACCAGCGACAGCGAACCACCGGCGAAAAAGGCCATGGAGTACGACGACAGCTCGACCACGCCACCTAATATGAGCCCTCCTAAGCCGACGGCCAGGTCGAAGGCGATGCTGAAGGTGCCGATGGCCTGGCTGCGCCGGTTGACGGGCGCCGACTGGATGGCCAGCACGAACAGAGCCGGGAACAGAAACGTCTGGCCCATGGCCAAGATGGCGGTGCCGACGAACACACCGGGGATCTGCTGCCAGAAAGCAATTGTCCAAAGGCCGGTGGCCGAGAACACATAGGACAAGGTGCTGGTGCGCTGGGGCCCTAGGCGGTCGGGCAGGCGAGCCAGCAGTATCCGCAGGCTGATCACCATCACCGCGAAGGTGGCGAACACCGCCCCTGAGTGGGCAAAGCCGATGTCGTCCACATGGAGCTTGATGAACGCCAAGAACCCGGAGTAGCCCATAAGCCCCAGCCCCAACAACAGCGCCGGGCGGGCGGCGGGCCGGTGTATGAACGACGTCGGCCAACCCGACTGGGCACCCTCGGGACGGCCGGGCATGGACATCGCGCCCAGCACAGTGCCGAGCGCGCACAGCGCCCCGCCCAATATCCAGACTGCGTCGGCACTGACCGCGCCCTCCAACTGCTCGCCGATGATCGGTCCTGCGGCCAGACCCGAGTACACCGTGACCGAGAAGTACGAGGTGGCCTCTCCCCGGCGATGCTCAGGGGCCATGTCCTGGGCGGCCGCGGCGATGCCCACGAAGTAGGCGGCTTCTCCCAAACCGGTAAGCAGCCGGAACAGCACCGCCACCGCCACCGAGGCAACCCACAGGTTGCCCAGGATTCCGAAGCCGGCCAGCACACACCCCCACACAACTAGAAAGCGCCGGCCCTTGGAATCGCCCAGCGGACCGACTAGGGGACGGGCGATGGCAGCCGACAGGCCGAACCCGCCGACGGCCAGACCCACCGCTACCGGCCCTCCGCCCAAATCGTTTTCCACGAAACCAGGCAGCACCGGGTACACCAGACCCAACGACATGAAATAGAACACGCCACAAAGGCACAGCACGACGAAGCGGCCCGTTAGCAGGGGCTGGCTCTGGTCAGTCACTGTTGGTTAGTGGTCCGTCTGTGAATTGGCAGGGGCGGACTATCGCCGGTCGGCGAGAAACGGATAGCGGGAACGGACCTGGTCCAACCGGGCGAGGTCGATGTCGGCGTACAGCACGGCCTCTTCACCCTCAGGGGCAGCCGCCACCTCGACCCCGAACGGATCGATGACCACCGAGTCGCCCTGATAGTCGATGCCGCCCCCACTGCCCACCCGGTTCACCCCCACCACATAGGCCTGATTCTCGATGGCCCGGGCCAACAGCAGCGCCGACCAATGGGCCCGACGAGGTGCGGGCCAGTTGGCCACCACCACGAAGCAGTCGGTGTCGTGGGCCAACGTCCAGAACTCATCGGAAAATCGCAGGTCGTAACACACAAACGGGGTGATTCTCACCCCTTCAACGGTCACGGTCAGCCGCTCGGCGCCTGCGGCATAATGTTCGTGCTCACCGCCGTAGGAGAACGGGTGAATCTTGTCGTAGGTTGCCTCCACCCCGTCGGGGCCAGCCAGCACGAACCGGTTCATGGGTAGTTCAGCCAACGACGCATCCCGCACCGGCACCGACCCGCAAACCCACACACCGTGGGCCGCGGCCTGGTCGACCAGAAACTCCACGCTGGGCCCGTCGGGCGGCTCGGCCACCCGGTCTGAAGCCATTGAGAACCCCGTTGAGTACATCTCGGCCAACACCACCAGCCGAACGCCGTCGGCCGCGGCCTGGGCCACCTTGGGGCCGAGCGACGCAAAGTTGGCCTCCGGGTCCTCCCACTCGATGTCGTGTTGGACGGCGGCGACCTTCATGAGCCAGCCCCCAGCTTGGCCAGCCGCTCCACCGCCTCGTCAAGCACCTCGGGGCGCTTGCAGAAGGCGAACCGCACCAAGTGCCGCCCCTCGTGTTCGTTGTCGTAGAACACCACGTTGGGCACGGCCACCACCCCGCATAGCTCCGGCAGTTTTCGGCACAGCACCATGCCGTCGTCAAAGCCCAGCGGCCGCACATCGGCAGTCACGAAGTAGGTGCCCGCCGGGCGGTATACCTCGAACCCGGCGGCGGCCAGCCCGTCAGAGAGCTGGTCGCGCCGAGCCCTCATACTGTTGCGCAGCCCGTCGAAGTAGTCGTCGCCCAGCCGCAGCCCCACTGCCATGGCGTGCTGGAACGGCGCTCCATTGACGAAGGTCAAGAACTGCTTGGCAGTAGTGACGGCCTCGCGCAGCTCCGGCACCGCGCACACCCAGCCGATCTTCCACCCGGTGAACGAGAACGTCTTGCCCCCCGAAGACACCGAGATGGTGCGCTCTCTCATCCCCGGCAGCGTCGCCATTGGAATGTGCTCTCCGTCGTAGGCCAAATGCTCGTACACCTCGTCGGTTACTGCCAGCAGATCGTGCTCCCGGCACAACTCGGCGATCAGCTCAAGCTCGCCTCTGTCGAACACCTTCCCAGTGGGGTTGTGCGGCGAGTTCACCACGATCATCCGGGTACGGGGACCGATGGCCGCGGCCAGTTCGTCGGGATCGAACCGATAGTCGGGCGGCCGCAAGGTCACCAGCCGCCGCTCGGCCCCGGCCATGGCGATGCCGGCGATATGGGAGTCGTAATAGGGCTCGAACAGCACCACCTCGTCGCCCGGCTCCAGAAGCGACAGCATCACCGCCGCGATGGCCTCAGTGGCCCCCGCCGTTATGAGCACCTCTGCGTCAGGGTCAAAGTCCAGGCCGTAGAACCGCTTCTGGTGCTCAGCCACCGCCAACCGCAGATCCGCAATCCCCAGCCCCGGCGGATACTGGTTATACCCCGCCCGAATAGCCGCCACCGCCGCATCCGCCACCTCAGCCGGCCCATCAGTATCCGGAAACCCCTGCCCCAAATTGATAGCCCCGGTCGACAAAGCCAAAGCCGACATCTCCGCAAAGATGGTGGTCCCAAACTCCACCAGTCGATGGTTCAACAACCGCTCAGGCACCGCCGAATCCTACTTCCCACGATTCCTCGAGCCCCGCTCACATATCCGTAACGCAGGGGCTGGTACCGCCCCCCTCCCTCTCAAAAAATAGTGCTGGCAACAACGTAGGCGGGGCGGCGGCCCACAAAATGGGTCGTGGTGGGGGGTGGCCCGGCTCAGGGCGCCCGCCGCCCGCAGCTCTGCGAGGACGGCGGGCTGGGCCGGGACAGGACCCGCCACCACGACCCCGTCAAGAACAGGCCGCCGCCCCGCCGGTGGATGGTAAACCCCAAAATCCCGCTGCCAACCCAGCATGTGCTAGCAACCACACCATGACCTCCAACAACCAACCCTACGGCGGCACCATCGGCAACACCGTCGCCGACTCAACCCCCTGGTGGCCCGACCCCGTAACCCCGCCAGAAGGCAGCCCCAACGTGGTCATGGTCGTCCTCGACGACGTGGGCTTCGCCGACCTGGGCTGCTACGGCTCCGAGATCGACACCCCCACCATGGACGCCCTGGCCGCCAACGGCCTGCGCTATAACAACTTCCACACCACCGCCATCTGCTCCCCCACCCGGGCCTGCCTGCTCACCGGCCGCAACCACCACTCGGTGGGCATGGCCGTGGTCAGCAACTGGGACACCGGTTTCCCCGGCTGCACCGGGCGCATCTCCAACCGGGCGGCCACCATGGCCGAGATGCTCCGCCCCGCGGGCTACTCCACCTTCGCGGTGGGCAAGTGGCACCTGGCCCCCATCGAGGACACCACCCCGGCCGGCCCGTTCGACCAGTGGCCGCTCCAGCGGGGGTTCGACCGCTACTACGGGTTCTTGGACGGGGCCACCAACCAATGGGATCCCGACCTGGTGGCCGACAACCACCACGTCGACGCTCCCGACAAGCCCGGCTACCACGTCACCGAGGACCTGGTTGACCAAGCCATCGGCATGGTCACCGCCCAAACCTCGGCGTGGCCCGAGCGCCCGTTCTTCCTTTACCTGTGCTTCGGCACCGGCCACTATCCGATCCACGCTCCCAAACCCCACATAGATCGCTACAACGGGCGCTACGACACCGGGTGGGGCGCCATCCGAGAGGAGCGCTTCGCCCGCCAAAAGGAAATCGGCATCATCCCCGAAGACACCGAGCTGCCCCCGTTCAACCCCGGCGTGCCCGAATGGGAGGAGCTGAGCGCAGACGAGCAGCGGTTGGCCACTCGGATGCAGCAGGCCTACGCCGGGATGCTCACCCACACCGACGAGCACTTGGGCCGGCTTGTCGCCACGCTCCAGGAGATCGGCCAGGCCGACAACACCGTGTTCGTGCTGCTGTCCGACAACGGGGCCACCCAAGAGGGCGGCCCTTCGGGCCATGAGAACGCCATGCGCTTCATCAACGGCCTCGAACCCCGGTCACTCGCCCAACAGCTGGCCGACATCGACGAGATCGGCGGGCCCAACTCGTGGATGGCCTACCCCATGGGATGGGCCATGGCCGGCAATACCCCGCTGAAGTGGTACAAGCAGAACACCCACGCCGGTGGGGTGCGGGATCCGCTCATCATCTCCTGGCCCGCCGGCATCTCCGATACCGGGAAAGTGCGCACCCAGTACCACCATGTGAGCGACATCGCCCCCACCCTGTTGGAGGCCATCGGCCTCGAGCCTCCCTCAGAGATGGCCGGAGTCGACCAGATGCCAATCGAGGGCACCAGCATGGTCTATTCCTTCTCAGATGCTGAGGCCCCCACGGCCAAGGCCGATCAGTACTACGAGATGCTGGGCCACCGGGCTATGTGGGTCGACGGGTGGAAGGCGGTGACCCGCCACATCCAGGGAGAGAGCTTCGACGACGACCGCTGGGAGCTGTACCACCTGGATCAGGACTTCTCCGAGGCGCGAGACCTGGCCGAGGCCGAGCCTGAGCGGCTGGCGACCCTCATTGACTGCTGGTGGGAGGCGGCCCGCGACTACCAGGTGCTGCCCCTAGACGACCGCATCTTGGAACGGTTCCACGTACCCAAGCCCCGGCCCATCACCAGCCGGTCCCGGTTCGTGTACTACCCCGGCGCGTACATCCCCAGCGACGGCTGTCCCGACCTCAAGAACGTGTCCTATGAGATCGCCGTCGAGCTGGAGCGGGCCGACGGCGACGACGGCACCCTGCTGGCCTGCGGTGACGTGGCTTCAGGGTTCGCCCTGTACATCCAAGACGGTCATCTGGTGTGGGACTACAACATGGCCTGGGAGCACTACGTGGCCGCATCGGCTGAGCCTCTGCCAGCCGGATCTTTGACGGTAACTGCCGCCTTCGAGCGCACCGGCAGCTACGCCGGCACCGGCCGACTGCTGGTGGACGGCGTCGAGGTCGGATCAGTAGCCATGCCCCAAACCCACAACACCCATATCCACGCGGTGGGCATCAGCGTGGGCTTCACCAAGGCCCCGTCCCCCAGCCCCCGCTACACCGGCCAATTCCCGTTCACTGGCCGCATCGTCCAAGCCGTCATCAAACTCGGAGACGACCGGGAACTCCCCGATCAGGCGCTCATCCTCGACTGAGTTCCCGTAAACCGGCTAAATCGCCCCATCTGTCTTCAAACGCGATGAGTGGCCCCGGCCCGGCAATTCAATACCGGACTCGGCCACTTGGGCCGGGGCCACTACGCAAATGAGGATAACAACCTCTGCTCGTTGAAGGCAGCGCGATATTTTGGCCAAGTGGCTGCTGGCGATCAGAAGTGGAACTTCGTGGTCGCGGCCAATCGCCTCCCGGTGAGACGGGTGTGGGAGGGCGACACGGCCAAGTGGGTCCCCAGTCCCGGCGGGCTGGTGTCGGCACTGCGACCCGTCATGTCGGGCAATCCCGACGCGGCGTGGGTGGGTTGGACCGGCGTCCCCGGCCCCGGCACCGAGCCGTTTGAGGTGGACGGGTTCCAGTGCCACCCGGTGGGCGTCAGCCAGGGAGAGCTCCAGCTGTTCTACGAGGGGTTTTCCAACGCCACCCTATGGCCGCTGTTCCACGACGCCCTGGTGCCCCCCGAATACCACCGCACCTGGTGGGACGCCTACCGGACCGTCAACCAGCGCTATGCCGCCGCCGTGGCGCAGTTGGCCGCCCCCGGCGCCACCGTGTGGATCCACGACTATCACCTGCTGCTGGTGCCCGGCCTGCTGCGAGCGGCCCGGCCCGACCTGCGGATCGGGTTCTTCCTCCACATACCCTTCCCGGCCCGCGAGCTGTACATACGGCTGCCCTGGCGATCCGAGATCATCGACGGCCTATTGGGCGCCGACTTGATCGGCCTGCAAACGGCATTGGGAGCCGACAACTTCTGCCGGGCAGTGAACCGGATCACCGGAGTTAAGACCACCGGAAGGGTGATCTCCCGGAACGGCCACACCACCCAGGTGGGCGCCTTTCCTATCGGCATAGACGTCGACCGGATCGCCCGATTGGCCGCTGATCCCGGCGTAAGGGCCCGGGCGGAGGAGATCCGCGAAACCCTCGGCTCTCCGGCCGCCGTGCTGTTGGGCGTCGACCGCCTCGACTACACCAAGGGCATCGAAGTCCGGCTGCGGGCCTTCCGAGAGCTGCTGGCCGAGGGCCGGCTGTCGCCGGATCAGTGCGTGCTGGTACAGATCGCCGAGCCCAGCCGGTCGCAGGTCACCGGATACGCCGAGGTCCGCCAGGCAGTCGAGCAGATGGTGGGCGACGTGAACGGGAACTTCGGGGTGATGGGCCGTCCCGTGGTCCACTACCTGCACCAGAGCCACCCCATCGAGGAGCTGGTGGCCATGTATCTGATCGCTGACGTGATGCTGGTGACCCCGCTGCGCGACGGCATGAACCTAGTGGCCAAGGAGTACGTGGCCTGCCGGCCCGACAGCACCGGGGTGCTGGTGCTCTCCGAGTTCACCGGTGCAGCCCAAGAGCTTCGGACCGCCGAGCTGATCAACCCCCACGACATCGAGGGGCTGAAGACCGCCATGGAAGCTGCCGCTCACCGCTCCGGCGCCGACGCCGAGCCCGCCATGCGGACCATGAGACGGGTGGTGAGAACCAACACCGCCCAGCGCTGGGCTGAGCGCTTCCTGAACCGCCTGGATGCATGCCCATGACTGGGACCACCGCGGGCGGCCCGATAATGACCGCCGAACAAACTGACACCAAGATTCGGGAGCTGGCCCGGGTGCCGGTACTGCTGGTGGCCTGTGACTACGACGGCACTTTGTCCCCCATCATCGACAATCCCGATGAAGCCCGACCCACCCGGGAGTCAGTGGTCGCCCTGCGACAGCTCGCGGCCATGCCCGACACCCATGTGGCGGTGATCTCCGGGCGAGCCCTACGGGATCTGGCTGCACTAAGCCGCCTGCCCGAGGAGATCCACCTGGTGGGCAGCCACGGCACCGAGTTCGACGTGGGCTTCGCCGACGACCTGTCTCATGATCAGCGGGAGCGACGCGACCGGGTGCTGGTGGAGTTGAACGACATTGCCCGGCGCGACCACGGGTTCATCATCGAGCCCAAGCCCGCCGGGGTCGCCTTCCACTACCGCAAGGCCGACCCCGAGATCGCCGTCCAAGCGGTAGATGAAGTGCTGAACGGCCCGGGCAAGTGGGACGGCGTTCACGTCAAGTCCGGGAAGATGGTGGTGGAGCTCTCGGTGCTCAACCTCAACAAAGGCGACGCCTTAGACCGGCTGAGAACCGATGTGTCGGCCGAAGCGGTGATATTCGCGGGTGACGACGTGACCGACGAGGACGGCTTCGCGCGGCTGGCCGGCCCCGATTTGGGGCTGAAGGTGGGCGTGGGGCCCACCCTGGCCCGCGCTAGGTTGGACGACCCCCAGGCGGTGGCTCAAGTGCTGGCTCTGCTGGCCGCGCGGCGGCGGGCCTGGCTGATGGGCGAGCACGCCTTACCCATCGAACGCCACAGCCTGCTCAGCGACCAGCGGACGGTGGCATTGGTCACCGCCGATGCCTCGGTCAATTGGATGTGCCATCCCCGAGCCGACTCCCCGGCGGTGTTCGCTGGCCTACTGGGGGGCGCTAGGGCCGGGCATTTCTCCATCAGCCGGCCCGACGACAGCCCGCCCATCTCCCATCGCTACCTGGACGGCACCATGATCACCGAGACCCGATGGTCAGACGTTACGGTGACCGACTACCTGGACTGCTCTGACGGGCGGCCCACCGAGCCGGCGGGGCGCACCAACTTGATCCGGGCCATCGACGGAACCGGGCGGATCCGCATTGAGTTTGCCCCCCGGCTGGACTTCGGCCGAGCCCCCACGGGGCTGCACGTGATCGACGGCGGCCTCGAAGTGTGGGGGGCCGCCGAAACCATGGTTCTGCTGTCACCCGGTGTGAGCTGGGACATCGTCGACGACGGCCCCCACCAGACCGCGGTGGCTGACATCGAGCTGGATAGGACACCGCTGGAGCTGATGCTTCGCCTCGGCGTCCACGGCCGCCCCCACCGCACCGACCTAACCGAATCCGACCGGCGACAAACCACAGAACACCACTGGCAAGACTGGGTGAAGACGCTGACACTGCCGCCCACAGCAAGCGAAGAAGTCGAGCGGTCAGCACTGGTGCTCAAAGCGCTGTGCCACCAGCCCTCGGGGGCAATGCTGGCCGCGGCCACCACAAGCCTGCCTGAGGTGATGGGCGGCGTACGAAACTGGGACTACCGCTACTGCTGGCCCCGGGACGCCAGCATGAGCGCAGCCGCGCTGCTGGCCTTGGGCAGCAGCCAGGAGGCCGGTGATCTGCTCGACTGGATTCTCGACCGGGTGGAGCACCTCCCCAGCCCCGAGCAGCTTCGACCGGTGTATCCGCTGGTGGGCGACGAGGCCCTGCCCGAGGCGGTGCTGCCCGAGTTAGCCGGCTACGCGGGAAGCCGCCCGGTGCGAATCGGCAACGCAGCCGAACACCAGGTGCAGCTCGATGTGTTCGGCCCGGTAGTCGACCTGGCCTGGAGGCTGTGCGACGCCGAGGTGACCCTCACCGACCGGCACTGGGAGGTGGTGAAGGCGGTGGTGGGTGCGGTGGCCACCCGCTGGCATGAACCCGACCACGGCATCTGGGAGGAGCGCCGCCCGCCCCGCCACCATGTCCACTCCAAGGTGATGTGCTGGATGGCGGTGGACCGGGCCATCAAGATCGCCGAGCGCCTCGACCCGGAGCTGGCCCCGTACTGGAGTCCCCTGCGCCACCAGATTGCCGCCGATGTGGTCGAGAGCGGTTGGAGCGAGCAGCGCCACTCCTACACCACCGCTTACGGATCCACCGACCTCGACGCCAGTCTGCTGTGGATCGGACTGAGCGGGCTGCTGCCCCCGACCGACCCCCGCTTCGTGTCCACCCTCAAAGCGGTGGAAGCCGAGCTGCGAGACGGCCAGACGGTGTACCGCTACCGCCACGACGACGGACTGCCCGGCACCGAAGGCGGGTTCTTGATCTGCACGTCGTGGCTGATCGAGGCCTACGTGCTCATTGGCCAGCTCGACGACGCCCGGGCCTTATTCGACCGCTACCTCGACCTCTGCGGCCCTACCGGCCTGTTGCCCGAGCAATACGACCCGGCCGACGAGCGCCTGCTGGGCAACCACCCCCAGGCCTACTCCCACCTAGGCCTCATCAACGCGGCCCTTGCCTTGTCTACCGCCAACGGCGGCTAGCCGCCTCTACTACCCGGAGATCAGTCCCCAGATCCGCTCGGGTGTGGCTGGCATGGCCACGTCGCTGATCCCCAGTGGGGACAGAGCGTCGACGATGGCGTTTATCACCGCCGGGGTGGAGGCGATTGTGCCGGCCTCGCCGATGCCCTTCACCCCCATCGGGTTGGTGGGGCTGGGAGTCACCGTGGAGTCGGTGCGGAACGACAGGGTCTCCGCCGGCGACGGCACCAGGTAGTCCAGGAAACTGACATTGCGGGGCTGTCCTTCGGCGTCGAACGCCGCCTCCTCCCACAGCGCCTGAGCCACCCCTTGGAGGATGCCGCCGTGGATCTGGCCCTCAACCACCATCGGGTTGATCTGGTTGCCGCAATCGTCAACGGCCACGTAGTCCACCATCTCCACGTCACCGGTCTCGGTGTCCACCTCAACAACGGCGACGTGGGTCCCGAACGGGAAGGTGAAGTTGGGCGGATCCCAAGTCATGTGGCCCTCTAGGTTGGGCTCGAGGCCATCGGGCAGGTTGTGGGCAGTGAACGCCTCGAAGGCCACCGCGGCGAGCGGCATCTCCGCGTCGGGCTGACCCTTCACCCGAAAGGTGCCATCGGAGAACTCCAAGTCCTCGGCATTGGCCTCCATCTGGTGGGCGGCAATCAACCGGGCCTTGTCGATGACCTTCTCAGCCGCCATATACACCGCAGTGCCACCCACCGATAGCGAGCGGGAGCCGTAGGAGTCGAGTCCCAGCGGGGAGATGGCCGTGTCGGAGTGCAACACCTCAACATCGTCGGGGTCCACGCCTAGCTGGTCGGCCACGATCATCGACCAGCACGTCTCATGGCCCTGGCCGTGGGGCGAGGTGCCGGTCACCACCTGCACCTTGGCGGTGGGCAGCACCCGCACGGTGGCCGACTCCCAGCCGCCGGCCGCATAGTTGAGCGAGGCCAGCACCCGACTGGGGGCCAGGCCGCACATCTCCACATAGCTCGACAGACCCACCCCCAGTTGGCGGGTGTCGCCGGCGGCCCGGCGCTCGGCCTGTTGGGCCCGCAGGCCCTCGTAGTCCACCACCTCCAGGGCTCGTTCCAGGGCCTGGGGGTAGTTGCCGCTGTCGAACAGCAGCCCCGCTCCCGACTCGTAGGGGAACTGCTCGGGGGCGATGAAGTTGCGCCGCCTGATCTCCGCGGGATCCACGCCAACGGCCGCGGCCAGCGAGTCCATGGCCCGCTCAATGGCATAGGTGGCCTCGGGCCGGCCCGCCCCCCGGTAAGCGTCGGTGGGGGTCATGTTGGTGAACACCCCCGTGCACACGAAGGAGTAGTTCGGGATGTCGTAGCAGCCGTGATACAAGAAGGCGCCCAACAGGGGCACGCCCGGGGTCACCAACTGGAGATAGGCCCCCATGTCGGCTACCAACTTCACCCGCACCGCGCTGATGCGGCCCTCGGCATCGGCGGCCAACTCGATGTCTTGGATCTGGCCCCGGCCCTGGATGGTGGACCCGGCGGCCTCGGAGCGGCCCTCGGTCCAGCGCACCGGCACGCCGTGGCGCAGCGCCAGCGCCGTGCACATGATCTCCTCGGCGTACACGTTCAGCTTGGAGCCGAACCCGCCTCCCACCGCAGGGGCCACCACCCGCACCTTCTGCTCGGGCAGCCCCAGGGTGAGTGCCACCATGACCTTGAGGATGTGGGGAATCTGGGTGGCCGAGTAGATGGTGATATCGCCCCCGAACGGCGCCGGCACGGCCACCACCCCCCGGGGCTCCATGGCCGCAGGGATGAGCCGCTGCTGGATGTAGCGCTCCGACACCACATGGTCGGCACCGGAGAACGCAGCCTCCACCGCATCAGCATCGGGCGTCAGCTCCCAGGTGTAGGAGGAGTTGGTGCCCAGATCATCGTGGATGACGGTGCTGTCGGCCAGCGCGTCTTCCAAATCGACCACCGCGTCGAGCGGCTCGTAGTCCACCTCCACCAAAGCGGCCGCGTCAGCCGCCCCGTAGCGGTCATCGGCCAGCACCACCGCCACCACATCACCCACGTAGTTGGCCTTGTCCACCGCGATAGGCAGGTGCGCCGGATTCTTCATGTCATCGGTCACTGGCCAAGCACAAGGCAGCGGTCCCCAAGACTCGGCCAGATCACCCCCCGAATAAGCAGCCACCACTCCATCAGCCTCAAGAGCAGCACTGAGGTCGACCGAGCGGATACGAGCATGCGCATGAGGACTCCGCACACACGCCACCCACAAAGCCCCCGTGAGGTCCAAATCATCCACAAACCGGGCCTCCCCAGTCAGCAGTTCAGGATCCTCCTTCCGAAGCAACCGACTCCCCACCACCGCCGTCGAGGATTCAGACATCTCGCACCTCCAGATCCACCCGCGAGCGTATCCCCCCATCTATTTCAGTGCAGCCGGCCTCCGCCGGAGTTAGGAGGCGCTAGTTAGAAGCGGCGGTGCGGAGGTCGGCCAACGTCTCCATCCACCAACGGTTCGCCACCGTGGTGTGTCCAGGCAATGTGGCCAGACAGTCGTCGACTTGGGCGACCACCTCGGGAAGATCAGAAGCAGCGAGACGCAGATCCAACAGCCCGTCTACCACCCGGGAGCGGCTGGTGAGCTCCCCATCGATGGCGTCCAGAAGCCCATCCACCAACTCGGTGATCTCGATGAGGGCCGCTGGGTTGCGGACTGTATCCAATGTCACTGATCTCTCTCCTTCGCTTTCGGCTGTGGTTACAACCGCCGGGCACCCGGATATGTTCCCTTCGCTAGCCATGCTATCGGCATCTGCGACAGTCCACGAACAGGGTTACCCCCAAGCGTGGCCTATAGCGTTGCGGGCGTGGGAACCACAAAGAGAATTTGCGGCAAGAAGCGCTGGGTGTCGGCCCTCTTGGCCCTCGGTCTGCTGGCCGCCGCATGCGGCAACGACGACGACTCGCCTCCTCCAGATGCCCAAGAGCCCGCCGAGTCCCCAGCGACGACCGAAGAGGCACCGGCTGCGACCGAGGCCCCTACCCCGAGCACTGACGATGATCCCACCAGAGTGGTCATCGGGTTGGAGCAGGAAATCACCAACTTCAACAACCTGACCGCCGGCGACAACCTCCTGGCCGGCCGCCAGATCACCCGGGCCATCTGGCCCACCTGCGTGCGCACCCGGCCCGACTTCAGCTTCGAGCCCTACTTCTGCGAAACCCTCCCCACCATCATCGCCGAGGATCCGCTGGTGGTGGAATACCGGCTGCGAGCCGACGCCACGTGGAGCGACGGCACCCCGGTGAGCTCCGACGACATGGTGTTCTACTACGAGAACTGCAACGACCCCGAAGACAACTGCGCGGCCACCCAGGGCTTCGACAGCGCCACCTTGGAGGTGGTGGACGACAAGGCCGTTCGGCTGAGCTGGCCGCCGGGCCAACCGTTCGTCGAATACATCTTGCTGTTCTCCGGACCGTTCCCGCCCTCCCACTTGGGCCGGGACTGGGGTGAAGGCTTCCGGACCGACCCCGGCGTGGGTGCCGGCCCCTATGTGGTGGACGAGTACAACCCGGGCAGCGATCTGACCCTGGTGGCCAACCCCACTTGGTTCGGCGAAGGTCCCCATATCGACGAGGTCACCTTCCGGTTCATCAGCGACGTGGGCAACCTGCCCCTCGCCCTTGAGAACGGCGAAGTCGACGTGATCTATCCCCAACCCCAGGTCGATCTGGTGCAACAGATCAACGGAATTGGTGGGGTGGATTCCTCCATCACATTCGGCCCCACCTGGGAGCACATCACGTTCAACACTGCCACCGTTCCGGTGGAGGTGCGCCAGGCCATCGCGTTGGCGCTGGATCGAGAGCTGATCGTGACCGCGCTCATGCGGCCGTTCTCGGAGTCGGCCCAGCCGCTGGGCAACCGGATCTTCATGAACGGCCAAGCCCAGTACCAAGACAACACCCCGGCGCAGTTCCAACAAAGAGACGTGGCCGCGGCCCGCGCCGCGCTGGAAGCAGCCGGCTGGGAGCTCGACGGCGACGTATACGCCAAAGACGGCCGGCAGCTGAGCCTGCGCATCCGCACCACCGGCGGAAATGATCGCCGGGAGCAGTTCCAGGAACTGGTGCAGAACCAGCTAGCTGAAGCCGGGATCAGAATCACCATCGACAACCTGCCCGGCGGCGAGATATTCGGTCCGGTATTCGGCTCAACCAACGACCCGCCCGGCCCCCCAGGAGACTTCGATCTGGTGATCTTCGCCTGGGTGGGCGGACCCCTGCCGGCCACATCGGCCCTTCAGGTGTTCGGAACCGGCAGCGACAGCAACCCCGGCGCCTACGCCGACGACCGGGTCAACGACCTGCTCACGGAGGCCACGTTCACTCTCGACCTCGACCGCCAAGCCGAGCTGCTGAACCAGGCCGACGCCCTCATGTGGGAGACCCTGCCCAACACGCCCGTCTACCAGCTGCCCTTCTTCTTGGCCTGGAGCGACAACATCCAAAACATCCAAGACAACCCCACCCTAGAAAGCTTCACCTGGAACCTCGAAGAATGGGTTATGGCTAACTAGCTTTTCTACAAATGCTCGGGTTCGCGACACGCAAGCTGCTGATCTCGATCGTCGTTCTTTTCTTCGCCACCCTGGTGGCCTTCCTGCTCGTAGCCACCGTCGACCCCATCGCCGAACAACGGGTGTTCCTTTTGTCGCAACCCGGCGGCGCCGAGCAAGTGCAACGCCTCGAAGCCAGCCTGGGCCTCGACAAGCCCCTCATCGAGCGCTATGGAAGCTGGCTGGGCGACTTATTTGCCGGGAACATGGGCGCTTCCACCGACAACGGCCGGGCGGTCACCACGCTGTTGGGCGAAGCGATCTCGGTGACCATGCGGCTAGTAATAGCCGCCACCGTGGTCTCGGTGATCCTCGGCGTGGCGGTGGGAGTGGTTAGCGCGGTGCGCCAGTACGGGGCGTTCGACAACATCTCCACCTTCTTCGCCTTCCTGTTCTTCGCCATGCCCGTGTTCTGGCTGGGGGCCGTGCTCAAAGACCTGGGTATCCGGTTCAACGACTGGTGGGGCCGGCGCATCTTCTTCACCATCGGCGAGCAGTCGCCCCGCCTCGAGGCCGACTTCTGGGGCACATGGGCCGACCGGGCCGGACACATCATCCTCCCCGCGCTCACCTTGGTATTGATCCAACTGGCGGCCACCAGCCGGTTTCAGCGCTCGGCCATGCTCGACGTGCTGGAAAGCGACTACATCCGAACCGCCCGGGCCAAAGGGGTACCCCGACGGCGGATCATCACCCACCACGCCCTCCGCAATGCCCTACTTCCGGTGGTGAGCTTCACCGGGCTGACCTTCGGCACCCTCATCGGGGGCACGGTAGTCACCGAGGTGGTGTTCAACTGGAAGGGCATGGGCCGCCTATTCCTGGAGTCACTGCTCAACGGCGATGTGGCCGTGACGCAAGGGTGGCTGCTGGCGGTGGGCATCTCGGTGATCGTCGTCAACCTGCTGACCGACCTGACCTATGGCTTCTTGGATCCGAGGGTGCGAGATGGCTGACGTACCGGTCGGCATCCTCGCCGGCACCCCCTCACAGACCGAGGCCCGCTCGCAATGGCAGCTGGTGCTTCGACGGTTCCTAGCCCACCGGCTGGCGGTGGCTGCGGGCGTCGTGCTGGTGGCTGCCTACCTCTTCAGCTATCTGGCCGAACCGCTCACCGGCTGGGGCTACAAGGATCTGTCGCCTGATCTGTCGCAGGGACCGTCGGGCGACCACTGGTTCGGCACCGACACCATCGGCCATGACATGTTCGCCCAGTCCATGCGGGGGCTGCGGGTTTCTGTCCATGTCAGCGTGGTGGTGGCCGGCATCGCCACCGTTTTGGGCTCGGTGTTGGGCGCGGTTCAGGGATGGTTCCGGGGCAGGGTGGACGGGGCCCTAGGGCTGTTGGTGGACTTCCTGCTGATCCTTCCCCTGCTGCCGGTGCTGATGGTGCTGGGCACCCGAACTCGGGCCAGCGGGGGCAGCTCCCTCATGTTCGTGGCGGTGATCATCGGCCTTTTCCTCTGGGCACCGTTGGCCCGGGTGGTGCGGGGCGAGGTGTTCTCCATCCGGGAGAAGGAGTACATCGAAGCAGCCGAGGCCCTGGGGGCGTCCAACACCCGCATCATCTTCCGCCACCTAATCCCCAATGCCATGAGCTCGATCATCGTGTACGCCACCCTCACGGTGGCCACCGCCATCCTGCTGGAGACCGCGCTGGCGTTCTTGGGCTTCGGCATCCAGCCCCCCGAGGTGTCGCTGGGATCGCTGGTCGACGAGGGCCGCGACGCAGCCCGCACCCGGTGGTGGCTGTTCTATCTGCCGGGAGCGGTGCTGGTGGTGCTGGTGCTGTGTGTGAACTTTGTGGGAGACGGGTTGCGCGACGCCCTCGACCCCCGCCGGGAGCAGCGTCGATGACCGGCCAGACCAGTTCCCGAGCTGAGATCCCGGTGCTATCGGTGCGCGACCTAGAGGTCACCTTCCCCACCCCCGACGGCGACGTACAGGCAGTGCGGAGTGTGGGCTGGGACGTGTACGAAGGCGAAGTGCTTGCCATCGCCGGGGAGTCGGGCTCGGGCAAATCGGTCAGCGTCATGGCCGCCATGGGCCTGTTGCCGGCCACCGCTCAAGTCAGTGGGTCGATTGCCTACCGGGGCCGCGATGTGCTGGCCATGTCCGACAAAGACCTCGAACGGCTGCGGGGATCGTCCATCTCGATGGTGTTCCAAGACCCGATGACCTCGCTGAACCCGGTGATGGCCGTCGGGGCCCAGATCGCCGAGGGAGTCCGCATCCACCAGCGGGTCAATTCCCGCACGGCCCGGTCCAAGGCAGTCGAGCTGCTCGATTTGGTGGGCATTCCCAACCCCAGCCAGCGGGTGGATTCCTATCCCCATGAGCTGTCAGGCGGGATGCGCCAGCGGGCCATGATCGCCATGGCCATTGCCAACGATCCCGACCTGCTAATCGCCGATGAGCCCACCACCGCCCTCGATGTCACCATTCAGGCCCAGGTGATAGACGTGCTCGAGCGAGCCCGGGAGGCGACCGGCTCGGCGCTGGTCATAATCACCCACGACCTCGGTGTGGTGGCCCGCATCGCCCATCGGATCTTGGTCATGTATGCCGGGCGAGCGGCCGAGACCGGGATAGCCGACGGCGTGTTCGAACGACCCAGCCACCCCTACACCGCCGGGCTGCTCGGGTCGATCCCCCGCCTCGATGCCCCCAAAGGAACCCGGCTGATGCCCATCGAGGGGGCTCCGCCTTCCATGCTGGCCCCACCTCCCGGATGCGCCTTCGCCCCCCGCTGTCCCCGAGCCACCCCGCTCTGTTCCCAAGAGATCCCTGAGCTGCGCCCCATAGGCAATCAGGAGTCCGCCTGCCACCACGGCGAGGACCAGTACAACGAGGCCGAAGATGTCTAGCCCTGCCGACCTGCCGGTTGAAACAACCCCTCTGCTGGAAGTCACCGACCTGGTCAAGGATTTCCCGATCCGATCCAAAGGCGCCATACGCCGGACAGTAGGGATGGTCCAGGCAGTAAACGGTGTGTCGCTGCACATCAATCGGGGCGAGACCCTGGGTCTGGTGGGCGAATCGGGGTCTGGCAAATCCACCATCGCCCGCTGCATCCTCCGCCTCATCCAGCCCACCTCGGGGTCGGTTCGATTCAAAGGCCAAGAGCTGGCTGGGCTGAGCCGCCGCCAGCTTCAGGCCATGCGGCGAAACATGCAGATCGTCTACCAAGACCCGATGGCTTCACTCGACCCCCGCATGACGGTGTCGGCCATCATCTCCGAGCCTCTGCGCATCCACCGCACAACCAGTGACATCGGGGCCCGGGTGGGCGAACTGCTGGAGCTGGTCGGGCTGCGCCCAGAGCACGGCAACCGCTACCCCCACGAGTTCTCTGGGGGCCAGCGCCAGCGCATCGGCATCGCTCGAGCCCTGGCCCTCGAGCCTGACTTGATCATCCTGGATGAGCCAGTGTCGGCCCTCGACGTGAGCATCCAAGCCGGGGTGCTCAACCTGCTGGAAGACCTCCAGCGCCAAATGGGACTCACCTACCTGTTTGTGGCCCACGACCTTTCAGTGGTCCGCCACATCTCCGACCGTGTGGCGGTGATGTATCTGGGGCGGATCGTGGAGACGGGTACCGGTCCGGAAGTGTACGAAACCCCGGCCCATCCCTACACCCAGGCATTGCTGTCGGCCGTTCCGATTCCCGATCCCAAGCTCGAGAAGCGGCGCCGACGCATCGTGCTTGAAGGCGACGCACCAAACCCGGCCTCGCCCCCTTCAGGGTGCCGATTTCGCACCCGATGCTGGAAGGCGGAGTCGATATGCACCGAATACGACCCCGAGTTGCTCGACCTGGGGATCGGACACCCGGTTGCCTGCCACTTCCCTACCCCCGACGACCTAATGGGGTCCGAGCAGGGATAGGGTTTCGCCCAGTGTCCGACATCGTCATTTCTGCTCGTGGAGTGCAGAAGAGCTACGGCTCAAACCACGTACTCCAGGGCCTGAACTGCGAGGTCGGGAAGGGCATCACCGGGCTGCTGGGGCCCAACGGCGCCGGCAAGAGCACCTTCATGGGCCTGATCCTGGGACTGCGCCCCCGCCAAGGCGGCAAACTCAAAGTGCTGGGGGTAGACCCCGACCGGAGCGGCCCTGAGTTGCGAACCCGGCTGGGCTATGCCCCCGAGCACCATGACCTGCCCGGCGACGTGCAGGCCGCCGACCTGGTGCGCCACATTGCCCAGCTCCACGGCCTGCCCCGGCGGGTCGCCACCGAGAGGGCTAGCAACGCCTTATGGCAGGTGGGCTTGGGCGAGGAGCGGTTCCGCCCCATCGGCACTATGTCAACCGGACAGCGTCAGCGGGTGAAGATGGCCCAAGCCCTGGCCCACGATCCCGACCTTCTGCTGCTCGACGAGCCCACCGACGGGCTCGACCCAGTGCAGCGCGACGACATGCTGGCCCTCATCCGCAGGGTTGGTAGCGAATTCGGCATAGACATCCTGCTGTCGTCGCATCTGCTTGAGGAAGTGGAGCGGGTGTGCGACTCGGTGGTGATCCTGGCCAACGGAATGGTGGGCCACAGCGGCACTCTCCAGGATCTGGGCGCAGCTGCATCGGGGTTCAAGGTGGAACTGGACTCCGACCCCGAACCACTGGCGGCTGCGCTGGTCGCTCGGGGGGCAGCAGCAGCCGTCGACGGCCACTCTCTCATAGTGTCCGGCGTCGATTCGGCCTCCGATCTGATCAGAGACTTGGTGGCAGATCTGGGGCTGGGCCTGCGTCGGCTGGAGCCTCGCCGCACCACTCTCGAAGACGTGTTCATAGAGGCATCCCAATGACCGAGGCCCGCATCCACGACCGCGGTTATATGGCCTACGACGGGCCTCGTCACGGTCCAGGCCGCGCCATGGCCAATCTGAGCTACCACACCGTGCAGCGGGTGCTGGGCTTGAAGCGGTCCAATTGGCAGAAGGTCCTTCCTGCCATCGCCTTGTTGATCTCGTTCATTCCCGCCATCGTGTTCATCGGCATCGCCGCTTTCTTGCCTCGAGGAGACGAATTAGGGCTGGAATCCTCGGCCGACTACTACGGATTCATCACTGGCGCCCTCTTCTTGTTCGCGGCGTTCGTCGCCCCGGAGGCGGTATGCACCGATCGCCGGAGCGGCATGCTGGGGTTGTACCTGGCATCGCCGCTGAGCCGAGACACCTATCTGGTGGCCAAGGCCGCGGCCATCGCCGCCGTGCTGGGCACCATGACCTTGGGGCCTCCGCTGTTGATGCTCATCGCCTACACCCTGGCCGACGCCGGACCCGATGGGGTGAGCGGCTGGCTGGCCGAGCTGGGCCGAATCTTGGCGTCGGGAGCTGCTCTGGCCGTTTTCTGGACGGCACTGTCGCTGGCAGTGTCCAGCCTCACCAGCCGCCGCTCCCTGGCCAGTGTGGGCATTTTCGTCGGCTTGTTGGCCAGCTCGGCGGTAGGAGACGGCCTTACCCAAGGCGCTGACCTTCACGACTCGTATGCCCTGTTCAACTTGGTCGGCCTGCCCTTCGAGGCCGTCTTCCGCATCTTCGGAGAGGGCGACCCTGAAGGAGCGCCCCTAGGTGAAGTAGATACCTGGCCGATATTCGCGACGCTCATTGGGCTCATCGCAGCCTTTGGAGCGTTCGCCCGCTGGCGATACCAGCGAATTGAGGTAGCCGGATGAGCACCCAAGCCAGCCCGCCGCCCATGGTGCAGGCCGCCAACGTCTCGAAGTGGTTCGGCGACTTGGTGGCGGTGTCCGACGTGAGCTTCAGCATCGGGGCCGGGGTCACCGCACTGCTGGGACCCAACGGCGCGGGCAAGTCCACCCTGCTGCGGATGATGTGCGGTTTGGCTCGACCGTCCAACGGGACGGTGACCGTGCTGGGCAAAAACCCCCGCGCCGACGTGGCCGTGCTGGGGCGCATCGGCATGGCCCCCCAGCAGGAGTCGCTGCTCGACTACCTGAGCGGTCGTGAGTTCGTGGAGCTGGCCGCTCAGCTGCACCAGGTCGCAAACCCCGTCGAAGCCGCCCGCCGGGCCATTCAAACGGTAGAACTCGATCCCGACGACACCCGAAGGCTGTCCACTTACTCCAAGGGCATGCGCCAGCGCATCAAGCTGGCCCAGGCCGTCGTCCACGATCCCCTGGTGATCGCCCTGGACGAACCGCTCACCGGCCTCGACCCCCGACAGCGGCGGGAGATGATCCAGCTCTTCCACCGGCTGGGGGACGAGGGCAAGTGCGTGATCGTGTCCAGCCATGTGCTCGACGAGGTGGAGCGATTCGGCTCCCGGGTGCTGGTGATCGCCCAGGGGCGGCTGGCCGCCGAGGGAGACTTCCGGGACATCCGCAACCTGATGGACGACCGGCCGCTGCGCATCAGCATCCGCACCGATCGGCCCCGGGTGCTGGCCACCGCGCTCCTAGAGAGCGGCGCTATCTCAGGGTGCCGCTTGGAGGGGACTGATTGCGTAGTGGTGGACACCACCGAGCCCGCGGCATTCCGACGAGCGGTAGCCCCGATGGCTCGCGACCGCGATGCCTCGCTTCTGGAGTTGCGACCGCTTGACGACGACTTGGAAAGCGTCTTCCGATACCTGGTGGGCCAGTGATAACGCATCTGGAGACTCAGTGATAACGCATCTGGAGACCCAGTGAACCCCCACATCTTTCGGGTGGTGGTCCGCAGCCAGATCAGCACCGGCCGGCTGCTGGCTTTGGCTGGGCTGAGCGGCGTGGCCATCTTGTTGGCCTTCGTCGCCCGAGTCGCCGACGATCCAGTTGAGGTCGCCACCCTCAGCATGGGCACATTCGGGACCAACATCTTCGCTCCGTTCATCGCCTTGGCTTTGGGCTCGGCTGCGCTGGGAAATCTGGTGGAAGACCGCACCCTGGTGTACGTGTGGCTCCGACCTGTTCCTCGCTACTCCGTGGCCACCGCTGCCTTCGCGGCAGTCATAAGCGTGGTAGGCCCCATTGTGGTGGCGGTCATGACCGTGGCTGCGGCCATCACCGGCGTAGGCGACCTCCTAGTAGCCACCGCGGTAGCCACCGCCCTGGCGGTGTTCGCCTATTCGGGGATCTTCTTGGCTTTGGGGCTGCGGTTCAAGCGGTCCCTGTTGGTCGGCCTGGGCTACATCGCCATCTGGGAGCTGTTGTTGTCGCGGTTGGGCGACTGGTTTGCCCGCCTGTCGGTGCGCAGCTACCCCATGAGCATCTTGTCTGACGCCACCGGAGTGGAAATGCGGCTGGCCGACCGATCCACGTTGACGTCGTATGTCGTTCCGCTGGCCGTGGGCGTGGCCGGGCTGATCTACACCTCCTGGCGCCTGTCCCGCACCGAGATCGACTGATCCGCCGCTAGGGGCTACCCGCCAAACGGGGGCGTAAGATTCCCCCATGCTTGACATGATGGTTGCCCCCACCGCCCAGCACATCGGAGAGGATGACCTCCCCTGGGCCTACGGCGAAGACGGCATCGGCCTCAAAGTGCTCCAAATCAAAGAGAGCGAGGGATTGTGGGTCATCAAGAACCAGTTCCCGCCGGACTACTCGGTGCAGACCCACAAGCACACCGGCCAAGTGTTCGCCTACACCAGCGCCGGGGCCTGGGGATACAAGGAGAGCGATTTTCTGAACCGGGCCGGGTCGTTCCTCTATGAGCCGGCCGGCTCCATCCACACGCTGTATACCCCTGAAGACAACACCGAGACCACCGAGGTGTTCTTCGCCATCTGGGGCGCCAACTTGAACATGGACGCCGAGGGCAATATCGAGAGCATCACCGACGGCCAAACCGTGTTGATGGGCTACTACTACCTGCTCGAAGCCCAGGGCACTCCCCGTCCCGACAACGTCCTGCTCGACTGAGCGCCCTACGACCAGCCCGACCCTGCGGCAGACTGAGCGCGGGCTAGCCGTCGGATGAGTTGAGGAGGGACTCCAGTTCCTCAATGAGGCCGTCGAGGCGGAGTCGGTCCTCGTCGAGGGAGTCCTGGGTGGTTCGCAATTCAGTGATCAGCTCGCTCAGAGCTTGCCGGGTGTCCGCGTCTATTGGGGCCCCATCGGTAACCGATGGCGCGTCGGTGGGGGCGGGATCTGGTTCAGCGCCGTCTGTTTCCGGCACCGATGGCTGGCCGGGGAGCCCCGTAAGCCCGTTGGGACCGGACAGGGCGGTCAAGGCCTCGTCCAGGGTCGGGCGGATAACAAGCCTGAAGTCGTCGTCGTTGCCGACACCGGCGATCACTCGCTTCACTTGAGGCAGCTCGGTATCGCCGGTGGCCTGCACATAAACCGGGCGCACGAACAACAGCGAGTCGCCCACCGGAATCATCAGCAGGTTCCCTTGGAGCACGGTAGATCCTTGCTGGTTCAGCAGGGTGAACTCTTCGGCGATTGCAGTGTCGGCCTGGATCTTGGCGTCGACGATGCTCGGACCGGGGATGCTGGTGCCCGGCACCCTGTACACCACCAATTGTCCGTACTCATCGATGTCGCTCTTAGCCGCCATAAAGGCGGTCAGCTCTTTGCGCTCGTCCTCATCATCGCCTGCCCCGGAAATAGGCACGAACGGTCGGAAGATCACAAAGTCCAGGTCGTCCTCTTCTGGGAGCTGGAGGAGTTGGTAGAAAGGCCGAATTCTCCGCTCGAGCTGACGGGTAGCGGCGGCAGTAGCCGTTTCTTCGGCGGTTATAGCCTCGGTCAGCTCATCAACGAACGTTCGGGCGGTGATGCGGGTACCCGGATCCTGGGCCACCGCCCAGGTCACCGAATTGGCGTAGAAGGTCTCGGAATCGATGATGAAGTAGCGGGCCCACATGCTTGTCTGCACCCGGAACAAGTCCTCCGGGTAGCGCAGATGGTCCTGGAGGTCGGCGGGCATCTGATCGAAGTCCTCGAACAGGCCGGGGAATATCTTCCGCCAGGCCCGGATAATGGGATCGTCGGGATCGATCACGTAGAAGGTGGTGGTGCCGTCGAAGGCGTCAACCACCACCTTCACCGAGTTGCGGACATAATTGAACTTCTTGCGCAGCCCGCTGCCCAACGGGAGGTCGCTCACATCAGGGCTCTGACCGTAGGGATACCGGTCGCTCGTGGTGTAGGCGTCCATGATGTACTTCACCCGCCCGTCGGAGATCACCGGATAGGGATCGGCGTCCAGCTCCAAGAACGGGGCCAGGTTCTGCACTCGGAGGCGCAGATCCCGGTTGAAGATGATCCGGGAATCGCTTTCCACGAAACCGGAGATCAGCGGATTGATGTCGCCAAAGCGCAGGGCAAACGCTGCTTGACGGAAAAAACTCCCGATGCCCACGCCGTCCTCGCCGTCATAGGCGAAAGTGACCGTCTCATTGTCGGCGGTGTAGTCCACCTCATCAATCGAGGCCCCGACGATGGCGTAACCGGTGAGGTTCTCCCCGATGTAGAGCTGGGGCCGACGAAACTCGAAGTTCGAAGTGTCTGCCACCGGCACGTCGCCCACCGCGAAATCGGGAGACCCCTGGGTGGTGACCGAGTTCACCGGGGCCATCGCCACGCCGTAGCCATGGGTGTACTGAATGTGGCGGCCCTCCCAGGACTGCTGGGGGATGTCGGCCACGTTGAGCTGGCGGGCGCCGATCACCACCTCGGTGGTCTGGCCATCAATTTCGTAGCGGTCGACGTCGACTTCTCCGTTGAAGGTGTAGAAGGTGCGCTCAGACTGCTCCACCTGGAAGGCGTTGGGCACAATGTCGGGGTCCAGCAACCGGATGTTGAGCACACTGGGGTTTCCGGCCAACTCCTCATCGGTGATCTCGGTGTCGAAATCGAACTCCCGGTCAGTCACTATCCCGCTGCCGTTTTTGGGATCGTCGTCGTCGTCGAGGCCCAAGGCGTAGCGGGTGGCGCCGATGTTGCGCTCGATGTAGACCGCCTCTTTCTGCGACTCCTCCGGCTCGGCCTGGAAACGCTGGATTATGGCCGGATAGATCGCACCCATGACGATGGCCACGATCATCCACAGACCCACCGCGGTCACCGGCAGCACCCAGCCCCGCTGCCAGATGTTGATCACCAGCAATACCGCCGACAGCACCGAGATCAAAAGCAGCAGGTTGAGCGCGGGCAACTGGGCGTTCACGTCGGTGTAGGAGGCTCCGTCCACCGGCCCTCGGGTGGAGAAGTTGAGGCCGAATCGATCGTAGTAATACCCCACAGCCCGGGTTAGGGCGATCAGGGCCAGCAGAACCGACAGGTGGACTTTCACCTGGGGGGTGACCCGCTGCCCGGTGGTCTGCACCCGGATGCCGCCGTTCACATAGTGGGCGATGGCGGTGATGACCGCCACGATGATGAAGGCTCTGAATATCCAGCTGATCAAGAACTGGATGAACGGCAGACTGAAGACGTAAAAGCCGATGTCTCGGCCGAACTGCGGGTCTTCCATGCCGAAGTCCACGCTGTTGAAGAACAGGATGGCCTTCTGCCACTCCCCGCCGGTGCTGCCCCCCACGATGAGAGCGAACAGTCCGGCTATCACCAAGCTCACCAACCGACGGCGATGGCCTACTGCTTCGTGATAGTGGCGGATCAGCTCCTCTTCTGGCCCCGGTGGGCGCGTGGCGGGCGCCAAACGGTCGGCAATAGCGAGGTTGGAGTACAGCAGCAGGAAGAAGAGGACGATGAAGATGACCGACAAGACGATCTTGTAGACCAAGATCTCGGTCCAGACATCCCCGTGGCCCAGCGAGTCGAACCACAGGTAGTCGGTCCACATGCGGGCCGTGCCCCGCAACGACAGAATGGCGGCCAGCAAGACCACCAGAATGAGGGCGGCGATGATCTTGGACCGGCGCGAAAACCGCGGGCGCGATGGCGGGCGCGGACTGAACACTTCTCGCGGATTTCGCATACCGACCGCAGACTAGTCTTTGGCGGCGGTGGCTTTAGCAGCGGCCTTAGCGTCTTTTTGCTGTTTGTCGCTCTGGGACCGAAGTCGGGCGAAAATTGCGTCTACATCGTGGCCGTCGTCAGCACTGGCCAGCGCGGGATGGTCAGCCGCGGTTTCCACTGGATCGGGCTCAACTGAAGCCAGCATGGTCACGCCCTCATTTACTTCTTGGGCTTCTTGGTCTTCTTGGAATTCTTGGATTTCTTGGGCTTCTTGTTCGTCGAGAGAAGATTCGACATCGATTGGCGCGACAGGCTCTGGTTGAACTTGGGCTTCCGGCGCGGCGGCAAGGTCGGGGACCATCCCCACGGTTTGGGCATCGTCCAGTTCCGACAACAAGGCCAAGTCGGTGGGCTCGGCTTCGTCCTCCACCCGGCGGGCGGCGGCATCGGCCATGACCTTGGCCTCGGTCAGCGAGAGCTTGGCCGAGTCCAGCGAATGATCTATGGAGCTCCGGACGTCACTCAAAGTAGCCATTAGCTTGTCGCGGCCGGCGCGCAGCCGCTCAACCTGGGCCCGGGCCGACTGGCGACGACGGGCCATGTCCCGCAGCACGGTAAGCCGGAGGGACTTGGCCTGCTCCACAATCTCCCGGCCTTTTTCACGACCGTGTTCCACCTCGGCCTCCGCCTGGTCACGAGCTTCTTGGAGCATTCCCGCTACCGCTTGTGCCTGTTCGTACGCTTGCTCGAGCAGTTCGGCAACCTGGTCAACACCCGAGACCTGCTGGTGGGATCGCAGACCTTCGACCGTCGTCTGGAGTTCCTCAGCCAGCAGACGGGCCCGGGTAGCCATGTCGCCTGCTTCGGTTTGGCCTTGGCGTCGAGAAGCCTCGACATCGCTGCCAAGCAGCTTGACTCCCTGCAAGCTGAACGAGGCCTCCGGCTCAGACTGCGTATCAGTCTGGGCAACCAGTTCTCGCAGATCTCGGATTTGCTGCTGCCCACCTTGAATCTGGTTGCTCACCGACACCAAATAGGCTTGGACCTGCTTTTGGTCAAAGCCCTTGCGGGTGAGGGCAAAGCTCTGGCTGGATACTTGGGCAGGATCCAGCCGCTCAAAGGGCGTCTCGTTAGAAGGGCGCTCGGCCATCGAAACCAGCGTAGTCCTGTCAGACTTCAGCCAATGCGTCCAAAGCCTCTTGCAGAGTCTCAACTCCCTCTACTTGCATGTCGCCGCTGACGTGGTCGAGGGCATCGCGGAGATTGGGCAAGGGAACCAGAAACAGGTCCACTCCGGCCCTTTCAGCCGCGATGGTCTTCTGATCCACTTCGCCGATCGCGCCTATCGAGCCGTCGAACGAAATCGTGCCGGTGGCCGCTACCTTCCGCAGGCCGGTTAACTCGCCAGGAGTCAACAGATCGATGATCCCGAGGGTGAGAGCGAGACCGGCGGACGGCCCTCCAATTGATCCGCTGTCGATCTTGATCTCCACAGGGAGCTCGCCTAAATCGGTCCGCTCTCTCGCTCCAATGCCGATCAGCGCTCGGTCGGGCTCGTCCGGAGATTCGACGAGCTCCAACATGACCGACTCCACTGTTCCACCGTCGGCCCGCTCCACCTCCAACTCCACTTTCTGACCCACGCTGCGCAAGTCCAAGACTTCGGACAAGTCCTTCAATTCGCCTACGGGGACGCCGTCAATTCCCACGATCACGTCGCCCCGCTCCAAGGTCTCGGCGGCCGGCGTCCCGCTCATGGCCTCCGACACGATGACCCCCGAGGCATGGCGGGGAATCTCGTAGCCCAGGTGTTCGAGCGCCACAACGATTGCGGTGTGCTGGGAGGTCTCCATCCGCAGTTCGTTGAGCTTGCGCAGGTCGCCGCGGGTGCCGTCGCCGGTGAAGTTCCGCTCGGATTCGATGTCGACCCCTGACTCAAACTCGGCGTCAATTCGCTGCCAGATGGTCAACCGCTGGGAGACCAGCACGGTAACCAGGGAAATCTCGCTTTCTGGGGGATAGAACTCGGCACCCGAAACAGTTACCCGCGACGGCACCTCTTCCACTGAGCCGGGGCGCACCGCCACCTGATCGGTGCGCCAGAACGTGAACACAATGGAAGTAACCGCAAGCAAGAAAATCAGAACGGCTACTGGAACCAGCCATGCCAAATTGCGACGCCACCAAGACGGCACACCATCGCTGGCGGGTGGCAGTATCCTGGATGACTCTGTGGTGGACTCGTCGCGCATTCGTGATTCCCTCTCCGACGATACTTGGGCATCGCTGAAAAACCGGTGGCAAAACTGGCGAGAGGAAAGGGCAGAGCGGGATGTGCTGGCCTCCTACCGGGCCGACTATGGCGAAGAGGCTCGGTTCCGATGGTGGCAGCGTCTACGGGCTGGCGTCGGGTTGTTTTTTGTAGTCGTTTTGATGGGTGCGGGTTTGACCACCCTGGTGGGCTTGTTCTTCATCGGCCTCACGATCCTGCTGGAGACACTGGTGTGACGGAACTCGCCGAAACTCCCCAGGACGCAAAAATGCTCAGCCGTCGCGATGTGGTGATCTCCGGACACGTCGGGGATGCGACCACTGCGAGGGCAGCTAGGAATGACGAAGATCCGCGAGTTCGGGCATCGGCTCTAGGGGCCCTCCACCGGATGGGAGCACTGACCGACGGTGATTTGCAGGCTGCGTTGCGCGACCCATCGCAAAAGGTGCGGATGCGGGCCGTCGCTTTGACAGTTGGGCGCTCTGCGGTGTCGCCGGCCCCTCTCTTGGAAGACCAAAGCGATGACGTCGTGGAGGTCGCCGCTTGGGCTTGCGGGGAACGTGGGGCAGAGGATCTCGAAACTTTGGCCCTGCTGGGGAAGTTGGTCACCGACCACTCGAACCCCTTGGTGCGAGAGTCGGCCGTCGCTGCCTTAGGGGCTATCGGCCACCCCGCCGGACTCGACGCCATACTGAAAGCAACTACCGACAGGGTTGCCGTTCGCCGCCGGGCGGTGCTCGCCCTGGCCCCATTCGAGGGTCCGGAAGTGGAGGCCGTTTTGCGCCGAGCCTCGCAGGATCGGGACTGGCAGACTAGGGACGCCGCCGAATTGCTCAGTAGCCCCGACTAACGGTCTGGGCTACTCCATGATCCCCCTCTTATTCCATGAACATAGCCTGGACGTCGTCGAAGGACTCCAGACATCGGCCTGCCCCCATCACCACCGCTTCCAGGGGGGCATCGACCAGGCTGACCGGGACCTCTGCGGCCACCGACAGACGCTCCACCAATCCCCGTAGCAGCGAACCGCCCCCCACCAAGTGGATGCCGTGGGTGATCACATCTTGTGACAGTTCCGGGGGCGCCTCCACCAAACACGCCACCACTGATTCCACAATGGCAGAAACCGTCTCGGCGATGGCTGAGCGCACCTCGAACGGTGACAACACGATGGTCTCGGGCAACCCGTTCATGAGATTGCGCCCTCGCACCTCGGCACTGCATTCGCCGGGAACGTAGGCCGCTGATCCGATGGTGATCTTCACCTCCTCGGCGGTGCGCTCACCGATGGCGATGCCGAACTCGCGCCGAACAAACGACTGAACCGCGGCGTCAATGTCGAACGACCCCACCCGGATGGCCTTCAGCGAGATCACTCCGCCTATGGAGATCAGGGCAGTCTCACTGGTGCCTCCCCCGATGTCCACCACCATGTTGCCGATCGGCTCGTGTATCGGCAGGGACGCGCCAATTGCCGCCGCCAGCGGCTGCTCGATGAGTCGAGTCTCGGCCGCACCGGCCCGGCGGGCAGGCCCGGCCACCCCCCCGCGGTCGGCCCCCGTGATACCCCGGGGGCCGCCGAGGACCACCCTTCGGCGGCCGCACCGGCCCGGCGGGCAGCCTCGACCACCGCCCGGCGTTCGACCGCAGTGATCGCCGAGGGCACGCAGATGACCACCTTCGGACGGCTGAACCGGTTTACCCCTGCGTCCAACAGCAGCAAGCGGATCATGCGCTGAGTCACCTCGAAATCAGTGATCGCCCCCTTGCGCAGCGGGCGCACCGCAACGATGTGGGCGGGGGTGCGACCGATCATCTGCCAAGCCTCGCGTCCCATAGCCAGCACTTCGTTGGTCTTGCGATTCAGCGCTATTACCGAGGGCTCGTTAAGGATTATCCCCTGGCCGCGGGCATACACCAGCGTGTTGGCCGTGCCCAGATCGATTGCCAGGTCTCGGGCCATGATTCAGCTAACCGGCTCGTTCAACGGGTCAAGAGCCTCGGCTTCAGAGATGTGCTGAGCCTCCAAACCCCAGCTCTGCCCGCCCTCCCAGGACTCACGCTTCCAGATGGGGACGGTGGCCTTCAGCCCGTCGATGCAAAACCGGGCTGCCGCGAAGGCCTCCTCGCGATGGGGTGCGGATACAGCCGCCACCACCGCTGACTCGCCGATCTCCACCCGGCCAACTCGATGCAGCAACGCCAACCGGCCGATCTCTGGCCACCGGTCCCGAGCCTCCTCGGCCAGCGACTCCAGGCGGGGAACCACCTGCTCCTCGTAGGCCTCATATTCCAGCACGGTCACCCCGGGACGCCCCTCAGAGTGGTCGCGGGCGGTGCCGCTGAACAGAACAACGCCGCCGCAATCCGGTCGGCCAACCCAAGCGAGCACCCGATCCAAGGGCAGCGGCCCATCGCTGAGCCCAATCCATTCCTCAGCGGCTTCTGGCGGGGTCACGAACTGAGTGTAAACCCTTTAGTCTGGTGGTATTCCACCACTGCAGAGATCACCGGCGGAATATTCGTCGGGCAGTGGCCATGGCAGCCCAGACCAGACCCACGCCCCCCAAGACGGCACCTCCCAAAGCAATTTGCTGGCGGCGACGGGAATCGAGCATTCCCCATGGAGGGCTCTTATGCCCCGAAATGAACGCCTGCTCGCAGGTAAATTGAGGGGTCCAGCCAGCGGCCCGAAGGCGGTCGCTAGCCACCACCCAGGGAAATCGGGCGTACCGGAGCACGCCGGGACTGGTCGGTGCCAAGCGGTACTTCCACCACCAGGCCGTCAGACGGCGCAAGAGCTGCTCGGGCATGTTGACCCGGGGAGTACGGCCCATGAGATCGAGGGCGGTTCCGCTGCTGATCCAACCTTGCGGGGCGACGTTGAACACCCCGGTGAGTTCGCTGACCACGCAAAGCTCGACGGCAGAGGCCAAGTCGTCCAAGTGAAGGAACTGAACCGGAACCTCGCTCTCTCCGTTGAAGTTGGCCGCAGACCGCAAGGAGCGGACCACCCATCCCACATGCTCTTCGCCCAGGGTGGCCGTTGGCCTCAGCGTGACGATGTCCACGGCCGGGTGGTCTTCGGCCCACTGGGCGGCAAACCGCTCCTGTTCAGCCTTGTTGACGGCAAAGTCGAACTCGGGAATCGGCCTCAGCAACGAGGCCTCAGTGAGCGGGACCGGGTTATCGGGCCAGGCCCCATACACCATGGCTGTAGACATCAGAACCAGTCGGCTAATGCCGGCTGATCCTGCCGCCTCCAAGAGTCGATGGGTGACCTTGGCATCGTTGGTACCCATGGGGGCCTCATCAGGCCACGGCTCCAGCGCTGAAACCAGATGGACTAGCACATCCACATCAGCCAGCAAGGAATGCAGATCCAGCTCGCTCACATCGCCGGTGACATACTTCAGCCCGTCAATGCCGGGATCGGGTCGAAGGTCAAAGCCGACTACCGACCCTACCCGACAATTGTCCACCAGGCGGCGGCAGACTCGACGACCAAGAGGCCCACAGGCGCCAGCCACGGCCACGGAAATCGAAGCGGGTTCAGCCACCTGTTGAGGCTACGCGGAAGAACCCGAAACCGCTACCGGAGACCCTCCTCTGGTCCAGCAGAATCGGTCCCTCGCCGAAATTGCGGCATTGCCGGTAACCTCGCGGTGTGAGCGAACCTGACTCTCCTGAGGAGTTCAATCCCTTCAAGGGAATGCCGATATTCGGCGATCTGGGCAAGCTCTTCTCCCAACAGGCGTCTTCCACCTGGGACACGGCACGCCAGATCGCGGTGGCCGTAGCCACTGAAGGCAAGTCTGAGCCTAACGTAGACCCCGGTGCCCGGATTGCCCTGGAAGAACTGGCCCGAGTGGCCGAGCTCCAGGTATCCAACGCTACCGGCCTGTCGACGACCCGGGACGGCCAGGCTACGTCGATCGTGCCCGTAACCCGAGCACAATGGGCCACCTCCACACTGGACGCCTATAAGGATCTGCTTGAGCCCCTTGGCCAGGCGCCGAACGCCGCCGAAACCGAGGAGACACCCTTCGATCCCGCACAGGCCATGTTCGGCCAGATCATGAAGATGATAGGCCCGGTCATGATGAGCATGACCGCAGGAAGCATGGTGGGAAATCTCGCTAGCCGGTGCTTGGGCCAGTACGACCTGCCCATCCCCCGCGAAGGCTCGGAGCTGATGGTGGTGCTGTCCAACGTTGACGCGTTGGCCGACGAGTGGAGCCTGGATCCCTTTGACCTGCGGCTTTGGGTGTGCCTTAGCGAGCTGACCCACCATGCGGTGCTGTCGATCCCCCATGTGGGCCAACGATTAGACGAGCTGTTGGCCAGCTATGTTCGCAGCTTCGAGGCCGACCCCGGAGCGCTAGAGAGCCGGCTGGGCGATCTCGACCTCGCCAACCCTGATTCGATGAACAGTCTCCAGTCGGTGCTGGGCGATCCCGAGGTGATCCTGGGAGCCGTCCAATCGCCAGCGCAGCGGGATTTGCTGCCGCAGATCTCGGCCCTGGTAACGGTGATAGCCGGGTATGTCGACTGGACCATGGACAGCATTGGACGCGGACTCATCGGCTCCTACCAGCGCCTCAGCGAAGCCCTGCGGCGTAGGCGGGTCACGGCCGACGCGGCCGACCGCTTCATCGAGAAGATGCTCGGCCTCGAACTCACCCAAGACCAGTACGACCGAGGAGCGGCCTTCGCCAGCGGTGTTGTGGAGCGGGCAGGGGCTGAGGGCTTGGCCCGACTCTGGCATTCGGCGCGTGAACTTCCTACCCCTGCTGAGGTTGATGCTCCTGGCCTGTGGCTGGCCCGAATCGACCTGCCTGACTCGTAGGCCGCCGCAGCCAGAACAGAAAAGCGGCTGCGGCCGCGGCTACGGCAATGAGGATGAAGCCGACCCGGGCAGGAATGGGGATGACCACGGGTATGAGCGCGCCCAGTACCCAGAAGATCTGGAAGCGGGTCTCGAAAATTGCAAACGAGCGTCCATGGTCGGCGCCTTCGGCGTCGCGCTGCACGATGGAGTCGAACGAGAGTTTGCCCGCGCTGGCGGAGATCCCCACACCCAGTGCCAGCAGCAGCGTCGAACCGAAGCCCCCACCCCAGGCAGCAAGCATTCCCACCACAAATAGGGCAACCAGCGCGGAAGCGATGATCACTTCTTCTCGGAAGCGATCCCGGAGTTTGGGCGCCAGAAGAGACCCGACCAGGAATCCGCAGACCAAGGCAGCGGCCACAAATCCCAGCTTCCACGCCGGGCTGGCGTCCGAGGCCACATCGCCTTGAAGGGCGTGGCGGACACCTGCTCCGAATGCCTTGCCCACTCCGGAGAGGTTCACGTCGTCGGCGCCGCCTCGTAAGGCAAACGCGGCCAAAAACGTCATGAACCCAACGATTCCCCGCAGAGTTCCAGTGGCCGCTGCCGACTTGCGAATACCCAGACCCCGCAGTTTGTTCGACTCATGGTCGCTGATCGGACCGTGCACCACTCGGGCCTGGGGCAACGACAACGAGGACAAGGCGGCCAGCACATAAGCCACCATGGCCAGGCCAACCGTCCACGAGGCGCCACCCAATACGTTGGCCAGCAGCCCGGGGCCCGCGCCTATGAAACCGCACACACTGCCCACTAGCGCCAAGCGGGCGTTTCCCCCCACAAACTGCTCTTCTTTGGGCAAAATGATGGGAACCATGGAGGCCTTGGCCACGCCATAGCTCTTCTGAAGCACCAACATGGCAAAGGCAATGGGGAACAGCAGCAGCGAGTCCACATTCGAGATCATCAAGAAGGCCACGAGCGCCCGTCCCACATTGATGGCGAAGATCATCGTGCGGCGACCGCCTCGAAATCGGTCCAGAGCCGGGCCGATCAGCGGCCCGACCACCGCAAACGGAGCCATGGTCAGTATCAGATAGAGGGTGACCCGAACTCGGGCAGCACTGGGATCGATGGAGAAGAAGAGTGAACCCGCGAGCGCGACGGTGATCATGGCGTCGCCCGCTGCGGCAAGGGCATGCACCCTGACCAGCCGCAAGAACGGGATGTTGATCACGCTATGAAGACTACGGCGGGAGCTACGGCGGCGTGGTCTCTGCCGCGACGCCGGTGGCGTACTTGTAGCCCAGGCCGCGGATGGTCACGATGCGGCTGGGGTTGGAGGGGTCGTCCTCAACCTTGGATCGAAGCCGCTTGACGTGGACATCCAGCGTCTTGGTGTCGCCCACGTAGTCGCTGCCCCATACTTGGTCGATCAGAGCATCCCGGCTCAGAACCCGTCCCGCGTTGGCCAACAGCAGCTCCAACAGATCGAACTCTTTCAGTGGCAACTCGATCTGCTCCCCCCGAACGAACACCTCGTGGCGCTCGGGGTCGACTGCCACATCGCCCACCTCGATGACCTCGCCCCGGAACGTCTCGCTCTCCGCGGTCCACCGGGACCGCCGCAGCAGCGACCGCATCCGGGAGATCAGCTCGCGGAGGCGATAGGGCTTGGTCACGTAGTCGTCGGCCCCCACTTCCAAGCCAACTACCGCATCGATCTCCTCGCCTTTGGCAGTGACCATGATGATGGGCACCTGGGAGCGGGCCCGGATCTGGCGGCAGACATCGACCCCGGAAACCAGGGGCAGCATCACGTCGAGCAGCACGATGTCGGGAGAGTAGGCGTTGAAGAAATCAAGCGCTTCCTTGCCATCGCGGGCGACGTTCACGGTGAAACCCTCACGGGTCAGTCCCACCGTCAGCGCTTCGACGAAGGATTCCTCGTCCTCGACGATGAGAACCCGGGCCGGCCCGCTCATGCCTGCACTCCGATGGGTTGCAGATCTTGGGAATCCTCTTGTTCGACCGGTTCGTCATCGGACACCGGCAACGCCAGCGTGAATGCTGAGCCTTCTCCCACCGCTGACTCCACCCGGACCTCGCCTCCGTGATTGGTGGCCACGTGGCGCACAATGGCCAAGCCCAAGCCCACTCCGCCATCGCTCCGCCCCCGGGAGCGGTCTACCTGATAGAAGCGCTCGAAGATGCGCTCTTGATGGCCCTGGGGGATCCCATAGCCCTGGTCGCGCACCTCAACCTTGACCCAGTCGCCTTCCATTCGGGTTGTGACCCTGACCGGTTGGTTGGCCTCGGAGTACTTGACCGCGTTGTCCAGCAGATTGAACACCGCGGAGGTTAGCTGGCGACGATCAGCCCGGACCACCAGATCCAGAGCGGGAAGAACGGTTTCGATGGGAACCTCCTTGTCCTCTGCGGAGGGCTTGACCCGGGCCAGTGCCTCGCTGATCACATGCTGGATCGCAACTGGTGCCTGCTCAGACGCCTCGTTGCTCTCAATCCGGCTGAGCTCCAGCAGGTCGTCCATGATGTCGGATAGCCGGATGGCCTCGGCCTGCACCCTCACCGCCAACCGGGACACCACGTCGGGATCGGTCTCCCCGGCTAGGGTCTCGGCTAGCAGGCTGAGCGCGCCCATCGGGGTCCTGAGCTCGTGGCTTATGTTGGCCACGAAGTCCCGGCGCATGGCATCCAGGCGCTGGGGCTCGGTGATGTCGTCGATGAGGGCCACCGAGCCGTAGTCCCTGCCCTCGAACCGCAGCGGCATGGCGCTGACGAACAGGCATTGGCGAGGTGGGCCGAACAGCTCAACCTCTCGCTCCACCGCCCGTCCTCGGGCCGCCTCGGCCAACAGCTCGGCCACTGCGGCCTCCACTAGGGCCTCGCCGTGGCGAGCTTCGATAAACGGCTGGGCGTAGGGATTGCGGTACAGCACATTGCCATCTGGATCCGCCATGACCACTCCCTGGGTGATGGCGTCCAACGACAGCCGGAGACGGGTCTCGCTTTCCACCACTTCGTCTTCTTGGCGGCGGTGCAGTTCATCGTCTCGGCGACGGCTCTCTTCGGCATCGACAAAGTGCCGGTGCTCGCGCCACGCCACTGCAGCGGTCAGCGCCAACACCACCACTGCGGCCACCACAACGAGGGTCACGATCACCCGAACACCCCTTGCCGTGGGCTAGAGGCGACCCGTGACACCATGCTCACTCCTCGTCGGTCTCTACGTCGGTCTCTTTGTCGGTGCCTTCGCCGGTTTCGTCGAGGTGGTACTGCTCTCGAATCTTCATTCGGGCCGACCCGGTGTGTTCGGGAAGCCATCCCGTCACCATATACACCACCCGTTCCCCGATATTCACCGCATGGTCGCCGATGCGCTCGTAGTACCGGCTGATCAAGCAGAGCTGCACCGCGGCTTGAAGGTCGATGGCGCCGTCGTTGTGGGCTTGGAACACGGCCTGTACACAGTCGCGGTTCAAGCCGTCGAGCTGGTCGTCGATATCGTCGAGGGCGGCGGCCAGCCCCGCGTTCCCGTCCACGTAGGAGTCGATGGCCAGACGCATCAGCCGGCAGGCTTCCTCGCTCATTCTCACTAGCAGGCCCCGGAGGGTGGCGTCGTAGCGGGTGCCATAGATGCGCCGGGTGGCCTTGGCGATGTTGACGGCCAAATCGCCCGACCTCTCCAACTCGGCGTTCAGCCGGAGGGCGCTGCTGAGAGCCCGCAGGTCACTGGCCATGGGGGCTTGGAGGGCCAGCACGTGATGGCAGCGCTCCTCGAGGTACACCGACAGATCATCGAGTTCGTCGTCGGCGGTTATGAGCTGCTGGGCCATCTCCAGGTTGGACTCCAGCAGCGCCTCGGTGGCCCGGGGGACGGCCTCGGTAACGAGCGCGGCCATACGCACGATGCCAGCCTGGATCTCGTCCAGTTCTTCGTGGAAGGACTTGCGCAGTTCCCCCACCCCGGGCTCCGGACCGGTGCTCAGCCGAACCGTCCGGTGACGTAGTTCTCGGTCCGCTCGTCAGAGGGGTTCGAGAAGATGGTCTCAGTGCGGTCGTATTCCACCAACAGCCCGCACCGCTGGTCGGTAATGGAGTCGAGCTGGGCGGTGAAGAACGCGGTGCGGTTGCTGATGCGGGCGGCCTGCTGCATGTTGTGGGTGACGATCACGATGGTGTAGTCGTTCTTGATCTCCTGCATCAGATCCTCAATGCGGGCGGTGGCGATGGGATCGAGGGCCGAGCACGGCTCGTCCATCAAGAGCACATCGGGATCGACCGCGATCGCCCGGGCGATACACAGCCGCTGCTGCTGGCCGCCGGACAACCCCAGCGCGGAGTCCTTCAGCCGGTCCTTCACCTCGTCCCACAGGGCGGCCCGATTCAGCGACTGCTCCACGATGTCGTCCAGGTCGCTCTTCTTCTTGGCCATCCCACACACGCGGGGTCCGAAGGCGATGTTGTCGTAGATCGACTTGGGGAAGGGGTTGGGCTTTTGGAACACCATGCCGATGCGGCGGCGAACCTCAACCGGATCCACCCGGGGGTCGTATATGGGGACTTTGCGGAAGTCCAAACGGCCCTCCACCCGGGCGGTGGGAATGAGGTCATTCATCCGATTGAAACACCGCAGAACCGTGGTCTTTCCGCAGCCCGAGGGGCCAATCATGGCAGTGATCTCGTGCTCGTACACCGTGAAGGTGGCGTCTTGGACAGCCCGAAAGTCGCCGTAGTACACGTTCAGATCTTCCACTTCGAACACCGTGTCGCCGGTGCTGTTGGGGACGGCAGCTTGCATCGTTCGGTCTATGTCAAGACCGAGGCGAGGAGAGGCTTCCGGTTCTGCTTGCTCCATCAGATCAGTCCTTATGCTCTCAGAGACTGCTTCCACCAGTCACCCTCGCTTCTTTTCAAAGTGGTTCCTCAAGAAGATGGCCGCTGCGTTCATCAGGATAACGAATACCAGCAGCACCACAATGGCTGCCGCCGCGGCCTCGGCAAAGCCCGGGTCGCGCCCCGAGTTCTGCACCCATTCCACGATGATCACCGGCATGGCCATAAAGGCCTCAGCGTTAATGGCACTGAAGTCGAAAAAGCCCGGATTGCTTCCTAGTCGGCCGGAGACCGCGCCCACTAGGAGCAGTGGAGCGGCTTCGCCGATGCCTCGGGACATCGACAGCAGCGTCCCGGTGAAGATGCCGGGCGCGGCGTAGGGCAGCACCTGGCTGCGGATCATGGTCCACTTGGTGGCCCCCACGCCGTAGGCCCCCTCTTTCAGCCCTTGGGGAACGGCTCGGATGGCCTCTTGGGCGGTGATGATCACTATGGGCAGCACCAGAATGGCCAGGGTGATGCCCGCCGAGGCTATGGACTTGCCACCGGTGAGACCACCCAGGCTCTTCACGAACAGGAACAAACCGAGCAGGCCGTACACGATCGAGGGAACCCCGGCCAGGTTGCGGATGTTCAGTTCGATGAACCGAGTAAACCGGTTCTTGAGTGCATATTCCTCCAACCAGATGGCCGCTCCGATGCCGATGGGAAAGGCAAAGACCGCTACGAACACCGCGATCCAGAACGTGCCCACCAGGGCTTGGTGCACCCCGAGCTTGGGATCTCCGGAGAGGGAGCGCATCGTGCCGGTCAAGAAGCCGCTCGGTCGTCCGGTAAGCACTCCCCAGGCGTCCACCACCACGTCCACGATCAACACGCCAAGGATGAACAGCGAGATCAGCAGGGTGACCAGCAGGGTGATCTGGAACACCCGGCCCCGCACGTCGGCAGCCCGACGCTCCATGGCCTGCACCATCATCTTGTTGGTGCGATCGCCGATGAGCCTGGCCTTGGCCATCAGTACTGCTCTCTCACCCGGTGGACGAAGCGGTCGGCCACCACGTTCAAGGCGAAGGTCACCACGAACAGCAACAGGCCCACGAAGAACAGGCTCTGGAAGGTAAGGCCCTCACCCACCACGCTGTCGGTGCCCCGGGCCAGTGAGGTCATCCCCGCGGTCAGGGGGAGGCTGCCCTCCAGAGGGTCATGGGTGTAGACGGCGGTTTGGGCGGCGCCCCCGGCCATGAACACCACCATGGTCTCGCCCAAGGCCCGGGAAACGGCCACGATGAACGCCGCCATCAACCCCGAGACAGCGGCGGGCAGCACTACTCGGATGGTGGTGGTGATCTTGCGGGCCCCCAGCCCGGAGGAAGCCTCCCGCAGCGACATGGGCACCGCCTTCATGGCGTCCTCGGAGATGGACGCCACCAGTGGAACCACGAGCACCCCCACGCCGATGCCAGCAGCCAGCAGCGAACCGGCCGCCGGTCCGCCGAAAAGGGTCTTGACCACGTTGGGGGCAATCCACTCCAGAGCGAAGAAGCCGAGAACCACGCTGGGAATGCCCGCCAGGATCTCCAAGATGGGCTTGAGGGTTCGGCGGACTCCAGGTCGGGCGTACTCCGACAAGTAGATGGCGGCGCCTAGGCCTAGCGGGCCGGCCACGATCATGGCGATGCCCGTCACGATCAAGCTGGCCACGATCAGCGTCTTGATGTCGTAGATGCCCCGGCGGGGGAACCAGCCGATGTCCCACACCGAGCCCCAGTCCACCTCGACCATGAACGTCCAGGCTTCCGAGAACAGCGACCAGATGATCAGCCCAGAGATCAGCACCGATACCAGTGCGGTGGCCCCGAGGGAGTCTCGGATGAGCCGCTCCTTGCGAGCCTGCCGGGGGTTCGCCGTCAGTGATTCGACGGAAAACCCCTTGGCAGAATCGACCCGGGTGTCGCTCACGACCACACGCTACTGGTCATCGGCATCGCTGCTCGGTATCTAATCGCAGTCCCAAATCCGGCCTATCGGCCTGCCCAGTTGGCCCGGGTGGCGCCCTTGGCATCGTCGGTGAGGTTCACATATCCGACCTCGCTGACGGCGGTGCCGAGGCCGTCGTCGCTCATGTAGTAGTCCACATAGGCGACCAGGGCGGGATTGGCGTCGGCTTTGGCCTTGTTGACGTAGATGTACAGCGACCGGGACACCGGATACTCGCCGGAGGCGATGGTGTCAGCATTGGCGCTCACGCAGCCTCCGCCGCCGTCCACATCCAGCAGCTTCACACCCGAGGCGTGGGCGGCGAAGGCGAACCCGACCCAGCCGAAGCTGGTGTCGCTCGACTGAATACCCTGGATGATCACGTTGTCGTCGGCGTTGGCGTTGTAGTCGGGACGGGTGATGGCGTCTTGACCCCGCTCGTCGGCGATGTCCTCCAGCACGATCTCGATAAAGCTGTCGAACGTTCCCGACTCCTCACCAGGACCGTAGATATCCAAGTCGACATCCGGCAGATCCGAAGTCGCAAGACCAAGCGACCCGGCGTCCGACCAAGAACCGAAGCCAGTCGACTCCGGACCGACCAGACCATAGATGTCATTGAAGGTCACACACTCCACCGGGTTGCCCTCGCCGGACATCACCGCAATCCCGTCGATGGCCACCCGCAGCTCAACAAACTCAATACCGTTCTCCGCACAAACCTCGGCTTCGGAAGACTTGATCTGGCGGGAGGCATCGGAGATGTCGGTCTCGCCCTCGCAGAACAACTTGAAACCATCACCAGTACCCGGACCGTCAACCGTCACCGACACATCCGGCTGAACATCCTCAAACAACTCAGCCACCCGCACCGAGATCGGCTCCACCGTCGACGAACCCGAAATCGTCACCGAACCCGAGACGCTCCCCGCAGGAGCCTCCTGAGCAGCAGCCTGCTGGCCACCGTCATCACCAGTGTCCCCAGTGTCCCCGGTGTCCACGGTGTCACCAGCGTCGGCCTGTCCCGCCGTGTCTGGGGTGGCATCCCCATCGTCGTCATTGCCGCATGCGGCCGCGACAAGCGCAAACGTTGCAATTAGCCCGATAATCAGAACGAGCAGTTTCCGTAGCTTCACATGTCCTCCTTGACTGCACGCCGAACACACCGATCAGCGCAATGGATCAGCCGTAAAGGTAGGAGGGGCGGGTTTCCACCCTGCCGCGACTGTCTGAACGGAAGGTGAACGGGTTAGGAAGCTTTGGAGCGGCCGCTATCAGGCCAGCACGCTAGTGCCCACTAGGGCCAAGAACGCGCTCACCATCTTGAGGTCGCGTTCGTTGGTGAAGTAGTTCAAGGATTCGAGCAGCGGCACCCAGGCAATGGCGTCCACCTCCTGGTTGGGGGTGAAGCTGCCGGCAATGGCGTCCATCTCCCAGTAGTGGACCTGGCGGGCGCGGTCTCGCCGATCGCGGTAGTCCACCATGCCCAGCTCCCGTCCCAACTCGCAGACGTAGCCGGTCTCCTCATACACCTCTCGCAGCGCGCATTCGGCCAGGGTCTCCCCCGGATCGAGCTTGCCGGCGGGCAACGACCAGTCGAGGTGCTTGGGCCGATGAACTATCAGAACTTCCAACTCGCCGTCGTTGTGCCGGGTAATTAGCCCACCGCCGCCGAGTATGACTGCCACCGTTCCGGACTGCACGAAGATTAACGTTAAAGCTTGAACGCGCTGAAAACGCGGATACCCGGCGATGTTCCAGGACGGGAAACTTAGGTAGTCGCCGCCGCCGCCAGCCGCTCGAATGCGGTGTGGGCCTCAAAATCCGTGCTCTTGGCCACCCTCTGCCAGGTCGCGTCGGGAAGCAGATCCCAGGCCAGGGTGTCGTCTTTGAGGTTGATCTCCAATACCTGGTCGATCCGGCGACGCAGGTCTGGATTGACCACCGCCACTAGGGCTTCGATCCGGCGGTTGAGGTTACGGGGCATGAGATCGGCCGAGCCGATGTAGTACGCCGGGGCGCCGATGTCCTCGCCGTTGCCGAAGTAGTAGATGCGGCTGTGTTCCAGGTAGCGACCGATGAGAGAGCGGACCCTGATGGTGTCGGACATGCCGGGCACGCCAGGGCGCAAGCAACAGATGGCCCGCACAATCAGATCGATGTCCACCCCGGCCTGGGAGGCCTCATACAGCGCCTCGACCATGTCGGCATCGGCCAGGCTGTTCATCTTTATGATGATCCGGCCCTCGGAGCCGCGGGCCGCCTCGTTTTGGATCAGCTCCGTCACTGTGGGGCGCAGACCCTGGGGTGCGGGCACCAACCGGCGGAACTCGATATTGCGTCCATATCCGGTGAGGGAGTTGAACAGCTGGGTCAAGTCGACCCCGATTTCCGGGTCGGCGGTGAACAGGCCCAGATCGGTGTACACCCGGGCAGTGATGGAGTTGTAGTTGCCGGTGCCGATGTGGCAGTAGCGGCGCACGCCATCGGCCTCTTCGCGTACCACCAGGCAGGTCTTGGCGTGGACTTTGAGGCCCACCAAGCCGTAGGCCACGTGGACGCCGGCTTGCTCCAGACGGCGGGCCCACTCGATGTTGGCCTCCTCGTCGAAGCGGGCCTTCAGCTCGACCACCACCGCTACCTGCTTGCCGCTCTCCGCGGCCCGGATGAGCGACCGCACAATCGGGCTATCCCCCGAGGTTCGATACAACGTGAGCTTGATGGCCAAGACTTTGGGGTCGTTGGCCGCTTGCCAGATGAACTCCTGCACGGTGGCGGTGAAGGAGTCATAGGGATGGTGGACGAGGATGTCCCCCTCGCGGATGCGGGCGAACAGATCTATCGGCTTATCGCCAGGCGTAGTCGGAGGCAGGGGATTGACCGACTTCCACGACGGGTTCTTTAGGTCTGGGCGGTCCACGGCGAACAAGTCCCAGAGACTGGAGAGCTCCAATAGGGTGTCCGCCTCGTAGACGTCGTCACGCTCAATGTCGAGTTCCTCAATAAGAAGGCTGCGGATCTCTGAGGACACCAGGTGCTCCACCTCCAGGCGGACCACACTTCGAAATCGGCGGCGGCGCAATTCGACTTCCACCGCGGCCAACAGGTCTTGGGCCTCGCCCTCGTCCACAGCCAAATCGGCGTTTCGGGTAACCCGGAAGGCCACCGTCTCGGTGATCTCCATCCCGGGGAACAGCGTGGGGAGGTGAGCAGCCACCACCTGCTCGACAGGGACAAAGCGATGCTCGTCGGGGAGTTGGAGAAAGCGGCCGAAGGTGGCGGGTACTTTCAGACGGGCAAACCGCTGGTGCCCGTCGGCTGGGTCGATCATTAGAACGCCCAAGCTCAGCGACAGATTGGAGATGTAGGGGAACGGATGGCCGAGGTCCACTGCCAGGGGGGTCAGCACCGGATAGATGCGGTCGTCGAATTCGCCGGAGAGGAACTTGCGTTCCTCATCGTCGAGGTCGTCCCAGTTCAGGATCTCGATGCCGGCATCGGCCAACTCGACGTTCAAGCCGCTCAGGCAGCGGGCGGCCCTGTCCATCTGGGCATCCACCTCGGTGCGGATCTCATGGAGTTGCTGGGCTGCGGTGCGGCCGTCGGGAGTGGTGCCGGTGAATTGGCCGGCTAGCTGGTCCTTGAGTCCGGCCACCCGGACCTGGAAGAACTCATCCAGGTTGGAGGACCAAATGGCGCAGAATTTGACCCGCTCCAGCAAGGGCACCGACGGGTCTTCGGCTTGGGCCAATACGCGGCTGTTGAAATCCAACCAGGAGAGCTCGCGATTGATGAATCGCCCAGCCTCAGCATCTATGTCGATGGATTCCAGAACCATGTATTGCTGCCTTCGCGCCTACCCCTTAACGGTCTCGCTCTCCTCTTCTTCGTCGTACCCCAAGTCCCAGTCGATGAGCAGGTTTTCCCGCTCGGCGTCCCGGTTGATCCGCTCCCGATTGCGACGGAATTGCGGATCATGGGGGGGAAGCAGCAACAAGCGGGCCTCGGCCCGGGTCTTGAACTGCTCGATATGCCCCGAATCGCCGAAATCCGACATGAAGTCCCAGTGGGGCGCCACCGGCCCCATGTAAACCACTTTGACGTGCCCAGTCGGCGGCTCGGGCAGGGCATCCATGGTGTCAGTCATTGCGTTGCTCCTGTGGGAAATGGGGCCGTGACAGTCTAACCGCATTGGGGCGACATCCCGAATGCGCGCCTCACCGCTATGATGAGCCACCGGACGGCCGATAGCTCTTGATTTTCTCATGACGAGGGAACTTTTGGCTGCGGTGGGGCGTCTTACATGCGGGGGCATGTAATCAATGGAGGTCCCATGAGCGAGAGCTGGATGGCTTACGGCAAGTGCGTCGACGAGTCGCCTGACACTTTCTTTCCCAGCGACGGCATCGGGGTGGAAGTAGCCCGGAAAATCTGCCAGGAGTGCCTGGTGCAAGAGGCTTGCTTGGCCTATGCCTTGTGCAATCGCATCAAGCACGGCGTTTGGGGAGGCAGTTCCGAGCGCCAGCGTCGCCGGATGCTGCGCCAAGCTGCGGCCTGAAGAGATGAGAGCTCGGTTCTAGCCGAGCACCGAGCGAGAGGCAGCCAGCACCTGAGGCGCCATGGTCTGGGGGCCGGCCGTGGCCAGAGAGGTGCTGAACACCTCGGGGAACCAGATGGGCTCGGCACCGACATCGGCGAGTATCCCCACGACCTCTGCGAAATCCACCGCGCCTTCTCCGGGAAGGAGCCGGTCGGTCATGGTCTCGGTGGCGATGTCCATGTCATCGGGGCACTCGGCGGCGGCATCGCAGAGCTGAACCACCCGCAGCTTTTCTGAGGGGATCTGGCGCAGCAAGTCGGGGTTGGGACCACCGGGCTGGCGGAACCAGTGCCATGTGTCGACCATGATGCCGCTGTTGTCGCAGTCGGCCCGCTGCACCAGTTCCCACGCGGTGGCCAAGTCGGCAATGCCGGTCCAAGGCAGGAACTCGATGCTCACCTGCAACCCAGCGTCGGCAGCTGACAGGCACAGGGTTCGGAAGCAGGCCGCAGCTTCGTCGATGTCCGGCAGCGAGGGCTCCATGGTGACCGCCACCAATTCTCGGCTGCCCATCGCGTTGGCGTACTCGCTCAGACTGGCTATTTCGGCGGCTGCCGCGTCACGGTCAGCGTTCAGCCAACCGAAGGCCGCCTCAGCCACTGGGTGGGTCAGCTGGAGTTCGCCCAAACGGTCAGCCAGCCAGGAGGAGTCAACCCCCGCCATTCCCAGGGTGAACGGCCAAACGCTGATCCCGGTGTAGCCCGCGTCGGCCGTGGCTACCAACGACGACTCCAATTGGTCGAAAGACAATTCGAAGGGATTGACACACATCGTGGCCAACGACATGACTAGCTCTTCAGAAGGCGACGCGGTGCTCATCGAGATGAGATGTTAGGTGCCTGCGAGTTCGGGGCTACGAGTCGGTGGGCTTCTCGTCAGCTTTCTCTTCGGACTTCGGTCCGTCGGTTACGCCCTGTTTGAACTCCTTTTGAGCTTGGCCCAACGAGCGAGCCAGCTTGGGGAGCTTGGCCCCACCGAACAGCACCAGCAGGATGATCAAGACGATGATCAACTCCGTTGCCCCGAGATTCATAGGGTCAGGCTACCCCGAAATCGGGTGGGTATGTCAGCAGAGCTGAACTCGAGTTCAACTCCCGGAGCTGTCGGCTACCGCGGTGATCGGCTCGCGCACTCGCGTGAGTCCCCGAGCCCGGCGGACCCGGCGCCGCTCCCGTTCGCTCATGCCGCCCCAAATTCCGAATTTCTCGCCGTTCACGATGGCGTATTCCAGGCACTCCTCGCGCACCACGCAGGCTCGGCAGACCTCCTTGGCCTCGCGAGTAGAAGCTCCCCGTTCCGGGAAGAACAGATCGGGATCTACACCCAAGCAGTTGGCCAACGCCTGCCAAGCCCGACCTTCGTCCTCTGTCTGCGACGGCTTCGCTGTCGTCTGTACCAGTTTCATTGAGCCCTCCTGGATTGCCTTGTCACGGTTTTGCTGAGCTCCGCCCGTTGATCTCCGGCTGAACCCCCAGCACAGAGGGCCAGGCATGGAAACAACGTGCTTGTAATTTCAACAACGTAACCTTGACATGGTTACGCGGCAAACGCAAGAAGAAATTTCTCAAGCCGCGAGAAACCAATTGAGCAGATCAGCGGCGCCGGCCGCCCAGCAGCTTTCGCTTGTGCTCCACGAAGTCAACTAGGACGTAGTCGCCCAGAGTCTCCGGGGTGGTGAAGAAGGCCCGACCGCCGTTCATCTTGGAGATCTGCTCGATGAAGTTGGTGAGATACGAGGTGGCGTCCAGCATGAACGTGTTGATGCGAATGCCCTCCCGGGTAGCCCGCATGACTTGCTCCAAGGTCTTGTCCACCGTCTCCCGGGCCGGTGGATAGGAGAAGAAGGGCCGGCCCTGCTCATCCACATGGGCGGTGGGCTCGCCGTCGGTGACCATGATGATCTGCTTGGTGCCGCTATGGCGGGCCAGCATCTGGCGGGCCAGCATGAAACCGTGCTGCATATTGGTGCCGTACACAAAGTCCCATGACACTTCGGGCAGCTGCTCGGGCTTCACCTCCCGAGCGATCTCGCTGAACCCCACGATGCCCAAGAAATCCCGGGGATACTGCGAGCTGATGAGTGAATGGAGGGCCATGGCCACCTTCTTGGCCGGCAAGAAGTTGTCCCTCATCGGCATCGACAGCGACAGGTCGAGCATCAACACGGTGGACGACCTCACGATGTTCTCGGTGCGCTCCACCTCAAAGTCATCCGGTGTCAGCTCCACCGGGGTGCCGCCCCCGGTGCGTTGGATGGCGTTGCGTATAGTCCGCTCGATGTCCAGGTTGAAGGGGTCGCCGAACTCATACGGCTTGGTGTGGTACTCCCGCTCGTGGCCGCCCCCGAACATCTCCATGGCGTGCTGGCCAATCCGGTCTTGCTGGAGCTTCTTGAACAAGTCTGACAGCGCGTTCTGGCCGATCTGTCGAATGGCCCGGGGGGTGAGCTCCAGGCGGCCCTCCCGGTTCTCGATCAATCCGGCCTCTTCCAGCAGCTTGGCCAGATCGGCCATCTGCTCGAGGCTCTGGGCCGCCTCGTCGCCCAGCAGCTCTCGAGCCCGGTCGATGTCCACCTCGGCCAGCGCACCGGGATTGTTGGCCGACCTCAAGAGGTTGTCGAGCTGGTCCAAGTCGCCCAGTTCCTGCATCATTTGTGCGGCCGAGGCGAAGTCCAACGGATCGGCCCCACTGAAGTCGTACGACTGGTCCCAGCCGGCGTCGGGGAACATGGCCTGGAGATTCTGGGATAGCTGATCCACCTGCCAGCGCAGGTCCATGTCCTGCAAGAGCTGCTCGGCCAAGCCCTGGAGCTGCGCCCGCTGCTCGGGCGTCATCGACGCCATCATGGCCGACATGGCCGCCATGCGCCGGGCCATGACCTCCAGCAGCTCGCTCAGCGTACGGGGGTTCTCGGGGAAGAAATCGCCGAAGCGCTCCATAAAGCTGTCGAAGTCGTCTTGGAGGCGCTCGTCCAGCATCCGGTTGCGCTCACCGGGGTCGTCGATGGCGGGGGGAAGCTGCTCGTCGGCCATCTGGCGTTTCTCCAGCAGGCTGTTCAGCTCGGCCATCATGTCCTTGGCCCGGGCCAGGTCCTCGGGGGAGAGGTTGTTCATGCCGTCGGTCATCTGGTTGACGTAGTTCTGCATGAGCTGTTGGCGGAGCTGCTCTACCAAGTCGTCAAAGCGCTGCTGGGCCTCCGATGAAGTGAATTGATAGTTCTCCAGCTCTTTGATCTGGCCGGCCAGATCGGGGGGCAGCATGTCTAACTGGAACTGGCGCTGGGCCACGGTCTCCTCTGTGATGGCCGCACGGCGCTCGTCGCCCGATTCGGATGCTGAGGTAGCCAGGTCGTCTAACGCGTCGCGCTCCATGTCCACCACATCGCGCAGCTCCTGGGCAATGTCGTCGTACACCCCGCCCAAGTCGTGCTGTTCCAACCGCTCCTGGCGCTTGCGGCGAAGCTGCTCCATCATCTCCCGCAGGCCCTGAACCTGCTGACCGTCGACCTCGAATCCCTGTTGTAGGAGCCGCCGCAGGGCGGCATTCACGTCGCCGTGGTAGAGGAGATCGTCGTTCATCTGGGAGAACAGGTCGGAAGTGGAGAAGTCGAAACCGGTCTGGCTGCCGTCCCAGCGGGAGTAGGCCACCCGGTGAGCCGACCGGCGGCGGCCTCTTCGCCATCTCCGAAGCATCCCGCCAACCTACTCTGAACGAAGTGGGAAGCATCAGCGATAGCTCGTACGGCGGGTTCGCCTGGGGATGGACCGCCGACTCAGTTGCGCTGGAGGGTGTTGACCCGGCTGCGGACTGGTCGGTATGGGAACGGGAGGGGCGAGCCCCCCGGTCAGGCGAGGGGAATGGTTTCGGCATCGACTTCCGAGCCGACCTCGAGATGCTGGCCGAATGGGGGTTCACCGATTGCCGGATTCCGGTGGAGTGGGCCCGCATCGAGCCCGAGCCCGGCAAGCTGGACAACGACGCCATCGACCGATACTTGGACGTGTTGGCCGCGGCTCGCCATTCCGGCTTGCGCACGTGGTTGGTGCTCCAGAACACCACGCTGCCGGGGTGGTTTGTCGATGATGAAGGCGGATGGAGCACCCGTCAGGGGCGCACGATGTGGTGGGCCCGGTGGGTGGACCGGTGCGGCGAGTGGTTCTCCGACCGGGTGGACGGGTGGGTACCGGTGGAGGATCCGGTGGGCTGGGCGGTACGGAGCCGCATCCTGGCCCAGCGTCCCCCCGGACGGCGCCGCGTGGCCGAAGGCGTGGAGGCGGCCCAGCACGCATTAGAGGCCATGTTCGAGGCCTGTCGCCTGCTCCGCAGCGGTAGTCAACCGGTGATGGGAGTGTTCGGCCTCCACACCGTGTTCGCCGCCGACCAACGGTCCGACACCCTCGGCTGGCAAGGATGGTGGGACCGCCTGTTGTGGCAGAGCTGGGTCTCGACGCTGACCGACGGGGAGATCACCGTGCCCGACCGCCCGATAGTTGCCCGCGAGGAGTTCCGGGAGGCACTCGACGTGGTGGGGGTGAACTTCGACGCCCCGGTATCGGTTGATCGCAACGGCCACCTAGGTCCGTATCCACCCACGGCCCGTTGCGATGACTCCGGCTTGGCCCCCGAGCCCGAGGAGCTTGGCCGTGCGTTAGCCCGCCTGGCCGACATGCTGGGAGACAAGCCTCTGGCGGTAACCGGCACCGGCGTGTCCACTACCGACGAAACGTGGCGCGACCAGCTCCTGGCCCGAACGCTGGATCAGATCGAGGCTGCGAGGGACGACGGCATCAACGTGGTGGGGTACTTCGCCGACACCGCGGTGGACGGCTACAACTGGCTATTGGGGCGGTCTACCGCCCGCGGCCTGTTCGATCAGGACCGCAACCCCAAAGACGCCGCCTTCACCCTGCGGGACCGGATGAAGGGTCAGGTTCTTCCCCGGTAGACGGCGGCGCCGGCCAGGGATTCCTTGTTGAGGCGCTTGGAGAGGTGGAGGCCCTCGAGCACGAATTCGATGCCGCTGGCCACCAGCGCGGGGTTCTCCAGGTCGCCGGGCTCGTAGCCCAGCGCGGCCAACGCGCCGGCGAAGGCGGGCACCTCTTCAACGAGTGCGGCATAGTCAGTTGAGGAGATGTCGTCACCCGCGTTGACCACCCGGCCCTCTTCGAAGGCCTCGATCACCTCCTGCTGCACTTCGAGGTCGACTGCGTCCTTGAAGGCCTGACGGACGGCCTCTTTGGTGAGGTTGCCCAAGATCTCGGAGTCACGGCCGTCGTCGATGGTCTCGATTTCGATCTTGCCCATAGTGGAGGGGGTGAGCGCGTCCAGGTCGGTCACTCGGGGAATGGCCGCGGCCTCGCCGGTGCGAAGCGCTCGTCGAATTGCCGCCGCGGCCAAAGTCTCGTAGTTGGACACCGTCAACCGCACCGAAACGCCCGAGCGCTGGTTGATGTGAGGGCTCTGCCGGGCCAAGAAACTGAGATAGACCAGCACCTCGCTCATGAAATCGGGCATGGTCACCATCACGTCGGCATCGGGCACCTTCGCCTCTTGCTCGGTGATGTCCAACTCAATGTCCACGTCGGTCGGATAGTGGGTGCGGACTTGGGCGCCGAAGCGGTCTTTCAACGGGGTGATGATGCGGCCTCGATTGGTGTAGTCCTCGGGGTTGGCCGACGCGAACAACAAAATGTCGAGGGGCAGGCGAATCTTGTGGCCCCGGATCTGCACGTCCCGCTCCTCCAGCACGTTGAGCAAACCCACCTGGATGCGCTCGGCCAGATCGGGCAGCTCGTTGATGGCGAAGACGCCCCGGTTGGTGCGAGGCACCAAGCCGTAGTGGATGGTGAGCTCGTCGGACAGATAGCGGCCCTCGGCCACTCTGATGGGGTCGACCTCGCCGATCAGATCGGCGATGGAGGTGTCGGGGGTGGCCAGCTTCTCCCCGTAGCGCTCGCTGCGGTGGACCCAGGCCAGCGGGGTGTTGTCGCCCTCGGCGGCGATCAGGTCTTTGGCGTGCTTGGACACGGGATTGTACGGGTCGTCATTCACCTCAGAGCCGGCCACGATGGGAATCCACTCGTCGAGCAGTTCGAGCACCAGGCGGATCATCCGGGTCTTGGCCTGGCCTCGCTCGCCCAGGAAAATGATGTCATGGCCGGCGAGCAGTGCCGTCTCCAACTGGGGGATGACGGTGTCTTCGTAGCCCCAGATGCCGGGGAACAGGTCTTCGCCTGCTCGAATGCGTTGGATCGCGTTGCGACGGATTTCTTGTTTGACGGAGACGGACTGCCAGCCGGCTGACTTGAGCTCGCCGAGGGTGGTGGGCTGTGACATAAGAGAGCAACCTAGCCCATAGATTAAGCAAGTGGACCTAGGTGGGAAATGGGTTGGTGCTCCGGGGGGTGGAGCGCTGATGGGGTTTCCTGATGAGGGATTTGAGGACCGTGACTGGGTTTTGGTGCCAGTCCCCGGGCACTGGGGGCGAGTATCCGATCTGGCTGATGCGACCGAAGTGCGTTATCGGCATCGGTTCAATCAGCAGCCTCCTGCGGCCGGTGAGCGGCGGTGGCTGGTGTTCGAGGGGCTGTTGTATCAGGCCGACGTTTGGTTGAACGGGAGCTACCTAGGCGACGTGGAGGGCTATTTCATGGCCCACCAGTTCGACGTGACCGAGGCCATGGCCGGGCGCCGGGAGCACCTGTTGGCCTTGGAACTGTCATGCCCTGAGCGATCGTCGGACATCTCGTCTGGTCACATGCTGGGATCGCTGGGGTCGGCGCCAGAGCTGCTGCCGCCGGGCAACTCCGGCGGGCTGTGGGCACCGGTCAGAGTGGACAGCACCGGCGAGGTCCGCATCTTGGATCTGCGGGTGGGCACCGAGAGCGCCACCGATCGACGGGCGGTGGTGGCCTTTCAGGCCGACTTGGATGCGGCCCGGGCCGGGCTGGTGAGATTGCACACTGCGATTGGCGAGGTGGAGCACTCCGGCGATCATGTTCTGGCCGCGGGGCTCAACCACGTGGAGTGGAGGGTGGAGGTGCCCGAACCCCGGCGGTGGTGGCCCCATGAACTGGGGGACCAGCCCCTCTACGACATCACGGTGGAGGTGGGCACAACCCAGGGCGGCCTAAGCGACCGGCGTCGGGTCCGCACCGGGCTGCGAGCGGTGCAGATGGACAACTGGCAATTCTCCATCAATGGGGTGCGTACGTTCTTGAAAGGCACCAGCTTCGGGCCGGCCACCCCGTGGTGGGCTGAGGCAGATGAGTCCGAGCTGCGCCGCGATGTGGAGTTGGCCAAAGAGGCAGGGCTGAACCTGATCAGGGTGTACGGCCACGTGGCTCCGCCCGCGTTGTACGACGCGGCCGACGAGGCGGGGATGATGATCTGGCAAGACCTCCCGCTGGTTGGACCGTTTCCCCGAGGCAACCGGGACGCGGCCACCGATTGCGCCCGAGCCGCCGTGGGGGCGGTGGGCACCCACCCCAGCGTTATCCTGTGGTGCGGCCATGTTGATCCGTTGGGCGACAGCGCTGAACCTTCGAGCCAACAGGGCATCGCCCGACGATTGGCTTCTCACCAGCGGCCCAGCTGGAACCTGTCGGTGCTGGATCGAAGCGTCAAACGAGAACTTGAGAGGCGCGATCCCACCCGGCCAGCGGTGGCCTACTCCGGCGTGCTCCCCCATCTCCCCCGCCTCGATGGCACCGACACCCACCTTTGGCTGGGCTGGAAGCGGGGCGCCGAGCGGGATCTGGAGCAATTCGCCGCTCGCTGGCCGCGGGCGGTTCGGTTCGTGTCGCAGTTCGGCGCCCAGTCGCCGCCCCAGGAAATACCGCTGCTCAGCTCTCAATCGTGGCCCGACCTCGACTGGGCTCGACTGGCCCGCACCCACGGCTTGGATGCCGCGGCTATGAATCGCCACGTCCCGCCGCGCGACCACACCACCCTGGAAGGGTGGCAGGAAGCGGCTTGGGCCTATCAGGCCATGCTGGTGCGGCGGCACATCGAAACCCTGCGACGGCTCAAATACCGACCGGCCGGTGGATTCTGCCAGCACTTCTTCGCCGACTCCCACCCCGCCGTGTCCACCGCGCTGCTCGACTGGCAGCGCTGGCCCAAGCCGGCCTACGAGGCATTGGCCAAGGCCTGCCAGCCCGTCATCGTGGTGGCCGACCGGCTGCCCGCCGTACTGACCCCCGGCGATGAATATTCAATCGGCGTTCACGTGATAAGCGACGCTCGAGATCCCGTGGTCGGCCTGCACGTCGAGGCCACCTTGGAATGGCCCGAAGGCAGCCAATCCTGGAGTTGGGAAGGAGCGGTGGGCAGCGACGAGTGCGCACTGGTGGGCACCCTCCACTGGCGAGTCCCCGACACTTCCGGCCCCACCGCGCTCCACCTCCAGCTCACCGGCCCCGTCGAAGCCACCAACCGCTACGACGCGGTCATTTTCGGGTAGCTCCGGTTCGGCTAGTCGGCAGGAGTGGGGCGCCGGTACCGTCGGCGGTTGATGGCTCAGACCGTTTCGAGAGTGAGCACGCCGCCGCCGGTGCGGTCGGAGCCCAGGGTGAAGCTTCCCTGGCCGCTCAGCATCTACCAGACTGCGGTGGGCAAGAAGTGGGTGATGGGGCTAACCGGGGTCGCCTTGTTGGGCTTCATCGTGGTCCACATGATCGGCAACCTCCACCTATATGAGGGGCCGCTGGAGATCCACGAGTACGCCGAGACACTGCGGGATCTGGGGACCAAAATCGTCCCCCGCACTTGGCTGCTGTGGGCCATGCGCATCGGGCTGATCGCCGCCTTCGGCCTGCACATCCACTCGGCCTATTCCCTGAGCCGAATGAGTTGGGCCGCTGACCAGCGCTATCCCGGCGGCCGGAACTACATCGCGGCCAACTTCGCCTCCCGCACCATGCGGTGGACCGGACCCATCATCGGGCTGTACCTCTTCTACCACCTGGCCGACCTCACCTGGGGGTGGTTCAACCCCGACTTCGTGCGGGGCGACCCCTACCACAACGTTTCGGAGAGCCTGGGCAGCATCCCGGTGGCGATCCTGTACATCGTGGCCAACACCGCTCTGGCCGTCCACATCTTTCACGGCACCTGGAGCATGTTCCAGAGCCTGGGGGTCAACAGCCCCCGCTACAACCACCTGCGCCGCTACCTGGCCGGTGGGCTGGCCGGCATCATCCTGGTGGGCAACCTGAGCTTCCCCATCTTCGTGCAGGCCGGGGTGATCGACGACAACGGCCGCTCGATCGTGGAGGAACTCCAGCAGCACGAGGCTGCTGAGGGAGAGGAAAGCTGATGCTCGGCTCGCTCGATGCCCGCATTCCGGTTGGATCGCTGGAGGGCAAGTGGACCGACCACAAGTTCTCCATGCGGCTGGTGAACCCCAACAACAAGCGCCGCTTCGACGTGATCGTGGTGGGCTCAGGCCTGGCCGGGGCGTCGGCTGCGGCCTCGTTGGGCGAACTGGGCTACCGGGTCAAGGTGCTCACCTACCACGACTCCCCCCGCCGGGCCCACAGCATCGCCGCCCAGGGCGGCATCAACGCGGCCAAGAACTACCAGAACGACGGCGACAGCGTCTACCGCCTGTTCTACGACACCATCAAGGGAGGCGACTACCGGGCCCGGGAGGCCAACGTGTACCGCCTGGCCGAGGTGTCGGTGGACATCATCGACCAGGCCACCGCGCAGGGCGTGCCCTTCGCCCGGGAATACGGCGGCCTGCTCGACAACCGCTCCTTCGGCGGCGCCCAGGTGTCCCGCACGTTCTACGCCCGGGGCCAGACCGGCCAGCAGCTTCTGCTGGGGGCCTATTCGGCGCTGATGCGCCAAGTGGCCGCCGGCACGGTGGAACTGCACACCCGCTCGGAGATGCTGGAGCTGGTGATGCACGACGGCCGGGCCGTTGGCGTGGTGACCCGCGACCTCATCACCGGCGAGATCGTGTCTCACTCGGCCCACGCCGTGGTGCTGGCCACCGGCGGCTACGGCAACGTTTATTTCCTGTCGACCAACGCCAAGATGTGCAACGTCACCGCGGCGTGGCGGGCCCACCGCAAGGGTGCCCTTTTCGCCAACCCGTGCTACACCCAAATCCACCCCACCTGCATCCCGGCCAGCGACGACTTCCAGTCGAAGCTGACCCTGATGTCGGAGTCGCTGCGCAACGACGGGCGTATCTGGGTGCCCCAAGCCCACGAGGACGGACGCGATCCCCACGAGATCCCCGACTCCGACCGGGACTACTTCTTGGAGCGCAAGTACCCGGCCTTCGGCAACCTGGTGCCCAGAGATGTGGCCTCCCGCAACGCCAAGACCGTGGTGGACGAGGGCCGGGGAGTGGGACCGCTGCGCAACGGCGTCTACCTGGACTTCTCCGGCGCAATGGCCCGCGACGGCGAGGCGGTGATCCGAGCCAAGTACGGGAACCTGTTCGACATGTACGAGCGCATCACCGGCGAGGACCCCTACCGGGTGCCCATGCGCATCTACCCGGCCACCCACTACACGATGGGCGGGCTGTGGGTGGACTACGAGCTGATGAGCAACGTGCCCGGCCTGTTCGTGCTGGGCGAGGCCAACTTCAGCGACCACGGCGCCAACCGCCTGGGCGCCTCGGCGCTCATGCAGGGGCTGGCCGACGGCTACTTCGTGTTGCCCTACACCATCGGCAACTACCTCTCGGACTTCTTGGGAGACCCCGCGCTAGGCACCTCCGAGCCCGTCTTCGCCGACGCTGAGCAGGCGGTGGCCGACGAGATGAACCGCTGGCTGTCAATCGGGGGCACCCGCTCGGTGGACCACTATCACCGGGAGCTGGGCAAGCTGGTGTGGGACTACATCGGGATGGCCCGCAACAAGACCGGCCTGGAGAAGGCGATCTCGGAGATCCCCGCGCTGCGAGATGAGTACCACCGCAACGTCCGGGTGCTGGGCTCGGCCGACACCTTGAACCAATCGCTGGAGAAGGCCGGCCGGGTGGCCGACCTGTTCGAATTGGGCGAGCTGATGGCCCGAGACGCCCTGGCCCGGGAGGAGTCGTGCGGGGGGCACTTCCGGGAGGAGCACCAGACAGAGGAGGGCGAGGCCATGCGGGACGACGAGAACTTCACCCACGTGGCCGCCTGGGAGTGGAACGGCGAGGGCACTCCCCAAACCCGCCACCGGGAGGAACTGGAGTTCGAGAACGTCGAGCTGACCCAAAGGAGCTACAAGTGAGCTCTGAGATCAACCTCACGCTTCAGGTGTGGCGCCAGCCCGGCCCGCAGGCCGAGGGCCGCTTCGTGACCTACGAGGCCAAAGGCATCAGCACCGACGCCTCGTTCCTGGAGATGCTCGACATCGTCAACGAGCGGCTCATCGAAAACGGCGAAGAGCCCATCGTGTTCGAGTCCGACTGCCGGGAGGGCATCTGCGGCACCTGCGGGCTGATGATCAACGGCCAAGCCCACGGACCCCAGAAGAGCACGGCCACCTGCCAGCTTCATATGCGCAGCTTCAGCGACGGCGACCACATCGTGATCGAGCCGTGGCGGGCCACGTCGTTCCCCGTGCTGCGGGACTTGGCGGTGGACCGCCGGGCCATGGACGCCATCATCGCCTCCGGCGGCTACATCTCGGTGAACACCGGCGCCGCCCCCGACGCCAACCTCACGCCGGTCCCCAAGGAGACGGCCGACACCGCCTTTGATGCCGCCGCCTGCATCGGCTGCGGGGCCTGCGTGGCCGCATGCCCCAACAGCGCGGCCCAGCTGTTCACCGCGGCCAAGGTGCAGCACCTGAACCTGCTCCCCCAAGGCCAAGCCCAGCGGTGGGCCCGCACCGAGGCCATGGTGGAGACCATGGAGGAGTTCTTCGGCTCGTGCACCAACCACGGCGAGTGCGAAGAGGCCTGTCCCAAAGACATCCCCATCGACTTCATCGCCTGGACCAACCGGGACTACATCAAGGCCAAGGTGAAAAACCGCAAACTAGCTGGTTAGCTGTAACGTCAGAGCATGACCACCGTTACCGCCGACCTCGAGGTCGAGACCGGCCAGGATTATTCAGTGGAGCTCCGCACCGGCTCGCACGTATGGGGCGCCGATGAGCCTGAGGACCTGGGAGGCGGCGATACCGCCCCCAACCCCTATGAGCTCCTCATGTCGTCGGTGGCGGCCTGCACCTGCATCACCCTGTCGATGTACTGCCAGCGCAAGGGATGGAAGCTCCACTCGATATCGGCCCGATTCGAGCACGACCGGGTTCATGCCCGTGACTGCGACGACTGCGAGGCCGACGCCTCGGGATACGTCGACCGGGTACGCAGCCAGATCTTCATCGAGGGCGACTTCGACGACGACCAGAGAACCCGCTTGGAAGACATCGCCCGCCGCTGCCCCGTGCGCCGGACCCTCGAAGGAGGCATGTCCTTCACCACCGAAGCGGTGTTCGCCGGCTGACGCGCGGCCGATTCGCAGGGTCTCGTGGGAAGGCTACGGTCCTTGGCTTAGGCCGTGCTTGCTTCGAATCCGCTCAGGCAGCGCCTGCACCTTGGCTCGCATCTCGGCGAGTTCTCTACGGGCTTCGTCCCGCTCCGCGCAGATGCTGTCTCTCAGCGATTCAACTTCTCGGCTGAGCGCGGCAACGTCATCCCTGATGCCCTTGACCTCCTCAGCCTGGCGCTTGCTGTCGGCCATGTTCAGGCTGAGCGCGGCAACGTCGTCCCTGATGCCCTTGACCGTGCCCTGATCGAAGACAGATTCGGCGGCAGCGACCACCGCTCTGAGCGAGGAGAGAAGCTCCGTACCGAGCTCACCAACCGGGCTGAGCGCATCAACCGCAGTGTGCAGCGCAGCACGAGACCCGTTCAATGCACTTGTGGCATGGCTCTGTTGCTCTTGGAGATCGGAAAGGGCAGCCACCTTGTCGCGAAGCTCTTCAAGGACGCCGGTAGCATCGGCAAACCGTTGGGCAGACGCATCAAAGGAATTCGACGGGCTGGACGTATCGGTCATCTGCTTTTCCTTTCGGTCGTCGCCATCGCTGGAATTGGAAGCCCTCCAGCGCTGTCGGCGGCATAGTGGGCTAATTCGTTGGCCAGCGCAACACCTTCAGCGAACTTGAACACAGCAAGGTGAGGACTTCTCTTCCAATTCGAGTCCAGCCACGCGTCCACCCTTTCACAAGTCGGGAGCGCAGCACGGACAGCCGCAACGACCGCAGCCGCCGCCGCTAGCGGTTCAACAACAGATTCAGGCAGTCCTCGTGCTGCAAACCAATCCAACACCTCCATCGCCATGTGCTCTGCGTCAGCCGGGTCAGCCCGATACCGTTCGAGCGCGCTTTCTATCGACTGGCGCAAGCCTGTTTCGAAGTCATCCGCCGACCCACCGACAAGCACTCCGGCAACGGCACGAGAAGCGAGAAGCCCGGGGTGATCAGGGTACGACCCCAACAGGCGGGCGGCTGCGGCCCGCCACTGCCGGGCATCGCCTTCACTGGCGATCTTCTTCCATTCCCCTATCCAATCGGAGTAAGCGAACACAGCCTGCTCGGCAAGACGCTGAGCGGTGGTCGAGGGGACGCCATCGGACAGATAATCAAGAATGCTCTGGCGGACTAGTTCACCGCCCCGTTGCCCGACTCTGGCGAGTTCCCACATCTCGTAGAGACTTCGCTGGCGAGCCTTGCCGATCGTGTCGTAGACGAACTCGGCCAGAAGCCTGCTGCACTCCCGGACGGCACTGCGAGCATTGATAAGGCGAGGCAGCCGAATTCGATATGCCTCAACTTGCCCTGGTTGGGAGCGGGCCACGAAGCCAAGCAAGCTATCGGCGATCTGCGGTGGGCCTGCATCCGACATGACGACTACTGCTTTCTCGCTATCCCCAAATCCCTCGATGCAGTAATCCTCTACAACACCGAGCACTGCCAGCCGGTGGAGTGCCCGCTTTGACGCGTTCCGCTGGTCTTCGGACTCGCCGAGCGGGATGCTCCGACTCGAGCAGAGTTTGCCGTACACCTCTTCAGTCGTCTCGACGTCTTTGTCCACACTGGGAAATGCCTGGTTATGGAATCGCAGCACAGTGGCAATATCGTCGCGAACGGGCCGCGGGCCACCCTTGCTAGATGAGGGCATGTTGCGCCCTGATTCCAAACGCTCTTTGCTCTGTGCCGAGCTGTTCTCTGCCAGGATCAGAACGCTCCTCGCGGGCTGACGATTGCGCCCGGCCCGACCTACCTCCTGGTAAAAGGCCTCGATTGACTGGGGAAGGCCAAAATGCACGATCCACCTGATGTTCGGCTTGTCGATGCCCATGCCGAACGCTTTCGTGGCGACAATGGCCGCGGCCTCGTCTCGCTTGAATTTCTCAGCATTGCGGAGCCTCTCCACATCCCATTCGCGGCGTTTTCGGCTTCTTGGAGCGGTGGTGGAAAATCCGACCGCGGTGGGGATGATCGAGCTGACTGCATCAAGCGCGCGGTCCATGCTTCGGTGCATCCCATTGACGGTGGGAATGAACACGATCCCCGGCAGTCCTCCCCGTGTTCGGAAGGCGGACGGCTGTTCACCGAATGATGACGGCAGAGTTCGGAGCACATCTTTGAGAGTTGCCTCCGACATATCTGGCTTGGTTATCACCACCTCGTAGGAGAGCTCTGCCCGGTCGAACGACGCCGGACTGATGATGCTCTCCGGTGAGTCGCCTGAGATGCCCAATTGGAACAAGACATCGGACAGCACAGCCCGAGACGCGGTACCGGTCAACGCGAGAATCGGCACCGCGTCGTGGCCCGACGGATTGCACACCTTCCGGGCGGTCCTGCCGAAATTCAGGTAGGCGTCTCGGAAATCGTGGCCCCACTCTGATACGCAATGCGCCTCATCGACCACCACCAGACTCACTGGGGTGGAGCGGGCGGAAGCAGCGAGCATTTCCCGGAACTTCTGCCGTTGCAGCCGCTCCGGGGCCACAAAGAGGAAGTATGCGTCTTCTGCTGTACCCAAGCCGCTTCTGCTGTTCTGGGCGGTGATTCCAACAGCACGGTCGATTCCCTCGGCGGTCAGCCCGCCGATCTGGTCGTCGATCAGCGCCGTGATCGGATCGACCACTAACAAGCGTCCGGGGAGGACCAGCCCAGCCAGCTGGTAGATCATGCTCTTGCCGGCCCCGGTGGGGAGCAACACGGCGCAGTCCCGCCCAGAAAGCGTCGTCTTTACCGCCTCGAATTGACCGGCACGGAAAGAGTCTTTGGCGAACACTGCCTTCATCACTGCTTCCAAAGCCAGGCGCAATCGGTCTGGGTCGCCCCCCGCAGGCCGGATGTCCACCCTGGGTCGAACAGGATCGCGAGGCAGTGCCGGCACACCCGTCGAGCGGACCACCACCGTCGGAGGCCCACCATCTACAGAGTCGGGCAGGCGCTCGAACGGGGACCAATGGCTTCCCAGCAACACCCGAACCGAAGCAGGTTCGCTCCGGCTCTTAGTTTCTTCCAGCACATAGCTGAACTCGATGTCACCTTGTCTCCGGTGGACAAACTCCGTGCTGCCCCGGCGAAAGACCACTATCCGCGGGACGAGCTTGTCGGCGCCCCAAATCTCCGCTGCTGCTGCCAGCGTCTCCAGGTATGGGCCGATCAGCTTTGGTGACAGACCAGTCGGGTCGGATACATCGATCACCCAGCGCTCTCCCGACAGGAAGCCAGCGTCAATGGCTTCGCAGATGGCGAGCATCAGTCGATGCGTCTGAATCGGCCCCCACACCTTTGGGTGCCAGGCTTGACGATCGCGTTGAGCGCCAGCTCGGCGGCCGAAACGAGCTTCAGCAACCACTTTGATCACTTGATCCAGGCCTGGCCCGCGCTCTGCTCTAAGCTCCGACGTCGGCACCCGCACCGACCGTATCCCAGCCTTCTTCAGCAGACGGTCCCGGTCTTTATCTTCCAGTTTGGCGTCTTGGTGCTGAGCGCCATCTACTTCGAACACGACCGGCATCGATCCAGGGGGACAGAACAGGAAATCGCATCGGCGCTCGCCGTCGACTTCTGCGTCTACTCCGGCCGCAAAAGCAAGCATGTCGAGCAGAGGTTGCGGAACCAGCCACATAGCAGCACCCGGACGGTCCTCCTCAATCCGCTCGACGAGTTGTTCCTCGAACTCCGAGTCATACCAATCCCCGGTCAACATCGACTTGCCCTTGGAAGGCACCAAGAAGTCCTCGCCAGTTGGCTCTGGATCACCAACGCAAGCCTCGAGAAGCTGCTTCTCCGCCTCAGGATGCATGGGAGGAGCAGCACCCCTGGCCAGCACCCTCAGCATCGACCCAACCGCTGCCCTCTCCGCCGCCGACAACCTTGGGGCAGACTGTTCGTCTTCGCCGCGCTCCCGGGCAATCCAGCAAACCCCTAGATGCTCGGGGGGCTTGTCGCGAAGCGATCTCAGCGAACCACCCGCCGATGCCAAGCGGACAATCCACCCATCTCGGGCATACGTCCCATCATGCCAATCCACTCTTCGCCGCTCTACAGCCTCAACGGTGGTGTCGCCTGGTGCCATTCACCCTCTTCCCATTGCTAGTAGCCACGCTACTCTTAGCCTTTCAGCCATGAGCACTCCATCTACTCAGGCTCAAACCTGTTCTGGCCATGTGGTCTAGGGCTAGAGATGCCGCCCACCAGGTGGCGCGGGGGGTGCTCATGGGGGCAGCCGACGTGGTGCCTGGTGTGTCAGGGGGCACCGTGGCGCTGCTGTTGGGGATCTATGCCCGGCTGATCGACACCGTGCGGTCTGGTGCAGGGGTGCTGGGCGTGTTGCTCCGGGGCCGATGGAGCGAGGCTTGGGACCGATTGCGGCGCTTCGACTGGTGGTTCGCGGTGCCGCTGGTGGTGGGCATCGTGGCCGCCGTCGCGGCCCTGGCGTCGGTGATCGATGATCTGTTGGCCGATGAGCCCGAGGCCATGGCCGGGCTGTTCTTCGGATTGGTGGCGGCGTCGGTGGTGGTGGCCTGGCGGCTTCTGGAACGATCGGGCGCTGGGTTGGCGGTGGTGGCATTGGCGGTGGGCGGGCTGTTCTTCTGGCTGTTGGGACTCCAGTCGGGACCGGTGGCCGATCCGTCGGTCCTGGTCCTCTTCGGGTCAGGCATCGTGGCGGTATGCGCCATGTTGCTGCCCGGAATCTCCGGGGCTTTCGTCCTGCTGATGATCGGGGTGTATCCCGCGGCCATTGGCGCGGTCGATGACCGATCTTGGGCCGACTTAGCCGCACTCGGCATCGGGGCAGTGGTGGGGCTAGCCCTGTTCTCCAACCTGATCGGCCGTGTGCTCGACCGCTGGCACGACCCGACTCTGGCCGTGATGGTGGGCCTGCTGTTGGGCTCGCTGCGGGTGCTGTGGCCCTGGCCCGCCGGGGTGGGCGTGATCAGCCGACACGCTGATGAGGCCGTCGACGGCACCGGCCTCGGATGGGCTCCCGCCGCCGACCTGTGGCTCCCCACGGTGCTCGCAGTGGCCGCGGCCTGCTTGGTGATCGCGCTTTCCCGCCTACAACGCTCCCCGGACTGAGTTCTCGCCTTACGGGAGTATGTCGTGACCGCCGATGTCTAGCCAGACGATGTGGAATTTCCCCTCCTGTATTGGGTCCCCCACCGCGAACGTCGCTCTGCCGTCGGAATCCCACGACATCTCATAGACATCGCTCGTCCCCCTCAGCTTTTTGACCCGCAACCCCTTGCGGAACGCAGTTCGCCTGCCTTCCTCCATCGCGGTCAAGTCTTCGACGAACTTCTCCAATTGAAATCGAAATCGATTTGCCTGCTGGGGCGTGAGCTTCTCCCAACTGCGCGCGAACGCGGTCGACGTGTCGTATGTAGGCAAGGCAGGGGCGGCTACGAAGGTGGGCCGTTGTCACTCGCCTCTTCAAAAGAGGCTAGAAAATCCTCATTGCTGTCGTAGCTGTGGGCAATTTCTTCAGGGCTCAGATGAGGCCCCTTGCCGATACTGGCCTTTAGGTCATCCACGGTCACTGAATCTGATGGGGCGACTTTCCGCAAAGCCTTCTTACGCAGCTTGCGGGGCCAAGGGCGCCATTCTCGTGAATGGACGAGGGCCATCGACATTCCTCCAAATGCAGTTCCGTTGTTGGCACGATACCCCGGCTGTGATGAGTTGACAGGCTGACTTTCGAGATTGTCGCCTCAATTTGGAGCTTGTAACAGGTTCCTCTCAGTCCAGGCCGGCCCAGTAGGTGTGGAGACCAGGGATCGTTCGAGGCGGGAGCGCTGGGCGGTGTTGGGGTGGTCGACGGGCAGGGGGGCAGAGGCAATGACTGCGCCATCGATGGGGCCGTTGGACCACTCCTGGTCCCACCAGGCAGGCCGGCCCTCCCAATGGAAGCGCTGGCCCCGGCCGTCTAGCTCAAATGACTCATCGCCTACCAGCACTAGGCCGTGGACAACATCGGGAGAGCCGGGTGTCGATTCCCACTCCAGCTCCAGCCCATAGGGAACCCGTTCGCCCCAGCCCTTTCCGAACACCTCCTCTGGCTCGTCCAACGCCACCGCAAACGCCTCCAAGTCCACGGTGAAGTGCTCATCGGGGATCTGCTCGATGAACTCGGTCCACAGTCCGGGAGCCCGCAGCTCCAGGGTGGATGGCCGAGGCAGTGGGGCATCGGTCTCAACCAGCACCACCGGGCGGCGATCAGGACCGACGAGCGCCGACCAGAACCAGCTCCTTCCCAGGTTGGGCCACAACGTGAGCTGGACGTAGCCCCCCAGTGAACCATCGGGGGCGACGAAATCGCCGTACCAAGATTCGGCCCACAGTCGGTGTGTCGGTTCAAAAGTCGGCGCTCTCATGCGGTAATCGCACCTGTTCGGTTGGATTCCTCCAATGAGGCGGATGCCGCGCTTCGGGCATCTGGTCTGTGCACTGAATACGGCGATCGGTTCGCAGTGGAGCAGCGGGTAGGCGAAGTGGTGTTCCACATGGTGTTCGACGGCGACGGTGCCCGCGTCGGCGCTGGGTCTGCCGTCGACCCTGCGGTGGTGCTCAGCCAGAGCCGGGACACTGCGGTGGCCATTGCTCAAGGAGAGCTATCGGCGGAGGAGGCGGTTTTGAATGGACTGACCGTTGTCGATGGCAACCCCCTGGCCCTGTTGTCCCACCACAGCATTCTGGCCAGGGCCAACGACGTATTCGCCGAAGTCCGAGCCCGCACCGACTGGAGCTAGTGGTCGGGCCGCTGCTCCTCACCCCTGACGCGCATCAACATGACGCCACTGACCGCCACTTCGACCCAGCTACCGCCCTCGGGTGTCTGTGCCCTTATGTGATAGCTGACGTCAGAGATCACCCAACCATCCTGGCTGCCGGCGTCTTCATCCACCGAGAAGGTGGCGACCACCCGCAAATCGACCTTCCCGGTGGTGTACAGCACGAAGTGATAGGCCGTGTTCGCCCCAAGCACGGTGTCCGGCGGTGCCGCAAAGACCACGTAACCCTCGTCCATCTGGCTGGGTACAATTAGGTCCACCAACTTCGATTCGGGCTCGCCTCCCGCCGAGGCCAACCACAGTTCCGCCCTTACTGTCGCTATGTGCAACAGGTGCAGCGGCACGCCGATGTACACCTCGATGCCCTCTAGGGTCGTAGCCGCGCCCCCCGTCGTGAACCCCTGCGTGAGCACAAAGTTATTGGTGGGCCAGTCGCTTCGTCTCCACGGCTGGCCGAAGTTGCCCACCAAAAAGGGTTCGGCGGATTGCCTCTCCTGGCAATCGCCCTGCTGCTGTCCATCGCCACAGTCTGGCTGGTCCGGCGGGGTGGTGTCCTCGGACGGGAATTCCGTGGACGGCGGGGTGCTTTCCTCCAGTTCGGGCAGAGTGATGTCGGCGTGGACCCGCCCGCCCTTGCCCGCCTCGTTCCGCGCCCGGACCCACACCCTGTAGGTGTCGCCCGGCTCCAGGTTGTCGAAGACAACCTTCGTCTTCTTCGCCTTGGGGGTCTTGGTCTTGCCGCTGCCTATATTGCCGCCCTCGGGGCGGAGGTGGACTATGTAGCGCTTCGGCGCGCTGCCGGAATCGGGCGCCTGCCACCTCACCGTCACGCTGTTGTGGGTGGCAGCGAGCTCAAGGGCTGTGACCGGACCGGGTACCTGAACCGCTTCCTGCCGCTGCTCAGGTTCCGCCCCGGCCACAACGGCCAGCGGGTCGGCCACCAACGCGGCCACCAACAACACCGCCAGCCGACAACAAGTCAACCGCAACGCCACAGTCCCCCCCCCCCCCCCCCACAGCCGCCCAAACCCCCCCCCCCCCCCCCCCCCCCCCCCCCCCCCCGAAAGCGTGCCGTCCACCGCCGCGGTGGTCGACGGCACGATAATTCCGATGATGGCCCTCTAACCAACGACATGCGCACCAACCTCCGACTCGAATCCCTCTCTTGCGGAACACTGTTCCCCTCAAAGGAACAACGTAAGCTATTGCATCATTGTGGGGGCTGTCAATGGGTGCTGGGGGTGGCGGTCGGGTTGGGGCAGTGCGACGATCACGTCGATTTCAACCAGCATTTCGGGCTTCGGAAGCCCCGTTTGCACCGTCGTTCGAGATGGGTACGGCCTCTCCTTCTCACGATATGGAGGCGACTTCGGCGATGGCCCCGAGAAGGCCGTCGGATTCATCGCGCATGTGCGTGCTGTGCATGCCGAGATAGTCAGTCACGGCCCCGACGATCCGCGTCAGTGCTGCGGTCGAAGTGTTCCGCCCTGGGCAGTAGATGAGGCCGATTCCGTGACCGGTGAGCACCTCCTGGTATTCCCGGTAGGTCCGCCAACTGCCATCGGCCGACAAGAGATCCGGCGAGCGTCGCCTTCTTGCGGCCATGTCAGGTCCCTTCCCCGACGCATCCCTCGTCCCAACGGGCGGCGTTGCGGTTTCAGACATCGACAACTACCTTGCGGAATCGCCACCCTGCTCAATAGTCGAGGCCCTTTTTGGCCAGGATCTGGCGGTCGAAGGCGTGCTTTACCTTGACCATCTCGGTGACGGTGTCGGCCACGTCGATCACCTCGTCGGCCATGTCCCGGCCGGTCAGGATCACGCTCACCCGCTCAGGCCGAGACTCCAGCGCGGCAGCCACGTCAGCGGCGTCGATCCAATCCCAGGTCATGGCGTAGCTAACCTCGTCCAGCACCACGAGGCGATACTGGCCCCCGGCGATGAGCTCGGCCGAGAACTCCCAGGCCGCCACCGCCATGGCCCGAGACTCGTCGATGTCGTCGGAATCCCAGGTGAACCCGTCGCCGGCCGAGAACCACTGCACCCCAAGCTCGCGGCACACCTTCTCCTCGCCGGTGTTCCAGTCGCCGCTCTTGAGGAACTGCACCACGGCCACCGGCCAGCTCTGCGACACCGCCCGCAAGATGGTGCCGAATGCCGCGGTGGACTTGCCTTTGCCGTCGCCGGTGTTGACCAACACCAGCGAGGAAGCCGTTTTCATGGCCGAAAGGTCGTAGGGACGCTCTTCTTGAGGGGCAGCGTCGGTACTCATGAGATCTCCTTTTGGGAATGGACTCGACGGCGGGGTGCGGGCAGCACCACTAGCTCGCCGTCGATTGATTGAACAGTAAGCGGAGTGCCGTACACCGCGGACAGCAGATCAGATTGCAACACCGCTGTGGGGTTGCCCTGGGCCACGATGCGGCCGTGGTCGATGAGGATCAAGCGGTCGGCAAATCGGGCCGCAGCGCTTAGGTCGTGCATGGCAGCCAGGACGCTCAGCCCCTCAGTTCGACGCAGATCGTCCACCAACTCCAGCACCGAAACCTGATGGCCCAAATCGAGGGCGCTAGTGGGCTCGTCGAGCAGCAGCACCGGGCTTTGCTGAGCCAGCGCCCGGGCCACGACCACCTGCTGGGCCTCGCCGCCCGAAAGGGTGGTCACCAGGCGGTCGGCAAACTCCGAGAGGTCGAGGCGTTGCAGTACCGAGGACACGATTTGCCGGTCGGCCCGGGACTCCCGGGCCAACCATCCGAGGTGCGCCGTCCGTCCCAGCAGCACGTATTCGGCCACGGTCATACCCTTGGGCAGCATCGGAAACTGCGGCACGAGAGCGACGTCGGTTGCGCTAGGTGTTTCTCCGTCGCCCAACGACACCATCCCGTGGTAGTCGGTCAACCCCACGATCGACCGCAGAAGGGTGGACTTGCCCGCCCCGTTGGGCCCAATGATGCCCAGCCATTCTCCGTGGCCCAGCTCCAGGTTGACCCCGCAGACCACCTCGTGGCCGCGGAACGACACCCGCACATCACGACACGACAGCGCAGGCGACCCAACTACTGAAGGCGGGGCTGACGATACGAGAGCCGAGTTCATGGGGTGCTCCACCTGTCGCGCCACAGCACCAGGGCGAAGAATGGCGCCCCCACGAATGCGGTAAGGATCCCCACCGGCAGCTCTGACGGAGCCAGCAGGGTGCGGGCCCCGATGTCCACGAAGGCGAGAAACGCCGCCCCCACCAACGCGGAGAGCGGCACAATGACTCGGTAGCTGTGACTTATCAGCAATCGGACGATGTGGGGAACAACGAGTCCGACGAAGGCGATCAGCCCGCTGACTGAGACCGCGGCCGCAGTCAAAAGTGAGGCGGCCACAATCACGGTCAGGCGCGAGCGGGCCGGGTTGAGCCCCAGAGACCGGGCCTCGTCGTCGCCCACCCGCAGCACATCGAGATGCCGCCGGTGGACGAAGAGCACCGCCCCGCACACCGCCACGTAGGGCAGCAGGAGCCAAACCTGCTTCCAACCGGTGGTGTTGAGCTGGCCGAAGAGCCACGACAGAACCTCACGGGCCCGAGTCTCGTCCAGTTGCTGGATGGCGTAGGTCTGCGCCGCGGAGAAGAGGGCGGCCATTGCCACCCCGCCGAGCAGCAGCGTGGCCGGCGATGCCCCTCCGCCCCGGGCGATGGCCATCGACGCCAGAACCGCCACCAGCGCCCCTAGAAAGGCCGCCGCCGGAACGGTGTCGAACGGGCCCCAACCCAGATCAAGGCCGAAGCCCAGGGCCAGCACCGCGCCAAACCCAGCCCCGGCCGATACGCCGAGCAAATAGGGGTCGGCCAAGGGGTTTCGGAACACTCCCTGATAGGAAGCGCCAGCCAGGCCGAGCGACCCTCCCACCAGCATGCCGAGAACCAGCCGGGGGAGTCGGATCTCGAACAGAATGTTCTCTTGGGTGGCCGACAAAGACGACTCCAGTCCAAGCAGCGGGAACCAATCGAATAAGGCGGCGAACACCCCGCTGACCGGCAGCCCCGCGGCTCCGCTGGATGCACTGAGTAAACCCACCGCCACCAGCACCGCCAATCCGATGAGGGCGGCTGTCGCCGACATGCCGAAAGCCCGCCGCACCGCCGGATGGGCGGCTTCGGTGTCCGTCAGGGCGTTTGTCGGGAGGGATGCGTCGGCCATCTCAGAACCTATGAAACCGGTTCGGCCACCATTTGGAGGGCCTCGGCCACCGCGCTGATGAACTGGGGCAACCGCGGCCCCCATCGCGAGGCAATGTCGGCGTTGACCACCACGATGCTGCCGTTGCGCACTGCGCCCACTTCGCCCCAACCGGGCCGGGCAGCCACATCTTCGGCGGTGTAGCCCACCAGATCGGTGATCACAATCAACTCGGGATCGGCTTCGACTATGTACTCCTCGGTGAGCTGGGGATACCCATACCCGGCGGCATCGGCCACGTCGGCGATATTGATCGCCCCCATCGCGGTGTATACCGCCCCGATGAAGCTGTTGGAGCTGACCGAGAAATATGTGTCGTCCAACTCGTGGTACACCCGCACCGGAACGTCAGGGGCCGAGTTCAGCGCAGCTTCTATCTCAGCTCGCATGTCGGCCACCAGCGCTGCGGCCTCGTCAATTCGTCCAACGGCGGTTCCCAATTCGGCAATCGAGGCATAACCGCCCTCAAAATCCGCCGGTGCGGAGCTAAGGAGCACTTCGACACCGACGGCGTCCAACCCGGCCATCAGGTCGTTAGCATCGTTGACCATCACCACCAGATCGGGCTCATAAGACAGCACCGCCTCCACATTTGGCGCCCAGCCCGACAAGTCGGTAACCGGCGCCTCTGGCGGGTAGTCGGAGAACTCGTCGACGGCCACCACCTGTTCGCCTGCGCCAATGGCGAACAAGACCTCGGTGGCCATCGGTGACAGAGACACGATCCTCTGGGGACGCTCTGATCCAGCGGCGTCATCGTCGTTGCCGCAGCTAGCACCCAAAAGGGCGAGCGCAAGCAGCAGTACCGAGAAGAGACGGATCGGACGTCGGGGCATATTCACCTCCTGTAGATCGAGGAACGGAAGCTCGATCGGCAGGAGCCCTGCCCTCGAACCAACCCAACCCTCGGGGCTTATGGCTCGTTTCAGCGCAAAGCTCGACCGGACTTACTGGCTCAGGGCCAGTTCACCGTTGCGGGACAGTGCCGGAATCTAACCGGACTTCGCCTCCACGCCGACCCGAAGCATAGCTGGTCTGCCATTGGGTTGGGTGGGGCAACCGAACCGGCTTCCAACATTCGTGCGGGACTAGATGTCGGTCCAGAGTCGGGCGTCGGTGTAGCGGGCTAGGTGGGCGACATTTGTGGTTGCTACCACTACGGGCCCGCGGGCTAATTCAATCTGGGCGCTTCTGGCTTGGGCGGCGAGGATCACGTCTCCGTCTAGGGCATGGGGGTGAGCGGTGGGGCGGCCGGCATTGCGGGCATCGGCCCACAGCGATGCGGCGTCATGCATCACTTCTGTGGTCAACGGCAAGTACTCGAGGCCAGCACAGAGCTCGTCGAGTCGAGTGATGCTGAGTTCCTTGCCGGCACGCAGCAGCTCCCGCCTGATCTCGTAGTCGGCAATCTCGGGGACGGCCAGCTGGTCTCCAGCACGCTGACGATCCATAGCCCACTCGTCAGCCTCCTGAGAAAGCCGGCTCATCTCCGGGTTGCTCAACATCCCCAAAGGGCCGCTGTCCAGAACGAGCAACACTAGAAAATATGGCTAGAAGGGGCGGCCCTCGGCGCGGCGCGTCTCCGCCAAGGCCTCCATCAGGTAGCGCCCGGTTTCCTCCTGCTCGCGCTTGCTACCTATGTGCTTGACGGCTTCCAGGGCAGCCAGGGCGCGCTCTCGGCGGGCATCTTCATCAAGTTCTTCTTGGGCGTAGCGCTCGGCCTTGGTGAAATGGCGGGCTCCTCTAACGGCGCCCTTGGTGCCGGTGGTTTGCCAACCGAGCTTGGCCATCTTCAATTTGATGGCCACGCCCACGGCCTGGCGGAAGCGGAGGCTGGCCGGGTCGGTATCGAGGATTTCACCGATGACTGGATCGTCTTCGAGCAATCGGGCAACTCCGGCCAGCGCAGGCATGCCGTTCATTTCCGCATCCTCCAACCGCTGCTCGTTCGCGGGCCTGTTGAGCAGCCAAAAGAGCCGTTCAGCCGCCACAGGCCGGCAATCCAACTCGACCACGTACTTGGCCGCGTGGGAATCGCGCTTGAAGTCGTTGATGCCCACAATGGTGACGCCTCGCCGGGCAGGTGTTCCCACGATGCGAAATTAGACATCCGATTTTCGGATGTCAACCCCGAATACTATCCGAGGTGCTGCTTTCACCTCGAAATTCGTGATGTTGTCTGGCCAGCCTCTAGATCAAGCCCAGTTCGGCCACCGTGTCGCGCTCTTCGACTAGCTCGGCCACTGTCGCGTCTAGGCGGGACTGAGAGAACTCGTTCAGCTCCAGGCCGGCCACGATTGACCACTGGCCGTCGGCGGTGGTGCAGGGGAACGACGAGATGAGGCCCTCGGGCACACCGTAGGATCCGTCGGAGGGCACGGCCATGCTCACCCAGTCTCCGTCGGCAGTGCCGTGTACCCAATCGTGAACGTGGTCGATGGCCGCGTTGGCCGCCGAGGCCGCGCTGGACAGGCCTCGGGCCTCGATGATGGCTGCGCCCCGCTTCTGCACCGAGGGGATGAACTCATCGGCGATCCACCCCTGGTCACCCACCGCCTCAGCGGCCGTCTGTACGCCCACTTGGCAGTTGAACAAGTCGGGGTACTGAGTGGCCGAGTGGTTGCCCCAGATGGTCATCCGCCTCACGTCTCCCACGGTCACACCTAGCTTGGCCGATAGCTGGGCCACTGCGCGGTTGTGGTCGAGCCGGGTCATGGCGGTGAACTGCTCGGCAGGAATGGCGTCGGCGTTGTTCATGGCGATGAGGCAGTTGGTGTTGGCCGGATTTCCCACCACCAGCACCCTCACATCGTCGGCCGCACCGGCCGAAAGCGCCCGCCCCTGGGTGGTGAAGATGGCACCGTTGGCCTCCAACAGGTCGCGGCGCTCCATGCCCTTGCCCCGGGGCCGCGACCCCACCAAAAGGGCGTAGTCCACGCCGTCGAACGCCTCGTTGGGATCGTCGGTACACACCTTGCCAGCCACCAGCGGGAAGGCGCAGTCGTCCAGTTCCATGGCCACTCCACCCAGCGCCCCCATGGCCGGGGGGATCTCCAGCATCTGGAGCACAACTGGGACGTCGGGGCCGAGCATCTGCCCACTGGCGATGCGGAACAGCAGGCTGTAGCCGATCTGGCCCGCCGCTCCGGTCACAGCCACTCGCTTGGGATCGCTCACCGAAAGGTCTCCTTTGTGCAGAAAGGGTTAGGAAGGACTATCGGGCAAGAGTTGGCGGCTGGCTAGAGCCGGTCGACGATGGCCGACGCGAACTCCGAGCACTTAACCTCGGTGGCCTCGTCCATGAGGCGGGCGAAGTCGTAGGTGACGATCCTCTCGCCGATGGTGGCCTCCACTGCCTTGATGATGTCCTCGGCGGCGTCGTCCCAACCTAGGTGCTCGAACATCAGCACGCCCGACAAGAGCACCGACGACGGGTTCACCTTGTCTTGGCCGGCGTACTTGGGGGCGGTGCCGTGGGTGGCCTCGAACACGCCGTGGCCGGTCACGTAGTTGATGTTGGCCCCCGGGGCTATGCCGATTCCCCCAACCTGGGCGGCCAGGGCGTCGGACAGGTAGTCGCCGTTGAGGTTCATGGTGGCGATCACGTCGAACTCGGCCGGTCGGGTGAGCACTTGCTGGAGGGCGATATCAGCGATGGCGTCTTGCACCAGGATTTTGTCTCCGGCGTCGCCGCCGCAGTCGTCCCAGCCCACGGCCACGTCGGAGAACTCCTCGCGGACCAGTTCGTAGCCCCAGCCGCGGAACGCCCCCTCGGTGAACTTCATGATGTTGCCCTTGTGCACCCAGTGGACCCGCTTGCGGTTCCGCCGCACGGCATAGTTCAGCGCGGCCCGCTGGAGGCGCTGCGAACCGGTCTTGGACACTGGCTTGACGCCGATGCCGGCGTCTTCCGCGATGTTCCAGCCCAGAGCGTCGTGGAGCAGGTCGCGCAGCTTGGCTGCCTCGGGGGTGAAGGCCTCAACTTCGAGTCCGGCGTAGATGTCCTCGGTGTTCTCCCGGAAGATCACCATGTCCACCAGCTCGGGGCTCTTCACCGGGGAGGGCACGTTGGTGAACCAGCGCACCGGGCGCAGGCACACGTACAGGTCCATGATCTGGCGAATCGACACGTTCAGGCTGCGAAAGCCGCCACCCACCGGGGTGGTAAGGGGGCCCTTGATGCCGATCAGGTACTCGGTGAACTTCTCGATGGTGTCCTGGGGGAGCCAGTCGCCGGTCTCGTTGAACGCCTTCTCCCCGGCCAGCACCTCTATCCACTCGATCTTGCGGCCATGCTTGCCCGCGGCGGCGTCCAAAACGTGCTTGGCCGCCGGCCAGATATCCACCCCAGTTCCGTCGCCCTCGATGAACGGGATGATGGGATTGTCAGAAACGCTTAGCTTCCCATCTGCTCCGATTGTGATCTTGTCGCCCATATCAGGCGAGCATACCGACGCCCCTTTGCCCTCAACGAAGCCAAGAATCAAGTCCCAGCAAGGGGGGCGGTACACCTTCGTCAAACGATGCCGAGTCGTCGGGGACTGGCCCATACGCTGCCTTGTTGATGGCACGGATAGCCGACTTGGTGGGCGACCAGCCAACGCTGTCGTTCGAGTTCTTCCCCCCTGCCGACGAGGTTGCCGCCAAGCAACTAGCCGAGACACTGGACGAATTGTCGGGGCTGGCGCCCTCGTTCGTGTCGGTGACCTGCGGAGTTGGCGGCGACGGCCACGACCGGACTCGCGACATCGTGACCGGCATCTGCCAAGACCGGCCCTTCCCCGCCATGGCCCACCTGACCTGCGTGGGCCATACCCGAGAGGGCGTCGCCGCCCTGCTGGACGACTATGCCGCTGCCGGAGTGGTCAACATCTTGGCCCTGGCCGGCGACCCGCCCGACGGGTCGGCCATCAGCGGCGACTTCCGCTACGCCTCGGAGCTGGTGGAAGTAGTGCGGGACCACCCCGCCAACTTCAGCATCGGGGTGGCCGCCCACCCCGAAGTCCACCCCCGCTCAACCGACCGGGCCTCCGACCGGCAGTTTCTGGCCGACAAGCTGAACCAGGCCGACTTCGCCATCACCCAATTCTTCTTCGACCCCTCCGACTACGTGCGCCTCTGCGACGAGCTGGCCGACTTGGGGTGCAACCGCCCGGTCATTCCCGGAGTGATGCCGGTCATCTGGCCCAAGAGCATCCGCCGCTTCGCCAAAGTAAACGGCTCCACAGTGCCCGAAGCGCTGTTCGCCGAATTGGCGGCACTGTCCGGCCCCGACCGCATCACCGCCGCCGCCGAGACCGCCGCCGAACTGTCCCAACAGCTGCTAGACGCCGGTGCCCACGGCATCCACCTCTACACCCTCAACCGCCCCCAAGCCTCAACCCAGATCAGCAATCTGCTCGACCTCTAGTGCTTGAAGTGGCGTTCGCCGGTGAAGATCATGGCCATGTTGTGCTCGTTGGCGGCGTCGATCACTTCTTGGTCGCGTACTGAGCCGCCGGGTTGGATGACGGTGGCGCACTGGGCCTCGGCGGCGGCATCGAGGCCGTCGCGGAAGGGGAAGAAGGCGTCGCTGGCGCAGGCCCCGCCGGCAGCTCGGCCCGCGGCCTTCTCGGCGGCGATGCGCCCGGCGTCGCGGCGGTTCTGCTGACCGGCGCCGATGCCCACGGCCTGGCGGTCTTTGGCCAACACGATGCAGTTGGAGCCGACCCGGGCCGCCACCCGCCAGGCCAGCTCCAAATCAGCCCACTGGTCGTCGGTTGGAGCCCGCTCGGTGACAACTTCCCACGAAGAGCGGTCCATGGTCACCGTGTCGGGAGTCTGCACCAGAGCCGCACCCCCTAGAGTGCGAATCTCCAAGTCGGCAGCCTCCGGCAGCGGGGCGTGGAGCACCCGCAAGTTCTTCTTCTTGCCCAGCAGGGCTAGCGCGGCCTCCTCGTATTCGGAGGCGATGAGTACCTCGGTGAATACGTCGGCCATGGCCTCGGCCATCTCGGCGGTCACCATGCGGTTGACGGCCACGATCCCCCCGAACGCGGAGACCGGGTCGCACTCATGGGCCCGCTGGTAGGCGGTGGCGATGTCGTCGGCCACTGCTGCTCCGCACGGGTTGGCGTGTTTGATCACCACCGCTGCCGGGTCATCGCCTAGCGAGTGGGCCAGCCGCCAAGCAGCATCGGCGTCGAACACATTGAGGTACGACATGGCCTTGCCCTGGAGTTGGCTGGCCTGGTCCCACCAGCTCGACTGACCGGCGATGCGGTAGCGGGCGCCGGTCTGGTGGGGGTTCTCGCCGTAGCGCAGCACTTCCTGGCGTTCCAAAGTCAGCGCCACTGTCGGCGGGAGTTCGTCGGCGTCGGCCTCCGTCAGCCAATCGGTGATGGCCGCGTCGTAAGCGCTGGTGTGGGCGTATGCGGCCCGAGCCAGACGCCGTCGGGTGGCGACGGAGAGGCTGCCTTCGGCCTCCAACTCGTCCAGCACCATCCCATAATCCTCGGGCTGCACCACCACGCCGACCCGCTCGTGGTTCTTGGCTGCGGCCCGCACCATGGCCGGACCACCGATGTCGATCAGATCCACCGATGGATCAGAGCGGAACGGATAGAGGTTGCACACCACCAGGTCTATGGGCACGATGCCCCGCTCGGCCAGATCCTTTACATGGCCCGGATTCGACAGGTCGGCTAGCAGACCCCCGTGAATCACGGGGTGGACGGTCTTGACCCGCCCGTCCAGCATCTCTGGTGCTCCGGTGACCTGCTCCACCGGGGTCACCGGAACCCCGGCGTCGGCCAGCGCGGCCGACGTACCACCGCTGGAGATGATCTCCCATCCCAGGGCCACCAGCCGCTGGGCCAGATCGACCACCCCGGTCTTGTCGTACACCGACACCAGCGCCCTCGGCGGGTGGTCCGCTCCCTGGCTCATAAGACGTACCCTCGGTCGATTATTTCTCGGACAGTGCGAATGTACAGGTCGCGCTCCACCACTTTGATCCGCTCGTGCAGCGTGTCCACAGTGTCGTCGGGCTCCACGGCCACGGCCTGCTGGGCAAGAATCGGCCCGGCATCCACCTCCAGGGTGGCCACATGCACGGTGCAGCCGGTGACCTTCACCCCGTAGTCCAAGGCGTCTTGCACTGCATGCCAGCCGGGAAAGGCGGGCAACAGCGACGGGTGGGTGTTCAAGATGCGGCCTCCGTACCCATCCTGGATCGGCTGACCCAGCACTGTCCCGAAACCCGCCATGGCCACCAGCTCGATGCCCTCGGCCGCCAAGCGCTCGGTCACCTGGCGGGTGTAGTCCACCCGGTCGAAGTCGGGCCCGAAGCTGGTCCGCTCTGCCATCACACAGGTCAGCCCGTGATCGGCGGCCACCTTCTCGGCGCCACAGGTACGGTCCACCAGTACCAGCGAGATGGGCAGCCCGCTGTGGGCCATCGCATCCAGGATCGTCCCACTGCCCGACGCCAGCACCGCTAGTCGCATCGAGCCGAACCTACCACCCGCCTCAGGGGCTGCTTGGGATGTCGCCTCGCCCGCAGATTCGCCCCAAGAATCAGAGTCCGGCGACTACCTCGGCCATGATGTCGCCGGCTTCGCTGGGGCTCTGGCCGATGTGAACGCCGGCCGCAGCCAGGGCGTCCATTTTGGCCTGAGCGGTGCCTTTGCCCCCCGAGACGATGGCCCCGGCATGGCCCATCTTCTTGCCCGGCGGAGCGGTCATCCCAGCGATGTAGGCCACCACCGGCTTGGACACGTTGGCGGCGATGAACTCGGCGGCCTCCTCTTCGGCCGACCCCCCGATCTCGCCGATCATCATCACCGCCTCGGTCTCGGGGTCTTCCTCGAAGGCGGATAAGCAGTCGATGAAAGACGTGCCCGGTACCGGGTCGCCGCCGATGCCCACACAGGTGGTGCAGCCGATGTCCTTTTGCTTCAGCTCGTACAGCGCCTGGTAGGTGAGGGTTCCCGAGCGGCTCACGATGCCCACCGGACCGCCCTCTTTGGCGATATGGCCAGCGGTGATGCCGATGTTGGCCTTTCCGGGGCTGATGAGGCCGGGGCAGTTGGGCCCTAGCAACCGCACGTCGGGGTAATCGGCCTTGAGCTTGTTGTAGAAGTAGGCCTCGTCGTGCATGGGCACGCCCTCGGTGATGACCACCACCAACTCCACTCCGCCCTCGGCAGCCTCGAGCACTGCGCTGCGGACCCCGGCAGCGGGGATAAACACGCATGACACGTTGGCCCCGGTGGCCTCCACCGCGTCGGCCACGGTGGCGAAGATGGGAATCCCCTCCACGTCGGTGCCCGCCTTTTTCGGGTTGGTTCCAGCCACCACTTGGGTGCCGTAGTCCCGGTTCAGCAGGCCGTAGTACCGGCCCTGGCTCCCGGTGAGGCCCTGGTAGACCACCTTGGTGTTCTCGTCGATGAAGATGCTCATGATCCGGTCCCTTCTGCGAGGGCGACAACTTTTTGAGCCGCTTCCAGCATGGTGGGCTCCATCATGAGCCGGTCGCTCAGATGGGGTTCCAGCAGCGCCCGGCCCTCATCCGCGTTGGTGCCGTCGAGGCGGATCACGATGGGCGAGCTGATGTCCACCCGGTTCATCGCCTCGATGATGCCGTTGGCCACCTCCTCGCCCCGGGTGATGCCGCCGAAGATGTTGATGAAGATCGATTGCACGTCGGGGTCGTTGTTGATGACCTCCAGCGCCCCGGCCATCACGTCGGCATTGGCCCCCCCGCCGATGTCCAGGAAGTTGGCCGGCTTGCCCCCTACCTGGTTGACCACGTCCACTGTGCTCATGGCCAGCCCGGCACCGTTGGCGATCACTCCCACCGAGCCTTCCAGGCCCACGTATTGCAGCCCCTTAGCGTGGGCGGCCGCTTCCCGTTCGTCCCGGGGCTGGGTGGCGTCGAAGGGTTCCAGGTCGTGGCGGAATCCGGCATTGCCGTCGAGGGTGACCTTGGCGTCGAGCACATGCACTCGACCCTCGGGGGTCACGATCAAAGGGTTGATCTCCACCAGGTCGGCGTCGCCGTCGGTGTAGGCCTCGTACAGCTTCAGCAGCAACTCCACCGTCTGGTCGGTTACCTGGGGGTTGAGCTTTGCGGCCAGCACCCATTGGCGGCACCGGTCCTCGGTGAGGCCTTCGGTCGGAGCGACCCAGATCTTGGCGATGGCGTCGGGGTTCTCCTCGGCCACCGTCTCGATCTCCACACCGCCCTCGGCCGACAGCATCCCCAGGTGCTTTTTGGCCGACCGGTCGAGGGTGAAGCTCACGTAGTACTCCTCGGAGATGTCGGACGCTTTCTCGATCCACAGGTTCTCGACGATGTGGCCCCGAATGTCGAGGCCCAAGATGTTGGTGGCATGGGTGCGAACGGCGTCGATGTCGGCCGCGAACTTGACGCCCCCGGCCTTGCCCCGACCTCCGGTGTGCACCTGGGCTTTGACCATCACCGGTGTCCCCAGCCGTTCGGCGGCCGCTACCGCATCTTCGACGGTGGTAGCCGCCTCACCGGGCGAGACCGGCATTTCATACGACGCGAAAAACTGTTTTCCCTGATACTCGAATAGATCCACGGGCTCCCCAATGCAGCGCTATGGCCAAGTTTGCGGTGCGGCTCGGCGATGGTTCGTACCGACGACGCTTCGCCGCGATACTAGGAGCAACCCCATCAGTTGGAACGAACCGAGGGAGCGACATGCCCGTCTCATCGGGTCCCAAAATCACCCCCCTGCGAGCTGCGATCTACAGCGTCATCAGCATCGCGCTGGGCGTGGGACTGGTGTTCGCCGTGGTGTCGCTGGCCGGGTCCGACCGCATCGAGGTGAAGCTGGGCGACGACGACTTCAACGCCGGCGACGCCGAGGGGTTGGCCGCCGAGATCGACGAGCGGGGGCCGGTTCCGTGGGCCCCGCTGAGCCGGGGACGCAGCATCTGGATCAACCACATCGGCGACAATCCCGAGATGGGATGGTTCGCCTTCGACGTCCAGTCGCCCGGCGCAATTGGCGACTGCGTGGTCGATTGGGACGCCGACCGACGACTGTTCGTCGACACCTGCGATCCCACGTTGGTGTACTCCGCCACCGGCGACGGCCTAACCCAGTTCGGGGTGTGGGTGGACGACGGCGACCTCATCGTCGACGTCAACGCCAACGACGGACCCTGAGCGAGATCCTTAGAAGTCGCCGCTTTTATACCCTGAATTCCACAGTGTCAAGTGTCAAAACATGACAAAAAACTTGTCATGTTTTGACACTACTTTTGGTTGCCCCACACAAGATTCTCGTTTACCATCCTTCATTATGTCGAGAACTCATGTAACTGAATTTGCAAAGCCCAAGAAACCTGCAACGCTCCTTTTTTTGCCCATTGTGCTTTCAACACTTATGGCTATTGGAGTTATCCTCATCCAGGACATTGCCCGAGCAGACTACTTTGGTGGCAGATACGCCGACAACGACCAACACAGATACGCGTCAATCGAATCTAAAGACTCTCACCACAACAAACTTAATCCATTCGTTACTGATTCCATGCATTCAGATTATGAGCTAGATACCGACAATGATATTAACACAATCAATGATGGACGCCAATCCGCTGTTCCTGGCACTCATGTAGATGTATATTGGTATGCAGCCGATGAAAGTCACTTTTCACGACCATCAGTCTTAGGTGACGCGACCTGTAAGAAGACAATGAGTAACAACAAATGCGATCAATTCCGTATCCGATTCAATGAGGACAAATTGATAAGCAATACAGCCGGACAAATAGGTCATACTGTTTGTCACGAAATTGGTCACACCTTGGGTAGTGACGATGGCCTGACCGATGATGAAGGTTGCTGGCCACAGTCAAAATATTCACTTGGAACTGACCTCATTGATCATGAAATCAATCATCTCAAAGATAGATATTAATTTGGCAACATATATCAATTGCTGTAATCAAAGGAGTGTTATGATGTTTAGATTTGTTTGTGCCATGGTGGTGTGTATCGGGCTGTTGGTTCAAGGATGCACTCAGTTCGATGAAGACTCATCAGGTGAACTTGATACTGTTGTCATTCATGTAGATGAACTCGGTCCGTCAAGTGTCAATGAGCTTGTCGAGAACAGTTCCGTGATTGTACAAGCAACGTTGGACTCGATAACTGAAGAAGCTGGGTATAGGGGTGGCTACAACGAGGATGAACCAACAAGTGAATTTGTTGAGCTAATCAAATTGAACTTTAGCGTCAATGAAACCATTAAAGGTGAATCACCCGCAAGACTGACTATCCTGTGGGACGGATTCATCGTCAGAAATGTTGACGGAATCCCCGCTGAACGCCTACAGCGCATCTCTCTTGCCGGTGCCAATTTCACCTCAAACGATACCGGACAATCTTTTGTTCTATTCTTAACCAAACAAGGCAATGAGCTTGACATCATAACCGTTACCGACGGCATAGCTAACTTGTTTGCAACCGGGTCGATTAGCCCTGCTACTACGTCCGGCGTGCTTGGTGTTGACTCTGAAACTGCGACCATCGAGAGTATTCGCAACCTAAGCTCCAGCGAAGATAGCAACGGAAGTGTGGGAAACATCGGAGACTCCATCGGAGACTCGAACGCCAACGACGGGCCCGGGAACGAGTAGGCCGTATTTCGCCGATCTTCATCACCTACGCCCACATGGAAGCGCTGCGCCGGAGAGATTGAGCAGGGTTTCGACGCACAGTCAGAACACAGGAGGAAGAGATGCGAATCTACCGCCATTTTCGACAAGCTAAGGCGAAGGCGATTGCCTTCGTCCTGGGGCTTGTGGCTCTTGCGGTGTCGGTGCTCGCTTCACCTGTGGGCGCCGACGTTTGGGGCTCGCAAAGCTCAACAACCGGCGCCCATCCCGATGGCTCAACCCACAACTACTGCTGGGGCAGCGGATTCGACACCAACCTGCGCGACAACGTGGACGAGATGTTCGACGACGCTCTCGGTGGCCCAACGGATGCCACGGTTGAGTTCAAGTCCACATGCAAGTTCTCCGGCTCTGGTGAGACCGACGTGGTGTGGTTTGACGCCGACCTCCCGGGTTCAACCCGCGGCACGGCACCATGCGAGGACTATGACAACGGTTACTGCGATCAGTACTACGTGACTCTCGATCCTGCTCAAATCAACGTGGGATCCAACGACGACGCCGACACCGACAAGACCGTCTGCCACGAACTGGGGCACACCGTCGGACTAACTCACGGCTCAGGCGGGGGAGACGGCGGAACCGATGACTGCATGATCTCAGGCGAACGGCCCAGCACAAACAGTCAGTACGAACGCTACTCAAGCCACCACAAGGAGCACATCAATGCTTGGTTCTAATAACTTCATCCGCTTCCCCCACAGGGTGACCATCGCCTTGGTTGCCATGGTCTTGACTGCCACTGCCTGCGGCGGGGCAAACGACAATTCAGCGGGTTCATCTACGAGCAGCGCCGCCGACTCTGATGCTCTCGTCTCGGTGATGCGCAGCATTGGCGAGGGCCTCGACTACGACCTCCACAACTCACCCGCCATCCTTGGTGATAAGGCGTCCCTGACCGTGATCGGGACTGTCACAGACGTGGCTGACGGCCGCGTGTTCGGCGTCGGGGAAACACGGGAGACCGAACCAGCGTTCCTGAACCTGACACTTACCGTGCAAGTCGAGAGCGTCCTCGGGGGCGACGAGTCGCTGATTAGGGGCGGACTCGTGTACGTCGAGATCGGCCGGACCAAGGAATTTCCGGTAGAGACCTTCCAAAAGGCCACGCCTGAGAACCAGCGGCTGGTGCTCTTCCTCGATGACTACACAGAAGGCCTTGGAACCTTCCCAATCATCGAAAAGGCCCCATCGATCCCTGAAGGAGCACCCGTGCTCTCGCCCTACGCCGACGGCTTTCTCATTGAGGATGTGTCCTCAGGCAAGCTGATCGGCGGGTTTGACCATCTCGACGAACTGCCACCGGCCTGGAGCGAAGGAACGACGACCGTCGACACTTTCACAGCCGAACATTTCCCAAGCGAGGAACTGGCTGAGTAAGACCCCACAGGCGCTCGCTCATACGGACAACTGATTTTGCCTGACAGCAGCTACAACCAATTGTATGGTTGTCTGTAACAACAGGAAGGGATATAGCAAACACCTTGGCTTCTACTCAAGTTCACCGAAGGGGTGACTCCAACATGTCAAAACTGCAACATGCGGTGGTATGGACAAAGCGAGATATCTCGGCACGTCAACTGCTCAGAGGTGGATTGCTTGTCGGCGTCATAGGCGTGTTGTCTTGTCTCGTAAGTTCCTGCGGAAATGATGAGCAAGAATCCGCACTTGAGAATACTTCTTTGACTGAGCAAATCATTGAATTCAATTCAAGTGTGTCATATGAATGGCCTCTATACAGCTCCGTCTTGGAAACCACTCCACACACAACATTTGTTGTTGATGGTGATAATATAGGACCAGTATCGGATTTGTTTGTTGTTGGGAAGATTCTTAGCGTGACAGCAGGTAACGGCTACTCTTGGCCTGGTGGTCCACAAGTTGCTGGCGAATCTTCCAATCGAGCAATACATGAATTCAATTCGGCTGAATCCTGGGTTTCTACTGTACACTTGTTTGTTTCAACTGGAAACTTACTTTACTTAGGCGACGATTATGAAGATATCACTCAGATAACCATTGGTTTGTTCCTACTAAATCCAGTTGACTTAGAATCGCTCAAAACTGAACTTGAGGGCAAAAGAATCGCTGCTCCACTCCATTCAAACGAGAAAACAGCATTCGACCTCGAGCCTGGAGTCTTCGGAGTGCTTCGCGGAGGCGAGCTATTGGGATTTGTTGATGAGTCAGACAACGTGACCTTCCCAGCCTTCGATCATAATCTGTCATCAGACGGCCAGCCTCAGTCGATCGCACTTGAAGACTTGCTCAATCCGCCGCCCATAATCACAATAGACAGTTCCTACGATGACTTCAGCGGTGATGGCAACGTCGGAGACGTTGGCAACGAGTGAGCAGCAAGAGCCATGTCGCCTGCCACTAGCGGTCAGGATTAGGCACGGCAACCCAGTCGTTTTGGACGGCGAATGCTACCCCCTCGGTGGTGTTGCCTACTCCGAACTGGTGCCACATGTCGGCGAGGATGCGCTGGAAGTGGCGTTCGGAATAGCCGAGGCGCTTGGCGAGGTCGGCGTGCTTCTCGCCGTTGGCGAGGCCTTGCAAGCAGGCGAGCTGTATCTCGTCGGGCACTATTGACAAGCTGGACCGACAGTAATGCGCGACCGCCGCGGCGGTTGCGCACAGCTTTTCCACCGCGTCGGGGTGCATCAGTTCGGCGAGCCTCTCATAGTGGATCACTTCGGGCATCTGTCCGATGCCGTAGGATTCGGACGCCACCCCCTGCTCCGCGCAGTCTGGGTCATTGTTGATTGCATCCGCGACCGCGCCCAGGTACCTGGCGACACTCTCCCAATCGCCAGTGATCGATTCATTGGGGGAAACAAGGCCCATCAACTGGACACAGCGCTCATAGGAGTCGGCCACCTGGCGCTGGAATAGCGACGGCAGCGTCTCCTTCCACACCTTTTGAGCCCTGCGCTGAAACTCCAAACACCAGATGTCGGTGTGCCCACCGGGGCCACAGCCCAAACCGTGCGCCTCGGTGATCCTGATCGTATATTGCTCGATCGGGACGACATGGCGCAGGACCACCCTGAGCTGATCGTCGCCCCCGTCCACGCCGCAAGCGTAGACGACTATTTGTTGTTACCGCCTGCTCAGTCCTCGCCATCTCCCCACGGTGGCGGTGCGATCCAACCCTGCTGCACCGCCAAGGCGACACCCTGAACCTGGTTGGCCGCGCCGAGGCGCTCCCACATTTTCTCGATGCGACGGTACATGCCTCTCGTCGAAGTGTCATTGCGCTTGGCAAGCACGTCAACCGGCTCCTGGGCAACCACCGAGAGCAGCCACTCCAGTTCTTGAGCCGTCGGTACCACCTGCACTTGCGACTCACAGCAGCGGGCGACCGCCCCGGCCGCATCCCCTAGTCGGGCAACTCCTTGGGAGTTCAGCAACTCGGCGAAGAGCTCATACCGCAAAACTGGCGGAGACGTGGACCCGATCTCAGCAGCACCCGCTCCGGAGACAATCCCCTCCACCTCTGGCATCTCCCGCAACGCCTTCGATGTTGAACGAAGGAACTCCGCGACGATCTCCCAATCGACCGCGACCCCATCATCAGGTTCAGCGCCATCCATCAATCCTGCGCAATACGCACTCGCATCGGCGACGCCCCGCAGATACTCAGGACGCAGCGTCAGCGCGAAAATCGAGCAGGCACGCCGCTGGAACCCGATCCCCCAAGGCTTCTGAGACCTCCCGGGCCCATGCCCCAAGCGGTGAGCCTCTGCCACGCACCCCGCGAAGTGGGCAACCCTCACCGCAAACGAGCTGACCGACCCCCACTGTGCCCGGCTCAACTCCACAAGGCCACCGTAGCAAGCAATTGCGTTGAGTAAGCATGCCCCCCTGCATCAGGCCAGGAAGGCAACAAGTTCAGAACCTATTGCTCCAGAAACTGGTCGTGTATGGCAGCCGCAGACTCACGAGAGGCATCGTCGGGACAATTGTAGCTGTCACGAACAATCTGCGCTGCCAAGACCGCCGCGAGAAGAGCAATCAAAAACGCTGTGATGATCGCAAACATTGTGAATTTAACGTAGGTCTTGAGCATAATAATCAGTCTTTGATCTTGAATAGCTTGCTGTTTTGTACAACCAACATTGCCACATATTCCAATTAGTGTTCGGTCTCTCCCTTCTACCTTCTACATACATGATTAAATCAGGATAATTTTATTCAAACCTTTTCGAGTCGGGCGAACGAGGCCATAAGCACTTTGGAGCCTGAGGTGGTGAAGTTGACGGTGATCTCGGCGTCGCCGTCGGCCCCCTTCACGTCGGTGACCACGCCGAGGCCGAAGGTGGCGTGGTTCACGTCGTCGCCCACCACGAGGCGGACCGGATCGGGGTCGGCTTCGACCGGGGTACGGGTGGCCTGGGCAGCCTCCACCATCCGCTCACGACCGGCGAACGAACTGGGCGAGTTCCGCTCGGAGCTCGATCGAGGTGAGCGGCTCCGGCTGCTGCCTCGGTTGTCCACCAGATCTTCGGGGATCTCCTCCAAGAACCTCGACGGCGGGTTGTACATCGGGGTGCCGTGGATGGTGCGGTGCCAGGCGTGGGTCAGGTACAGCCGCTGGCGGGCCCGGGTGATGCCCACATAGGCCAAGCGGCGCTCCTCCTCAAGCTCGTCTGGCTCGGTGAGCGATCGGAAGTGGGGGAACACCCCCTCCTCCATGCCGACCAGGAACACCACCGGATATTCCAGACCCTTGGCCGAGTGCAGGGTCATCAGCGTCAGCATGGAGTCATCGGCCAAGTCGTCGGTGTCCGACACCAGGCTGACCTGTTCGAGGAAGTCGTTTACGTCGTCGCTCTCTGAGGCCGCGCTGATCAGCTCGTCGAGGTTCTCCAGCCTTCCCTGGGCCTGCACGCCGACCTCGGTCTCCCCGGCGGCCTCGACCTCCAGTTGGTCGAGATACCCACTGGATTCGAGCATGTGCTCCAAAACCAGCGCAGGACCGCCGTCGAGCAAGCCGCGGGCGTCGTCAATCACCTTCAAGAAGGCCCCGATACCAGCCAGTGCCCTCCCTCTCACCCCGGCCTCGGATGCGTTCACCAAGGCGTCCATCAACGTCAGGCCATGGGCTTCGGCCCATGCCTCCAGCTTGGCCACCGACCCGTCGCCCACCCCCCGCTTGGGTGTGTTCAGCGCCCGCCTGAGGCTGACAGAATCATCGGGGTTGACGGTTACCCGCAGATAGGCCAGCGAGTCCTTGATCTCCCGCCGGTCGTAGAACCGGGTGCCGCCGATGATCTGATAGGGAACGCCCGCCTCCATCAGCAGCTCCTCCATTGCCCGGCTCTGGGCATTGGTGCGGTAGAACACCGCCATCTCGTCCCAGCGGTGCTGCTCGTCGTCGTGGAGCCGGTAAGCCTCCCGCACCACCCAGCGGGCCTCGTCGTATTCGTCGGTCGCCTGGTAGCACACGATCGGGTCGCCCCCGGTCTGGTCGGTCCACAGGTTCTTGGGCTTGCGGCCCATGTTGTTGGCGATCACCGCGTTGGCCGCGCTCAAGATGCGCTGGGTGGAGCGGTAGTTCTGCTCCAGAAGCACCACGGTGACGTCCTCGAAGGCCCGCTCGAAGTCGATGATATTGCGGACGTCGGCCCCTCGGAAGCGGTAGACCGACTGGTCGGCGTCGCCCACCACGAACACGTTGCGGTGCTCTTTGCCCAGCATCAGCACCAGCTCGTTCTGCACCCGGTTGGTGTCCTGATACTCGTCCACCAGAACGTGCTCGAAGCGGCGGCGGTAGCGGTCGAGCACGTCGGGCTCCCGCTGGAAGAGGCCCACGGTGGCACCCAAAAGGTCGTCGAAGTCCATGGCCCCGGCCCGGCGCAGGCGTTCCTGGTATTCCCCGTAGACCTCCCCTATGCGGCGCTCGAACACGTTGGCTGCCCGGTCTTTGTATTGGGCCACGCCGATCATCTCGTTCTTGGCCGCACTGATGGCCGCGTGGATCGACCGGGGCGGCATCTTCTTGGGATCTAGTTTGAAATCGTTGAGGATGTAGCGGGTGAGCCTCACCGAGTCGGCTTGGTCGTAGATGGTGAAGCTGGAGGGGAAGCCGATGGCCTCGTGCTCGTAGCGCAGGATGCGGGCGCAGGCGGAGTGGAAGGTGCTCACCCACATCTTGTCGGCCACCGGCCCGACGAGCGCTCCCACCCGGTGCTTCATCTCCTGGGCCGCCTTGTTGGTGAAGGTGATGGCCAACAGGGCGAACGGGGATACGCCCTGGTGGTCGACGAGATAGGCGATGCGGTGGGTGAGGACGCGGGTCTTGCCGGAACCCGCCCCGGCGACCACCAGAATCGGGCCTCCCAGATGGGTGACCGCGTCGATCTGGGCCGGGTTCAGCCCCTCGGTGAGCGCGGTCGTTGGCATTGACTCACACTACCGATGGGCCGTGTCAGTTTGAGAGTAGGGTGCGCGGCGATGCGAGCGTTTCGATTTGGGGTGCAGGCTCGGGCGCCGATGGAAGCCGGTGGGTGGCAGGAGCTGGCCCGGCAAGCTGAGGGCTTGGGGTACGACATCTTGTGCGTGCCCGACCATTTCGACCGGGGCCCGGCACCCATGGTGGCGCTGGCGTTCGCTGCGGAGGCCACCACTACGTTGCGGGTGGGGACCATGGTGTTGGCCAACGATTTCCGCCACCCGGCGGCGTTGGCGAAGGAGGCGGCCACCTTGGACGTGCTGTCGAACGGGCGGTTCGAGTTGGGCATCGGGGCCGGGTGGCAGACCTCCGACTATCAGCGCACCGGTATTGCCATGGATCGGCCGGGGGTGCGGATCGAGCGGCTGGGCGAGGCGGTGGCCATCATCAAGGAGCTGCTGGCCGGCGAAACGGTCACGTTCTCGGGCCAGCACTACACCATCGACGGGCTTGAGGGGCTGCCCGAGCCGGTTCGACAGGGGGGCCCGCCGCTGTTTGTGGCCGGAGGGTCTGAACGGGTGCTGCGGTTGGCGGCCCGAACCGCCGACATCGCGGGGGTCAATCCCAACATGGCTGCGGGGGTCATCGATGAGCGGGTGGGGCCCTCGGCCACGGTCGAGGCCACCGAGGCCAAGATCGAGTGGATCCGAGAGAGCGCCGGAGAGCGATTCGTGGAACTGGAGCTGCACTCGAGGGTCCATGTGGCCTCGATCACCAACGACGGCAGGGGTTTGGCGGAAGCCTTGGCCCCGGCCATGGGGTTGGATACCGATCGGGCTCTGGCATCGCCCCACAGCATGATCGGAACGGTCGAAGAGGTGGTGGACAAGCTGGTTCGCCAGCGAGAGGAATTGGGCATCAGCTACATCGGGTTATCAGCCGAATCCATGGAGGAGATGGCCCCAGTGGTAGCCCGGCTGGCGGGAACCTGACCGGCTTTCCTTTGTCGAAGCTCTGATTGAGGCCATTAGGGTTAATGCCCTTATGTCTGAGGCGGAGACCACCCTGGAATCCGAGACCGCCGAGGTTGAGCCGGAGCCTGCCGCGGAACCAGAGGCAGCCGTAGCCGTAGCCCAAGCCGAACCCGCCGAAAGACCCCAAGGCGAAAGCCGAACCCGCGGAAGACCCCCAAGCCGAAGCCGAGGCCGAAGATGCTGCTGACCCGAAGCCCGAAGCGCCGCCGGGGGAGCCGGCGGCGGCCACGGCGGACGGGCTAACGGGAGGGACCATCGTGGCTGGGTCGGTCAAGACGAAGGCCACCCATGAGATAGAGCTGGATTTGGGCGGCGGTCGGATCGGGGTGATCAGCCAGCGCTACTGGGGCGACAACCCGGCTGTCGATCTGACCCGAGAGTGCGTGCTGGGCGAGGTGATCAACGCCGCCGTGCTGGTTCGGGAAGACCACAAGGGGCGCATCGTGCTGTCCCGGCTGTGGGCCATGCAGCAGATCGCCTGGGTGAACGTAGCTCGAGCGGCCGCGGCCAACGAGGCGGTCACTGGCACCATCACCGCGGTGGTCAAGGGCGGGCTGTCGTGCGATGTGGGAGTGCGCGGATTCATACCGTCGTCGCTGATCGACGTGGAACCGGTGGAAAACCTCCAGGCGCTGGTCGGGCGGGAAGTTCAGTGCAAGGTGGTGGAGGCCGATCAGGTGTCAGGCCGTCTGGTTTTGTCCCGCAAGGCAGTTGTCCGGGCTGAGCAGCGCAAAGCGGCCAAGGCGTTCATGGAAACCATGTCGGCGGGCGATGAGTACACCGGCAAAGTGGTGGACCTTCAAGACTTCGGGGCGTTCGTGGACATCAACGGCGTGCGGGGCCTGGTTCACACCACAGAGATGGCCTGGAAGCGGGTACAGCACCCCAGCGAGGTGGTGAGCGTGGGCGACGAGGTGCAGGTGAGGGTCAAGTCGATCCAAAAGCCCAAGCAGCGGGTGAACCTCACCATGAAGCTCTCCGCCGATCCGCTGGGCCAACTCGAAGTAGGCGCGGTGATAACTGGCCGGGTGACCCGCCTGGTGGACTTCGGCGCCTTCGTGGTCGTCAATGACGGCGTCGAGGGCCTGGTCCACATCACCGAGATGGCCGAGTACCGGGTTTACCACCCCGAGGAGATCGTCCTCCCCGGCGAAGAAGTCTCGGTCAAGGTCTTGGCCGTCGACCGCAAACGCCGCCGAGTAGACCTCTCCATCTCCCAAGCCATCGCCGGCTGAAGGAGTCTCCACGGCGGACAATCGAAGAGATTTCGTTTCTAATGAGGTCCATAATTCGATCGAGCTCAAAAGGCCATTGCTCAGCTCAGATCGACCTACCTCAGCCCTTCGCAGTAGTTCAGTGGGTGGCCCTACGGTGTCGGTGGGCGGTTAATTGGGTGGCGAGTTCGTCGGGGCTGGTCTTGTTGGCTAGGGCCTCGAGCACCAAGTCTTGCTGTGACGGGGGGGTGAGGCCGCCGATGGGCACGTCGCGGTCGAGGTTGGTGGGGAAGGCGTAGCCCTCGGCGCTGGCCGCCACCGCACAGGCGATGAGGGCGGGGTCGAGCCCCTCTTCCTGGCGGCGCAGCAGCGCGGGGTAGATGGCGTTGACGATGCGCTCTCGGTCGACGGCCTCGGTGGCCCGGCCCATGGCCGAGGAGATCTGGAGCAGGTTGGCCATCCGCCGAACATCGCTGGTTTGGTTGTGGCCCCCGGCGTGGAACACCGCTGGGCTGAAGAACACCAGGTCGCCCTTGTCGAGCTCGATCTGCACGTGGTGCTCAGCGAAGTAATTGATCAGCTCGGGCCGCCGCCACGCCAGATAGCCGAGCTCGTACTTGTGGGAGTGGGGCAACAGCATGGTGGCCCCCGTCTCCGGCGGCATGTGGCAATGGGCCACGCCGCCTTGAAGGGTCAGCAGTGGCGACAGGCGGTGGGCATGGATCGGATAGCGCTCAGCCACCTCATCGGTCATGAATCCGATGTGGTAGTCGCGGTGGGGCGACTGAGCCGCGCCACCGGGGTTGATGGCGTTCACCTGGGCAGTGATCTGGTAGCCGGGGCCGAGCCAGGCCAGCGAGGCCAAGTCGATCATGTCGCTCCCGTAGTAGTCCACGAAGACCTCGGGATCGGCCACGGCCAGCTTCTCCAGCGCATTCCACAACCGGTCGTTGGCCCCGGGCTTGGCATAGTGATCGCCTCCGCCGGTCCCGGCATAGCGCTCGGAGGCGATGATGCGCTCGAATACCTCGGTAGCCCGATCCACAACCGCATACTCGATGGCACCGGTGATCACGATCACCCCCGGGCCGTCGTGCAGTGCCCGGGTCAACTCGCGGCGCACTGCGGCCGCTTGGTCGAGATCGGTTAGCCAGCACCTCAAGTCCTCAGTGCGATATACCAGCGCACAATTGGCCACCGAGTGGGCCACCGGATAGTCCTCCAGCGCCACATCAACCTCCACAATGGAGCGCAGAACGTCGAGGTCAAACCCCTCCCGACTGGTGACCGCGGCCTTCCCCGCAGTCACTCCATCGACTCCTTGCGGTGGGGCGGTCATGGCTGTGAAAACCTCATATCCATTTTCTGGCAACGGCACTCCACGTCTGTTAGCGTCGCCGCGAGAATCATCTAGCGGTGAGCCCGGAGGGGAATCCGATGAGTCACACCAAGTGGCGTAACGTCATTTTCGCGTTAATTGCAGTGTTTGCGCTGGTCGCAGCTTCGTGTAGCAGTTCGGAGGATGCTGAAGAACCCCAGGTTGTGGAACCGGCGCCCACGAGCGCCCCAGAACCTGCCGATGAGCCTGAGCCCGCGGATGAGCCTGAGCCCGCGGATGAGCCCGCCGACGAACCGGCTGACGAACCCGAACCCGCTGATGAGCCGGCCGACGAACCCGAACCCGAGCCCGAGCCGACTCCCGAACCCACCCCGATCCCCGTGCCCGAAGGGTCAACGGTGGGCATCACCGACGACACCATCAAAGTGGCCATCTTGCGGAGCGACTCCAAGTCCCTTGAAGAGGCGGGCATCCTCCCCGACACCGGCGACATCCCTCGCAACTACGAGGTCTTTGCCGAACAGGTCAACGCCAGGGGTGGCGCGGGCGGGCGCAACATCGAGATTGTGTTCCACGCCTATCCGCCGGGGGCGTCGGCCACCGACCAACAGGCCGCTTGCATCGCAGCCACCGAGGACGACCAAGTGGCCGTCGTCCACTATGTGGGCGGGGTGACGGCCGAGACCGTGCTGTGCGCCACCGAGGGCCATGAGCGGATCGCCTACATGCTGTCGGGCATCCTGCCCCAGGAAATCTATGACCGATCCAGCGGCCGGCTGTTCTCCCAGGCGATGACCACCGAGAGGCTGGTGGGGGCCTGGCCAACTATGGCCGAAGCCCAGGGCCTGCTAGACGGCGCCACCATCGGGCTGATGCGGGGCGACATCGGCGAGCACGAGGTGGCGGCCGGAGTGCTCGAAGCGGCACTGGCCGACGCCGGTTACGAGCTGGCCGAGCAAGTGGCCCTGCCCTGCCAAGGCACTTCTTGCTCCCAGGTCGACATCGGCTTGGAGCGCATGCTGGCCGCCGACGTGGACACGGTGTTCTCCTTGTTGCCCCCGTCGCCGTTTGGGATCGCGGTGTTCCTTGCCGCTCAGGCGGGCTGGGAACCGCAGTGGCTGGTCAGTGACATTGAGAACCTGGTGTTTGCCTCAGTGGCCCAAGCGGTGTACCAGCGGGGCCCCGACCCCACTCTCTTCTACGGCTTGTACGGACTGAGCTATGGCCTTGACCGACTTAGCCCCGACGAGCACAGCATCGAGTGCAATGCCGTATTCACCGAGGTCACCGGCATTGAGTACGACATAGTCGAAAACGAAGACGCTTGGAGCGCGGTGGGCAGCACCTGCCTGTTCATCAAGAACCTGGAGGCGGCGGCCAACTGGTCTCAGGAGACATACGGCACCTTGAACCAGACCACCCTCATCCAGGGCTTCGAGTCGCTTACCGACTACCGGCTCGGCGACGTCACTGGCTCGTGGAGCCCCACCAAGCACGATGCCCCCGACGCGATCACGCTCAAGGAGTACCAAGCCGATTGCGCCTGCTGGGTTGAGATCGACGGCGCTCGGATGCTGCTAGATCAATAGCTGCGAGCCAGCGGAAGGGATGACCGAATCCCCAACGTCGGAGACCCCGGCGGACCTGGTCGCCAGGGTCTTCGACGAAGAGGAGCGCCGCCAACAAGACATCGCCGCCGCCGAGGCCGCCCAGCGCGGCCCGGGGGGCAGCTTCGACGCTGAACAGCTCACCCTGCGCCAAGGGCTGCGCCGAGGCGGAAAGGGGCTGATCGGGTTCATCGGCCTGCTCGGCTTCGTGGAGACGCTGGAGACATCGGCCTTCGCCGTGATCGCCCCCGACATCCAGAAGTCGCTCGACGTTTCCGATGGAACCATCGGAGCCATCGGAGGCGCCTTCGGTATCTTGTTCTTGCTGGGCTCCATTCCGCTGAGCTCGCTGGCCGACCGCATGCCCCGCAAGCTGGTGGTGGGGGCGGCGATGTCGCTGTGGTCGGTCGTGGTCATGGTCACCAGCGCCATTTCCAATGCGTTCTTGCTGTTCATTGCCCGCATGGGCGCGGGGCTAGGGCAGTCGTACTACATCCCGGTGGCCGGGCCCATGCTGATGGACGGCTACCCCATCGGAGCCCGGGCCAAGGTCTTCGCTCTGAATGGCTGGTTCCAGATGGCCGGCCAAGCTCTAGGCCCGCTGATAGCCGGCCTGGTGGTGCTCATCGCCACCGGCGACGAGGGCTGGCGGTGGGTGTTCCTCACCATGGGGGTCATGGGCGTTCCCTTGGCTGTCGGCGCCTTCTTTGTGCGCGAGCCCCGGCGAGGCAGCCACGAGATGCAGGCCGTGCTGGGCAAGGAGCTGGAGCAATCCGAAGATGAACTGCCCATCTCGCTGTCGGTGGCCTTTGAGCGGCTCCGCAAGATCAAGTCGTTCTACTACTACCTCACCGGCATGGCGGCCATCGGCTTCGCCATCTTCACCACCATCATCTTCATCAACCTCCACCTGGAAGACCACTTCGAGCTGAGCGCGTTCGAGCGGGGCGTGTTCGGATCACTGACCGTTCTGCCCGGCTTCGTGGGTGCCGCGGTGTCGGGCAAGCGGGCGGACGCCCTGTTCAAAGAGCAACCCTCCCGGGCCATGGTCTTCATCGGCGTCCTCGTCGTCACCTTTGGGGCCATCCAGGTGGTGGGGATATGGATGCCCACGGTCTTGTTGCTCGGGATATTCCTGGGCGCCTCCAATGCCTTTGCCCGGGCCGCCTTCGCCATCCTGCCCGGGGTGATCGCCTCGGTCATCCCCTACCGGCTCAGGTCTAGGGGCACCGCACTGGTGGGCATCTACATGTTCTTGTTCGGGGCGTTCTTGGGCGCGGTGATCACCGGAATGCTCAGCGATGTCCACGGCGAGCAAACCGCCCTCACCATCGTGATCCTGCCGGCCACCCTGGTGGGCGGATCGCTCATGGCCTACGGCTCCCGGTTCATCGAGGGTGACATCGCCTTGGTCATCGAGGAGCTGCACGAGGAGCAAGACGAGGCCGAGCGCATGGCGGGCGCCGACGCGGCCGACATCCCGGTGCTCCAGGTGCGCAACCTGGATTTCTCCTACGGCAAGGTGCAGGTGCTGTTCGACATCGGCTTCGAGGTACACCGAGGGGAGTCGCTGGCCCTTCTGGGCACCAACGGCGCGGGCAAGTCCACGGTGCTGCGGGTGGTTAGCGGACTGGGTGTGCCCCAACGAGGAGTGGTGCGGCTCCACGGGCGCACCATCACCTATGCCGACCCGGGTATGCGGGCCAAGATCGGGATCGTGCAGCTGGCCGGGGGCAAGGCAATCTTCCCCGGCCTGTCGGTGGAGGAGAACCTGCGCATGGCCGGGTTCCGCTACGGATCCGCCGAGCTCGAACCACGCTTGGAGCGGGCCTACGACCTGTTCCCGGTTGTCGCCGAGCGCCGGTCGGCCACTGCGGGCGATTTCTCCGGCGGCCAGCAGCAGATGCTGTCGCTGGCCATGGCTCTTATGCACGACCCGGAAATCTTGATGATCGACGAGCTGTCGCTCGGCTTGGCCCCGGTCACAGTGCAGTCGCTGTTGGAGGTGGTGGAGCGGCTGCGGGACGACGGGCAGACCATGATCATCGTGGAGCAGTCGCTGAACGTGGCCCTGGCCGTGGCCGACCGGGCCATCTTCTTGGAAAAGGGGCAGGTCCGCTTTGAGGGGCCGGCCCAAGAGCTGGCTGAGCGCGACGACTTGGCCCGTGCCGTGTTCCTCGGACAGTCGGGATCGGGCGGCTAAACGTGCTGGCCACCATCCACACCGTGCTGGGCACCGTCGACACCGTGCTGGGCACGTTCGGCACCGTGTTGGGCACCGTCGACGGTGTGCTGGCGTTCACCTTCAACCGCCAGATCATGTTCAACGGGCTGGTCACCGGCATCACCTACGGGGTGATGGCCGTTGGCCTGGTGCTGATCTTTCGAATATCCCGGGTGATCAACATTGCCCACGCCGAGGTCGGGGCGTTCGGTGGCGCGCTGCTGGGCCTGCTGGTGGCCAAGTACGGCGTGCCCTATCCGATAGCGCTCGTAGCCGGGCTGGCCGCGGGGGCCGCATTCGGCGGGATCATCGAGCTCACCGTGGTGCGGCGCCTGGCCAACGCCCCCAAGGTGATCTTGTTCGTGGCCACCATGGGCGCCGCGCAGGTGGTGTTCCTGGCCGGCTTCTGGCTGCCCAACTACACCGCCATCGCCAACTTTCCCACCCCGTTCGACGGCCGCTGGGAGCTGTTCGACATCAGGATTCGCAGCGCTCAGCTCCTGGTGCTGATCGTGGTGCCGGTGATAGTCGCCGTGCTGGCTTTGTTCTTGGAGCGAACCAAGTACGGAACGGCCATCCGGGCCTCGGCCGAGAATCCCGATGCCGCCCGGCTGTCGGCCATCAGCACCAAGGCCATGTCCACTGCGGTTTGGACCATTGCCGGGTTGTTGTCGGCCATTACCGCGGTGTTGGTCGCACCGCTCAAGGGCCAGGGCACCGTGATAGAGGCGGCCACGCTGGGGCCGGGGCTGTTGCTACGGGCCCTTGCCGCCGCGCTGATCGCCCGGATGCACTCGCTGCCCGTGGCGCTCTTGGCCGGAGCGGTCATCGGCGGAGTTGAGGCGACACTGCTGTTCAACTACTTCGAGGAGCCGGGACTGATCGACGCAGGGCTGTTTGCGGCCATGTTGATCTCGGTGCTGTCGTACCACCGGCGACAGCGAGGCAGCGAAGGGGCCCAATCGATGTCGTTCGCCCCCCGGGTGCGACCGGTGCCCCGCCAGCTCCAACAGCTCTGGTGGGTGCGCTATCTGCCCCAGATCACCGTCACCGTTGCGCTGGCAGTGGCCATCGTGCTCCCGTTGATCGTGACCCGTCCGTCGCGCCACTTCCTCTATTCCCTCATGTTGTTGTTGGCCATCGTGGGCATGTCGCTCACCCTGCTCACCGGTTGGGCCGGTCAGCTCTCGCTGGGGCAGTTCGCCTTTGCCGGGCTCGGCGCCATGCTCACCACCGCGATGGTGAGGGGCGTCAACTTCTCCATCGGCGACCGCGAGTTCGAGCTGCCGGTGATTCCCTTTGAGGGGGCGGTGTTTCTGGCCGCCTTCGCCTGTCTGGTAACCGCGGTGGTGGTGGGGCTGCCCGCCCTGCGCGTCCGGGGGCTGTTCTTGGCCGTCATCACGCTGGCCTTTGCGGTAATGGCCCAAAACTGGCTGCTTGAGCGCGACGTTCTCACCGGGGGTGATCTAGTGGTGCGCCTGCCCCGGGCCCGATGGGGCGACGCCTTCGACCTCAAATCGCAGCGCACCTACTACTACATGTGCTTGGGGGTGCTGTGTTTGTGCGCCATCTTGGTGAGCCGCATCCGCCGCAGCGGAGTAGGGCGGTCGCTCATCGCGGTGCGCGACAACGAGCAGAGCGCGGCGGCGTTCACCGTGTCGCCCACCCGAATGAAGCTGGTGGCGTTCGCCATCTCCGGAGCGCTCGCCGGTCTGGCCGGCGGGCTCATCGCCGGGCTTCGGGTGCAGTTCGGGCCCACCGCGTTCTCCCCCGACGAATCGCTGCGGGTAGTGGCCATTGCCGTCATTGGCGGACTGTCGTCGATCTGGGGGGTGATCCTGGGCGCGCTGTGGGTGGTGGGCATTCCGTCGTTCTTCGCCGAGTCCGAGCAGGTGCGTCTGCTCACTTCGGGGGCGGGCGTGTTGATCCTGCTCATGTACCTTCCCGGCGGGCTGATCCAGGTGGCCTACTCAATTCGCGACGCCATCTTCGCCGCGGCAGCCAAGCGGGTTCCCGACACCACCGAACGAGAACCCGCCCCTATTCCCGCTGGAGCGGCCTCGGCCGCGCTGGCCGACCGAGCAACCCCGGCCGGAGTGCCCGCTCTGGCCACCGGCGGAGTGTCGGTGCAGTTTGGCGGGGTACACGCAGTGGAAGAGGTTGATATCTGTGTACAGCCGGGCGAGGTGGTCGGTCTCATCGGCACCAACGGGGCGGGCAAGACCACGCTGATGAACGCCGTCGGCGGGTTCGTGCCGTCGGTTGGCCAAATAGAGATATTCGGCACCGACGTGACCCACTACTCCCCCAGCCGCCGGGCCGGCCTGGGTCTGGGTCGCACCTTCCAGCAGGCTGATCTATTTCCCGACCTGACGGTGCGGGAGACCATCCAGGTGGCGCTGGAGGCCCGAGGCCGCTCCCAAGTCATCCCCACCCTGCTGGGGCTGCCCAGCGCCCGACGCCGGGAGCGCACCCGCCAGGCCGAGGGCGACGAACTGATCAGCTTTTTTGGACTGGGCCGTTATGCCAGCTCGTTCATCAGCGAGCTTTCCACCGGAACCCGCCGCATCGTTGAGCTGTCGTGCCTCATCGCGCTAGAGGCCCGGGTGCTGTGCCTCGACGAGCCCACTGCGGGAGTGGCTCAGCGGGAGACCGAGGCCTTTGCCCCCCTGGTGCTGCGGATCCGCGAGGAACTGGGCGCGTCTTTGTTGGTTATCGAGCACGACATGCCGTTCATCATGGGCATCAGCGACCGGGTGTACTGCCTGGAAGCCGGCGCCATCATCGCCGAGGGCACGCCCGACGAGGTACGCAACGACTCGCTGGTGATCGCCAGTTACCTGGGCACCGATGAGCGGGCTATAGCCCGCAGCGGCGCAGCCGCATCCCGTGACAGACTCGAACCCGATGAAGTGGGAGACCCGTGATGACTGATCTGGAAAGCCAAGACTTCTTCACCGACAAAGACCTGGTGGCCAACCCCTACGAGTACTTCGACCACCTCCGGTCGCAGTGCCCGGTTCACCCCGAGCCCCACCACAACGTGATGATGATCACCGGATACGGCGAGGCCATCGAGGTGTACAACAACACCGACGGGTTCTCAGCCTGCAATTCGGTGACGGGTCCCTTCCCCGGTTTCCCCGTGCCCCTTGAAGGCGACGACATAAGCGACCTCATCGCCGAGCATCGCGACAAGCTGCCCATGTCGGATCAACTCCCCACCATGGACCCGCCCACCCACACCGACCACCGGGCCCTGCTCATGCGGCTCATCACCCCCAAGCGCCTGAGCGAGAACGAGGAGTTCATGTGGCACCTCGCCGACCGCCAGCTCGACACCTTCATCGAGCAGGGACAATGCGAGTTCATCAGAGATTTCGCCCAGCCCTTCGCCCTGTTGGTGGTGGCCGACCTATTGGGGGTGCCCGACGACGACCGGGACCACTTCACCGAGAACCTCCTGCACCGGCCCAAAGAACACGGCATCGGCTCGACCGACGAGCACGCCATGGCCCACAACCCCCTTGAATTCCTCTATGGCCAGTTCACCGCCTACATCGAGGATCGTCGGGCCAACCCCCGCGACGACGTGCTCACAGGACTGGCCAGCGCCACGTTCCCAGATGGGTCGACCCCGGAGGTGATCGACGCAGTGCGCATCGCCGCCAACCTGTTCGCAGCCGGTACCGAAACCACCGTGCGCCTGCTCAGCACCATGCTCTATTTCGTGGCCACCGATCCCGATCTCCAAGAGCGCCTACGCAACGACCGGTCGCTGGTCAGCAACTTCGTGGAGGAGTCGCTGCGCATCGAGAGCCCGATCAAAGGCGACTTCCGCCTCACCCGCCGCCCGGTGACCGTCGGCGGGGTAGATCTGGGGGCAGGCACTACGGTGATGGTGCTCAACGGGGCGGCCAACCGCGACCCCGGCCAGTTCCCCGACCCCCACACGCTTGATATCGAGCGGGACAACGCCCGAACTCACTTGGCCTTCGGCCGGGGTGTACACACCTGTCCCGGTGCTCCGCTTGCGCGGGCCGAGGCCCGGGTGAGCCTCAACCGCATCCTCGACCGCATGGCCGATATCCGCACCTCCGAGAGCGTTCACGGGCCGCCGGGCGATCGGCGGTTCACTTACGTTCCCACCCACATCCTTCGGGGCCTCGCCTACCTCGGCCTCGAGTTCCACGGGCAGTAGCGGTGCGCGTGGCGGTCGACGACGACCTCTGCGGGGGCCACGGCGTGTGCACCACGCTCTGCCCGGCGATCTTCGTGTTCGAAGACGCGGGCTACGCCCGGGTGCAGTTAGAGCAAGTCCCCGACGAGCACGAGGCTGCCGTTCGCGAGGCCGAAATTCGGTGCCCGACTCGGGCCATTCAGATCAGGTAACAGGAGAACAGCCATGCCAGCAGCAACCGACACTGCGCCCTATTACGACCCCTACGACTTCGAGATCGACGCCGATCCCTATCCGGTGTGGAGGCGCCTTCGGGACGAGTATCCGCTGTACTACAACGACAAGCACGACTTCTACGCCGCCACCCGGTGGGACGACGTCGAATCGGGAATGAAAGACCACCGCCGGTTCATCTCAAGTCGTGGCTCTGTCTTGGAGATCATCAAATCTGGGGCTCGAATGCCTCCCGGGCTGCTGATCTTCGACGATCCTCCTAGCCACACGGTGTATCGGGGTCTGCTGTCTCGGGTATTCACACCGCTGCGGATGAACTCCATCGAGCCGCAGGTCCGCCGCTACTGCGCCGACGCCCTCGACGGGCTGCGGGACACAGACCGCTTCGACGTGATCGCCGAGCTAGGCGCCCAGATGCCGATGCGGGTCATAGGGATGCTGCTCGGTATTCCCGAGGATGACCAAGTGGTCTTGCGCGAGCGGCTCGACGACGGGCTGCGGATCGAGTCCGGTGAGATGCCCGATGCCATGCACGAGTTCAACAACGATGCCGCCGAGGGGAACTTCGGCGCGTATCTCGACTGGCGGGCGGAAAACCCGGCCGACGACGTAATGACCCAACTGGTGCACGCCGAGTTCGAGGACCACACCGGCGTCACCCGCTGCCTGACCCGAGAGGAGATTCTGGGCTATGTGAGCCTGCTGGCCGGCGCGGGGAACGAAACCACCACCAAGCTGATCGGGTGGATGGCCAAGACCCTGCCCGAGTACCCCGATCAGCGCCGCGAGCTGGTGGAAGACCCGGCGCTTATTCCCAACGCCGTCGAGGAGATACTGCGTTTCGAGGCCCCGTCACCGGTGCAGTCGCGCTATGTAGCCGAGGATGTGGAGCTCCACGGCCAAACCGTTCCTGAGGGCAGCGCCATCGTCTTTGTGAACGCTTCGGCCAATCGCGACGAGCGCAAGTGGGGCGACACCGCCGACCGGTTCGACATCCACCGCCAAATCGATCAGCACCTGTCGTTCGGCTTCGGACTGCACTTCTGCCTGGGGGCCGCGCTCGCCCGCCTAGAGGGCAGGGTTGCGATCGAAGAGTTCCTGAAGCGCTTCCCGGAGTGGTCGGTTGATTTCGAGAACTCCGAGCGGTCGCACACCTCCACCGTGCGGGGCTGGGACCGCCTCGAACTGGTAATCGGCTGAGCCCGCGCTCAGCCAGCAGGTTGCCGCTGGAGGAATCGCTAACCAAGCTGATCGGCGTGGCGCGCTTGGAGGGACTCGAACCCCCGGCCTTCTGATCCGTAGTCAGACGCTCTAATCCAACTGAGCTACAAGCGCGGGCAGCAGCCAGTGTACCCGGCTCCTGGTGCGTGGTCGCTAGTGGTTTGGCGCGATCACGCCTCTTTTATTGAACGGGTTAGCAGCACCCCTCCGACCAAAGCCACAATCGGGCCTGAGCCGAACGAGTCGTTCCCAAGTAGCACACCCGCCAAGACGTTGGAGCCGGCGATCACCGTGATAGCCACCCCTGCCGCCAGGGAGATTGTCAACAGGGCCTGCCTCCTGCCTCCCAAGATCATGAGGGGAATGGAGAGGAGCTCGGCGGTGAAAACCAGGGCAAGTCCCCCAAGTATGAGGATAGGAAGGCCGAAGAGCACGTCCGAGTCCAATCCGTTGATGGATCCATCAACCCAATCAAGCCAGAACGAGGCGACAACCGCTAGGGCTGCGCCCAGTGCTGCCTGCATGGGAAGGAGTTCCAGCGTCGGCTGATCTTTCGACTCGAAGGCTGTTTGCAGCGCTCCCAATACGGCCAGAGCCGTACCCGCCAAGCCAAGCCAGACGCCGAAACCGAGAATGTTCCTGTCGGTCCCAATCAAGACGATGAAGATCAAGGTGATGGCGAAAGCACCCAGCGCCATGCCCAGGGTCGCCCCGACCGACTTGCGCCGCAGAAGGAGCGACAAGCCCACCAAGAAAACGGCTAGCCCGACGCCAAACGTCGTAACGCCCACACCGGTGACGTTGGGGAAGCTGTCATGACCCACCTTCAGCCAGCTGAGCAGCGTGGAAACCGCCATAACCGCCCCACCAACTCCGACCAGCAGTCGGCCTGTCGAAGGGATCTCGATTTCTCCCAGCATCCCTGCGCCGCCCCCTTCTTCGCCACCCTCATCGGCAGCTTCGGGGGGGCCGTCAACCATGGGCTCTTCAGGCTCCTCCGCGGCGGAATCTTCCGACATGGGTTGGTTGGATTCAGTGGTGGAGACGTCATCATTCATGGCTCTCCCCTTCCCGATTGACAACGCTCCCACCCTACTCCCGCCACCTCGCCCCGGGGTCCCGGATCAATTGGGCCAAAGCCCGCACCGATCAGCTAATTGATGGAGGACAGCTGGTCGAAGGGAACCAACTGGGTCTCGGCGGTGGGGAGGGGGGCGTGGGAGCGGAACCAGCGGAGGCTGAGCGATCCTTGGGGGTGGCCGGCGGTGTCGAGCCAGTTGGGCATGCCGGGGTCTTGGTGGGCCACCACAAGGCGGACCGATCCGTCGCCACGGCGCACGGCGGTGTCCCCGTTGATCACTGCGGTGCGGTTTCGCCAATCCACCGTCTCGCCCCAGTGGCTGAGCAGCACCCACGCCCAGTAGTCGGCTCCACCTGAGGGATCGAAGTCCACCACCAGTGCCTCGTTTGGGGCGAGCTGCCAATCGCCGGAGAGGTAGCGCACGTTCTCGGGAGTGAGCAGGTCGCCCTCGTCCGGCAGCGGTAGGAAGGCGTTGAGGGGAAACTCACTCGGTACCTTTTTCCTCTGATTCACCCACCAGCCGAACGAACCCGTGGCATGAAGCGCAGCAAACTCCAGACCTCGGCGCAGCTGCTCGGGAGTGAGCATGGGCGAGGGCCCGCCCGAGGGGATGGCCTCGATGGTGGGGCGGGGGTGGGCTAGGCGCACGTTCAGGTCGGTGAAATAGGTGCGGATTAGAACTGAGCTGGCGTCGGGGTCCAAGCGCAGTTGGTTGGGGTTGCCGGATTCGGGGTCGGGGGTGAGCAGCAGCTCATAGCCACCTTCGGGATCGACTTGCAGCGTGGAGTCCTCCACTGCGTCCACCAGCCGACGACCTCCGCTGCTGCCGAAGCTGCCGGCGTACACCCCGATCTCCACCGCCACCGCATCGGCCATGCTGGCGTTGATCCGGTACGACCGGTCGCCGCTGACCGAGGCAGAGAAATAGGTCTGGTCGGGGTTGTCCCCCATGTACTTTCGGATGGTGGTCTGCACATCCACGAACTCGGGCCGAGCGGGGTCGGCCCGCTCCAAGCACTGCTCCAGCCCGAACGTCACATAGCGGCTCAGGGCTCGAATGCCCTCGGCCCGCACATCGGCGTGGTCGGGAGTCCCCGCAGCCAGCACGATCTCCCCGGCATCGGCCATCGCCTGGCAGTACGCCCGCCAGGCTTCTACCGAAGGATCCACGCTCTTAGTAAACGCCGGGGAAGATGCGGTAGGGAACCTTCTCCTGGTACTCGGCCCACTTCTCGGGGCCGTACTTCTCGGCGCATTCCCTATCGTCCCAGCGCTGGCGGAGGGTGAAGAAGGAGACGATGAAGATGGCGTAGGTCCAGGCCCACAGAACGCCGAAGTGCCCGAACGCCACGGCGATCCCAACGCACAAGAACCCCTCGCCCAGGTAGTTGAAGTGGCGGGCGGCGCCCCAGTAGCCGCTGGTCAGGATCTTGCGGTCACCAGCCTGGATGTACGTGGGCTCGATGAGCCCGAGGAAGTGGCGATCCGGGAATCGCTTGAACATATATTTCTGAAGGTTGGCGCCCCGCGAGATGCTCCATCCGGTAACGAACAGCACCGCCGCTACGACGAGCCAGAAATTCCTCCACCCATACGACATATCGGGGTTGGGGTAGGCGGCCATGCCCCACAGCGGGATGATGAAAATCCAGCCGTAGACCACCAGGCCGCCCCACCACAGCTTGAAGCCGAGGTGCTCGTGGATCAGGTCGTAGGTATAGAGCTGGACCCGCTCGAAGATGAAGTAGTCGAACACGTAGAACGTCATGAACGCCGCGTACATGTAGACGCCGGGGTTGGTACCGTCGATGTTCTCGCTGTGCCAAGCCGCTCCCGACAGGGCGTTGATCGACAGCATCGTGCCGCCCACCACGTAGAACCACATCTTGATATCGATGCGCTCGCCGAAGAACTGGATCTCTTTGGCCCGCCCCTCCCACAGGGCCAGTAACGGGTTCTGGATCTCGCCCTTGGGCTGGCTGTACACCGCTATGAGGGAGAAGATCACGGTGAACACCGTCCCCCCGAGCACCGCCCACAGCGTGACGCGATAAAACCAATCCCGCTCAATCCCGGTTACCTCGGTGGCCCACACGATCTGGGCAATGACGAACACCAACAGGCCGTTGAGCTTGTAGTTGCGGGGTTTGCCGGTCTGGGGATTGACGACATAGCCGGGAACCTTCCTGCCCGGCAATATGAGCTGGGCCAAGAAGAATGCGGCGAAGATGATCAGAGGGGAGAAGAACCCCCAGACCTTGTCCGATCCCGAGAGCTCGAAGAAATGTTCAATGCCAAGTGCGTCGCCCATGGGTCGGATACTACTTCGTCGGTAAAGTGACCATTCACAATGCTCAACCGCCCCAAGATCAAATGACCGAACCAGACTTCGACGTTGTCATCATCGGTGCCGGCGCGGCGGGGTTGTACGCCCTCCACCGGTTACGCGGACTCGGCCTGTCGGCCAAGGTCTTTGAGAAGGGGGACGGCGTCGGGGGAACCTGGTACTGGAACCGCTATCCCGGCGCCCGGTGCGACGTGGAGAGCTGGGACTACTGCTACACCTTCTCTGAGGAGCTCGAGCAGGAGTGGGAATGGACCGAGCGGTTCCCCACCCAGCCGGAGCTCGAGCGCTACTTCAACCACGTCGCCGACCGCTTCGACCTGCGCCGCGACATCGAATTCGACACGCGAGTGGAGCAGGCCCGATTCGATGAGGGCGATAACCACTGGCTGGTAACCACCTCAAAGGGCGCAACCGTCTCGGCTCGGTTTCTCATATCGGCCGCGGGCTGCCTTTCGGAGGTGAACACGCCGCGTTTTGAAGGGGCCAACACGTTCGAGGGCCAGCAGATCCACACCGCTCGCTGGCCGAAGGACGGCATTGACGTTACCGGCATGAGGGTCGGCGTGATCGGCACCGGATCGACTGGCGTGCAGGCCATACCCCAGCTGGCGAAACAGGCCGACCACCTGTTCGTCTTCCAGAGGACGCCTCAGTTCGCCATCCCGGCCCGCAATCGTCCGCTCGACGAAGAGCAGCTAGAGGAGCTCAAGCACAACTACCGCGAGCGGTGGGCTCTCAAGCGCGAGAGCCCGACCGGGATGGGGCGACTACGCCCCAAGGTGTCGTCGGCCCTCGAAGTGGATGAGGCGACCCGTACCCGGCTCCTGGAGAACTCGTGGGCGCTCGGCGGGCCGGGATTCGCCCGCACCTTCGACGATGTGATGACCAACACCGAGTCAAACCAACTGACGGCGCAGTTCGTGCGGGACAAGATCAAAGACAAGGTCGAAAACCCCGACGCAGCCGAGTCGCTCCTGGAGATCGACCATCCCCTGGGCGCCCGGCGGCTGATCGTCGAGATCGGCTACTTCGAGACCTACAACCGGCCCAACGTGACGCTGGTGGATGTGGCTGCGAGCCCCATCGAGAAAATCACGCCTCAGGGCCTGCGGACCGCCGACGGCTCCTCCTACGACCTCGACCTGATCGTGTACGCCACCGGATTCGACGGCATGACCGGGGCCCTGCTGGCCATGGACATCCAGGGAATCGGCGGCCTGCCCCTCCGCGAGAAGTGGGCCAACGGGGCCGGCGCCTACCTCGGCCTGGTGGCGTCGGAATTCCCCAACCTGTTCATGATCACCGGCCCCGGCAGCCCCGCGGTGTACAGCAACGTGATCTTCTCCATCGAACAGCACGTCGACTGGATCGCCGACTGCCTGGCCCACATGCTCGACCACGATCTAGACCGCATCGACTCCGATCCCAAGGCCGAGGCCGAATGGACCCGGCAGGTCCACGAGATCGCCGCCCAGAGCATCGTCGGCAAGACCGATTCCTGGTGGACCGGAGCCAACATCGACGGCAAGCCAAAAGGCGTCACCTTCTACCTCGGAGGCACTAACACCTACGCCGCCATCTGCGACCAGATCGCCGCCAACGGGTATGAGGGCTTCGTCCTGGGCAAACATCTGGCTCAACGACCAATCGCGGCTCGGAAGATGCGACAAGACGAGATCGGTGCTGAACTGAGGGGTCAACTCACGAACGAGGAGGTGGGTTGGCTCGATGCTGACCTCGGGTGACGTCGTCGAGTTGGATCTCGGCCTTCCGTTTGGCCGAGAGGCAGGGTTTCGTCATGCGGCAGTCGTGGTGACAGCCCAAAGAGTGCTCGACGCTGGGGGCATGGCGTCTTTGGCGGAAGGTATGGGATTCGAACCCATGGTGACCCGGAGGCCACAACGGCTTTCGAGGCCGCCCCATTCGTCCGCTCTGGCAACCTTCCGCTGTTCAGGGTAGTAGGCCGCGTCGGCGTACTCCCAGCCCATAACCTGACCTCGTGAACGATGATCGCCAGCTCATGGAACTGGCCTTGGCCGAGGCTCGTCGGGCGGGCGAACAGGGCGAGGTACCCATCGGCGCGGTGGTGGCTATCGACGGGGAGGTGTTGGCGGCCCGCCACAACGAGCGGTTGAGCACCAATGATCCCACCGCCCACGCCGAGATTCTCGCCTTGCGGGATGCGGCGGCGGCGCGGGGCTCGTCCCGCCTCGATGGAGCAGTGCTGGTCACCACGCTGGAGCCGTGCCCGATGTGCGCCGGGGCCGCGGTGATGGCTCGGGTGGCCCGGGTGGTGTTCGCCGCCGAAGACCCCAAGGCCGGGGCGTGCGGCACGCTCTACAACTTGGGCGCCGACCCCCGGCTCAACCACAACTTCGAAGTGGTCGCCGGTATGGGACGAGACGAGTCCTCCGCCTTACTCAAAGACTTCTTCGCCGCCCGCCGCTGACTCAGCGGCGGCGCTTGCGCTGGGCGCTCTTACGCTTGCCGGGCCAGAAGACCCAGGCGGCTAGGACCACGGCTATGGGGATGATCACCACGAGCGCCACTGTGCCCCCGCTAATGCCGCCTCCGCCGCCAGAGCCCTCGGCGGCAGAGGCGGGGAGCCACTCGGGTGGGGCGGCAGCCGGGTCGTAGGTGAATTCGAACTCTTCGGTGGCCCAATCCCCATCGCTTTGATCCAGCAACTCCCAAATCACCTTGTACCGGCCAGGCTCAGTTAGCGGGTCGAAGCTGCCCCGCACTAGGTGGCGGTCGATAGTTATCGAAGTGAGGGTGAGGGTGCCGTCGGGATATTGCAGCGCCACTCCATTGGACTGGTGGGGCCGTATGGGCTCACGGAACTCCATCTCCACCCGGTCGACCATTCCGCCCACCACCTGACCGGGATTCGGGGCCGACCTACGCATCTCGGCATGGGCTGCGGCGGTGTCGCTGAACACGGCAAGAAGCGAGAGCAGCAGAGCGAGAACGATGGCGATTGCCACCACCAATGCCACGATCTTTCGGGCTCGAACCCTCACGCTGCAACCATACGACGCAACTTGGCCCTCCAAACAGCCGACTGTCACACCAGGGGCGTATCGTGCAGGAAGTGCATGCGATGGGCGGCGCTCACGGCGCCATCGGCCACGACCCATCCGGGGTCAAAGGCAAGCAGATAGCCGGGCAGACGATCCGCCGGGTGGCCGGTTTTGCGCGTCCCTACCGGAACATGCTCATCGGATTCGTAGTGGTGCTGCTGCTGGGAGCGCTGCTGTCGCTGGTGCCGCCGCTGTTGTTCCGCCAGATCATCGACGACGCCATCGCCAACAAAGACCGGGGCCAGGTGAACCTGCTGGCCGCCATCATCGTTTTGGCCGCCTTCGGGGAGGCGGCCCTCGCTTTCATCGAGCGCTATTGGTCGTCTCGCATCGGCGAGGGGCTGATCTACGACCTGCGGGTGGGGCTGTACGACCACGTGCAGCGCATGCCGATGGCTTTCTTCACCCGGGTGCAGACGGGGTCGCTCATCAGCCGAATGAACAACGACGTGATCGGCGCCCAGCGGGCGTTCACCGGCACGCTGGGCTCGGTGGTATCCAACACCATCGTGCTGGCCACCACGCTGGTGGCCATGTTCTTGCTGGAGTGGCGGCTCACGCTGATGGCTCTGGCCCTGCTGCCGGTGTTCATCTTGCCCACCAAGCGGGTGGGCCGGAGGCTCCAGGCCCTCACCCGGGAGTCCATGGAGCACAATGCCTCGATGAACACGGTGATGACCGAGAAGCTGAACGTGTCGGGGGCGATGCTGGTGAAGCTGTTCGGGCGCCACAACCAGGAGCGAGACGGGTTCGGGTATACCGCCGGGCGAGTGCGGGACATCGGGGTGCGCAGTGCCATGTACGGACGGGCGTTCTTCATCGCGCTGAGCCTGGTGGGGGCGGTGGGGGCCGCGGTTCTGTACTGGGTGGGCGGCCATCTGGTGATTTCTGAGACGATCACGGTGGGGACGCTGGCGGCCATGGGGCTGATGGTGGTGCGGATCTACATGCCGCTCACCAGCCTGACCAACGCCCGAGTGGATGTGATGACCGCGCTGGTGTCGTTCGAGCGGGTGTTCGAGGTGCTGGACACGCCCAATCCCATCGCCGACCGGCCCGGCGCCCCCAAGCTGCAAAATCCCAAGGGGCGGATCGAGCTCGCCGACGTGACCTTCACCTACCCGCCCAGCGACGACCGGCTGGC
>MPNQ01000051.1 GCA_002239105.1 marine group bacterium Sva0996 bin134 | reverse complement strand
CTACGACGGCGGCGAGAACACCACCGACGACGTCAACCGCCACGCCGCCGCCTGGATCGCCGACAACCGCGACACCGTCGACGCCTGGCTAGCAGACGCCCGCAGCGCCAGCGGATTCACGCTTGCACCCGCGCCAGAGCCGGAGGACATGGGGCCATTCCGCGTCGCGGTGGTGGCCCCGAGCGCCAGCAACGACTTGGCGTTCACCCAGAGCATGTACGACGCGGTAAGCGCCCTCGTGGATTCCGGACAGGTCACCGAGTTTGCCATCACCGACGGCACCTTCATCGTGGAGGATGCCGGCGCGGCCATTCGGGGTTACGCCGACGAGGGCTACGACCTGGTCATCGCCCACGGCTCCCAGTACGGCGGGCCACTCCAGGAGATCGCCCCGGACTTCCCCGACGTGTCCTTCGCCTGGGGCACCGCGGTTGACACCTTCGGCCTGCCCAACGTGTACTCCTACTCGGTCCGCTCCGATCTGGGTGGCTATGTCAACGGCGTGGTCGCGGCCCAGCTCACCGAGAGCAACGTGATCGGCGTAATCGGCCCCATCGAAGTGGGCGACGCCAAGCTCTACGTAGATGGGTTCGCCGCCGGAGCCACGGCCCAGAATCCCGACGTCGATGTCAAGATCGCGTACACAGGGTCGTTCGCTGACGTGGCACTGGCCGCCGAAACCGCTCAATCGCACATCTCCGCAGGTGCGGACGTGCTGACCGGTTCGGCCCAGATGGTGGTAGGCGCCACCGGTGTCGCCCAGGAGAACGGCGTGCTGTGGTTCGGCACCCAGGCCAACCAGACTTCCCTCGGCGACGACATCGTGGTCGCCTCGCAGGTGTACCGCTGGGAGGTTGTGCTCTCCGAGGTCGTCGAAAACGTCAAGTCCGGCATTTTGGGCGGCGAGACCTTCATCATGACCTTCGAAGGCGGCGGACTGGACATCCAGTTCAACGACGCCATGGACATCCCCGCCGACGTGTTGGCCTCAGCGCAGGCGACCATCGACGGTCTGTCCGACGGATCGATCTCCACCGGGCAGTAATTCCCAGCAGTGGTGGTCGATACGGCCAATAATTGAACAATGAACTCTGACCCGGCAGCGCCGAGGACGGAACCGATGCTGGAGATGCGTGGCATCACCAAGCGGTTTCCCGGTGTTGTGGCCAACGAAGACGTTGACTTCACGGTGCTGCCGGGTCAGGTTCATACGCTTCTGGGGGAGAACGGCGCAGGCAAGAGCACGCTGGTAAAGATCCTTTACGGTCTCTACCAGCCTGATGAGGGATCGATCACCTTCGAAGGCGCCCCGGTCAACATCGACTCGCCTTCGGCGGCCATCCGCACCGGCATCGGCATGATCCACCAGCACTTCATGTTGGTGGACACCCTGACCGTGGCCGAGAACGTGGCCTTGGGGCTGGGCACATCACTGAGCCTGACCAACTTGCAACCGATCCGTCGGCGCATCCGAGAGGTTTCCGAGGAGTACGGCCTGCACGTCGACCCTGACGCTTATATCTGGCAGATGGCGGTGGGAGAGAGGCAGCGGGCTGAGATCGTCAAGGCGCTGTACCGCAATGTTCGGCTGCTGGTGCTAGACGAGCCCACCGCAGTGCTGACCCCGCCCGAGGTCACCGACCTGTTCGTCACCCTCCGTCAGCTCACCGCCGACGGCCGGGGGCTGGTGTTCATCTCCCACAAGCTGAACGAGGTGATGGAGATCTCCGATGAGATCACCGTGCTGCGCGACGGCAAAGTGTCGGGGCGCACCAACCCTTCGGAATCCAGCCGGGAATCGCTGGCCATGATGATGGTGGGCCGACCAGTGGAGTTCACCCGCGCCATCGCCGATCAGACTCCGGGCGAGCCCAAACTGGAAGTGCAGAACCTGCGGGTTCGCGGCGACCGCGGCGAGCTGGCCGTGCACGACGTGAACCTCGTCGTGCGGGCCGGCGAGATCCTGGGCATCGTGGGGGTGTCGGGCAATGGGCAGCGAGAGCTGGCCGAGGCCATGATCGGGCTGCGGGAGATCGAGTCGGGCCGAGTTTCAGTTGACGGCAATCCGGTGAAGACCCCAACTCCCAAGCACGTGCGGTCGATGGGGTTGGCCTACGTGCCCGAGGAGCGGATGAAGTACGGTAGCATCGGCGATTTCACCGTGGCCGAGAATCTGATCTTGGTGGATTATGACCAGGCGCCATACGTTAGAAACGGTTTGCTGAGCTTCAGCTCCATCGAAGAGCGCAGCGAGCAGTTGGTGAGCGACTACTCCATCCGCACGCCCAGCACCGGAACCCTCACCCGCAAGCTGTCGGGGGGCAACATCCAAAAGGTGGTGATCGCCCGGGAGTTCAGCGGCGGTGCAGAAACGCTGGTGGTGGCCCAGCCCACCCGGGGAATCGACATCGGCGCGGCCGAGTACATCCACGAACAGCTATTGATCCAGCGGTCCCAGGGCAAGGCCATCTTGTTGATCAGCGAAGACCTGGACGAGGTGATGGCCCTGTCAGACCGCCTAGTGGTGATGTACGAGGGCCGCGTTATGGGGCGGATGAACCGAGAAGACGCCACCATCGAACAGGTGGGGCTGCTGATGAGCGGCGTGGGCGAGCCGGAGGGCGAGCCAGTAGCGGGATAGGCAAGCCTGGGCCGATTGGGAGAATCGCCAGTAGGCTGACCACCCCTGGGAGGTGTCTGAGTACCTGGTGGGCTCCCCCGCCTTCAAAGCGGGTGGGACGGGCGATCCCCGTCCGGCGGGTTCGATTCCCGTCCACCTCCGCCAAGTGCGAGCCTATGACCTGGGATATATGTACTTGATGAGGGCGTGGTACCACTCTTGATACCACTTTTGAGTTGGGATGTGAGGGCTAGGATTGGTTTCAGTTGGCGTTCTTGGGAAGTGCTGATGGTTGGGTTGAGCCACTGGACCTTGCCTACCAGTCCTTTCCTGCTGCTTGTGCGGTCCCAGCGTATTTCGGTGTGGCCGCGTTGAGCAGTCTTGTGCTGTCAGCAATGCAGTTTTCCCTCGATCTGGCGTTTCCCCGGCTCGACGTTGGTGTATTGACGCGGTGTGACCCATTCGAGTCGTATGGGTCGGCCGCTGTGGGCAGGGCCTATCTGAAGGCCTGTGATGCGCTCGACGCGGCCAGAGCCGACGAGCGTCTCGACGAGGAGAACTTCTGCGGCGCCTGTGAAGGAGTCTTCGTCTAACTCCATCAGGTTGGTGTGAGAAATCGGGTTGGCCATCTCTGCCATGGGTGCCATTTGGCCGAGAGGATTCGGTTCCCCCAAGAGTGCGACTCGAAGAGCGATCTCTGTTAGGTCGTCGGGCGACCGGTCTCCCAGGCTGAAGCCTGGGAGACCGGTGCCGTTGCCGTGTGCGTCCTCCTTGGTTGCCTCGATCCGCACTAGCCGAGAACGACCTGATTTCGTCTCGACGGTGACGGAGTCGATCCCAACTGCGTACGTCCGACCGGCGCATGTGATGCGCGTCGACTGCTTCTGGTTCCAGTTGTTGGGCCGCAGTCCTTCCAATGCGGCGAGGATGTCGCCGTCTCGGATCGCGGCTTCAACGCTGATCTGGTTTCCGAAGTCCGTGTGGCGGTTTGCCCGGAAGAGGGCAGTGCCCGCCTTGCACCATGGCGAGTTGGCTGCAGCTGCGACTTCCGCAAGGCGATCAGATAGGCCTTCGCTTAGCTCTTGTGGGTCGGAGTAGCTGCCGGTGGTGTGGAATGTGCGGATCTCCTCTAGGAAGTCCCGTTGGCGGCCGTCCATTTCCCCGGTGGTGGCCCACACGCTTATGCGCAGTCCGGCTTTGACTGCTTCGTTGTATTCGGTGTGCGTGGGTGAGTACCCCGTTTGCTCCGGCTTGCCGTATCGTTCGCCGAGGATGCCAACGTAGATGTCCGACGAGCGGACACCAGATAGGTATGCGGTTGGGGCGTCGTCGTCTCTGCCGCCTAGGCGCTCGAACAGCACCACCCTGCCGCCGAGGGCTTCGACGGCATCGCGCACCGCCTCGCGCTCGGCGGTCATCCCGGCCATCGTGCTGGACACGAATACCGTCTGGTCTGACATCCAGCTGCGGACCTCGTCGGGGGTTAGGGGCTCGGGCGGAGAGCGGTCGACTACAACCGGCGGGATCGGATCAAAGTCCATTGCTATCAGTCTGTCAGCGGCAGTCCACCGCTACGGTGCCGCAGCGGGCATGCTCCGTGTACCCTCTGCGAAGCTCGTCTTCGATGCGGGCCATCATTTCCGAACCAGTACTGAACAGGGTGCTCCTGCACTCTGGGCAGAAGATGTCGCTGCGGGAATTGGTGGGGTCTAGTGGCGCTCCAGGACTGCACTGCAAGGGTTCTGGCACTGCCAATCTCACGGCGACGCACAGTTCTGCCTCGGCTCCGCATCCGCACCGGATCTTCGCCTTCGTAAAATTGCTCTGCACAGGACTCGGTCCTCTCTTTCGTGTTGTGAGCACCGGGACCGTGTGCAAGCATGATGATCGCAAACGGTGCCATCACGTGGCCCCGTCGATCGGCCGGGGGCTACCACCCCCGGCCGATCGAGCTCTGTTTGGTTTTCCGCCACAACGCTACAGCCTTGGTGACGACAGATGGCGGATGGTGCGAGCACCCCTATCAGGCGGTTCAGCGCCTGACGCCAATCGCCACCCGCGCGCACCTGCTGATAACCGCGCGCACTTTCCCTTTGTTGATCTGCTTCGTCGCCGGTATCCACCACTTCCGCGCGCCTGATGGCTACTCTCAAGGCATGTCTCGCCAGAGAACTTCGGAAAAGCGGATTGCGACTGCTGTGCGGTTCCCCGAGAGCCTGCACCACGAACTGCAGGATCAAGCCGACATGCGCGACGTGTCAGTGAATTTCCTGGTTGTCAGAGCCGTGGCAAAGTACCTCCAAAACGCCCCCGACCCGTTGGCACTCGAACAGGCCGCCCGGAACATCGACTAGACCACCGCGTCCTAATCGGTGAGACCCTGGCAAAGGGCGGTACAGCTGCTTGGGTACATCCCTGCAGGTAGATCACCCCAGGCCATCAGGCCAATACACAAACCGAACAGACTACGTGAAACCCGGGGAGGCTCATGGTGGAGGCGTGATGTTGGGTTCACGCTGCCGGTGATTGCTGATGTCGAGCTCCGAACCCGCTCCCATCGCATAAGGAACGTCGGCGGTCTCCACCGTTAGAGCTTGCCCGCCTACACTGCCCCCTGTCACAACCACAGACAAAGCTTGCGGAGCTTCACCATGCCCTTCGAGAGTCCCGACTATCTGCTCAGCGACTTAATGGAAAACGTCGGCAGCGGCAAGATCCAGCTACCGGATTTTCAGCGAGAGTGGAAGTGGGAGGACGATCGCATCGCCAGTCTGCTTGCCTCGGTTTCGGTGGGACATCCCGTCGGGGTCTTGATGATGCTGGAGGTGGGCGGTGACGATGTCAACTTCGCGGCCAAACCTCTTGCCGGTGCCGAAAATGATACGACCCTAGACCCGGAGCGTTTGCTACTCGACGGCCAGCAGCGCATGACCTCCCTATACCAAGCGCTCGCCTCTGATCGTGCCGTGCAAACCAGCGATGGCCGAAAGAAACGCCTCGCTCGTTGGTACTACCTAGACATGGGCCAAGCACTCGCCGACCCAGGGGACCGCGAGGAGGCGATCAAGTCAATCCCCGAAGACAGGGTCATCCGGCACGACTTCGGCAGATCTGTCGAGCTTGATATCTCAACCCTTGACGCCGAGTGCAGAGCTGAGATGTTCCCGCTGTCCGGAGTGTTCGACTCGGCAGCGACCAACAAGTGGATGATGCACTACGTCCAGCTCGATGAGGAGGGAATCCCCGAAAGGCTGCAACGATGGGACCGGTTCCAGAAGGAGGTTCTCGCAAACTTCACCACTTATCAGGTGCCCGTGATCGTCTTGACCAAGGACACGCCCAAGGAAGCCGTCTGCACGGTATTCGAGAAGGTAAACACCGGCGGAGTGCCCCTAGACGTCTTCGAGTTGCTCACAGCGACGTTTGCCGCCGAGAACTTCCCGCTCAAAGAAGACTGGCAAGCACGTCGGGACAGGCTCCGCAAGCGGAAGGCAAACAGCACGCTGGAAAGCAGCGACTTCCTCCAAACCGTGAGCCTGCTAGCGACCCGGGCTCGCAAGCAGGCATGGACCGGCCCCGACAGCGACGCACCGGGAGTCTCGTGCAAGCGCAAGGACATTCTGCGCCTGACCCTGGAGGAGTACCGCCAGTGGGCCGACCCAGCCACCGACGGCTTCGATTGGGCCGCGACGTTCCTGGCCCAAGAAGGCATCTACACCGCCACTGACGTGCCGTATAGAACTCAACTCGTACCTCTAGCCGCAATACGCGCCACCCTCGGTGACAAGATCGAGCACCACGGCACAATCGCACGTATCCGCCAGTGGTACTGGAGCGGCGTTCTCGGCGAACTCTACGGTGGGGCGATCGAGACTCGATTCGCGAGGGACCTGGAGCAGATCGTCGACTGGATCGAATCAGGCGGCCCGGCCCCGGGAACTGTGACCGCGGCAAGCTTCAACTCGTCGCGTCTCTTTACCTTGCGCACACGCAACTCCGCGGCATACAAGGGGCTCTACGCGCTCCTAATGAGGAACGGCTGCCTCGACTGGCAGAAGCACCAACCGATGTCGTTGGCATCCTTCTTCGACTACCGCGTCGACATCCACCACATCTTCCCTAAAGCATGGTGCAACAAGAACGACGTGGACGATGCTCACCGCGAGAGCATCGTCAATAAGACGGCCATCTCGTTTGACACCAACCGTAGTATCGGTGGGCGGGCTCCAAGCCACTACTTGCCAACCCTGGAGAAGAAGGCAGCCATCTCTGCTGATCAGCTAGATGAGATCCTCGCTACGCACGCCATTGACGCAAGTGCTCTGCGCGCAGACGATTTCGACCGATTCTTCGAGCACCGCAAGCGCGAACTCCTCGACATGATCGGCAGGGCAATGGGCAAGCCGGCGATCATCGATGACGAGAACATCGAAAGCGAAATCAGTCTCTTCGATCCCGATCCTGATGACCTCGAGGACGATCCAGACGAACTCGCCACACAGCCGGCGGGATACTAAGCCCACCTGCACGAGACAGCCAGACGGGTGTATCAATGCCAGAATCTGCTCAGAAGAAATGACGTAGCGAACAACACAACGAAACCTCACCGGGATTCACGCAGGCTGTTTTGGTTGTGTGTTGGCCGGGTCGCCGTGGTGTCTTTGACGGTAGTGGAGGGAGTTGGCGGCGCTTACCCTTCGAAGTTCCGGGTGAAGAGGCGATATGCCAGATTGTCCACGCTCTGCTGTGAGTTCGAGAGGATGACGATTCCTTCACTTGCGTTGGCATCGAAGCCGATAAACGAGGCATAGCCGCCGGTTGCGCCGTTGTGCCACACGAATTCGCGGTCGCCTTCGCTTGCGATAATCCACCCCAACCCAATGTCCATGCCTAGCGCAGGATCACGCTGCTGGGGCACGCGAGCGAATTCCATTGCCTGGCGTAAGGGTGACTCGCTCAGGCCGAGATTGGCCTCGAGGAAGGTCAGCAGGTCGTTGACGGTGGAGCGAAGCGCTCCTGCGCCGCTTAGGACCGGCAGATCCCAGTTGGCGGTTGGTCGGAGCCACATGTCGTGACCTGGGGCCATGCGGTCACGGAGGTCCGGTGTCAGCTCGATCGCCGTATCGGACATCTGTAGCGGTTTCAGGATCCGCTCGACCATGAGTGTCTCGAAGTCTGTGCCATCTCGCAGGGCGAGGGCGTGGCCGAGCAGGCCGTACCCAAGATTCGAGTATTCGACAGTTGCTCCGATGTCGCGATCCAGCCGGTGAGAAGACAAGAATTCATAAAGGTCTTCGACTGCGTAGTCGGCGTAGGGGTTGGCCGGATCCTCTGGATCGAAATTGTCGGGCAGGCGAGGCAGGCCAGAGGTGTGGGTGGCCAAATGTCCCAGCGTGATCTCAGCACCGTTGCGCGAAGGCACCCGCACGTTGTCACCGAGCAGACTCTGCACCGGCGCGTCGAGCCCCAACTCCTCTTGCAACACCAGATCAGCCAGCAGAGTGGAGGTGAAAACCTTTGTGATCGAGCCGATCTCAAAAACTGTGTCCCCATCGGGCTGGGTCGGGTCGTTTGCGCTGAGGTGGCCGTATCCGACGACAACACGCCCATCGGCACTGGTCACGCCGACCACGACGCCGACGCTCTGCCGGTCCTCTTCCACGAACTCCGCTAGGACATTTTGAATCTGCGGCCCGGTCAATGGCTCAGCACCCGACTCGCCGGGTGGCTGAGCGTCTGACTCGACCTCGTTCGAAGTACCCGTGCTCGCACAGGCAGCACACCAGAGTACGATCCCCACGCCAATGGCGAACGCCCTGCGTATCGAACTCCCCAACATCGAAGCATTTTGCGGGAAGGAATTGTGAGTCACAAAGTCAACAATTCGCGGTCGCCGGTGTAACCGTTGGAGTGGCGGAGTTTGGGCATGGCTCACGCCTCAGTACAGGAGTCCATAAGGGATGACTCATATGTCGAGGCATAATGACTCATTATTGAGTCACAGTAGGAGGCCTCATGGAGCAGCTCACGGTGAGGGGGTTCGGGGAGGACTTGAGTGCTGCGATCCGTCGTCTTGCCGCAAAGGAGCAAGTCTCACTGAATCAAGCAGCGCTGAGGCTCTTGAGAAGAGGTGCTGGCCTGTCAGATGGCGCCGGGCAATCTGACACGGTCGGCTCTTCCCTGGAACATCTCATCGGCAGTTGGTCTCAAGCGGAGGCAGAAGAACTCGACGGGGCGTTGAAGGCCTTCGAAACCATCGACAAGGCGGCTTGGGAGTGAGGGTCCTGCTGGACTCGAACGCCTATTCCCTGCTCATGAGGGGACACGATCCGGCCGCCGATCTCGTGAGGACCGCCGATGAGCTGCTGCTGTCCGCCGACCGCTACTCCCGGATATTTTCGTCCCTGAGAGCCAAGGGTCGTCCCATTCCCACAAACGACGTCTGGATCGCCGCACATGCAATGGAGACCGGCGCCGATCTGCTATCGGCTGATCAGCATTTCAAACATGTTGATGGGATCGCATGGATCAGCCTTGACCTCTGACCCCCGGCAAGTTTTAGCCCAGCGCCGTCTTATCAGACAGCCAACAGGTCGCGGGCGCCGGTGTCGCTGCTGGGGTGGCGGAGCTTGGACATTGCTCTTGCCTCGATTTGGCGGATGCGCTCGCGGGTGAGGTTGAAGTGCTCGCCTACTTCTTCAAGGGTGCGAGGTTCGCCGCGGTCGAGTCCGAAGCGGAGCTTGAGGATCTCGCGCTCGCGCTCGTCCAAGGGGCCGAGCAGGCGGGTGATCTCCTCGGGTAACAGGGCGGTGGCGGCCACCTCGAAGGGGGACTCGGCGGAGCGGTCTTCCACCACGTCGCCCAACTCGGCGTCGCCGTCCTCGCGCAGCGGCTCGCTGAGCGAGAGCGGTTCGGCGGCGAAGCGCAGGGCCTCGGTGACCTTCTCTTCGGAGAGGTCTACCTCGACGGCCAGCTCGGCCAGGGTGGCGGGGCGGCCCAGCTTCTTCTCCAGGTTGGCCCGGGCCTTCTGGAGACGGGCCAGGGTGTCACCGGCGTGGACCGGCAGGCGGATGGTGCGGCCGGTGTTGGCGATGCCCCGGGTGATGGCCTGGCGAATCCACCAGGTGGCGTAGGTGGAGAACTTGAAACCCTTGCGCCAGTCGAACTTCTCCACCGCGTGCATCAGCCCGAGGTTGCCCTCTTGGATCAGATCCAAAAGGGGTAGGCCCGAGGCCTGGTACTTCTTGGCGATGGACACAACCAGGCGCAGATTGGACTGGACGAAGCGGCGCTCGGCCTGCTCGCCGACTTTGACCTGGCGGCGCAGCAGGCGACGACGGGCAGGCGTGAGGCGTTCCGAACTGGTGGGGTCGTTCTCTTTGTCTTGGTCGAGGAGGGCCTGGGCTTCGTTGCCCACCTCGATTTTCTGGGCTAGCTCAACCTCGTCGTCTTTGGTGAGCAGCGGGTATTGGCCGATATCGGTCAGATAGAGGCGGACGAGATCCTCGTCATCGCGCTCAACACGCTCTTTCGGCACAGTCACACCCTCCCGACTATCCGTGAGTCACCGGTGCCTCTGTCGAACCGGTCGACGCTGACCGGGCAGAGACACGGACAATGCTTGGCTAATAACGATACCCGCTTGATCGCGGATGCGTCACCAGCGGAGGCCATCTTTTTTCGTTGTAGTCGTCAAAAAACCCAAATGACAGCTCTTCGAGCTCAACGCTGGAGGGGATATTGGGGATCGGCCATGCCTCTCGCGCCTCTGTCTGCTCCTCGTCCAAGTCGGCGGCCACCATGCGGGCGACCCGGACAAATGCCCCGTCGCAGATCGGCGACCACTGGTGTTTCAAGTGATCGAGCACCGATTTCAACTCGGGCATGGCCATCTCGTACAGCGCGGTGACCGCATCTGAAGGTTCCGAATCTTGAATGTGCCCTATGAGGGAATCCCACGCGTCCGTGGGCGGGCCCACCCGATCGGGCCCGGCCAAAGCGGGCGAGTCGGGCAGAGTTTCCCTCCACCACTGGGCGTGCTGGCCGTGGCGGCGGCTGGACCGGGCCAGCAGCGCCCTCGTGCGGGGGTCCAGCGGCTCGCCTTCGACCAGGCCGGCAGCCAAACGGCCTTCGATCTCGAAGAGGCGCTCGGAGATCCAGGCCAAGCCGCCGCAGGCGTCGGCTGACTGCTCGATGTCCATTGTCAGTTTCCGCCCCGATAGCGATTGGTGATGGGCAGGCGGCGGTCGCGGCCGAAGGCCTTGGGGGTGATGCGCACTCCGGGCGGGTTTTGGCGGCGTTTGTACTCGGCCCGGTCCACCAGGCCGGTTATGCGGTTCACCAACTCCGGGGCGTAGCCCTGGCTGCACAGGTCGGCGGGGGTGAGATCGCCCTCTACGTAGGCCTCCAGCAGAGGATCGAGCACCTCGTAGGGCGGCAGGCTCTGGTCGTCCCGTTGGTCGGGACGCAGCTCGGCCGACGGCGGCTTCTCCAGCACATTGTCGGGGATGAGATCGCGGCCGGCCCGCTGGTTGCGATGACGGGCGAAGGCGTACACCTGGAGTTTCCACAGGTCTTTGATTACGGCGTAGGCCCCGGCGGTGTCGCCGTAAAGGGTGGAATAGCCCACTGCGCTCTCGCTCTTGTTGCCGGTGGTCAAGATGAGCCAGCCGAACTTGTTGGACAGGGCCATGAGCAGCGTTCCCCGGATGCGGGACTGCACGTTCTCCTCGGCCAGATCGGGATCGAGCCCGTCGAACGACGGGGCCAGCATGTCGAGAAACGCCTGGTGGCCGGGTTCCACCGCGATGATCCGGTGGTCGATGCCCAGGTTCTGGCACAGGGTCTCCGCGTCGGACACCGAGTGATCGCTGGAGTAGCGGGAGGGCATCAGCACGCCATGGACATGGTCGGCGCCGAGGGCATCGGTGGCGATGACCGCCACCAGCGAGGAGTCGATGCCCCCCGACACGCCGATGCCCACATCGGTAAAGCCGTTCTTGTGGACGTAATCGCGAGTGGCCAGAACCAGCGCCTCATACTGCTCGTCGAGCTCGTCCAATCCGGGATGAACAACGTTGACCTCCCCAGCGATAGCTGGCGCAGACGCCAATTCAGCCCGGTCGGCCACCTCCACCTCGGCGATCAGCAGGTGCTCCTGGAAGGGGGGCGCTTGGGCGGCTACGCGGCCGTCGGCTGCTATCACCAGCGAGGCGCCGTCGAATACCAGCTCGTCTTGGCCGCCCACCAGGTTGGCGTAGGCGATGGGGCAACCGGTCTCGTCGACCCGCTGGCGGAGGATGCCAAGGCGCTGGTCCAGCTTGCCCAAGTGGTAGGGAGAGGCGTTCAGGTTGAAGATCACCTCGGCCCCAGAAGCGGCCAGCTTGTTCATCGGGCCGTCGGACACCCAGGCGTCCTCGCAGATGGACACGCCCACCGCCACCCCGGCGATGTTGTGCAGAGCAGGCTCGCCGGTGCCGGGGCGGAAGTAGCGGCGCTCATCGAACACCCCGTAGTTGGGCAGCTCCCTTTTGTGGTACACCCCGAGCAGTTGGCCGTTGACCGCCACCCCGGCGGCGTTCTGGCAGCCATCGTCACCGTCCACAAACCCCACCACCGCGGTACACGACCGAGACTGCGAGGCGATGTGCTCCATGGCCTGGCGGCTGTCCTCCACAAACCTCCGCTTCAGCACCAGATCCTCGGGGGGATACCCGGTGACGGCCAGTTCGGGGAAAACCGCCGCATGGCACTCCGCCTCCTCGGCAGCCGAGAGCGCGGCGAGGATTCGCTCGGTGTTGGCGGCGATGTCGCCCACCACTGAGTTGATCTGGCACAGGGCCACCCGCAGCTTGGCCACGAGAACAGGCTAGAGGGGCCGAAGCCCGATGGGATTAGCCAGAGGTTCTAGACCGAGTAGTACATCTCGAACTCGAGGGGATGGGGCCGCAAGTTGACCGCATCCACTTCTTCCTGCTTGACCTCCAGGTAGGACTCCACCAACCCGGTGCTGAACACATCGCCGGCCAGCAGGAAGTCGTGGTCGTCCTCTAGGGCTTGCAGGGCCTCGGCCAGCGAGCCAGGCACCGTGGGGATGCCAGCGGCTTCGTCGGGAGGTAGGTCGTAGATGTTCTTGTCCAGGGGTTCTCCGGGATCCATCTGATTCTGGATGCCGTCGAGGCCGGCCATCAGCATGGCGGCGAACGCCAGATACGGGTTGGCGCTGGGATCGGGGCAGCGGAACTCCAGGCGCTTGGCCTTGGGGCTCTCGGAGATCAGCGGGATGCGGATGGCCGCCGAGCGGTTCCGCTGGGAGTAGGCCAGGTTCACCGGGGCCTCGTAGCCGGGCACCAACCGCTTGTAGGAGTTGGTGGTGGGGGCCGCGAAAGCCAGCACCGCAGGGGCGTGGCGGATCAGGCCGCCGATGTACCAGCGGGCGAGGTCGGACAGGCCGGCATAGCCCCGCTCGTCGTACATGAGCGTTTCGCCGTTCATCCACAGCGACTGGTGGGTGTGCATCCCCGAGCCGTTGTCGCCGTAGATCGGCTTGGGCATGAAGGTAACCGTGCGGCCTTGCTGAGCGGCCACATTCTTCACCACGTACTTGTAGAGCTGGACCTTGTCGGCCATGGACAGCATCTCGTCGAACACCATGTCGATCTCAGCCTGGCCGGCGGTGCCCACCTCATGGTGCTGCACTTCGATGGGGATGCCCACCGATTCAAGGGCCACCACCATGTCGGAGCGCAGGTCTTGGAAGGTGTCCACCGGCGACAACGGGAAATACCCGCCCTTGTAGGGGACGCGGTGGCCGGGGCTGGGTGCGCCCGCCACCGAGGGACGACCGCTCTCGAAAATGCCCTCAGCCGAGCGGATCTGGTAGCCAGCCACGTCGGGCTGGTTTTGGAAGGCCACGCTGTCGAAGATGAAGAACTCGGCCTCAGGACCGAAAAAAGCGGCATCGGCGATGCCGGTGCTGGCCATGTAGGAAAGGGAGCGGCGCACCACGCCGCGGGGGTCCTTGGCGTACATCTCTCCGGTGACCGGGTCCTTCACATCGCACAGCAGCACGAGGGTCTTGCGCCTCATGAACGGGTCGAAGAACGCGGTGTCGGGATCGGGAATGAGGAGCATGTCCGAGGCGTCGATGGTCTGGAAACCACTCACCGACGAGCCGTCGAATCCGAGGCCTTCCTCGAAGACCGATTCGGTCAGCTCATGGATGGGAAGCGAGAAGTGATGCTGCACACCGGGTACGTCGGTGAAACGCATGTCCACGAATTCCGCACCCTCAGACGCGGCCAAAGCAATGGCTTCTTGGGGAGTTGTCACAGTGGGTTCCTCCTTTTTCGGCCCTTACTCTCCCACAAGCGGCAAGGGCACGGCGCATCGTGCATCTATGGTTTTGCCGCTTGCTTGCAAACGGAAGGCGCATCGTGCCAGACCTGAGTTTCCAAAGATTTTCCCAATTGTGAAAGGTATGTAAACGCCGGGAATGGGCTGGCGCAGACGACCCGTTGCAGGGCACTCTGGTGGTCTCCTATGGAACCGCAAAAGGACTATGTGCTTCGCACCGTGGAGGAACGGGGAGTACGGCTCATCCGACTCTGGTTCACCGATGTGCTGGGCCAGCTCAAGTCGGTGGCCATCTCTCCTGCGGAGCTGGCCGATGCCTTCGAAGAGGGACTGCAATTCGACGGCTCGGCCATCGACGGATTCTCCCGGGTGCAGGAGAGCGACGTTTTGGCCGTGCCCGACGCGGCCACCTTCGAGCTGCTGCCCTGGGCCGACCCCGAGGAGCCCTCCGGCCGCATCTTCTGCGACATCCGCAACCCCGACGGCACCCCCTTCGAGGGCGATCCCCGGTGGGTGATGCGCCGCAGCCTGGCCAAAGCGGCCGAGATGGGCTACACGTTCTACACCGCGCCCGAAGTTGAGTTCTTCTACTTCCGCAACAGCGACCCCGAACAGCCGTTGGCGCCATTGGACAACGCCTCTTACTTCGACCTGACCACCGCCGATGTGGCCAGCCCTCTGCGGAAGCGCACCATCACCATGCTGGAGGCCATGGGTATCCCGGTGGAGTATTCCTTCCACGAGGACAGCCCCAGCCAGCACGAGATCGACCTTCGCTACACCGAGGCGCTGAGCATGGCCGACAATGTGATGACGCTTCGGCTGGTGGTGCGAAAGCTGGCGCTCGACCGGGATCTGCATGCCACGTTTATGCCCAAGCCGTTGAACGGAGTGCAGGGGTCGGGCATGCACACCCACATGTCGCTGTTCGAGAACGACGTGAATGCGTTCCACGACGCTGGCGACGACTACGGGCTGTCGAAAACGGCCAAAGCGTTCATCGCCGGGCTCCTGCGCCACGCTCGGGAATTCACTGCGGTGACCAACCAGTTGGTTAACAGCTACAAGCGACTGGTGGCCGGCGACGAGGCCCCCACCTTCGTGTCGTGGGCCCGCAACAACCGCTCTGCGCTGGTACGGGTACCGGTGGTGAAGCCGGGCAAGGAGTCGTCCACCCGAGTCGAATACCGGGCTCTCGACTCGGCGGCCAACCCTTATCTGGCGTTCTCCGCGGTGCTGGCCGCCGGTCTGAAAGGCGTGAAGGAGGGCTACGAGCTGCCCGACGAGGCGGCCGCCGACCTCTACACCATGACCAGGGGCGAGGCCCGAGCCAAGGGCTTCGACGAGCTGCCCATGTCGCTGTCGGAGGCGCTCGACGTGCTGGAGGAGTCGCCCCTGATGGCCGAGGTTCTGGGCGACCACATCCATGAGTGGTTCTTGCGCAACAAGCGGGCCGAATTCGCCGACTATCGCCGGGAGGTCACGCCCTTTGAGCTCCGCCGGTACCTGAACACCTGGTAATCGCGGTGAGCGAACCTCTGCTGGTCTATCCCGCTCCGCCGCCGCCGGAGTTGGTGCGCACTCTTGACTTGGGCGGCTTCAACTGGAAGGCGGTGGGTAGCGCCCAGGAGCCGGAGGGCCGGTGGCTGGGCGCGGTGGTGGCGGTGGATGAGAATCCCGAGGATGCCTTCGGATTCTGCCGGGCGCTGCACCGGCGGGGCCTCGACATCCCCGTGCTCTTGTTGATTTCCGGCACCCACTTGGACGAGTTGGAGATGCGCGACGACCTCTACACCGATTTCTGCCTCACCCCGTTCCACCAGCGGGAACTAGAGGCCCGGCTGACCCATCTGGTGTGGCGATCGGGCACCACCTTGCGCCCGGAGCTCATCGAGTACGGACCGCTGGTGCTGAACGTGGAGACCTATCAGGCATCCATCAGTGGCCGGCCCCTCGACCTCACCTACATGGAATACGAGTTGCTCAAGTTCCTGGCCAGCTCGCCGGGCAAGGTGTTCACCCGGGAAACCCTGCTCAGCCGGGTGTGGGGCTACGACTACTTCGGCGGCGCCCGCACCGTCGATGTCCATGTGCGCCGCCTGCGGGCCAAACTGGGCGAAGAACACGCCGGCCTCATCACCACCGTGAGATCAGTCGGCTACCGCTTCGGCCTCTCCCGCTGGGAGCGCTGATACACAACTGATACCTCAGGTGTGAGGTCTTCCCGATCAGCGGGACACTGTCCGATAGTTGGCTCCCAGGTCTGCCATGGCGGAGCGAATGTTTGGGCCGTCGTCTCCGGTCCAGACGCAGAGCGGACCGGCCAGGTGCTCGGCGGCAGCAACGGCCTCAGCACCGAGGGTCGACAGCCGAAAAGCATCAACTAGCTCAGCCATCCGAAATGCGAGGGTGCGAACGGGCACGACTTCGATGTCGTCAGGAAGAGAGACAAGCTGTCGGCCCAGGGCTTGGCGTGCCCTGGCTGGCCATGATCCCGTCAGCGCTCCCCCAGCAGCTGACACCACACTTCGGCACAACCGCAGGAAATACAGGTTCGTGGTTGCCGGTTCGTGGTCCGTGAGCACCTGTGCGAGCCCGCCGCTGAGTTCACCTGACAGCAGATCGCGAAGAAGATGGTCGTCTAGGACCGCTCTGGTCATGTAGTGGCGAGATCGGGGTCGCCAGCCAATGACTCCACAAATGCCGCATGCTCACCGCGGCTGAGAAGATCGCTCAGTAAACCTCGCCCATCACCCCGGGGCACCGTCAGCACCCCGAATCCCAGATCGAGGACATCAACTGGTCCCCCATCTTCGAGGTCCCAACGACGGCGAACTGGCGCGGGCAGAGACATCTGCCCCGAAGACGACACGAGAAACTCCAGCACTGTAGCCATGGCGGGCATTGTACTTGGTAACAAACCATTCTTCACCAAGTAAATGTAATTCCAGTTTGTCGCCGGTCTCAGTTTCCGCTGGGTGAGTGAAATAGGCTCCCAAGTATGGCTGTTTCACGTCGTTGCGTTGCCCTGGCCTTAGTGGCGTGCTTGCTGGTACCAATTGTCGGCTCCGCTGGGACGACCGCCCAGGAGGCAGTCGGCACCGGGTTCACCGTGCAGGACGTCGTCGATCGCAACGAGCTGATCGCGGCCCAAGAGTCTCTGCTGAACGACTACCGCTGCCGCTTCGACGTCGACACCGAAATAGTGCCTGACGGCTGCGTCGACGGCCAGCCGGCCCGAGGCGCAACAGAGCCCGGTCCATTCGAGGGCACTCCCACAGAAAACGACATCACGGTACGCGACGACCTCATCGTGGCTCAGGAATCCCTGCTGAACGACTACCGCTGCCTGTACAAGATCGATGCCCAAATCGTGCCCGGCGGCTGCAATCGGATCGCTGTTGTGTTCGACCAAGCCATCTGGACCATGGACGGCGATGGCGCGGGTGCGCAAAGGGTCGTCACGAACAGTGAATTCTCAAACCTAGGCTTCAGTTCATACTTGTCCAATCCCGTGTGGTCACCCGACGGCACCCGCATTGCTTTCGTAGTGGACTACCAAGAACAACCCTCGGACGGCCTGCCCGGCTGGAGCGAAATCTGGACAGTCGACGACGATGGAACCGACCTAGAAATCTTCTTGGACGGGGCAGGCACTGACATTCAGCGGATAATCCATCTGACTTGGTCGCCCGACGGTACCAAGCTCGCCTATCAGTCAATTTGCTGCGACATATTGGGCCAAAGCACCTACTCGAACCTGACGGTCGTTGATGTCGACGGGTCTAACAGCACCGAGATCTCCAAGGTGCTGACGCAACCTGCATATTCGTGGTCGCCGGACGGCTCTCGAATCGTCTATTCCAAGGGACTTTCCAGGGACAACTGGATCGCCAATGCCGACGGCACGAACCAGAGAAGGCTCAACGGCCTTGAAGCGGACTATGGGCCGGTGTGGTCGCCAGATGGAAGTCGAATTGCGGTTGGCATGACCTCTATGAGGGAGAACCGCAAGGAAATCTGGGTCTTTGACGCAGACGGGAGGAACCAGCGCAGGATCGCAAGGTCTGCTTATACGTTCGGAACGCCTCTTCAGCGAGGAGAAATCGGGTTCACTTGGTCTTACGACGGCAAGCAGATCGCCTATTTCGATATCCAAGGTGATGATGTGGTCCTCACCGCGATAGACGTGAGCGGTTCAAACAAGCACCAGATCACAACTCTCGAAGGGACTCCTTATCCCCCAGTGTGGTCGCCTGACGGCATCCGCATTGCCTACTCACCAGGCGGCCAATTTGTCAGGAGCAACGCATACCATCTTGTCGCAGAGGGCCTTTGGGTGATCTTTGCCGATGGGACCAACCAGCAAAAGCTCGCTTCAGGACCCATATATACCCGAAACCTGTCATGGTCACCGAACCGCTAGATCAACCGACGTAGGCCCAGAGTTCGATTTCGACTAGGGCGCCTAGGGGGAGGGCGGCTACGCCTACGGCTGAGCGGGCGGGGCGGGAGTCGCCGAAGCAGTCGACGTAGGCGTTGTTCATGGCGCCGAAATCGTCCATGTGGACTAGGAACACGGTGGCTTTGACTACGTCGTCCAGGGTGGCCTCCTCGGTGGCCAGCACCGACTCGGCGTTGGCCACGGCTTGGCGGAATTGGGCGATGAGCCCGCCGGGGACCAGTGACCCGTCGGCGATACCGATCTGACCGGAGCAGATAAGAAAATCGCCCGCACGGACAATGGGGGAATACGGACCGACGGGAGTGCTCATAGCATGGGATCATATGGAAGCTGAAGACCACGGTCACCAGAACCAGGACATTGAGTTCCTGATCGCCTCCTGCCCGTGGCCCGAGGATGCCCGTTCCCTCATCGAAGACCTGGGCATCACCAACGAGCGCCGGGCCCGAGCGGCGGCCATGCTGGCGGGGGCATCCCGTAGCATGAGCAAGGCGGTTCGCCGCGACCCCAGCCTGCTTGGCGTGCTCGACCCTCCCTCCGATTTCGCCACCGAGAAGATCTCACTGGTGGCTCCCGACGACGTCGATGCCCTCGATGGCCTGCGGCGGTGGAAGCGCCGTCAGCTCTTGCGGATCGCGCTGCGAGATCTGATGGGCGAAGCCGACCTGCCCACCGTGGGCCGGGAGCTGTCGCTTTTGGCCGACGCCTGTTTCGTCCGGGCTCTGGAGATCGCCGATGAGGGCCCGTCTCTGGCCGTTATCGGCATGGGCAAGCTGGGGGGCAACGAGCTGAACTACGCCAGCGACGTAGACATCGTGTTCGTCCACGAAGGCGACTCGGCGGCCGCAGCCCGCCGGGCTCGAAAGGTGCTGGAGATCCTCACCGCCTTCTCCTCGGAGGGACAGGTTTACCGGGTGGACATCGAGCTGCGGCCCGAGGGAGGGGCCGGGGCGCTGAGCCGCACCCCCGAAGCGTTCGGAACCTACTTCGACCGGTGGGCCGTGCCCTGGGAGCGGCAGGCCTACATCAAGACCCGGCTTTCGGCGGGGGACCCCGCTGTGGCCAATGCCTTCTTCGATGCCATCAAACCGGGGGTGTGGGGCGAGAACATGGAAGCCGACACCGTGCCCCATCTCCGAGCCCTGAAACTGCGGGTGGAGGAGTCGGCCAAGCTGAAGGGCGACCGGGAGCTCAAGAAAGGACCGGGCGGCCTGCGGGACATCGAGTTCACCGTGCAGCTCTTGCAGTTGGTCCACGGCCGCTCCGATCCCACCATCCGCTCCCCCAACACCCTCACCGCCCTGCGCCAGCTCAGCTGGGGCGAGTACATCGACCAAGCCGACGCCCTCCACTTCACCACCGCCTACATCCACCTGCGCACGGTGGAGCACCGTATGCAACTGCGCGACGAGCGCCAGACCCACGAGCTGCCCACCGCCGACGCCGACCGGGAATGGGCGGCCCGGGCATCGGGGTTCGAGAACCTGGAGGCGTTCCAGGCCTCCCATGGTCGCCATCAATCATCGGTTCGGGAGATCCACCAGCGGATCTTTTATCGCCAGACCCTTGATCGGATGCATGACACCGGATTGGTCAGCGAGCTGCTCCCCGACCACCTGGCGCAGCTGGGCTTCGCCGACCCCGACCGAGCCGCGGCATCCATCGAGCGCCTGACCGAGACCTTGGGCCGGCGGGCCAACGTGATGCAGCAGGTTCTGGTCATCATGGTGGAGGCGCTGGCCACCACCCCCGACCCCGACTTGGGGCTGATCCGCCTGGCATGGCTGCTGGATGGCTCGTTTCGGGTCGGCACCATCCTCCCGGTGCTGCGCGACTCCCCCATCGCCATCAGCGACATCGCCCGACTGCTGGGGTCCAGCCGGGTGGCCGCGGGCTGGATGCGCAACTACCCGGAGTTCGCCCGCTCGCTGATGCACCCCGAAGACCTCGCTGCGGCGCGAACAAAAGAGGCCCTGGCTGACGAGGCCATCGAGGCAATGAGATCATGCGGCGACGACCGCGACATGCAGATGGCCGAACTGCGCCGATTCGTGCGCCGGGAGCAGTTGCGAGCGGCAGCCCGGGACATTCTGGGGCTGGCCTCCATCATCCAGATCCCTGAAGAACTGACCAACATTGCCGATGCCGCCGTGTCGGCGGCCGTCGATTCGCTGGCCCCGGAAATGCCCTTCGCGGTGATCGGAATGGGACGCTATGGCGGCCTCGACCTCTCCTACGCCTCCGACTTGGACGTGATCTTCGTGTACGAGGGCACCACGCCTGACGATGCCAAGGCAGCCAACCGCACCGCCCGGGGCCTGCTCCAAGAGATCGGCGCCCAGACCGCAGAAGGCCGGGCGTGGGAGATCGACGCCCGGCTGCGCCCGGAGGGCGAGAACGGGCAGCTCGCCCGATCGCTCGAGGGGTATCAGCGCTATTACGCCGAGCGAGGCCAGCTTTGGGAGCGCCAAGCCCTGCTCAAGCGGCGCTTCGTGGCCGGCGATCCCGGCCTGGGCAGCCGATTTCTCCAATTGGCCGATGAATGGTGCTACCAGGCCACCTTCAGCGAGACCGAGGCTGATGAGATTCGGGCGATGAAGCGCCGAATCGAATCCGAGCGGCTGGGCACCGGCAGCAAGGCCCGGGATGTGAAGCTGGGGGCCGGAGGCCTCAGCGACATCGAGTTCACCGTGCAGCTCTTGCAGCTTGAGCACGGGTTCGGGCGGACCTCCATCCGGGACAACCGCACCCTGCCCGCGCTGGTCGGGCTGTCGGAACACGACCTGCTGGACTTCGGCGACCGGGCTACCTTGGATGTGGGCTATCGCTTCTGCCAGCGGTTCCGCAACGCCCGCTATCACCTCTCGGGCCTTGCTTCAGACAGTTTCCCCGACGACGACCATGAGGAACTCCTGTTGGCCCGGAGACTGGGCTACCCCAGCAACAAGGACTTGGAAGCCGACTATCAGGAGATCACCGAGGCTGTCCGAGAGGTGACCGATCGGCTCTTCTACGACCAGGACGACTAGCTGAACACAGAACCGGTGGGCCAGTCGGGAGGGTAGCCGGCGGCTCGCCAAATGGCCGCGGCCATGGCGGCAAACACGGCATCGGAGCAGTTGACCGGCGGGCCGCCGGACGGCTCAACCTCCACTTCCACCGGCGGCATCCGGGACGCGGGTACAACGCCGAAGGAGCGGATGGTGAGGTCGTGCACCTCGCCGTGGGAATCGACGGTCAGCGCTTCGGAAGTGACCCAGCTATAGGCCATGTGGGCCGCGCCGATGCAGTAGGAGCGCAGCACGATCTCGTCCAGCGGATCTCCCCCTCGCACCTGAACCCTCAAGCCGCCTTGGCTCCACTCCGCGAGGGCCGACCCTCCACCGGGGGATGTCACCGGCTGGGGGCTGTGGTTCAACGCGCTCAACGCCACTACCGCCTCCACCCAGCCGGCGCCCCGGATGGCATTCGAGGTGGGGGGTCCGGCAACGTCTGCTTCTTCCACCGTGAGGCCGGGGGCCACCGAGGCGATGGCATCGGCCACTCCCGGCGTGCGGACCACCCGAACCATCCCGCCGCCATCGGGATCTATTCCGATGGCCACCGGGGGGCGCTTGGGACCGTGGCGAACCGTGTCTTCGCGCGACCACAGCACTCGCACCGGGCGACCGTGCTCATCGGCTAGCCGGCGGGCCACCTCGGGCAGTGGGGACGCCGCCTTGGCGCCGAAGGCCCCGCCATTGGCCAGCCGGCTCGCCCGGTCGCCGCCGGGGGAGCAACACGAGGGGGCGGGCCGCCGGGCCCCCGGGGGCGGGGGCGCCGCCGCCGGGGCGCGGAGGGCCCCGCCATTGGCCAGCGGGCTCGCCGGTTCGCCGCCGGGAGAGCACCACGAGGCGTCGGTCTCCAGATAGGCCGGCTCCACCCAGGAGGTCCGCAA
>MPNQ01000050.1 GCA_002239105.1 marine group bacterium Sva0996 bin134 | reverse complement strand
GCACCGTCTGATTTCGATCGTTGCTCAGCAAGACGATGCCATTGACAATTAGCCAGATAATGCCCAAGAGAAAGACGCTGGCAAAGAAGAAGATGACCACCGCCTTCAACACCAGGTCGCGCAGGGCCATCCATCCCCAACTGGCAACCTGACGGCTTTGAAGCCGGATCACCCTCATCTTCAGAACTTGCTTGGCTGGTGATTGGCCTCGGGAATAGACGATTAGCGACCAGATCAGCCAGCCGATCAAGAGGGTGACGACGGCCAGCAAGAGTTCAAGGAATAGGGCTCCGAGACGCCGACCCTTGGACGCCAGCATTGGCGACAGGTCGGGTTGCTCGGTGCTTGGGTCGCTTTCGGAGAATTCAGGACGCGGGCTGGGCGGCGGCGGTACCGGTGGGGGCGCCTCTAGGGGGAGCCCGGCTTCGGTGGCACTGACGGGGTCGACGCTCTGGACGCCATCGTTGGCGACTTGGTCGGTCCATTGCTCGCCGTCCCACCAGCGATATTGGTGACGGCCGGTGGGGTCGGGCTCCCAGGACGAAACTGCCATAGCGCAATCAGGCTAGCGGGGGAAGGTTTGAGAGCACTCGCCATATCCTGGGTTGGCTACCGGGGTTGCCTCACCACCACGAGAGTGCCGCCGACCATGTCGTGCCAACCCCTACGCTCTTTGCCCCAGGTGAGCGAGAGACGGCAAAACAGCGTCGCCAGCCACCCGACGAATGGGATCAGCAACAGCAGTCCGGGTATGGCCCACCGCCGTATCGATCGGATGGGCCCCGGTCTGTCTCCGTTGTCTTTGCGGATGACATGGATTCCGGTGGCAATCTTCCCCAGAGTTCGACCACCAGCCGAGATCATCGTGACCTCGTAGAGCAAGCCGACAAGGAATATGGGTCCAATTATGAGCCAATAGATCGATGTCCCAGGCCAAGACTCGTCTCCCCGAAAGTCCAGGGCTTCGATAGCGAAGGCAATGGGGAAAATCAGGGCAATCCAGAACACCACCATAAATGTGAAGTCGATGAGCCGGGCACCGAGGCGGGCACCGGCAGTGGCCAGCAGCACTGTTTGGCCAGACGTTGTCCGAGCCCATTCTGCTTTGGGAGAGGCAGCACGGTTTACCTTTACGACCATGGTGCCCGCGGCCAGGTCATGCCATCCCCGACGATCGCGGTGCCAAGTCAATGCGAGATAGCAGAGAATGCTCAAGAGCCACCCGGCGAACGGGACCAACCCCAACAGGCTGGGGACAAACCAGCGGCGCAGCGCCATTCCGACAGTCGGGATGCTGCCGTCCTTGACACTCACCATCTTGATCCCCGCGGCCATCTTGCCCAGGGTCTGGCCCTTCGTCGCCGTGAACGCGACTTCATAAACAATGGCGATGAACAGGGTAATCCCGAAGGCGATCCACTCTTCGATGGGTGGCGAAGACACGAAGATGCCCCCGAGGTCGCGCCAACCGAAATCTTCCTCCCCGGTAAAAAACGCCGGTGCAAGAAATGGAGTCGAAACGAGGAAGGAGTCGATGATCCTGGCTCCGAGCCGGGCGCCGGGGCTGGCCAGCGTCACACTGCGGCCGTCGCCGAACTCGGCCATCCGGCCGCCGAAGTGAAATTGTCCGGCTTCAGTGGTCCCTGCCTCTGAAGGGGTGGGCAGGGTGTCGAGGCCGGTGACCGGGTCGCTGGTTGCCACGCCGTCGTCGGCGACATGGTGGGTCCATCTCTCGCCGTCCCACCAGCGGTACTGATGGCGGCCGGTGGGGTCAGGTTGCCAGGCTGGAGTGGTCACAGCTCAGATAGGGACGGGCAATAGTCCATCTAATTGTCTGCCCCAGTCTGCTAAGAGCGGCGGCGCTTGTAGAGATCGTTGGGGTCGTGAACCACAACTGTGTCCACCATCATGTCCCAAAGAGCTTGTCTTCGACTGTTGGAAACCAAGACGATTCCGTTGACCAGAATCCAAGCAAGACTCAAGCCGGAGACGAAGAAGTCGAGAGCAAGACCAATCAGACCGACCAGCACAATCTGGCGCAATGCCATCCATCCCCAGTGGGCGGTTCTTCGCTCTTTCAACCGCACGACCCGCATGCTGAGAATTTGTTTGGCCGGAGTTTGACCTCGGGCATAAACGATGAGCGACCAGATCACGTAGCCGATGAACAAAGTGACGACTATCAGTAGATTCTCAAGAAGAAAGGCGCCAAAGCGCCGCCTTCTCGATGAGAGCATCGAAAGCGGGTCGGGGGGCAATGCTCCAGAATCGGGCATCGATGCCCCTGGGACCTGGCCCGGAGGCGTGGGCGGCAATGGAGGCGGATCGCGGGGAAGGCCCGCCTCGGTGCTGCTGATTGGATCAACCGACTGGATGCCGTCATCGGCAACCTGGTCGGTCCAGCGCTCACCGTCCCATCAGCGGTATTGGTGGCGGCCGGTAGGATCTGGTTCCCAGGAAGACACGCTCATTGCCATGACAGGCTAGTAGTTGGCAGCGACAATCCAATACCGGCAGGGTGAACCTGATGACGGGGTATGACGAATTCTCTATGCTGGGCGATAACGCCGCTGAGGTGGGGCTGGACTGGATTGGGGCGCCTCCGGTGGAGCGCCGCCGAGTGGAGTTGCCCAGTGGGCTCGGGTTGAGCGCCATCGTTTGGGGAGACAATCCGGCCCGGGTCGTGTTCCTCCACGGGGGAGCCCAGAACGCCCACACCTGGGACACGGTTGTGCTGGCCCTGGGGGAGCCCGCAGTGGCCATAGATTTGCCCGGTCACGGACATTCTGACTGGCGCCCCGAGCACGACTATTGGCCACCTTCGATGGCCGACGACGTGGCGGTTGCCATCCGGGAATTGGCTCCGCACGCTGAGCTGGTGGTGGGCATGTCGCTCGGCGGGCTGACCGCCATCTGCCTGGGTGCCCGCCACCCGGAGTTTGTGCCGTCGCTGGCGGTGGTGGACGTGACCCCCGGCACCGACCATGCCAAGGCCGAGCCGATCGTGGAGTTCATCTCCGGACCCCAGACCTTTGAGAGCTTCGACGACATCTTGGGCCGCACCATGGAGTTCAACCCCACCCGCTCCGAGTCCTCGCTGCGGAGGGGGATCATCCACAACGCCTTCGAACAGGACGACGGCAGCTGGACCTGGCGGTGGGACCCGGTGCGGGACTGGAAGCTCACCGATCCAGCCAAGCCGGGCGGGGGCAGTCCCGAGTTCTCCGATCTTTGGACCGCGGTTGATGCGCTGACGTGCCCAGTTGTGCTTTACCGAGGGGCCGATTCTGGTGTGGTGGGCGACGAGGATGTGGAGGAGCTCCTGCGCCGCCAGCCCGACGCGGTGGTGGTGGTGGCCGACGCCGGCCACAGCATTCAGGGCGACCAGCCGTTGGAGCTGGCCGGCCTCCTGGCCTCCAGGCTCAGCTAGTCGTTGCCGTAAGCGGCCGAGAGGCGCTCGGCGCCGCCTATACCGGGGGCGGGCTGGCCACCGGGGTAGCGGGCGTCGTAGACCCCGGCCAAGCCATCACGCCAGTTCACCTGGCACGGGCCGGTGAGGGAAATCCGCTTGGCCGGGTCGGCGCCGCTGCCGGGCTGTGAGCCCGGGAAGGTGTCGTAGACGACCTCGGGCATCTTTCCCGATAGCTCGCCCAGGAGCATCACCCAGTCCTCGGACTTGACGTGCTCGTCCCCGCCCCAGTTGACCACCGTGGCCGGCACCGACGCGGCAGCCAGGAGCGGCTCCACTTGGGCGTTCATGTCGTCTTGGTGGATGGGGGAGTAGGGCGACGGGGCCGGTGCCCGCAGCCGGATCGGCAGGTCGTTCATCAGCCAGTCCAAGTGGTACACCGGCAGCCCGCCGTTGGGCCCGTAGCTGGCGTTGATGCGGGCGATGGTGGTGGGCAGCCCCAGCGCGCGGGCCATGGTCCGGGCCACCGCTTCCCCGCCGATCTTCGACATCGAGTAGGTGGGGGCGTGGACGGCGTTGCAGTCGCCGATGCGATCGGTCTCGGTGTAGAGGTGCCAAGGGTCGGGGTGGGGGTGGTACACCGAGCAGGTGGAGGCGACGAGCGCGGCCTTGGCCTTGTGGCAGTGGGCCATGAGCAGGCCGGTGCCCTCGGCGTTTACCTGGATGGCCCAGTCGTAATCCAAGCCCTGCCCCTGGAAGGCCGCCATGTGGACCAGGTAGTCGAAGTCGTCGGGCAGCATGGAGAAGTCCCCGTCTCCCATGTCCGCCACCTCGGTATGGATCCCGGCAGCCTCCACCATCTCCCGGCTGCCCTCGGCGCTGAACCGGGCGATGCCCCACACCTCGTTGTTCTCGGCCAGATACGCGGCCATCGGAAAGGCGATTTGGCCGGTCATGCCGGTGATGAGGATCTTCTGGTCTTGCAGCATGGGAAATCCTTAGCAGGTCTCAGAGGTCGTCGATGAGCTTGAACAGTTCCGCCGAGGCCAGCCCGACATCCGTCCCGGCCTCGGCCAGCTTGTCGGCGACCCAGGTGTGGAGCCGGCCCAATTCAGCATCGTTCGGCTCGGGAGGCAGATCCAGGGTGGTTTCGTATTGGCTGACAAATGCCTCCAGCGCGGTTGCCACGGCCCCCTCAAAACCGGCGGTGTCCTCGGAGTGGTCGGGCTCATCGGCCTCAAACAGCAGCAGGGCATCGGGGCGGTGGGGGTCCAGGTCCAACTCAGGGAAGAAGTGGGGGTCGCGGGCGGCGACGATGCCGTCAACGGTTAGCCACCCGGCGTGGCGGTGATCGGGATGCAGCCGCCACCTCCGCCAAGGGTCGTGGCCCAGCACCACGTCGGGGCGCAATTTCCTGATCCATGCGGCCACCTGTCGGCGGGGTTCGGGCCCCGACTCCAGTTCTCCGTCGACCCAGCCCAAGAACACCACCTCGCCGACCGCGCCCAGACGCCGGGCTGACTCCAGTTGCTCGTCTTGGCGCGCGGCCACCAGCTTGTCCAGGTCGGCGTCCGGGTCCCAGGTTCCCTTGGAACCGTCGGTGCACACCAGCAGGCTCACCTCGCATCCGGCGGCGGCCCATTTGGACAGTGTGGCCCCGGCGTTTAACTCGATGTCGTCGGGATGGGCCCCGATGGCCAGCGCCCGCCCCGGCACGGCCAAGTTCTGCGACTTCACGCCATCACGGCCAGTTCGTCCAGGTCGTCGGGAAGGTCGATATCCAACCCGAGCGACGGGTCGCGCAGGACCCGCAAACTGCATCTCAGCCGCTGCGCCTCCTCAAGGTGACGGGCAAAGGAGCCTTTGCCGTAGGAGAACTCAAACGGGCAGTCGCTGGGCAAGGCGATCACGTTGGTGCCGTCGTTGCGGCGGTCGGGAACCAAGGTGATGCCCGGCCAGTCGCCCAATGGGGCCAGAGGCCCGGCTAGCGGCAGATCTCCATGGGCCACGATCACCCGGTTGTATCCGGCGCTGCGCAGATGGGCAACGCCGCTGCGGACCGCACCGTTCAGCCCGGTGCCGGGGCGCCACACCACTTCAGCCCCGACAGAGTGGGCCCAGTCCCGCACCCCGCGGTCGTCGCACACCACCGCAACCGGGACCGGTGCGGCCGACTGCACCACGTGAGCAGCCATGTTGCGGGCCAAATCAGCCCGTTCCGCCGCTCCTAGAGCGGGCGCCAGTCGGTGCTTGGCCTCCGCAAAGGCCTTTACCGGGATCAACACGGCCACCGCCGGCCCTGGGCTCACCCGCGGGAGTCTACGGCTATGTGCTGCGTCGGCCCATACGCAGTATCGGTGCATATCCCTAGCCCTGTCCCGTCTACGCTCAGTGCCAATGTCGAACCGGGTTGCCGTCATTGGCGGAGGGTCGTGGGGCACCACGGTTGCCCATCTTGCCGCGCACAACGAGCCCACCGTCTTATTGTGTCGGGACCCCAAGACCGCTGCCGCGGTGAACGAGCACCATGCCAATCCCCGCTATCTGGGCGGCTATGAGCTGCATCCCCGCCTGCGGGCCACCACCGATTTGCAGCAGGCCGTGGCTGAGGCAGAAGTGGTGGTAATGGGCGTCCCATCGTCGGTTTTTCGACCGGTAATGGAGGAGGTTGCCCCCCATCTGCGGCCCTGGGTACCGGTGGTGAGCCTGACCAAGGGGTTGGAGCGGGGCACTGGGCTGCGCATGACCGAGATTGTCAACCAAGTGGCCCCCGCCCATTCTGCGGGTGCGCTCACCGGGCCCAACCTGGCCAAGGAGATCCTGGCTGGGCACGCCGCCACGTCGGTGATCGCCATGGCCGACGACACGGTAGCCACTGCCCTCCAGGGGGTGTTCACCACCGACCTCTTCCGGGTCTACACCAACGACGACGTGATCGGCTGTGAGCTGGGCGGCACTCTCAAGAATGTGATCGCCCTGGCATCCGGCATGGTTGACGGGCTCGGCGCGGGCGACAACACCCGGGCGGCGGTGATCACCCGGGGACTGGCGGAGATCGGCCGATTGGGAACCGCCATGGGGGGCCGGGCCGACACCTTCGCCGGGTTGGCGGGTATGGGCGACCTGCTGGCCACCTGCATGAGTCCCCAGAGCCGCAATCGCCATGTGGGCGAGCAGCTTGGGCGGGGGAGGAAGGCCAGGGAGGTCGTGTCCGAGATGGATCAGGTGGCCGAGGGGGTGTTCACCGCCGGTGTGGTGGTGGAGTTGGCCGCCGAGCACAGCGTGGAGATGCCGATCAGCTCTGAGGTGTACGCCGTCATCAAGGGCACCCGGACCGCGGCCGAGGCGACCATGGTGCTCATGGGCCGCCAAGCCCGCCCCGAGCCGGAGGCGGGCAACGGCAAGGGGTCGCGGCTCCGCCGGGTTTGGCAGTTCGTCAGACGTTCTTCTCGATGAGCAAGCCTCTCGACGTGTTGGGCGCCCCCGGGTGGGGGGAGGTGGACGCTCGCGGGCTGGTGCAACCGGGCACCGGAGAATGGACGCTGGACTGGTGGGTGGGTGCGTCTGACCGGTGGCACCGGGCGTCGCAGGAGGCGGCGGTGCGCCAGAGCGACACCGGAACCGGCGCCGTGGTGGAGACCCGCATGAAGGTTCCCGACGGAGATGCGGTGCAGCGAGTTTGGGCGGTGGCCGCTGGCGGGGGACCGGCGGTCGCAGTGGTGGAGTTGGGCAACGATGCCGCCACTGCCTTCGCCGCCGCGTTGGTGGTGGAGGCTCCGGGAGCGGAGTTGTCGGTAGGCCCCACTGGGGTCGCAACCGGCGGGCAGGTGGTGCTTTCCTGGGACCGGCCCCCGGCGATGGCCGAAGTTGGCCCTGATGCCTTGCAAGCGGTGCTCAGCAATGACACCGGAGCAGAGGCGGGCACTTCGAGATTCGAGGGCAAGGGCCGCGATGTGGCCGCCATGGTGTGGCCGCTGCCCCACACGGCTCGCCTGGCGGTAAGCGCCTCGCTGGGCCGGGGGATGATTCCACCGCCGTCGGATCTGCCCGATGCCGACGCTGTGGTGCGTGGCTGGCAGGCCCACATGGACCGGGGCGCCCAAATCGAAGTTCCCGATGAGGGGCTGGCTCGCCGCATCGACCGCAATCGACGCCGCTGGCTGGGTCTCACCGGCCGCATGGAGACGGCCGATGTTGCCGAGCTCAGCGAGCTAGCCGTTCGCCTAGATCACCACGGCTATCACGACGACGCCGAGCTGGTGCTGGACGAGATCGCCGCCCGCTGGACCACCGAAGCCCCAGCCGAGCGGCTCATGGCCTTCTCGGTCCACCATGACCTCACCGGGAACAAAGACGCCGCCGCGCGCTACACCGAGGCAGTGGCCGAGGCGATCGAGGTCTCGGCCCGGATCGGGGCGGCAGTGCCGGTGGAAGCAGTAGAGCGACTCCTGATCGCTGCCGGTCAGGATCGAGCCGCTCGGGATCTGCGTCGGCTTGACCTCTTTCCAGCTGAACCCTCTGCCAGAGGGCTTCGGGCCGAGTTGTTGGCCGACCATGGCGACGATCTGGTGGTGGCCCCCGGTTTCCGCTCGGCGTGGAAAGGCGGCTCCCTGGCGGTCTACGGGTTACCCACCCGGTTCGGGCCGATGTCGTATGCGGTGCGCTGGCACGGTGCCCGCCCCGCCCTGCTGTGGGAATTGGAGTCCCGCTCCGCCCAGGAGCCAGTCACGGTTACAGCACCGGCACTGGACGAAGGCTGGTCCAGCGAACAAGCCTCCGGAGAAGCGCTGCTGGCCGCACCCCGATAGCTACCGTGGGGAGATGCGGGCTGCCCTGAAAGCTGCTGCCCCATCTCTGGCTGTCGAGCGGCTCTTGTGGGCTGAAGGCCGCGAGATCGTGGTGGGCATGGACGAGGTAGGCAAGGGAGCGTGGGCCGGTCCCCTCACCCTGGTGGCGGCAGTCTTGCCCCGGAACCGACGGGTCTACCGGGTACGAGACTCCAAAATGCTCACCGAGTCCGAGCGGGAGAGGCTCTACGACCGGATTGCCGACTGGTGCGTTGCCTGGGCCGCGGGCCACGCCAGCAACGACGAATGCGATCATCTGGGCATGGCGGCTGCTCAGCGGCTGGCGGCTCGCCGCGCCCTGGACGGGCTTGGCCTGGATCCCGACGCGGTGCTGGTGGACGGCCGATGGGATTTCGTGGGCAACGGCAAAACCCGCACGCTGGTCAAAGGCGACGCCACCTGCCTGTCCATCGCAGCCGCTTCCATCCTGGCCAAAGTCACCCGCGACCGCCTCATGCGCGCCGCAGCCGTTGGCTACCCCGACTACAACTTCGACAATAACAAGGGCTACCCCTGCCCCCGCCACAAAGCCGCCCTGTCTGCCCAAGGCCCCACCCCCCTACACCGCCGCTCCTGGGCCTTCATGGACACCCTCGGCTGGCCCCACCTCCGCGTCAGTCCCAGCTCGCCCCTGCCATTCTGAGGGGCAAGGTGAGTGAGGTCTCTGGGCAAGGTGTTCGGCGCAGCGACGGCGGCATCTTTGGCCCGGAGTTGTGTTATTTCAACAGCATGGGGCTCGACCCAGATGGGCGACAGTTGCTCGTGCCGGTGTCGGGGAAGGGATCAGGTCCCGGGGAAAAGCCGCGGTATCTGCCCGCTGGAACTCTTTTGCCGGGTCCTTTGCTGTCTGCCGCGGGCTTCTTCCTCTGGTTCATGTTCTCTGAGGTTTCTCGATTCGAGGTGCCACGGTGAGAGTGGCCCGGGCTGGGATCGGGGTGCTCCGGTTCGGGTGGCGGTCGTAGGTGGTAAGTGCCGTTCAGTCGTTTGTGTACCGTCCAGCCGTCGTCGTGGATGCTGTGGTGGCACGGTGTGCAGACCAGCACGAGGTTGTCGATATCGGTGGGCCCGCCTCGGGACCACTCGACGATGTGGTGTACCTCGCACCAGGCCGCGGTTCGGCCGCAGCCGATGCAGTGCTTGTCGCGGATGATGAGGGCGGATCGCTGAGCTTCGGTGGCCGACCGGTACTTGCGGCCAACCCATAGCTGTTGGCCCTCGGTGTCGAACATTCCGGGGAGTATGTCGGCGTCGCAGGCCAGCTTCAGGGCCTCCGACATCGGCAGCGGCGTTCCGTCAAGCAGGCGGCAATCAAGCATTTTCTGGGTCAGAGCGTCCCAGTCTGCGGTCAGCACCAGCGTGGTGCCCTGCGGCTTGCTGTCGTCGCGGTCGGCGCAGATCAAGCTTTCCAGGGCGTCGGCCATTCTTTGGTCGAAAGCCGTTTGATCACCAGCGTCGCTGTTGTTGCGCAGGCGGCGTTCCTCGTCGGCCAGTGCAGCCTCCATCCGGTTTCCCGCGACTGGGTCGAACCTGCCATTGATTATGAACATGCCGTCGTCGGGTGACTTGAAGAAGCTCATCTTGCGGCGCTCACGCTGCTTGGTTAGCAACGACTTGCCGTCGTCGCCCGACATCTCATGCAGATGGTCTCGCAATGTGCGGGAGAAGGTGCCGAAGTCTTCGCGCCGGGCTGCGTCCACCAGCACGGTCTCATCAACCGGCCCCTTGGACGCGGCCTTGGCGATCTGCTCGGCGTGTTTGGCCGGTATCTCCCCAGAACCTAATGCGCCAAGGGTCTTGGGAACTTGGGAGAACTGCGAAGCGGTCTCCACCTCGCGGCGGGCCTGCTGCTTCGAGGCCTGTAATTCCTCGAGGGCCACCCGGCGGGCGAGGCCATCGCCTCCCCGGTCGGCGTAGGCGGCCAGCGTTTCCACCTTCATTGCGGCCAGACGGGCCTCAGCTCTTTTGATCAGGCCCAGCCGATACCGCAATTCTGAGAGCGACAAGCAAGCGACATCAACCGCCTCTGGCCAAGCCGGAACGCACGACTGGCTGTCGCCACGTTTACCCTGCTCAAGGACTCCAAACTCCATACATGCAAGTATACCGACCCCAGTGACAACAACTATCTGAATATTTGTTAAACCATCGGATTAGATGAAATAACATTGTCAACTATCTGAACATTAGAAACATAATCCAAATGACACTCAGCCCCAAGGTCCAGAGCAATCCCCAAGCCCCCCTCAATCCCCAAAGCTCACCGCACAATCCCAAATGTCGAAATCGCGCACCCGTCGCTACCGATTTGACGCAGCAGGCCGCGGCTGGCGGCGTTCCTCAGGCCGACCGCTCCGGCAAGCGGTGCGGGCAGCCCGCCTTCTAGAGTGACAGAGGGTTAAAGGCAAAGGGGCCCAAGTGGTGTTGGATCGATGGGATAGGCCGGAAGGCGAACTTGGCTGCTACATAGCTGAGGAGTCGGAGAAGACTCTCAACTCGTACAGGGAGCAAGAAGCTCTGGTTGAAGAGCACGCCAGGCTAGAACAAGACACAGCGCATGGCGGCTACCAACATCGACAGCTCTATGAGTTGATCCAGAACAGTGCGGATTCGCTGTGGGCACCCGACGGTGCTAGCGGAGCCGGTGACTCAGCTAGAACTCCTTGTCCTGGACGCATCGAGGTGCGGCTAACCGAGAGTTGCCTTTACTGCGCCGATGACGGCGACCCTATCGACAGCGATGGGGTGAAGGCGCTGATGTTCTCACACATGTCCACCAAGCGGGGCAGCGATCAAATCGGCACCTTCGGCCTCGGCTTCAAAGCTGTCCTGGGTGTTTGCGACTCGCCTGAGTTCTACAGCCGGTCGGGTTCGTTCCGGTTCGACCGCAAGCGGGCTCACGACAGGATCAGAGAAGTTGTGCCAAGCGCAAGCCTCTGTCCGATTTTGCGACTGCCGGAGCCGGTGGACCCGGTTGAGTGCTCAGAGCAGGACGATGCCTTGCGCGATCTAATGGCCTGGGCGACGAACATCGTGCGGTTGCCGCTCAAGGCTGGAGCACACGACGAACTGCGCGAGCAGATGCTCGATTTTCCCCCCGAGTTCATACTCTTCGTCCCGCATGTCAGCAGGCTCACGATCGCTGATGGTTCAGAGGAATTGGGCGCGACGGTGGATTTAACAAAGGAAGGCAGCGACTATCTCCTCGCTTGTGGTGGCGAGACGACCCAATGGAAACTGTTCCAGAGCAGCCACCGGCTGTCGGAAAATGCCCGCAACGACCGTCGCCCGGGCGACGACCGCTACGAGGTGCCTGTCTCTTGGGCTGTGCCAATCGACTCTCTAGACCAACCCGGAAAGTTCTGGGCCTTCTTTCCCACCACCACCTCGTGCCTTGTTCCGGGGATCTTGAATGCGCAGTGGAAAACCAATGAAGACAGATGGCATCTGCTTCCAGGCCCATACAATACTGAGCTGATCGAAGCTGCGGCGGCGATGATCGCCGATGCTCTGCCAGGGCTCTCAAACGCAGACAACCCATCGCAACACTTGGACGCACTGCCGCGCCGGCGAGAGACGGGCGACAACGATCACGCAGAACGCCTCCGACAATCTCTATTCAGCATTCTTCATGACCGCAAGATTGTCCCCGATCAGGAGGGGGGCTTGAAGATGCGAGAGGAACTCAGATATCCGCCACAGGTGCTCACGCGAGATATCAAGGAGAACCAAGCCGCCTTGGACCACTGGGCATCGTACCCAGATCGTCCAGTGGATTGGCTACATCACAGTGCTTTGACTCGCGGACGGTTGGCGAAGATTGATCGTCTATTCCATCCCGAGGGCGAGGAATCGCGGCTCGAATTCGAAAAGGCACCACGAGCAAGCCTGGCTGAATGGCTGGAAGCCCTCACGACAACGGTGGACTCAGAGGATCATGGAAGCGCGGTTCGGGCATCGAAGACAGCACTCCAGGTTGTCTCGCTCATCCCTGAGGACAAGCGGCTCTACAAAGATCTTGGCAAGATCGTGCTGATTACTGCTGGCGCTTGGCAGTCACCCGATCCAGACAAGATTTTTCTGCCATACGATTCACCTTCCGCCGTCAGCACAGGTGAGTCCATGTCTATCGTCCATCCTGATTTGGTGAACGATGCAAATGCTCTTGCAGTGCTTAAGGAGCTTGGGTTGAAACAGCCATCGCCCGAGAGCCAATTCAAGAAGGTAATGGAGCAGGTAGCTGCGACCCGGTGGCGTCAACCCTATGTTCCTGAATTCATCGAGACGTTTTGGAGGACATCCCGAGCCCTGGATACAAGTGAAGCGGTTGCAATAGTCAAGAAGTACCGTCGCTGGTGGAGGCTACTGCGTGTTCGAACATGTGCTGGCAATTGGACAGATCTCCACTCAGTCTTGATGCCAGGCAAGATTGTCCCTGGCGATGGAAGTCGCGATAGCACGGTGACAGTCGACATTGGCTTTCATCAGCCTGATTGCCTCTTGCTCCGAGAGCTTGGTGTTGTAGATGCACCAATCAACACGTATGAATTAAGAAATGAGCAAGAGTTTGAGCGGTATCAAGACCGACAGAGGGATAAATATCAGAGACGCGATGACTTGCCAAGCAGACCGCGTGCTAACTATTTGGCTTTTTCGAGTTATGAGGAGGTGGGCCCTCTCGACGTGTTCCTTGTCCTATCAGAGCTAGGTAAGGCACTCTACACAGATTCTCTGTTGAGCATGGATGCCTGTTACGAACCATGGATCATGGAGCATACGTCTCAGGGCAAATATCCGGCAGCATCTGTCGAGTCGCTCCAGATTCATATGCTCAAAGAGCACGGACGAGTGCGAACGCAAGACGGGATCGTGCCGCTTGCCGATGCTCTTGGATCACCGCCGAAGAACCCCGCTGCATTGCTCGCGCTACTGCGGCATCCGAACGCTGACAAAATCATGGAAACCTTAGGTCTCTCAAATCCAGTACCGGAGTTATTCGGTGAGGGAGAGCCGATCCCACTGACCGATAAATGGCCCGGATTAGCGGAGTATCTTTCAGTCGACCAAGTAGACACGCTCCTAGTGTCCTGCGAGCAGATCCGTGTCGCTGGCCGCGAAAGAGAGTGCGCTTTCCAAGCTCCTAACATTTTTCTCTCGATTGGCGTTGACGACGAAGACGAGTACAGAGCGTTGAAGCTCGTGGTGGACTCGCTGGAACTTAGGCTTTCAGACTCAGATGTCAAGGCTATTTTGCAACGCAGAACCCCGGCAGAAGTAGAAGCTCGGCGCGAAGTGGTTCGCCAGTGTGCCACCAATTCAGAGCGCCTACTTGCGGCCGTAGGAGAAGATCGCCTGCGTTTGGGACTCCCGCGCTCGCTGCTGGCTGTGTTGGAAGATGAGCAGGGGCCACTGACAGGACTTGACATCGCGGAAGCAGCAATCGCTACTTACCACACCGATGCTCTCAGACAATTCAGGGCGAGCTTGGATCACCTTGATCCGCCACGACAGTGGGCTGGGAGGCGAACCGAACTGGAGTTCGTTCACTCGCTCGGGTTCTCTGACGAGTGGGCTGGAGAGCGGAATATGCGCCGCCCGCCGTTCATGGAGGTGGAGGGGCCCCGATCACTCCAAGAGTTGCATCCCTACCAGAAGACGGTCGCAGCGAATCTGCGAGAGATGCTTCACTCTGGCCTGAACGATAGTGCCGAAGCGCGCGGGATGATCAGCATGCCGACCGGCTCGGGGAAAACTCGAGTTGCAGTGCAGGGAGTTGTCGAGGCCATCCGCGATGAGGACTTTCCGAGCGGAATTCTTTGGGTTGCCGACCGCGACGAACTGTGCGAGCAAGCGGTGGAGGCATGGGAGGAAGTGTGGAGAAGTGAAGGGACCGAGGCAGAGCAGTTGAGGATCTCAAGGCTATGGAGTGGACAGCCCGCGCCTCTACCTACCAGCGACTTGCATGTGGTTGTTGCCTCGGTCCAGACGCTCCATTCGCGGCTCACCAGCCGGAGCGAGGAGTATGGGTTTCTGAAGAACTTCAAGCTAGTGGTATTTGACGAGGCCCACCGGTCGATCTCGCCGACATCTACCTCGGTAATGCGAGAGATCGGATTGACGTATCGACAGGGAGAGGAGGAGCCCCGTCTGCTCGGACTCACAGCCACGCCCTACCGCGGTCACGACGAAGCTGAGACGAGATGGCTGGCAAGACGTTACGGTGAGAATCGGCTGGATAGAGGAGCGTTCAGGAGCGATAACCCGCAGGCGGTCATACGAGAGTTGCAGGACGGTGGAGTTCTGGCCCGCGCTGATCACGAGTTGATCGAGGGCGGGACATTCGAACTGAGTGACGGCGACTGGGAAGAGATGCGAAAATTCGCGCCGGAGACTGAGCAGGGGGGATCCTGGTCGGGTTGGCTGCCTCATGGTGTTGAGGATCGAATCGCTGCTAACACCGACCGAACAAGACACATAATCGAGGCGTACGAGGAACATATCGAACCCGACTGGCCGACGTTGATCTTTGCTACCTCAGTGGAGCACGCGCAGACCTTGGCCGCGCTGCTTAACCGCAGTGGGATCACAGCCAGGCCTGTGAGCGGAACGACCGAACCGGCTATACGCCGACGAGTGGTCGAGGAGTTCCGCAGCGGGGAGATAAAGGCGCTTGTCAACTACGCCGTGTTCCGCGAGGGCTTCGACGCCCCAAAGACTCGCGCCATCATCGTCGCGAGGCCGGTGTACAGCCCCAACCTCTACTTCCAGATGATCGGACGGGGACTTCGAGGCCCGAAGAACGGGGGCGACGAGCGCTGTCTGATACTGAACGTCCGCGACAACATCGAGGGCTTTGGCGAGGCGCTCGCCTTCTCGGACCTGGACTGGCTCTGGGACAACTGACGAATTCACGGCAATATTCACCCTGAATCTGTGACGGATTCCCCTTCTCCTGGGACTTCATGGACAACCACTGCTAGTCCCACCTCCGCGCTGGCCCCAGCTAGCCTTTGCCGTTCTGGTAGGCAATAGCAGTGAAACCGCTAGGAGAGGTGTTCGACGCGGCGACTGTGGCGTCGTTGGCCGGGCGACGCGTGCTTGGGCGCGGGACAGCTTACCTTGGCGACGGGAGAGTCGAGCCGGCTGAGGTCAGAGGTGGGCGGTTGGAGGCGACGGTTCGGGGCACAGTGCCCTATGTCGTGGAGTTATGGGTTGACGGGGGTAGGCCCCAATGGTCGTGTACCTGCCCTGCCGCCGAGGATGGCTCCTTTTGCAAGCACGCGGTGGCGGTGGGCCTGTCCATCGCGGCCGGCGATGAATCGTCAGTCCACGCTCCCACCGGCCAGAAGGGTCGATCGCTGAACCCGGGGGTGGGAGAGGGGTCGGTGTCCGGTGCCGCAGATGAGCTGGCTGCCTTTGTCGGGGGGCTCCATCCGGAGCGGCTCGTGGAGATCGTGCTGGACCGGGCCGCGTCGGACTGGCAATTGCGCGAACTCCTTCTAGCGGAGTCTCAGGCCGCAAGAGGCGCTGGCGTTGACCTGGCTGCATGGCGTCGCCGAATCGACCGGGCCTTCGCCCCCAACGCCTATTCCCGCGGCGGCTTTGTCACATATCACGAGGCGCCCGGATGGGCTGCCGGGATCGACGAAGTGATTGATGCCATTGGAGATCTCTGCGATGCCGGCCATCACGACGCCGCGGCTCGCCTGGCTGAGCACGCCCATCGCTGCGCAGACAACTCGATAGAGCATGTCGACGATTCCGACGGCTGGCTGACCGGCTTTTCGGGGCGGTTGTCGGAGCTCCATCTGCGGGCATGTCTGGCAGGCCCACCCGACCCGACCGACCTAGCGGCCCGCCTGGTCGAGCTCGAGCTGGGTTCCGAGTTGAGCGGTTTCTACCGCTGTGCTGCGGCCTACGCAGAGGTTCTCGGCTCGGAAGGGCTGGCCGCGTTCCGCGAGCGCCTCGAGCCGCACCTTGAGCGGGTCGCAGGCGGCGCCGGTGACGACGATTTCTTCGACGGATTCGCGGTGCGTAACGCCATGTTGGGCTGGGCACTCGGCACCGGCGATCCTGACGTGTTGATAGAAGCACACAGCTTCCGCCAGCCGCACTCTGACGATCTGTTGGAGATCGCCCGGGCCTTCGACCGCGTCGGCCGAGTCGAGGAGGCCATCGACTGGGCCCGGCGCGGCCTGGCCGACTGGGGCGATCGCCCCAGGCAAGTAGCCGCCCTTCGCGAATTCTTGGCTGACAAGTTGCGCGCCAGCGGCGAGGAGCATGCCGCGGTCGATCTCTTCTGGCAGGCGTTCGTGTCGGCGCCGTCGCTGTCGGCATATCGCCGCCTGTTGGGTGAGGACGAGGGTACGGGCTGGCTGGGGCGCTGCGGTGGCCATCTCCTCAATTCGCTGGCACAAGCCCCCGAAGCAGAAGCAGGCATTCGAGCTGCCCCTGAGGTCATGTTCGGGGCTTTAGCGCCCCGTGTGTCCGAGGCAGCGGTCGCATTGGTGGAGATTCTCCTCTATGAGGGCCGCATCGGTGAGGCGTGGAAAGCAGCCTGCGAATTCGGTGCCAGGCCGGAGGCTTGGATGACGCTGGCCCGGGCGCGAGAGCCGGACTGCCCCATGGACGCGGTGGCGGTATACGAACAGGCCGCTTTGGCGATCATCGCGCGCAAAGATGCCAAGCAGTATCAGTCGGCGGTCGATCTGATGGTCCGCATTTGCCGCTTGGCCGAGTCGGCTGGCAAGCCGGAACGCTTCGCGGCGCTGCTGGAGAGGACTCGAACCGAGCACCGCCCCAAGCGCAAGCTCCAATCCCTCCTCGACGCCCAAGGCTGGTAGCCGTCTGTCGAAACTAGCTCCAGAGCGCGCAGATTGGGATCGCTTCAATCCGGTCGTCTAGGGAGAACCGGGCCGGGCCAGTGTGTAGCAATACTCCTGCTTTGAATCGGGCACCTAGCTGGTCGCGCAGCCAGACCAGGTGCCGGGCGTGCGCGTGCCGGGGAGCACTGTCCGCTTTGATCTCGATTCCGATGATTCCGCGTGCCCCGAGGTCGGCGACCAAATCCACCTCATGGCGACCGTCGCGGTCGCGCATGTGGTAAAGCTGCGGCCGAACCGGGTCCACTGCGGCATCGGCTCGCAGCTGGTTGACTGCAAAGGTGTCGATCAGACGGCCGAGCAGGTCGCCGTTGCTCATCACCAGATCCAAGTCGGCCCCGACGGCTGCGCCCCATAGTCCGGTGTCGGCGACATACCTTTTTGGCCCTCGGGCCAGGCGCTTGAGCCGGTTGCTGCTCCACGCCGGAGTCTCGGCGATGACGCCGACATCGGTGAGCAGTCTGATGTGGGCGTGCGCTGTGCGCCGGTCGATGCCGACAGCCTGGTAGAGCGTGGTGTCGTTGACTATCCCGGCCGAGTTCAGGGCGTACGCTTGGAAGAACTCAGCGAGCTTGGTGCGGTCGCTTCCGTTGCGTTCCCCTGCGAGATCGTGGGAGAGCAACTGTTCGATGTAACTGCGGAGCCAGTCGTCTCGAACGCTTCCTGACAGCTCGATTGCCGGTTCTGGGAAGCCGCCGCGCAATGCGATCTCAACGTAGTCGCGCAAGTCGGGAGGATTGCTTGGCAGGTCGAGTTGCTCGCCGTTGAGCAATCCGCTGACAAAGGGGCGATGGGATTTGGAGAGTTGCTCGCGCACGGTCAGAGGATGCATGGCCATCCGGATGATGCGGCCCGTTCCCGGCCAGAGCGCTGGATCGGCCTCGGATCGAACCGAGCCCGTCAAGATGAATCTCCCCGGACGGCGCTCAGTGTCTACGGCCCGTTTCACGGCTCCGAGCACGCCTGGACACGTCTGCCACTCATCGAGCAGCACCGGCTCGGGGCGGCCGCGCAGGGCAGCGTCGGGATCGGCCTCGAACGGGAACACCTCGCGCTCGCGGTCCAACCGCACGATGCTTGCGGCATACCGGAGCGCGGTGGTGGTCTTGCCCGAGGCTCGGGCACCGGTGAGCATGACCGCAGGAGCAGTCGCCAGAACTTCGGCCAACCAGGGATCCACCAAGCGATTCAGATATCGCTGCACGGCTGTAGCCTACCCTGGCGCGCAGGTCTCCATGTCGGTTTCGCGCATATTTTAATGTCGGTTTGGCGCAGGTTCCCATGTCGGTTTCGCGCAGACGACTTGGCTGCCCTCGTATTGCTGCTTCCGGGCTCTTCTAGTCAATTAGTCACCGAACTGGGACTGAGCCAAAAGGCCCTGCACTTCAATTGCCCGCCGGTGGTCGGCGTCAGTGGAGGGGGCAGGGGGAAAGGCGGCCAGCACGTCCATCAGTTTTTGATGATCCGCAGGGCTTTGGGCGCTGAACCCGAGTTCGAACGTCACCGGGGTGCAGATTGCGATGCGCCCCTCGGCGATCAGGGGGGCAGCAGCGGAGGCGACGATGGGTTTTTCCAGGCGAGAAAAGGCGCTGGTGTCAGCCAGATAAAGGGTTCGCGGCAACTACTTGTCCCCGCCCCAGGCGGCTTCCGCGGCATCGAAGTCGAAGCGCTCGGTCTGGCTGAGCAGGCCGATCAGCTCAAGGCGCCGTTTGGCGTTGACAACCTCCAGCAAGGAGGCATGAATGGTCTCGCGCAGCGTCTTCGTCCCCAATATCTCCGCGGCCCGCTGGGCGATATCTCTATCCACAAAAACAGATGTCTTGGACACATGCCAAAGATATCATCGAGGACCCCACCCCTGCTTCTGATCGTGTCAGAGAGTCATGTGAACCAAGAGCGACTTTTTGTCAAGGCTGGCCAGACGGATCGGCTCGGATAATCCCTGATTGGGCGGCAGCTAGGTCGATTTGGGTGTCGGCGCAGTCGGTAGTGGCGAAACGGTGGATGGCGTCGAATTCAGCCTGATCCATGCTCAGCTCCCACCGGTACTTGATGGTGGTCCACCAAGCCAGATATGTGCACAGTGCCTCTGGATCGGGCGGCAGCCACTCGGCTGGGTCCCTGGCGCCCTTGCTTCTGTTCGAGCCTGCGGAAACGGCGATGAGATGGTCGGGAAAACTCAGATCGTTGGCGTAGAGCTGTCGGGTCAGGGCATCCCAGGCCCAGCCCCCTGACTGGTGAGCCTCGGCGAGGGCCACAACGTGATCAACGTCTAGCTGTCGGGCGACAGTGAATTCCTGGTCGTCGTAGTAGCTGAACCATTGGCCCTCTCGAATTCTTCCGCCTGCCACCACTGGATCCACCAGGGTCTCGTCGGCGAGCACTTCTTGCCGGGTGTCAAGGCCGTCGCCATCTGCATCGATCCAATGCTCCCAATCACCCCGGTCGTAACCCTCTGTCTGTTCGGTGGTGATAGTGACCAGGGTGAGGAGTTCAGCCAAAGTGATCCAACCCTGGGCGGGCGGTGCCGTTGGCGTTGAGGCAGGAACTGCGTCAGGAGTGAGGTCGGGTTGTGGAGGAATCGTGGCGACAAGAGTTGGGGTAGGCCGTGGTGTGGGTTGGAGGGTGGGTGGCGGCTTTGGGTATGGGGTAGGAGCCGAGGTGTCGGTCGCAGTGGACGCCAGAGTTGGGGTGCTCGCAATGGTGACTTGTTCTTGTTGTTCAGCTGAGACACAGCTAAACGCAAACACCGCAGCAGCCACAACCACGGCGATCGTTCGAAGCCAGCGGCGAGGAATTGGTCCACAGCGCATTGGTTCTATTGTTCCCCAATCCAATGGCTGTCGGGAGACCGCCCGCTAGGCACTGAGCTTCCCCCTGAGTTTTGCTCCCGTTTTGAGTCGGCTGCATCCAAACCTGCTGTTCGCTCCGTAGTTAAGAGTGAAGTTCCCAAAGTGCGGAGAAGAACATGTACAGAAAGCTCTCATCACTCCTGGCCATCCTGCTGATCATCTCGTTGGTCGCAGTGGCCTGTGGAAACGACGACGACGGTGCCGAACCACAAGCGCCTCCGGCGGCGACGGCGGTTCCGGATCCGGCTCCCGATCCGACTGAGGCTCCGGCTCCCACTGAGGCTCCGGCGGCAGCGGGGACGGTTGTTGAGGTTGCGGTGGAGTCGGGGGCTTTTCCGACTTTGGTGGCTGCGGTGCAGGCTGCTGGGCTGGTGGAGACGTTGAGCGGGGAGGGGCCGTTCACGGTGTTCGCCCCCACTGAGGAGGCGTTTGGCGCGGCATTGGCGGCGTTGGGCATGTCGGCTGAGGAGCTGTTGGCTGATGTTGATCTGCTGACTGCGGTCTTGACCTACCACGTATTGCCGTTGGCGGCCCCCGCAGAGTTGGTGCTTACCCTTGACGGCCAGAGCGTGACCACGGTTGCCGGTTCTGATGTTGTCATCGCCATTGACGGCGGCGCGGTGATGGTGAACGACGCCACTGTGGTCACTGCCGACATCGAGGCCTCCAACGGCGTCATCCACGTCATCGACAAGGTCCTGCTCCCTCCCGCACCGGAGTAGGAGACTCGGCCTCGGCGGACGGGCGTGCATCAATTGCAATTCCCCTCAAGCGCCCGTCCGCCGTGGGCCTCGTCTCAGGCCCACGCTGTCACTACGGGGCTGACCACGGAGTTGTGATCGGTCACTATGCTTTCGGCGTGCCTAGCCCCGCGAGCCAGTCGGCCAACAGCGTTGAGCAGGCATTTGCCGGGGGCGATGAGGATGCCCTCAGAGCGGCATACGAGCTATATGGCGCACTTGTCTACACCTATTGCCTTCAGTCCCTTGACGAGAGCCGCGCCAAGGATGTCGCTCAAGAAGTTTTCATCAGTGCGCTGCGGAATCGCGGGCAGTACAACCCGCAGAAGGGCACCCTTGCCGGGTGGCTGATTGCCATCACCAAGAACCGGATCATCGACAATATCCGCGCTGAGCAGAGGCATGAGAAACGCCGGGCTGAAGCTGATTTTGAGGAAGTCGCGGTAGAGGCACAGGTCGACAAGGCAGGTGACCGGATGATGGTTGCAGAGGCCCTACGCTGCCTTCCTGACCGTCCTCGCCGGGTGATCGCCCTGCACTACTTCGACGATCTCACTCACAGCCAGATCGCCGATCGCTTGTCAGTGCCGATTGGCACGGTCAAAAGTGATCTGCGCCGAGGTCTCCTCCAGATTCGAAGACAGTTGGAGTCGGTTCATGGATGAAGAACGCGCCGGTCGGACAGACTCTGACATTGAAGCCCTGCTACGGGGCCTCGATGCCGCTGAGATGGAGTTGACAGACCCCCCCGAAGACGTCTGGGAAGGCGTCGAATCGGCCATACAAGCCGGCGAGGATGCTCCGGGTGCCGTCATTGCTCTGGAGTTCCGGCGCCGAAGAATTCGGCGGATCATGCTCAGTGCTGCTGCGGTACTGGTGCTTGTAGCCACTGGGGTAGTGACAGCCGTCACCCTCACACGAGACGAACCGCCCCGTGTTATTGCCTCTGCCGAACTCGCCTACGATCCGGATAGCTTCGACGAGTTGGGAGCGCAGGCCCGGGCTGGCGCCGAGCTCATCGCCGAAGACGACCGCCACCGCATCAAGATCGTGGACGCGCTGCTGCCTTCCCCTGGGGATGGTGCAGATCTGGAGGCTTGGCTCATCCAGCCCGACGCGGAGGGCAATGTCGCCGACCTCGTCTCAATCGGCTTGGTGGACCCTGTTGACCCAGGCACACTCGAGGTGCCCGATGGCTACGACCCGAAGGACTTCTTCGTCCTCGACATAAGCATCGAACCCCGGGATGGCAATGCAGGCCATTCAGGTCGGTCGATTCTGCGCGGCCCATTGCAAGACCTCTGAAGCCCAACGCGCTTCGAGTTCCCGACTAGGGGCGGGGCTGAAGAGGCGGGCTTCTGATTGACCGTCTGGTCGCGATAAGCGGGTACGATCTCGGGGCGTATGGGACAGCCGGTGACTGTTGTGGAGAGGGCTACTAGCCGTCCGGGGGTGGTCCGCTATGAGATCAACCGGAGCATCACCGGCACCGGCCACGAGCACTACGCCGTCGGACGGGACATACCCGGAGAGCGGCCGGTGGACGAACTGGCCCGCCGCCTGTTCGACAGGGGCGGGATCGACGCCATCCACGTGAACAGCAACATCATCACCGTAGATTTGGCCAAAGGCGGCACTCGCGACGGCCTCGACGATCTGATCGCCAACCTGTTCATCTACTACGGCCC
>MPNQ01000049.1 GCA_002239105.1 marine group bacterium Sva0996 bin134 | reverse complement strand
AGGAGGCCAGCTGTCGCAGGTACTGGGCGATCTCGTCGATAACGATCACTGTGGGGGTTGAGCCGAACATGTCGAGCCACACCTGCTTGCCCGGAGCGGTGCGGGCATCGTCGCTGGCTTGGACGAGATCCCACGCCTCGGGGCCGAGCTGACGGCCGATTTCACCCCACAGGGTGTAGGTGGTGATGTCGCCGGATGTGAGGCCATTCACCGGGTCGAGGCTGTCGCCCACGACCGCCGCCACTGAGCACTCCGAGGGGAGCAGGGCGGGGTCGATGAACTCGTCGAGATTGGAGGGTCGGGCACCGCTGGCCAGGTGGTACAGGGCAATCAGGCCATGGGTCTTCCCGCCACCGAAGCTGGTCTCATAGCGATACACCGCGTGCTCGGCATTGGCTGCGGCTGCTGCATTGCTCGATAGGCGGGCGAACGTGCCAGCCAGCAGGTCCTTGAGGCCGTGGGTGGGATGGGTGATCTTGAAGAAGGAGTCGGCATCGGCATAGTCGTGGTAACCGGGAGCGTTGGCGATCACCTGGTCAAGCTGAGCGGCGAAGTGCTTGTCGACCAGCCCACCCCGCAACACTTCCTCACGGGGAGTGCATGCCTCCCGCACACTGGCCAGCCGCCCATCCATAGCGGCAAATCTTGGCACAATCCACCCTTGCTGGGCGTGGCCTCGTCGATATGACCAAGACTTACATCGAGTACCTGTAGCTGATGGAGTGAACTTCGGAGGCCAATGCCAGGACAACCATCGGGGGTGGGGACGATCTTGCTGCCGCTGACCACGAGTTCATTGAGAGGGCAAAGCGCTTCCAAAGACAACGTCTATTGCATCCCTGTGCAAGAGGGGATGCTATGTGCAGAACCACAGCGTTGTCATTCATCAGTAGCCACGATATGGTCCCAACATGGGAAATCGTGACCCTAACCAAGTTGACCAGGCGCTCATTGCTACCCGTGCGCGAATTATCGAATTAATCACCGAAGCTGTTTCCAGCGGAGTAGCTATAGCGAAGAGCGAAGGCCGCTCCAGGATTGTGGGCATCACGAATGGGGCTTTAGCGGAGGTCGATTGTTTTGGCAAGGACGTGGGTTCCAGCAAGAAATTCACCGATGATGCACGGGAAACAGTTAGGTCCTGCATCTGCGACGCGGTGGGTGCTGGTGTGGTCGCAGCTCATGGCGAACTGGGCACTTTTGAAGGCGACATTTGGAAGAGAGTTTCATCGGCCCTTGATTGGATGAGGATGTCGTCGGCTCTAGAAGACCTCAAGGCCCAAGACTGATAGAGGTCGTTGACAGTCGGAGCTACAGGGTTGAACCTCCCCGGGTTTTACGTTGGCTCCGGTGGCCCCTAGGGAGATTCAAGGACCACGAGCACAGGAGGTCCCAACTACCTCAGACGCTGAGCGGGCGATCAACCAGGGGCCGGCCGACGTGTTGTTGTGCCACGACCACCCATCTCTGGGCTACCGGCTGAAGGGATTGCCGATACCCGAAGCCGACGAACGGACATCCGCGCAGGTGAGGCGCCTGCTGGCCCGGGTGGTCGAGGCGATTTGCCCCAAACTGGTGGTACACGGCCACTGGCACCACGCCTATGAGACCGAGCGCAACGGCATCTCCATCAAAGGCCTCGACTGCGACAACACCGACCGGACAGTCGCCCTGCTGGACTTGGACACCCTTGAGGTTGAGGACTGGGACTTGTCTGACCCTGCGCGTCGCCGGTGAGGTAGCGACACTTAGCTTCAGTCGCGCCATTTCCGAGGGGATAGACGGCGGAATGCAGCTAACCATGGGCGGGACCTTTGTTCGCCTTGTTGAGATTCACTCAGCCGTTTTCGTTCGATGTGCTCGTACTCGGCATGGCAATCTGGGTCGATCCGATGCGACCAGATCACGGTGCTGTTCTTGATGAAGTAGTGGCTGCCGCAGCCGGAGTTGGCCCAGACAGACCCGCCCGTGGGGCCTTTCAGGGATACCGTCTTTCCGTCGAAATGGATGTGCCATCGGCTCGGGTGCAGCGAGAGGACGGTGAGGTCGCCGCAGCCACATGGGCAGCGCAGGTTGATGGTGCGATGCTTGAGGCTGATCCAGAGCTCGCCAGGACCTATCTCGTGCGTTTCAGGCAATAGGTCTACGAAGATGGGCCGGAGTTTCGGGGGTGTCCCGTCTTGGGGATCAGGGCGGCGTGACAATTCTTGGGGCCCCGAGCAGGAATCTGTGGAGGAAAGAGGAAGATTCTGAGATGTATTGTCCTGTGCGCCGCCGCCATTCCATGACGGCGAGCGCCGCTGCCAACGCGTTCACTTCCGGGAGTTGAACGTTTCGGTACCCAGGAAGGTTCCCATGGACCGCTGCGTTCGGAATGGCTTCCTGCCACTCCAGCGAGCCTTCTGAGTAGCCGCTTGTTGTGACAGCGCCCCGAATGGCACTGTCCTCCAGCGTGATACTGACTCCGGAGTCTATGAAAGGCACCTCAGCTTCTGAGAGCGCGTTGTAGACGGCATCCTGTCGCGGCGTATCGCTGTCGGAATTCTGGTCGATGCATACAAAGGCAAAGTCAATTGGTTGGGATGAGAGGAAATCGGCCAACGTTGACTGGCTGTCCACCCGGACAGGGTGCGGGCAGATGCCTTTCCTCAGTGGGGCGTACTTGGAGTGGTAGTAGGCCACCTTGGGAAGAGGTTCTCTGGCTTGGGACTTGATGTCGCCGATTTCCTCGATTTCCTCGCCAGTCGGGGCGCCAGGGGCACGCATGAGGTTGTGCCAGTCGAGTTCGTCAGCGTCTAGGAGGTGGATCTCGGCAACTGGCGTCTTTGCAATCAGATCGAGAACATAAGATCCCGTTCCGCCCAAGCCGATGATGGCGATTCGCATTTCCCGGATGCGGTCTTGAACGGGACCAATCTGAGATCGCGCCTCAAAGGTGTTGGAGAAATTGAAAGGGTTCGAGGCCCGAAGATAGGCGGGTTTGTAGTAGCCGGCTGCTGAGACGGCCCCAACGATCTGCTTTGCGTACCTGTGAACCAAGTCCTGAGCCGACTCATCATCCTCTGGGCTGTTTTGGCTGCCCCTCCTGATGGAAATGTTCGACCACGACCGCCCATCAGTGCTGACTTGGCTCCCGATTGGGGTTCCGTCTGCTTGGTAGACAAGACCGTCCAACTCTTCGTCGGTGGTGATGCGAACCGCATGGACAGCATCGCCGATACGGTCGTTCGGTTTTCCACTTTCAGGGTCGAAGGACTTCTCGATGGTGCAAGTGCTGATGATTCGGTTCCGCAGCAGGCAGGGAACCCCGACGGCTGCAACAACGTCTGATTCGACCTTGACCGCAAAGCCCTCCTGCTCGCCGAACCCGGAGAGCCGATCCATTATGAGACGTGCTCGGGGTCTACCGAGAAGCTGGTACCGTCCTTGACGTCAACGGTCTTGCCCGGCAAGAGGACACCGTCTTGGCCCTTTAGGTCGTCTTCGTAGTCAATGCCGGGAGTGCCGATGATGTGCTTCTCCTCCGCCTCGTGGAGCTTGTTCCAGATCTCAACGATCTCCTTGTATCTGACGCTAGGACCCTTGACCTTGTAGGCGCGTCCGCTCACGATGATCTCCGTTTCACCATTCATGGGGTGTACCTCCGTTGGTAGTTGGAACAAGGGATTTCTCTCAATGGCATGCTACCGGGGCCATCCTCAAATTCCACCTTGATAATTTGGTCCGTCCGCCCCACACATCTTCACTGTTTCGCGTAGGGCTGATGTGGGACGTTGGAAGGAATTCGGAACTAGGCAAGAGCTCCAGGCATGGGTGTGCTGTCTCCGAAGTCTTTGGCAGATGCTTCCTGCCCCTACGATGCTCGGCACTTAAACCTATGGGACCTGGATTTGATTCTCAGGCGATGGCGCGCATCGAGCGGTTCATGGCGGACTATCCGGCTGGGCACCTCCATGTAGTAACCGGGTATACGTCGATGGCAGGGTTGGCATGGCTGGCCCGCAAGGCAGCTAAAAGACCGGTGACGGTTGTCGTCGGAGACCTGCGTACAGGGATGGCCAACTTCGAAGTCCGCGATGCCGCCGAAGCCGCAGAGTTCATCTCGCGCACCGACGTTCGGATTCTCAATTGGTACCGGACCGACAAGAACAAGAAAGGAGCCGCCATCGCCCATTCCAAGGTGTTCGCTGTAGAAGGGCCTGAGGGACGGCCGATCGCAGTGCTGGCTGGGTCTGCCAACCTCACGATGGCCGGGCTGAAAGCCAACGTGGAAACAATGGTCGAGGCAGTCCAGCAGGACCGGGATGCGGCCTTCAAGCAAGTTACCTGGCTGGAGCGCCAGAGGTGGGACGTGACCGAACGGGTCATGGAGAAGGCGCGGCCAAAAGAGAAGGAAACAGCAGGGGCCGGATGTATGCCGGCGCTGGTGTCAGCTGCATTGACCCTTGCTCGTTTCGCTGTTCTTAGGCAGACCCAAACCGACAGCAAGCCTCGAACCCTTTAGTGAGCCTCCGTCTGGAACTCCCAGACGTCCTGTCCCACTCCATCGCATTCCCTGAGATCTTCCAAATGTGGCGACCAGCCAAAGGGGGCATGCGTTGTGGAGGAGTCCCGGCCTAATTGTCACCGCCCGTTCGTAGTCTTGGACTATGTGGATTTCGATCCTCCTGGGCTGGTTGCCGAGACCAGCGAAACAATTGATTGCTGTCGCTATGGTGCTCTTGATGCTTTACGCACCGCCTGTTCGCGAATGGGTGATCGACCGCCAAGTCAGTCGCGTGGAGAGAAAAATGGATCGTCTCATGGAGCGCATGGAGGATGCTCCCATCTACGGGTCCCCAACATCTGAATGATCCACGCCGAGCCGAAGCAAATGTCTGATTTTCCCCCCCACAACGAGTGCGCAGGCTGTGGTGTCCTTGCGTGATTCTCGGGTGAGTGAATCGCCGTGGCGTTTGCTTGAGTGTCAGGGGTTGGCGATCACGGTCAAGGTACCTTGACCGCATGTCACAGATCCCGAGTGACGCAGACGTGGAACTCGCTCAAGAGCTTCTTGCGCAGTGGGACAACGGCGACGGAGTCTCCAAGAGCCAGTTGGAACGAGAGACCTGGGATGACGGGTCTTCTCACGGTCGGAGGTTCGACCGCTTCATCCGGGGCACGCTTGGTGTAGAGACATCGCGGCGCTCGCGGCAGACGGACCGCATCGCCGACCTCGAAACACAGATCTTGTCGCTCGGCGCGCACCCCGTCGGTGCAGAGGAAGTCGACTGGCAAGTCCAACTACAACATGCCAGGGCTTCATGTCTCGAAGCGCTGCGCATTTGGAACGACCCAACAAGCGCGTTTCGAACCGGAGCGTTCTCGTTGCTGTTCGTCACCGCATGGAACAGTCTCGCGTTGGCCCTGCTTCAGCGAGAGGGCAAAGAATGGAGGCGTCTTGACTCGTCTGGTGAGCCAGCCCTCGTTCATGGCACCGAGCAGTCGCTGGACACGCCCAAACTGATAGCCAGTGCATTCGCCGACGCTGAATACCGCGGCATCCGGAAGAATCTTGCACGGTGGGTCGAGATTCGAAACGCTGTCGCGCATCGGCACCTTCCAGCACTCGACTACATCGTCATTCCACTGGCGCAAGCGGGGCTGCTGAAGACCGAGGACGTCCTCGTGGACGTGTTCGGTGCCGAATACGCGCTCGGCGAGAAGCTGTCGGTGCCCTTGCAACTCTCTGGCTTCCGGGATCCCGACGTGCTTGGGTCACGCAAGAAGCTCCAAGCATCGCTGCCACTTGACGTACAAGCCGTGCTCACCCGCGCATATGACGCGCCAGCTGACTTACTTGCCGACCCCACATACATGATGCGTGTCGCGTTCATTCCCGCCGTGCCGGCTTCAGGGACAAGCCCCGATGTTGTGGCGTATTTCGTTCGACCTGGCGAAGTACCGACGGAGCTCGAAGAAACTCTCGACAGATATGTCGTCCTGTCCAAACCGACAGCTCGCCCCAATTTCAGGGCTACACAGGTCACCGACGAGGTGCAGAGACGGACTGGTTTCAAGCTCAACCCGAACCAGCACGCGCATCTGACTAGGACCCTGGGCGTTCGACCTATCCGCGGCGAGCCCGACGAGACGCTGGACATCAAGTTCGCGGAGTACATCACAAGCTTCAAACGCTACCTATACAGCCAAGCTTGGATCGATCTACTCGTAGGCAAGCTCTCGACACAAGAGGAGTTCGAAGAACTGATCGGCATGCCGCCTGTGCAGATTGACCCAGTCTGACTAGGTGCCTGCTGAAGAAGGAGGGGCAGCACACTCTCAAGAGGCCGACCTACTTGACAACTAGCCTTAGTCAGCCAGGCCAAGTAGATCTGCAAACTCGGCTGGTCTGAGGTTCGACGCGGTGTCGAGCACGATTCTGGCTCTGGCGGCCAACTCAAGCGGTCGGCATTCTTGAAGAACTGCTCCTCTGACAATCCGGTCGATACCAGTTCCGAGTAGTGGCACAGCTGTGCGGAGCGCGGCGGTGAGAGTTGTTGAGTTGGTGGCGGCGTTGTGCAAAACGAGGTTACGCACTCGGTAGAGGCGTCTGATGACTCGCTTCACATGGTTCTCGACATCGGCTAGGCCTGAATGAGGATTAGCAAGAATCCGGTGCATTCGATCGGCTGCCGCTTGCTCAGAGGGGTCTGGAAAGGTCACAGGAGATGAGTGAAGGAGATCTGCCATCAAGCCAGCGCGCCTGGTATTTGTCTCGGCTTTGCCGATTTCATCTACGAAAGAGGCATCAGACCCTTTTGCCAAGTAGCTGTGGGCCAACTCAGTCAGTTCAGCGCGGACGAATGAGCACACAATGAGCGATGCAAGGCGATCAGCAGCTTGTACTTTGCCTCGGTCACCGGGTCCGGTGAGAAGTGTCTCTACCGCTGCCCACGCGCCAGAGACTGCGGCCGACGGCGACCCCAGATCAACTGGGCCTAGTAGTTCAAGCGACGCATCGATTTGAGGATCAACCGATGCCGTGATGGGTTCCTCGCGCCGATACAAAACTGGGATTTCGAGTCCTCGTCTGGGGCGAAGGTGAGTGCGGGAGAAATCATGACCGGATTGGGATACCCACGCGTGCTTCATCGGCTCAAGGTGTTCGTTTCTGCCTCCCAGTGTGATGCGCGCCACATAGCGGTCGACTCGGTCTGCGGCGATGTCAACCGCAGCATCTGTATCGCGTGCCTCAACAGAGAACCGGAGCGCCCCGGCTAGGCCAGACATCGGTCTCCTAGTGTGCGGGGACAGGATCTCGCTGGTCGTTTTGGCACTTAGCCATTCAGGTATTTCCCGTACTCTCCCTGACGCGGCCCGCAGAGGTGCGATCACTTCAAAACTCTGCAGCGGCTGCGTAGATCTGTTGTGGGCATCATCTACCAGATCACCAAGACCGCGCGTTCCTGGTTCATGCTTCAGATGGAATGTCCACCAACGATGCAAGTATTGAGGGCTGAAGCCCCGGCTCAACATGTGAGCTGAGACTGCTCGGGCGACCCGTTCGGTGCGGAATGCTGTCACTTTGTTGCTGCCTAGCGCAGAGGCCCAGCTGGAGAGGTACGTGTTTTCCGCCGAGTCGGCAATCTGGCGCACGATGGAGACTTCGTGGGAGCCGGCTACAAGGTCTGATTTCAAGGCCCCCTGAAGCACCCGTCGCTGTTCAGGTGATCCAATACCCACATCGGGTCCGAGGGTCTCCGACAGGGACGCCTTGAACCAGTTGACAGATTCTTGTGTGAGCGCCCCGTCGGCGACCGCTGCCGTCGCTTCGACTAACTCGCGCAAGCTCGAACAGGCACCCACATCCCAGAGACGCCTCTGCCATAATGTCTCGGCAGCAAAGAAATCCAGCAAGCGTGCCGAGACAGAACGTTCAAAGTCTGTTCCAACCAGCATGGCGTGTGTATACTGCTCCTAGGTCTACGAAGGGGGGATCGTCCCGTCAGGGGCGGTCCCCCCTGGTTCATTTGTCGGGCTCTTCCCTGCTAGATGCGAGAGCCACATGAAACCCAGCTTGTCCAGCACAGGCAATCCTCTTGTAGTCGATAAAGACGACGACTCTTGTGCCAGACATGGCCCTGAAAAAATAAACCCCCGCCTGCCCTGCAACGCAGGCCAAGCGGGGAAGATTGAGGCCACCCTATCCAATCCCTTGCTCGTTGACAACGAACAAAAGTGACTCGCATGGGTTGGCAAGAAATAACCCCGCCATGCCCTGCGGAGCAGGGCAGGCGGGGAAGAACGAGGCCACCGTAGCCGAGCACATGGGCAATCACAATGGAATACTGAAGGCCCTATGGAGAGCTGGAGCGACGCCGATCAGCTCCCTGAGCTTACGGCGGTCGTCGACCTGGCCCGCACAGTCATGAGCGACGACGCAGCACAATTCTGGCTGCGCTCACCCAATCCTGATCTTGGCTATGAGAGGCCGCTGGACCTCGTTGCAGCAGGCGACACCCAACGAGTGATCGACCTCCTGCTCGCCCTGGCGGAGGGCGTCACCGCCTAGACGGGTTCAGTCGGAAATGTGGTCCACTAGGTAGAAGAAACCGCGGCGCGATGCCCAGAGCCAAAGAGCGCCGGCCGCAATGGTGGCTGTCCAGAGTCCCAGCATTCGCCAAGGTGCGCTCGCTCCCCATACCCACCAAGGCAGATACCCGCCTAGTTGCATCAGTGCTACAAGTCCCATCGCGCACAAGGCCATTCGGAGAGGCCTAGTCGGCGGGCGCGGCTTGTTGGCATTCCTGTAGAGCCACCCGAGGTGGTCGGGGGACCTCAGCCGGTTGTAGGGCCAGCCGAGCTTGTCTAGTTCAATACCCATGTACTGCTCGGAATCGCAGCCAAGGCGGTGGTGAGCGGTATACGGCCACGATCGCATCACCTAGGAGATGTAGGTCGCCGATCTTCTGCTTTCCTCTTTCGCAATTTGCTCAAAATGCCCCAAGAGTCGGGAATGAGGCCTCGGTTCACGGTGACTGCTGGCAGCACTCTGGGCGTGCGGTATTCGTCCTCATCGTGGTCGCTGCCCGGGGGTTCGGCACTCATGTCATCAGGCTATCTGCAAGAGCCACACAGAGAAGTTGCCAGCACCAACCAATGGCTATGTGGTTCCTGATGCGTGGCGGGCCTCGAGGCGTCGCAATTGACCCTTGAAAGTGAAGTTCGGGAGGATGATGGCGTCGCATTCCGCTGTCGAGACTCCGAGTGCTTGGAGCAGGGAATGGCGCAGTAGCCACTGACTGCCGATGAGCACGTCAATCTGACCGGTTGCATCTTTTGGTTTCGTGTTGGCATGCGCTGCTCTCGTGCGGAAATTGTTGATGTCTGGGACCAGGTTGGAGTAAGCCTCCAAGATGGCTCGTCCCGTGTCCCCACAGCTTTGAGTGATCTCGTCTACTTTTTCCACAAAGCTCTTGTTCCGGGTAGTCGCCAGCCGGGGTACGAGCAGTTCCTTGTGGCTGTCGGGCACGGCTTCTTGAAGTCGAGTCAGGATTTCCTTTGTGTCGGCGTCAACCGACTCACTTCCATCGAAACAAGCAGCGTGAAGGCTCTCGAGGCCGTTGCAGGCATGCAAGAGAGAGTCATCGAACGAAAAACCTGATGTCTTCGCTTGGGAGTCCGCGAGACGCTCGAAAGCCACGCGAAGCTTGTCGTCGTTACGGACAGCAAACCAGCCTCCTACCAAGGCCTCGAAAGTCACTCCCGCCCCTTGTAACCCGACACGGGTGACAAGCATCTTCAATTGTTGTGAGACGATGCCCTCCTCCGCGTCGTCCTCGTCTACATGGTCCAATGGCTGTGGAATCCGAATGTCGATTTCAGTGGGGCGCTCTCGCCCGAACCTCTCCAAGAGATGTGCGCCGATGCCTATTGGAAAGCTCGGGCGCATGGCGAGCAGAGACATCAGTTCATTGATCGGACGAATCCACTTTTCTGCTACCTGCTGGAGCTTCAGCGTGTCGGAGATCGTGATTGATGCGGACGCGTCTGCAACGAAGCGGCTGTCGGATGACGACCAACTAAAGCCATGACGCAGTCTGACCGGGCAGTCCTGCACCAGGCTCTCTTCGTCGTTCCATGCCCCATGGAACGACATGACATGCGCGTCAGCATCGTAGGTGTATGGACTATTCCTGACGTCTGTCGCCCACGCAGCGAGGTCGCGGAACGAGATGGAGATTTCCTCCACCTTCGAGTCGCGGTCTACCCATGTGCTATCCCCTTCGACAATGGTGCTCACCGCCCAGCGCTGCACGCCATCGCGGACGCTTGAGGACTGCATAATCGAGTTGATGTCGTAGCACCCAAGCAAGCTGTATGACTTCCCAGCGCTGTCCGTGCCTCTGATGGTGACAAGGTCATCTTCGGTCTCGACAACGGGACTTCCCCTTTGTTGCCCAATGGACTCAGCAGTCAGACTTCCGATCGTCTCCAAAGCCCAATCAGACATTCCATCAGCTAGGAGATCTCCCGCGACGGTGTGCTTTGGCGGCTTGTAATTCTTCGGCGGACGCTTGCGCGTATCGATCCACCACTCTCCGTACAACTAGCCGATACCTCCTTGAGGCGTACTTCCCCTGTCGCCCATTGACCAGCGCAAGGCACCCGACACACGTGGGGGGCATTCTGCGCTCGGGCTGAGCATACGCCCCGTCGCTTTCATATCCTGCCGATTTGCCTCCGGAGCCACATCGCCCCAGTTCAGTGAGTCGCGCTTCGTAAGTCACCCACCTATCGAGTCGTCGCAACTGCTGCGAGGTGGACTCCCAAAGCGTGCCCATAATCTGGTCGACCAGTGGAGCGACCTACATCGTTCGGAACTTCGAGCAGCCTGGGATGCACTCGCCCGGGGAACGAGCCCCGACAAGATCGCCCCGCTCAGCTGACAAGGTTGAGCGTCCTCCTACAGGGCCGCCCTGAGCCTGCATAAAATCCGGGGAGGTTCAGAGCACTGGATCATGAACACATGAGCCTGCAACTATCGCTGATTGACACGAAAACGGCCGCTGTGCCGATGGGGCTTGAGTACCACCCGGACTTCTTGGCTGCCACCGAGGAGGGCAGGCTGCTCGCTCATATCGACAGCTCTGAGTGGCTCACGGACCTGTCCCGGCGGGTAATGCACTTCGGCTACAAGTACGACTACACGAGCCGCAGACTCGACCAATCGGATCACCTTGGGCCACTGCCCGAGTGGCTGGCGCAACTGGCGAACAAGGTGCGTGAAGCTGCATCTGAGGAAGCGAGGCAGTTGCTCGACCCTCAGCAACCGTTCGAACAGGCGATCATTAACGAGTACCTGCCTGGACAGGGCATCGCACCCCATATCGACAGGGACTGCTTCGGCCCCGTTGTTGCGACTGTGAGCTTGGGCTCGGCGGTCAACATGGATTTCTGCTGCGATTCGACCGGGGACGAATACGTGCAGCGCTTGGAGCCGCGCAGCCTTGTTCTCTTGCACGGCGATGCTCGCTTCAAGTGGCGCCATGGCATCGCGAAGCGGAAATCTGACACATTGAACGACCAAAAGATCGATCGCCAGCGACGCGTCTCGATCACGTTTCGCACCATTGCAGAGGCCGAGCTAGCGCACACCTGATTGGCGTCTCCCATTGGCCGAGCCGAAGCGCCGTTTCGCCGGTGATCGACTGCTTGCCGGCAATGATCTGAGACACCCGAATACAGATGCACCGACACTGGTGTCTACGACCTCCCCCACCATTAGACCTAGTGCCGTGAGAGACAAGAGTCTCGGGTGTTTCGAGCGGGGGCACGGTCGGTGAACGCATTCACACCATACGTAAGCGAGCGGCTCAAGGCGTACGTCTATCTGTTGATCGATCCGCGCGACGGTGAGGTCTTCTATGTGGGCAAGGGAAACGGGAGCCGGGTGTTCGCCCACGCCCTGAATGCTCTTGGCAACGAGGAAGCTGCGAGCGACAAGCTGGATCGGATCAGGGAGGTTCATGCAGCAAGCCAAGATGTCGAACATCAGCTGCTGCGGTTTGGACTCACAGACCGAACAGCCTTCGAGGTCGAAGCAGCGGCAATTCAGCTGCTAGGTCTGGACGAACTCACCAACAAAGTCGAGGGCCATCACGTTTGGCTGCGGGGGCGAATGACGACTGATGTGGCAATCTCGCTTTTTGATGCTCCCCAAGTGCCTGGAATCAAGGAGCGGGTGATTCTGTTTCGGATTCCCCGGCTCTGGTCACCGGAGATGTCCGCCGAGGAATTGTACGAGACAACTCAAGGCTGGTGGACGCTTGGGCCCCGCCGCAATGGTGCCGACTACGCCTTTGCCGTCAACCGGGGAGTCATCCGCGAGATGTATCGGATCGACAGCTGGCGACAGCGACAGGCTGGCGACCGGGACTGGGAACAAGACATTGGCAAGTCTCGCAAGCGGTGGGGCTTCAGTGGCCAGGTTGCCGATGAGCTCGCGCACTACCGCAACACCAGCGTGCGGCACCTCTTCAAACAAGGGGAGTCCTTACCCTTCAAGTACGTGAACTGCTGAGTCGAAGGCACGCCATCAGCGAATCCTCGAACTCTTGGCTGAATAGGGTATGGACCGTGACTGAGCCGACGGATTCCGACAAGGGAGGGCTTCCCGAGCATCCTCCTGTCTTGACCGGTGAGGAGTTGACCGAATCCGTCTTGCGGTCGCTGAGGCTGGCCGCCAAAAGGGCGCATCTCTTGGCATATCAAACCGGGACGGGCGTGGTGACGCGGCGCAATGGCAAAGTGGCAGTCGTGCCTCCCGACCCGGCCATGTACGAAGACCTCATTCCACCCCCCTTCCAAGCGAGCGATTAGAGATACTCGGCAGGGCTCAAGGGCGTTGTCACCGCATTAGCTGAGGGTAGATAGAACACGCTTCAAGTGCCGAAAAACTGACGTTTCAAGTGCTGAAAAACAGACACATCGGCGAAGGGCGGGAAAGCCAAAAAATAGCCCCGCCATGCCCTGCGGAGCAGGCCAGGCGGGGAATACTGAGGTCAGACTAGCCGAGCTCTTGAGCAATCACAATGGAATATCGGCTGGCGGGACGTTGGAGACAGGTAAACCTGGGCTGGTGACGCCACTTCCACTGTGGGGTTCAGACGCGGTCTTGGAGGGAGTCGAGGAAATCCTCTGAGTTCAAGTGCCGGGTGTACCGGCCAGTGGCGAGGTCGCCATCAGGATCTGGGGAATCAGGCTCCACAGCCGACTGAGCCGCCCGACGCTTGCGACGGCTCGACAGCGCTGCCATCGGTGACTGCAAAACCGAAAAAAGAGACACCGCACACCTCCCGGGCGACTTCGCCGATCACCGTACCGACCAGCTCCGCTTGCCACAACCATCGGCTGGGGTGGTGGGCACGCCAGTGCTGTGTGGACGCGTCGGCTGATCGGGGAGTAGGCAGGACAGGCGCAAGTCGTTCGCGGCTGGCGGGGAACTGGGAATATCGTTTGTCTCATGCTGTCGCCCCATGTGGTTGAACTCGAGGTTCAAGAGCCGTACAAGCTCTGGCTGCGGTTCGACGACGGCACCACCGGTACTGTCGATTTGTCGGACAGCGTGGCGCTCGGCGGCATTTTCGCTGCATGGACAGACCCGGACTTCTGGCGCTCCGCACACATCGTGTTCGAATCAGGTGCAGTGGCGTGGGGCGATGGCACCGAAGTCGACATTTGCCCGCAAAGCCTCTATCTCGACGTCACCGGACAAACCTTCGACGAGGCCGTGCGAGATGACAATGAGGGCGGCCAAGCTGACGATGAGTTCCAAGAACGGATTGCAGCGTCGAAAGCGCGCCATCAGCGAATCCTCGGACGCTTGGCTGAATCGGGCACGGTTGATCGTTCTCGTCAGGTTTCTGGTCAAGTAGGAATGCGAAATCGTAAGTTGCGTTCTGTATAGAATTCTGTACAATTCCTTCATAGCCAAACCCGACGACTGCTGGAGACTTTCATGACCCCACTAACCGAGGCCCGCAGCCGCCTCAGCGAAATAGTTGACGAAGTCGAATCAACCGGTTCGACGATCGAGATTTCCAGACATGGACGTCCCGTAGCCGTCGTTATGAGCTACGAGGAGCACGAATCACTGCTCGAAACGCTGAACATCCTCGCCGATGGGGCGACCATGGACGCCATCTCTGAAGCCGAACGAGACATCGCTTCGGGCGACTTGGTCGAACTCGACTGAGGGACTCGTGGCCAAGCTGGCGCGCCGCGCCGAAAAGGATCTCAATGGCCTGCCCGAGGCGCTGGCGACCAAGGCTCGAGAGATCATCCGGCGTCTCGATCAAGAACCGCACCTGGGTAGAAAATTGGCCGGGCCCCTCCGAGGAAAGCGTGCCACCCGACTTGGACGGTCCCATCGAATCATCTACACGGCAAGCGAAGGCCAGATCATCGTGCTGACGATTTCACACAGAAGGGATGCCTACCGCTGATGCCTTCCGGCCCATCCGATTTGCCAGAGGATCCTCGCGAGCGAGAGATCTTCCTCCGAGCTCTGCGGGAATACAGCGACAACTGCGAACCACCAGAATTGACGGCTGACTGCCCTTACTCAGTGAAAACAGGTACCGGTATGCGCGGGTGCGCAAACGAGTGCATGGACATTTTGGCGCGAAACAACGCTCCTCTGTCTCTTGAAGAAACCGACCTGGGTGATGGGCTCACGATGCGGCGCACAAAACGAGCTCGTGCACGCCGCGTCAACAGCCCGGTGGCAGGTGCCTATGACGCACGGGAGGTCTACCTCAGCGACAAGTCCACCGGGCCACCGTCCACCTGGCGGCTTGCAGCCAAATTGGTCGGCCTTACTGAAATCGTTGAGACCCCGCCTCCAAGTGATTTAGTGCAGGCAGCCAATCGACTTGCAGACATTGATGAATTGATTGGGGAAATTGAGGCAAGGGGTCTCATGTTTGAGAATCATGTGCTACCTCAGCTGCGTCCCGTTGTAGGTCACGCTGTGTTTAGGCAGTATTTCTTGTCGGCTTCCCGCGATCCCGACGGTGCTGCCTCAATCCCTAGCGGCTGGTTGCTTGCCGTCAAGCAACACATTGAGTCGGTCAACTCCGACCCAGAGCCATCTGCGGAAGCGATGAGTCAGGGCTTTCAGGGAATCATCTCCACAATCATGAACTGGGCGATGACGACTTCTTGGGATCAATTGGTCAACTGGAGCCCACCGTTGCCATCTCAAACTGATGACACTCTGAGCCCGATTGACAACGCAGAAGGTGACTCCTGGATCACTGAGCGATTCACAAAGACCTATCTCAGCGAGTGGTCTGTGGCTGCCTTGCGAAGCGAGTGGAAATACTTGCACGGCCAGCACCTATCCCCTTGCGATCCCTCCGAGATGAGGGTAAGGGAAGTCTCTGCCAATGACCTCGCAAGGGTCATGGCGGACAGACTCGGTGCTGACCCTCGTCCAAGTGAGCATCTCATCAACATGCTTGTAAGACCCGCAGTGAACTTTCTTGCGGAAGACAGACGCACTGAGGCAGCAGCTCTGTTCGAAGCAGCATTGCGGGTTGACCCGCAAAATGCCATCGCCCTCAACAACCTCGGCTTCTGTCTATTGCCCGATGATCCTGAGCAAGCCTTGCGGCACTTGGATTCAGCGATCGACACGGGCAGCGCTGATGTGGAAATCACCAACGCGAACAGGGTGCTCGCGCTGGTCCTTCTCGGAAGATGGACATCGGCATGCGACCTGGCAGCGGCACACTTGAACCGTCACAGTGATTCTTCACGCCGGGAACCCGTGTGGCTTTGGGATAGCTCTCCTTTGTTGAGAGATAACGCTGCGGCACTCATAACGTGCGATGACATTGCCAGCTACGTGGCTGCACTCCACGAAGTGGCTGCAGCCAAGGACGGCGAGATCTCTTTGGCCTCCGGCGGTTCCGAATAGCTTGAACAGCACCGTCGGACCCGGCATAGGTGTTTCCTCGTTATTTCGGTTCCGCCGACGGGGAACTAGCGATGCCCTGGATGAAAACAGCTCGCTCCAAAAGATAACCCCGCCATGCCCTGCGGAACAGGGCAGGCGGGGAAGTACGAGGTCACGGTAACCGAGCACTTGGGCAATCACAATGGAATGTCGGCTGGCCGCGGTGTTGGTGGGGTCGATGACTGTGCCAGCTAAGTGGCCTGGGGGGCGGTGGGCAGAGCTTCCACCGCCTCGCCCACTTCCTGGCCAGCAACCGCCAAGTCGTGCTGGGTTTGCAGGTTCATCCAGAACTGAGGCTCAACGCCGAACCAGTGCCCGAGCCGAAGCGCCGTGTCCCCGGTGATCGACTGCTTTCCAGCAATGATCTGAGACACGCGATTGGGCGGCACGGCGATCTGGCGGGCGAGCTCGGTCGGTGTGATGCTGAACTCCTCCAACTCGTCCTTCAGCACCTCTCCAGGATGGACAACTTGTCGCAACATTTCTGACTCCAGGTTTCACGCCCAAAGAAAGACCCGGCCCTCATGGAGCCGGGTGGGTGCCTTCAATATAACACGTCGACTAACCGACCTCGATCTCAATTTGGGTCACATAGATCTCCTGGCGTAGCCGCCGCTCGATCTCACCGTCATGTCCGCTCTCAAAGAACAGCGTGAGCGCTTCGGCAAGGTTCTCTCGGGCATCGGTGACCGTCTCTCCCTGGCTTGCGACATCGACTTTCGGGCAGAACGCGACGTAGCCGTCGCCCTCGCTGCTGACTATCGCGGTGAAGCGTCTGTTCACCTCACACCTCCAGGGCAACTTGGCCGATCAACCTACCGACCAGTATTTCGCGCCGCGGCGCCAATGACATGCACTAATCTGCACGACGTAAGCCCTTGCTAGCCTCTCCCGTTTTTGGTGAAGCGACCTTGGGCATAGCTGGCCGGGGGGTGGTGGGCTGGAGCTCAAGCCGCCACCCCCAGGGCCTTTTTTGCTTAACGGGTGCTGGGAGCCCTTGATCCGGGGGAGATGGCTAGGGACAGAGCTACGGCGACTATGGCGGCGGCGGCGCCTAGGAGGTAGGAGTTGGCTAGGGAGTTGCCGGTGATGTCGGTGCCGATCATGATGACCATGGTCTGCATGCCGGTCGTGACGCCCACTTGGGTGAGGGTGCCCCGCATGCCCGAGGCCACGCCATAGTCCTCGGGCTCCACTGCGTCAGACGCGGTGGTGGTGAGCGACGGGAGCTGGATGCCGTGGCCGATGGCCACCACGAACAGCCCTGCCACCGTCCAGCCCAGCGAGGCCTGCCAGGCCGACAAGGCGAAGAACACCATGCCCACCGCCAATAGCGATGATCCCACCACCGGGGTCATCCGGGCTCCCAAGCGGGGGTGGATGTAGCCGCCGGCGAAGGCGCACGAGCTGAACGTGATCGGCCGCACCGCCAGCAAAAGGGTTGCCGCCCCGAGGCCCCAGCCCAACCGCTCGGTGAACAAGAACGGGGTGATCACCAGGCCGCCCATGAACGAGAAGTTGGCCAGGGTGACCACCCAGATGGGGATGGAGAAGTTGCGCTTTCGCAGGTAGTGCATGCTGATGATCGGCTCGGGCACGCGCTGTTCGATGCGGGCGAACGCGGCCAAGAGCACAACCCCGCCGCCCATGAGGAAGATGCTCACCGAGGTGCCCACCCCGTCGTTGCCCAAAAGTGTGAGCCCCACCAGCACCAGCGCCACCCCGGCCGACAGCGTGAGGCCGCCCCAGTAGTCGATGGACACGTCCAGTCCGCCCCCCATGGGCCGCACCACCGCCGCGCTGGTCACCAGGCCGACAACCGCGATCACCCCGAAGAAGGCGAACACCCACCGCCAGCCGAACTGCTCGACGATCTGCCCCCCGACGATCAACCCGATCGCCGGTGCCCCCGACAGGGCCGACTGGTACCAGCCGATGGCCCGGGAGCGGGTGGCGATGGGGAACGCCAACAGCACCATGGCGGTGCCCGCGGCGGTGGCCACCCCGTTGGCCACCCCGGCCGCCACCCGGAACCCGATGAGGCTCTCGATGTTCCAGGCCAGCCCGCTGAGGGGCGTGACCACCACCAGCATCACCGCGGCGGCGAGAAATGCCCGGCGGTGGCCGTAGATGTCGCCCAGCTTGCCGCCCAGCGACGTGGACACCGCCGAGGCCAATATGGCCCCGGTCACCGCCCAGCTGGCCGCACCGGTTCCGGTGTTGAGGTCGCGGGCGATGTCGCCCACGGCCACCGCGATCACCGTCAGGCTCATGCTCACCCCGAATTGCACCGGGACGATGGCCGCCATCAGGCGGAACCGGTAGCGGTCGTCAGCCGCAGCCACCAAAGCGCTCAGACAATCAGTCGAATCGCCGCAGCCCCGTGGCCAAACCCGTTGGCGACATCATGCGAGGGGCTCGAGGCGGGCAGGAACGTGCTTGTGCCAGGGGGTGCCGGCGATGTCGTCTTTCCACTCCAGGGAGGTGAGCTCGTTGGGGGAGACGCCCACCCGGAAATGCTCGCCGGTCTCGTCGGGGTAGTCGAGGCCCATGCCGTTGGGCAGGCTGATGTGGCCCGAGCGCATGGCGTCGTCGATGAGCACGCAGGGCTCGGCGGCACCGGTGGCGGTGGTGAGGCGGACCCGGTCGCCGCTTTCCAGGCCCAAGGCGGCGGCATCGCCGGGACTGATGGCCAGGGCGCCCTCGGCATCGGCCTTTCGCCAGCTTGGATCGCGGAAGATGGTGTTGGCGGTGAACGAGCGCCGCTCCCCGGCAGAGAGCACATAGGGGTAGGCGTCGCTGGTGTGGTCCACCGGGGCGTCGCCCAGCGCGTCGAGCTTTTCGAGCAGGCGGGGAATGGCGGCATGGATTTTGCCGTCGTCCACCCGGAGCAGGTCCCAGGCCTCCTCGTGGAGGTGGCGGGTGAACACCACCCCGTCGTCGCTGGCCAAGATGGCATCGAACAGCCCGTCGCCGAGGCCGGCCTCGCCTGCCACGATGCCGGCCCTAGCCACCGCTTCGGGATAGGCCGCGGTGCACATCTGCGACGCGAACCACAGCGCGGCCGCCCCGGCCAGGCCTTTGGGCAGGGTGGGGCCGAGCGTGCGGTACAGCACCGCCGCGCCCACTCCTGCCAGCTCGGGCCGATCGGCCATCAGCTCGCCGTAGGCGGCCGCGTATGCCGCCCGTCCCTGGGCCGCGGCCTCGTGCAGCGGGGCCAGGTCGTCGCTGGTGTAGGCGCCGAGGGCCTCCACCAGCCGGGTGTGGATCTCGGGCTCGGCCAGCGTGCCCGGCTCGGGGTCGAGAACCGGCTTGCGGAGATAGAACACGTTGTCGGGGAACTCGAAGTTGAAGAAGACGGCCTCGGGCTTTTCGAACTGGCTGGCGGCGGGCAGCACGTAGTCGGCCAGGCGGGCGGTCTCGGTCATGGTCACGTCGATGACCACGCTGAACTCGAGAGCGGCCATGGCCTCGCGGAAGCGGGGTGAGTCGGCCAGGGAGTGGGCGGGATTCGAGCTCTCGATGATCATGGCCCGGAACCGGTCGGGATGGTCGGTGAGCACCTCCTCGGCGATCGAGTTGCACGGGATCAGCCCGGCGATGATCGGCGCTCCGGTAACCGGGGTCACCTTGGGCCGCCCGCCCCGGCCCCGGCCCGAACCACCCCCCGTGACCGACCCGATGGCGCTGTGGGGGTGGATGCCCCCCGGTTTGGCGAAGCTGCCCCGCAGGATCCAGATGAGGCGCTGGAGATACGAAACCAGGGTGGAGTGGGGGCCCTGTTCGATGCCCAGATCCTCGTACACGGCCACCGACTGGGCCCGGCCGATCCGCTGCGCCACCGCTTCGAGCTGTTCGAGGGCGATGTCGCATCGCTGGGTGAAATCGGCGATGGGCACCCGGGCCAGCGCGGCGATCACCGGCTCGATCTCAGCAACCCACTCGTTGGCGAAGTCCCAGTCGACCAGGTCGTCTCGCACCATGATGGCGAGGAGGGCGGCCACGCAGAAGGCGTCGGTGCCGGGGCGGACAGCCAAGAAGTGGTCGGCCAGCTCGGCGGTTTTGGTGCGCCGGGGATCGATCACCACCAACGAGCGGTCGGGGTCGTTGGAAATCTGGCGCAGCACGCGCCGGGCCTCGGGGAAGCCGTGGCTGTTCCAGGGGTTCTTGCCCAGAAACACGGCCACCTCGGTGTGCTCCCAGTCGCCCCGGGTGTGGGCCCGGTAGAGGCGGCCCTCCACGAAGGCCTCGCCGGTCTTCTCCTGGGCGATGGCGTTGGAGCGATAGCCCACGCCGAGCGCGTTGGCCACGGCTTGGCCGTAGACGCCGCCGAGGTGGTTGCCCTGCCCGCCGCCGCCATAGCAGAAGATCGACGCCCCGCCGTGGGCATCGCGCACCGCAGCCAGCCGGTCGGCCACCTCGGCGATGGCGGTGTCCCACGAGACCGGCTCATAGCCCCCATCGTTGCGGCGGCGCATCGGCGTGGTCAGCCGGGTGCGGTGGTTCTGGTAGTGGTCGAGCCGCAGCGCTTTCTCACAGATGTAGCCGTTGGAGCTCACGTGGTCTTTGTTGCCCCGGATGCGGGCGAAGCGGCGACCGTCGAGGCGCACCTCGATTCCGCAGTTCGACTCGCACAGCATGCAGGCCGTCTTGTGCCACGTCTGCGCGCTGTCGGTCACGGCCTTCAGCCTACTGATGCTGCTTTCACGCTGAGAGGGCGGCGGTCACCGCGGCCGCGGCGGTCTCTTGGGCGGCGACGGCGCCGGGGATGGCCAGGGTCATGCCGAAGAAGCCGTGGAACATGCCGTCGTAGCGGTGGACCTCACACGCCACCCCGGCTTCTTGGAGTGCGGCGCCGTAGGCCTCTCCCTCGTCGCGCAGCGGGTCGTACTCGGCGGTGATCACACAGGCCGGGGGCAGGCCGCTGAGGTCGGCGGCCTTGATCGGCGAGGCATAGGGGTTGTCGCGGTCGGCGGCGTCGGCGTACTGGTCGTAGAACCAGTCCATCGACTCCTTGGTCAAGAAGTAGCCGGTGCCGTTCTCGGTCTGCGACGGCCAGGCGTTGGAGTCCATGTCGCAGCAGGGGTAGATGAGCAGCTGATGCGCAATGGCCGGGCCGCCCCGGTCGCGGGCCATCAGAGCCACCACCGCGGCCAGGTTGCCCCCCGCGCTGTCGCCGGCCACCCCCAGCCGGGTTGCATCGGCGCCGATTTCCGCCGCGTTTGCGGCCACCCACTGGGTGGCGGCGTAGCAGTCCTCGGCCGCGGCCGGGAACCGGGCCTCCGGCGCCAGCCGGTAGTCCACCGACACATACACCATGGCGGTGCGGTTCACCATCTCCCGCACCTGGCCGTCGTGGCTGTCGATGCCGCCGATCACCCAGCCCCCGCCGTGGAAGAACACCACCACCGGCAACGGCTCGTTCGAGGTGCTGGGCCAGTAGATGCGGATCGGCAGCTCGGTGCCGTCGGCGCCGGGGATCACGCGGTCTTCGGTGCGGGCCACGTCCTCCACCGGCAATTCGCCCGTCTGCATCATGTTGCGCAGCTCCACGGCGGTCATCGAGGAGATGCCCTTGAAGCTCACCCCGTTGTCTTCCATCATGTCCATGACGGCTTTGGCGGTCGGATCTAGTGCCATGGCCGCACCCTAGTTGTCCGTATACGCAGCCCTCTGGTCGCGCCGTTTACCATCTGCCCCGACAACTCACCGCCGCACACACAAGGGGAATGGCATGGAGTTTGCGATGTTCTACGAGATTCCGGTGGCCCGGCCCTGGAATCGCGACAGCGAGTACAACGCCTACCAGAACACCATCGAGCAGGCCGTTTTAGGCGACAAGATGGGCTTCCACTCGTTCTGGACGGTGGAGCACCACTTCTTGGAGGAGTACTCCCACTGCTCCAACCCCGAGGTGCTCTATGGCCACATCGCGGCCCTCACCGAGAACATGCGGCTGGGCTATGGCGTGCGGCTGCTGCCCAAGCCCTACAACCACCCGGTGCGCACCGCTGAGTCGGTGGCGGTGCTGGATCTGATCAGCAACGGGCGGGTGGAGTTCGGCACCGGCCGCTCGTCCACCCGGGCCGAGTTGGAGGGCTTCGGTATCCACCCCAACGAGACCCGGGCCCAGTGGGACGAGGCCCTGCGCCACATCGTGGGCTGCTGGACCAACGACGAGTACGAGTTCGAGGGCGAATACTGGTCGATGCCCAAGCGCCGGGTGCTGCCCAAGCCCCGCCAAGACCCGCACCCGCCCATCTGGGGGGCCACCAGCTCGGTGCCCGGCCACTACGAGATCGGCAAGCGGGGCATCGGTCTGTGCTCGTTCACGGTGGGCTCGCCGCCTGAGGACTTGGCCGAGCGCATCGAGACCTACCGCAAGGGCCAGGCCGACTGCGACCAGCCGGTGGGCAAGTTCCGCAACGAGCGGGCCGCCACCTTCACCATGGTGCACTGCAACGAGACCAACGAGAAGGCCCGGGCCGCCTCCGAGGAGTCGTTCGTGTGGTATCCGGGCTACGGGGGCGGGCTCATCGCCTCGGTGGCCGACTACCTGGCCGAC
>MPNQ01000048.1 GCA_002239105.1 marine group bacterium Sva0996 bin134 | reverse complement strand
CATAGCCCGTCACCCCAGACGAAGTCGACGCCGTCCACGACAACGACAACGCCGCATTCCCAGCCGACACCGAAAGACCCGTCGGAGCGTTCAACGGCACACGAGGAGTGAACGTCACCCAATCCGACCAATCGCTGTCCTGATGAGTCAGGACGCCGGACGCTATGGCTCTTGCCGAGACCCGGACCCGGTAGACTTGGCCGTTGGACAGGCTGCTAATGGTGGTGGTTCGGCCGCGGGCCGCTGTCGCCGTGGTGCCGCTGGGATGAGTGCCGTATTGCCACCGGTACTGGGTGGCATTCGTCACGGCGTCGACGCTCAATGACACCTGCCCGTTGCCCGCAGTCGCCTGCACGTTCGTGGGGGTAGCCAGCTTGTGGGTGGCCCCCACAGGCGGCGCATCGACCATCAACAACGCACCCACCAGCGCGAGGGCCAAGAGGGGGGAGAGCCGGCGAAAGCGGTGACGACCGAGACGCGGCTCAGCGCCGCGCGGGGAGCGGCCGAGGGAAGCCGGCATCAGGCCGGACCTCCCCCAGAGACCAGAACGCAGATTCCGGGGGCGGGGGGGGGCGCGGGTGACGGTGTGGCGGGTGGTGCCGCCCGCCAGAGGAAGGGGGGGGAGTGGGGGGGGGGGGGGGGGACAGACATAGCTGCACCAGATTGTACGACACGTAGCGTGGGCTTATGTAATTGGGGTGCAGCGCCTCATTACAATGGCGGCTACGGGCTCCACCCGATGATCTGCTCCACCGCGGGCGGCGAGCCGCTGAGGACCACCCAGCGGCCCGGAGAAGACCCGGAGACGACAAATCAGGGCTAAACGCTCTCAACCAAGGTTTAGTCGATCTTCCAGGGGTTTTGGAGCTACTCTAAATCTACTCTAAATAATTTAGAGTAGACGCGAGCAGAATTCAGTCAGTCGTCACACCGACGGGGCAGGACACGCCGGTGCCGCCTAGGCCGCAGTAGCCGTTGGGGACTTTGGCCAAGTACTGCTGGTGGTAGTCCTCGGCGTAGTAGAAGGGCGGGGCGGCGATGATCTCGGTGGTTATCTCTCCGTAGCCGGCGTCTTGCAGCCGAGCGCCGAACTGCTCCCGGCTCGCCTCGGCGGCCACCTTCTGGTCGTCGTCGAAGCAATAGATGCCGGAGCGGTACTGGGTGCCCACGTCGTTGCCCTGGCGCATTCCCTGGGTGGGGTCGTGGTTCTCCCAGAACAGCGCCAGCATCTGCTCGTAGCTGGTGGCCTCAGGGTCGAACACGGCCAGCACCACTTCGTTGTGCCCGGTGAAGCCAGAACAGACCTCCTGGTAGGAGGGGTTGGGGGTGAATCCTGCGGCGTAGCCCACCGCGGTGGTGAACACGCCCGGTGCCTGCCAGAACACCCGCTCCGCCCCCCAGAAGCAGCCCATGCCCACCACGATCTGCTGCATCCCGTCAGGGAAAGGCGGCTTCAGCGGATTGCCGTTCACGAAGTGGAGTTCCGGCACCGGCATCTCTTCGTCCCGACCGGGCAGCGCATCAGCCGGCTCCACCATCAACGACTTCTTCATCCCGAACAAGGCCATGCCTCGAAGTGTAGAGGCTGCCGCAGGCAATGCCTTCCGGTTGCAGAATCGGTTTGCACGGAGATACGACCGGAATCGACAAACTGTTGAGGTAGTTTGGCTGCATTGAGACTGCATAGTCTTGCCATCGCGTCTCAAACGAAGAATGTCACTATGACGACCAGCTGATGAGGAGTACGGGGTGAAACGAGCAAAGAGGACAATGCGGAAGGCGTCAACGGCTGGGGTGGTCGTCGCCCTATTGGCCGGGATACTGGCCTTTGGCGGCGCTGGAGCGGCCTCAGCCCAAGAGCCGGTCGTGATCAGCGAAGAGGTAACCACCCAAGAAGAGCCGAGCTGTGTGACCGTCGATCTGGGCATGCTGGACAGCACTCCGGGCAGTTCGTTGGAGGCGAGCGGTCGCTGGAGTACCGAAGACTGCGATTCGCGATTCCGTAGCAACAGCGACGCTCACACCTACCGGTTCGAGATCGCTGAGACCGGGCGAATCAGAGTCGACTTGACGTCCCCCGATGCCGATTCCTACGTCTACCTGCTCAACGAGGAGGGGAACCGGATAACCGAGGATGATGATGGCGGCGTGGGAGCCCTCGACGCTCGCATCGAAAGGGAGCTACAGGCAGGCGTCTACCTTGTCGAGGCCACCACCACCGCGGGCCGGGTCCGGGGGGCGGCTGATTTCGAGGTTGTCGTCACGCAGGTCGCCACCTGCGATCCGCAAGTTCTGGGCGCTTTGACGCCCGACCAGGACATCGAGGTGACGGGCCTTTGGACCCCCGAGTCCTGCCAGTCGATCTTCCTTACCGGACACCCCTCCAACTACTTCGTGTTCACCCTGCCAGAAGGGGCAAGGGTGCGCGTCGATCTGACATCCGAGGTTGGCGATCCCGTGCTCATCGTGGCGCCGATCGTCGCCCTGCGGTCGGTGGTTCCCGGCCAAGTCGCCCACAACGATGACGCCGGCGGCACCCGCAACTCCCGCATCGAGCAGTACCTTCCGCCTGATGTCTACGGGATCGAGGCAACCACCTTCCGGACCAGAGACCTTCAGGGCCCGCTGATCGATTTCACCCTCACCCTCACCATCGTGGAGGAGGAGGCATATCAAACCAGTCCCCTGCTGAAGATCGAAGAGATCGACATCCCCACTCAGGTGGTGGTCGGCGATCCCCTGCCGGTGAATTTCCGCATCGGCAACGTGGGCGGTGACGACTTCCCTGACCAGGCCAGCTACGCCATCTCGTATGCAATCGGCCCCCGGGTGTACGACCGCTCCGGACCATTGTTGTCTCGTCTCTGGCCTGCCGGCGCCTCGTATCACACCAACGAGGAGACAGCCAGCACAACAAGCGCGGCGTCGTCGCAAGTGGCCCCGCACTCGGTGACATTCCGCAGTCCTGGTCCTACATGGGTGTTCACCGCGGTCATAGCGTTCGACGGCAACGAGGATGAGCTCGGATTCCACGGCCTCTGGCACGACCTCATGGTGCTGAGCCATCCGACCTACGACCCCGTGCTGGTGGAAGTGGACGGCATGGTCTACTCGGTGTCGGCCGCGCTCGCCGAGGTGGTTCAAGGCGAAGAAGAGGAAGAGGAGATCGAAGAGGGAACGGTGGTCACCACGGTTACTTCTGTGGACGACCCCGAAGCTGAAATCGACCTCGAGACTGAGGAGAAGGCCCAGTACGCAGCTGGGGTTCGCACCCAACTGCTCGACGGCATCTTCGACCGACCGGCGATCGCGGGACTGCCAGAAGCGGATGACCCGGCTTCGGTCACGGTGGCGGGCCCCTCATCGAGCGGGCTCCTCCAGACGGCTGCGCCGCGGTACCAGGCTCTGGTCCAAGCTTCAGGACTGTTCGAAACCTTGGCCGCCGGGGAGGCGATCAGCCCGGTAGCCGTCGAGGATCTTGTGCTCACCCTGGTCGACGGGGCATCAGGGACCTATGCATCTCTGGCCGAGTCTTGGCGCGCGCTCTTGGAGCAGGTCGGCAGCGGCGGAGCGTTGTCATTCGAAGAGGCATCGTCCGTCCACGCCCAGTTGGCCTACGTCGAACACGTCATCGCCCCGATAGTGTCGGCTGGAGAGTTCGTGGCCTCGGCCCGCACTGCCGAGTTGGGCTGGGATGATCCAGAAGTCCAGGCCATGCTGTCCGCCCAGCCGAGCTGCTACACCGGCGAAGACCCGCTGAACGACCCGCTGGCGCTTGCCGGCATCGAAGACGCCGATGCGCTGGTGGAACTCGATGCCGAATTGAGGGCCGCCCTGTTCGCCTACAGCGTTGCGATCGACAATGCGCTGTGCGCTATCGAGAACGTGGATGCTGCCAACTCCCGGTTCCTCGAGCGCCTGGGCCTCGACCACAACGAGGAGCTGCTGGCATCGATCGAACCCGAGTCGCTTCCTGATCCGGAGCCGGAGGAGGAAGAGGATCCGACCCACCGCCTGCGCATCCTGGCCCGCCTCGGCGAGGACGGCCGCATCGAGCACGGTGTGGAACTCTTCAGTGGTTTCGAGATTCTGCCCGAGAGGCGCTACCTGCCCTCCGACACGACGGTCGGCATGTGGTACTCCACCCAGGATGTTGAGCTCGACGGCGTCTCCATCGGCCAGATCCGGGCCCGCCGCCTGGCCGACGGCCGGATTGAACTGGGATTCCGCAACGCCGATGGCGACGACGTCTCCCCCGACGTCGCCTACCTGTCCGCCGACCTCGACGAGGGCGTGTGGTACCGCACCAGCCTGATCGACATCCCCAAGCCACCTGAGCCCGCAGAGGACGACGAAGAAGCCGAATGACGGCCCGTTTGACCGGCCAGAGCGTTGACCGTGTCGAAGGACCTCGTCTGCTGCGCGGCGAAGGCCGCTTCGTGGGCAACATCCGCCACCCCGACCTTCTTCACATCGCCTTCGTGCGCAGCCCGGTGGGACACGCCGACATCCTGGGCATCGACATCGAGGCGGCAGAGAACACCCCCGGCGTGGTGGCGGTGCTCACGGCCGACCACTTTGAGGGGGTGGTGGCCCCTATCGCCGTCGCCGGCCCCCCCGAGCTGGCCGTAACGCCCTTTACCGCGCTGGCCCGCGACCGGGTTCGCACTGTAGGCGAGCCCATCGCAGTGGTGGTTGGCCGAACCAGGGCCGCGGCGGCCGACGGCGCAGCCGCGGTCGGGGTGGACTTCCGCCCCCGGCCCGCAGTGGTGGACATGCACCAGGCCGCCACCGACGGCGCTCCGCTGCTGTTCGAGGAGCTGGGCACAAACGTGGTGTACGAGACCGAGCAGTCGTGGGGCGCCGACATCGACGAGACCCTTGCCCAAGCCGACCATGTGTTCACCCGAACTTTCACCCAGCATCGCTTCGGCCATGCTCCCCTCGAAGGCCGGGTGATGGTGGCGTCGTTCAGCCCCTCTGACGGCCAACTCGACCTACAGATAGCTACCAAACGCCCCCATGCGGTGAAGCTGAACCTGGCCAATCTGCTGGGCCTGCCCTTCGGCAGCATCCGGGTGCGCACCGGCGACATCGGCGGGGGGTTGGGCTCCAAGGGCCAGGTGGGGCGAGAGACGATCTGCACTGCCGCGGCCGCCGTGTTGTTGGGCGGCACCGTGCAGTGGGCCGAAGACCGGACCGAGAACCTCCAGATGGCCGGACATGGCCGCGAGGAGGACCTCATCGTGGAGGTCGCCTTAACGAGCGACGGCACCCTGCTGGGCATCCGAGCCGACATGACCATGGACCAGGGGGCATATCCCATGCCGCCCTATCCGTCGTCGCTGTTCTGCAACCTGGTGAAGATGCTCATCCCCAACGCCTACCGACTGGAGGCGTATGCATTCCGGGGCCGGGTGGTGGCCACCAACAAGTGCAGCTACATCGCCTACCGGGGGCCGTGGGCGGCGGAGACCTGGGTGCGGGAGAGGATGCTGGACGAGATTGCCGCCGAGCTGGGCCTCGACCGGGTGGAGATCCGCCGTCGCAACCTCATCGACGAGGATCAGCCCACCAAGATGATCACCGGCCCCACCGTGTCGGGCATTACCGCCCGCCAGACGCTGGACCGGGCCGTAGAGATGATGGACTTGGAGGGCTTCGCCGCTGAGCAAGCCGCGGCCCGAGCTGATGGACGGCTACTGGGCCTGGGTTTCGCTACCTTCATCGAGATCGCCCCCGGTCCGCCCGACTTCGCCCAGTCGGCCGGTTTCGACCTGCGGGGAGAACTGGCGTCGGCCCGCCTTGAGCCAACGGGCGACTTGACCATCTCCAGCTCCCAGTCGCCCCACGGACAAGGCCACGAGACCACCATCGCCCAAGTGGCCGCCGACGAGCTGGGGGTGGGCCTCGACCGGGTGCGGATCGTGTTCGGCGACACCGATTCCACCCCGTTCACCGTGCTGGGCACCGGCGGCAGCCGGGCCTCGATGATGGGCGCCGGCGCGGCCCGGGCGGCCGCCGCCGAGGTCAAGCAAAAGGTGCTGGCCATTGCCGCCGAGCGTCTGGAGGCCAATCCCGCCGACTTGGAGATCGTCGACGGCAACATCTCGGTGCGGGGAACACCCGGCCGCTCCGTCCCCCTGGCCGGCATCGCCCAGCAGGCCTGGTTCGCGCCGTCTTCTTTGCCCGACGGCATGGACCAGGGCATCGAGGCAACGGTGGAGTACCGGACGCCGCCGGGCGGATGGGCATCGGCCACCCACTGCTGCTGGGTGGAGATCGATGTGGAAACCGGGGAGATCGCCATTCCCCGCTACGTGGTGGTGGAGGACTGCGGAGAGATTATTCACCCCGACATCGTGGACGGCCAGATCCAAGGTGGGGTGGCCCAGGGCATCGCGGCGGTGCTGTTCGAACGCCACTTCTACGACCATGACGGCAACCTGCTCACATCCTCGCTGGCCGATTACCTGGTGCCCTCAGCCGCCGAGATACCCGTGATCGAAGTAGAGCACCTGGAAGTCGAGCCCCTGCACGATGCCGACTGGCGGGGAGTGGGCGAAGGCGGCCTCATCGGCGCCCCCGCCGCCATTACCAACGCAGTGGCCGATGCCGTCCGCCACCTGGGTATCGGCGTCACCGAGCAACACCTACCTCCCCAACGGATGCGCCAACTCCTGACCACCGCCAAGGGCTGACTCCGGCCATCCAACCCTCCCTATGGGACCGAACCCGCGGTTGGCGGTAGGCTCAGCGGCCTACCGAGGTATGAAACCAGAGTCCATAGGGGGATATTGATGGCTGTCGCACCGGAGAAGATCCGCAACGTCGCGCTGGTGGGGTCGCAGGGGTCGGGAAAGACGACACTGGCGGAGGCGCTGCTGTACCGGGCCGGCATCATCGACCGCACCGGCCGGGTGGAGGAAGGCACCACAGTGTGCGACTTCAGCCCCGAGGAGAAGACCGCCGCCCATAGCCAGTCGCTCGCCCTGGCCAGCTTCGAATGGCATGGCCACAAGATCAACCTGCTCGACACCCCCGGCGCACCCGACTTTGCCGGCGAGCTGCACGCTGCTCTCCAGGTGGCCGACTTGCTGGTCTTTGTGATCGACGCGTCCAGCGGCGTGGACCACCGGGCCACTGCCATCTGGCGTCAAGCCGCCGACGCCGGGCTGCCCCGCATCGTGTTCGTGAACAAGCTCGACCGGGAGCACGCCAGCTTTGAGAACGTTCTCACCGAGCTGCAAGACGCGTTCGGTGCCGGCGTTGCCCCGCTGGAGCTGCCCATCGGCTCGGGCCCCGAATTCCACGGCATTGCCGACCTGCTCACCGACAAGGCCTACATCTACGACAGCGGCTCCGCGGAGGAAGCCGAGATCCCCACGGAGATGGAGGACCAAGAGGCCGAAGTCCACGAGCAATTGGTTGAGGGCATTGTGGTGGCCGACGACGACATGCTGGAGCAATATCTGGACGGCAATGTCCCCAGCCCTGCGGAGCTAGAAGAGGTGCTCAGCCGCGGCGTGGCCGACGGGTCGGTGTTCCCCGTGGTATGCGGCTCGGCCACCGGCCCCATCGCGGTGGACCGACTGGCCAATTTCCTGGTGGAGATCGGACCTCCCCCCACCACCCGTGCCATGACCGTGACCATGAGCGACATCGACTCTGAACCGGCTTGCGATCCCAACGGCGACCAGCTGGCCTGCGTGTTCAAGACCATCAGCGACGACTATGTGGGCCAGATTTCGCTGTTCCGGGTGTTGTCGGGCACCATCCGCCGAGACGACAACCTCACCAATTCCACATCCGGCGACAACGAGCGGTTGCGGGGCCTCGTCAGCCTGGTAGGAGGCAAGCAGCAAGACGTCGATTCCATTTCTGCCGGAGACATCGGCGGGGTCACCAAGCTTCAGCAGACCCGCACCGGCGATACCCTCACCAACGCCGGACGGGCCATGGTCCAGCTTGAGCCCTGGCCCGAACCGATATTGGCCTACGGCCTGTTGCCCAAGACTCGGGCCGCAGAAGACAAGCTGGGCACAGGATTGCGAAGGCTGACCGACGAAGACCCGTCCCTGCACTTGGAGCGCAGCGAGGAGACCCACCAAACCCTGCTATGGGGCCTCGGCGAAGCCCATCTACGGCTGGCCATTGCCCGCCTCGACCGCATGGGCATCGAGGTGGAGACCGAGGACTTGCGGGTCCCCTATCGCCAGACCGTCACCGGCAACGGCGACGCCGAGGGCAAGCACAAGAAGCAATCGGGCGGGCACGGCCAGTTCGGAGTGGCCTATGTGCGCATCGAGCCCCTTCCCCGGGGAAGCGGCTTCGAATATGTGGATGCTGTCAGCGGCGGCGCCATCCCCCGGTCGTACATCCCCGCCGTAGAGGCGGGCATCCGCGACGCCATGGCCGATGGGGGGGAATTGGGCTTCCCCATCGTGGACGTCAAAGCCACGGTGTACGACGGCAAGCACCACTCGGTGGACTCCTCGGAGTTCAGCTTCAACATGGCCGGCAAGCTGGCCTTCAACGCCGCCTTCGCCCAAGCCAACCCGGTGGTGCTGGAACCAATGGCCAGGGTGGAGATCACCGTTGCCCCCGAATATCAGGGCGACGTGATGGGCGACTTGTCGTCTCGCCGAGGCCAAGTGCAGGGCACTGATGCCGGACCGTGGGGCGAGCAGGTAATACACGCCATCGTTCCCGAGGCCGAGTTGGTGCGCTATGCCATTGAGCTGCGGTCGCTTACCGGCGGCCGGGCCCGGTTCAAGGCCGAGCGGGTGGCCTACGAGATCCTGAGCGGCGCCCTCCCCGAAGCAGCCACGGCATAGGCCGGTAGACTGGAACGATGCCCGAGCCGTCCGAAACCGAGGATCTGGAGGCGGGGTCCCAGCAAGAGAGCGCTGATGCCGAGGATTTGGAGTTCCAGTGGAGTGATCCCCGGGACTACCAGCCGCCAGATGGGATTATGCGCAAAGCCGCCGGAACCTCGGCCGGTTCAGCTATCGGCGCAGCCATGGTGGCTTTGGGCGAGATCTTGGAGCCGGAGAAGACTCGAGTGGAGATCCAGCAGGAAGACGACGAGCCTGAGCCCGATCTGCCCTTCACCATCGACTTCGGCGACCTGCCCCCGCTGACCTAGAGGTCCGCGAACCCGGCGACCACCGGGCGGAGAAGGCAGACACCGATGCTATGGCCGCGGCCAGCACGAAGATGGCGAAGAAACGCTCCGGGGAATCGCTCGAGCCCATCACGGTGATCATGATGGTGATGCCGGTGGCCGCCCCGATGTGACCAATCATCTGCAACGAACCTGAGGCTACTCCCAGATCGGCGTCGTCCACCGAGTTGGCCACCCCGGCTACCGCCGCAGGCCTGATAGTCCCTTGGCCCACCCCGGCCACGAACAGCAGCACGATCACCGCGGCCAGCCAGCCGGCCAGAATGGATACCCCGGTTCCGGCCAGAGCCACCGACATGATGATCGCCCCAGCCGTCATGATCGTCCGCCCCCCGATTCGGGATTCCACCCGCCCGGCGTACCATGCCCCCACGCTGAACCCCACCGGTCGGGCAATGAGAGCCGCCGAGATGCGGCTGACCTCGGTGATGCCGAACGCCCCCTCCAGCATGAACGGGGCCACGACGAGCGTGCCCATGTAGGCCATGTGGCCGAGGAAAGTGACCAGATTGGGGACCACGAACCCGCGGCGGTGCAGGAAATCAAGGGGGAATAGCGGGTCGACAGTCCTGCGCTCGACGGCGGCGAACATCGCGATGGCCAGAGGTCCGACCACCAGCCCGGCCAACACCAGAGGGTGAGTCCAGCCCCATTCTGGACCCCGGTTGATGGCCATGAGCAGGCCGGCCACCGCCACGCCCAAACTGGCGGCACCGCTGACGTCGAAGCGCACCTCGGGCTTGCGAGCGGTTTCGGGCAAGAGTGGGATTGCGGCCAGCAATGCGAGCAGAGACGGCACCGACTGGATGTAGAAGATGGTCCGCCAGCCGAAGGCATCCACCATGAACCCGCCAAAGGCCACACCTATAGCCGGTGACAAGGCGGTGACCGCCGACCAGTAGCCCAATGCCACCGCCCGTTCTCGCCGGGCGAACACCGTCATGATGATGGCCATCGATGCCGGGAGCGTGGCCGCCCCGATGAACTGGCCCAGGGTCCGCATCGCCACCAGCGAACCCACATTCCACGACAACCCGGTCAGCACCGCGAAGCCAGTGGCCATCGCATAGCCCCACAGATACAGCCTCCGGTGCCCGTATAGGTCGCCGACCTTTCCGGCAATGGGAGTGCCCACCGCCATCGCGATCAATGGAGCCGTCTGCACCCAGCTCACTGCGCTCTCAGACGTTCCGAGATCTATGGCGATCTCGGGCAGCGATGCCGACAGCACCGTGATCGGGAAACTGATCGAGGCGATGCCGGCCATGGTGAGCCCGAGCACCGCCCAGCGATAGTTGGACCAATCCTGAAACCGCTGGCGCCGCTCAGCGTGTGCAGATCCGGTGCTCACCCCCTGGACGGAGGGCCGGCATTGGGGCCGAGCTTGGCTCGCAGATCGTCCTCGACGGCTTTGATGAGCTCTCCGGCATGCTGGTCGCGCAGTTCGGCCAACCGGGGCGCCCCGGCGGCCGCCTCGGCGTCCCACTCGTCGGCGAATCGGCCCGAGGTGATGTCGTCGGCCAGCTCTCGCATTGTGGCTGCCACGTCCACCTGGTCGAACCGGCCCCGTCGGGAGAGCTGGCCGTACTGGCTGGCCGGGGAGTGGTGGTCGAGTTGGGCCACAAAGCCGGTCTCCCGCAACAGCCGGTAATTTCTCTCCACCTCCCCGGAATAGAACAGCTCGGTGGTGATCGCCTCCAGCGGGATGCCCAGCTCCAGCATCACCAACACAAATGCCGTGTTTACATGGGTCAGCACCGGCGACAGCAACTGCTCCACCGCCAAGTCCAGCACCGCCTCCTGTTGGGGGGTCATGGCGATGGCCCCTTGCCTCAGCCCGCCAATGGCCTGGGCCACGGCCAGCGTCCGGGCCTGAGCGGTTCCGGTGGCGTCATGGTGCACGCCCACCGCAGTGATGAATCCGACCCCTTCCTCATAGCAGCGCCGCACTTCGGGGCCCAGCATCCGGGGGGCGACCATGGCGATGTCGCCGTCGGGAGCGAACCGGTCGAAGGCCAGGGTATAGCCGCTGGCCACGACGGTGAGCGCCTCGGGTCGGCCGGTCAGCCCCAGATGGGGAATGGCGTCATCAGGCACCAGCACGCACACCACGTCGGCTGCCGAGGCATCAGCGATCTCCCCGGCCTCGAACCCGTCGGCGATAGCCTGCTCCCGGCTCTCATCGGCCCGCACATGCACCGACACCGACACGCCGGAGTCCCGCAGGTTCAGCGCCCAGGGCCGGCCCTGGTTGCCGTAGCCCACCACCGCAACCTGCTGACCCTCTAGGGCAGCGAGATCAGCGTCTTGCTCATAGAAGAACTCAGTCATAGCCCCACACTCCCAAATCAACGGTCAGTCAGCCGAAGCGGACCTGCACCTCGGCCGGGATTGTGTCAACATTTGCCATGAGCTCGGCTGCCCCATCCACCGCCCCATTGGAGGCTCGGACAGTCATCGATCCCGATGTCTGGGCCGATCCCTACTCATTTTTCGAGCAGTTGCGCCGAGAGCACCCGGTGTGGCTTGTGCCAGGGCTCGAAATGGCTTTCGTGGCCTCCCACGGCCTCATCGTGGACGCCCTTCGCCGGATCGACGACTTCTCCAGCCACCTCGATGTGTTGCTGGCCACCGGCGAAGACGGCAATCCCATGCTGTTTCGCACCGAGGAGTTCGGCGAGGGAACCACCACCCTGGCCACCGCCGACCCGCCCGAGCACACTATGCATCGCAGCGTGGTTTTCCCCGAGCTGGTGGCTCGTCGCATGGAAGCCATGCGACCCGAGATCGAGGCTTTTATCGGCGAGCAGTTCGAAAATGCCCGATCTCAAGGCACCAGGGTGGAGTGGGCCAACACCGTGGCTCATCCCGTTCCCGCTCGGGTAATTGGGCGATTGATCGGGCTGCCCGACGAGGACTGGCCCAATGTCATGAGGTGGGCTCTCCACGGCGGCCTGCTGCTGGCTGGCTTCCACACCCCGAAAGCCATGAACGCCATCTCCCAAGAAAACTCCGATGCGAGCCGCTTCTTGTACGCCAAGCTCGCCGAAGCCGGCAACGACCCGGGTGACGACCTAGTCGGGGTGTGCGCCAAGGCAGTGGCAAGCGGCGATCTGAATAGAGGCGAAGCCATCGGCACTCTCACGGTACTTCTCGGCGCAGGCGGCGAATCCACTGCATCGCTGATCGGCAACGCGGTGCGAATGCTGGCCGCCGATTCCGCTCTGCAAGAGCAAATCCGTGCCGACCACAGCCTCATCGAGAACTTCATCGAGGAGGCCGTGCGACTGGAGTCACCGTTCCGAGGCCACTACCGCCAGGTCAAGCGCGATTGCGAATTGGGAGGCGTCACCCTCCCCGCCGGCACCACCGCGTTCTTGCTTTGGTCTTCGGCCAACCGCGATCCCGCAGAACACGACCGCCCCGACGAGGTAGTTCTGGACCGTCGCATACCCCGCAGCCACTTGTCCTTCGGCCGGGGCATTCACCACTGCGTGGGCGCTCCACTAGCCCGCTTGGAGACCTTCTGCTCGTTGGAGCGGCTGCTCCAGGAGACCTCATGGTTCTCCCTGGCCAGCGACGATCCTCCCCGCTGGGAAAAGAGCATGTTCATCCGCCGCCACGAGCACCTGCCCTTGGACGTTACCTGGAACTAGCGGGCGGTCAATGGCGCGAGCAGTGCGCCGCTCACAGGGGTTTTCGGACCAAAAAACAGTACAGCGGCGTGAAGATGCCGGCCTTGCCTCCAGCTACATAGGCGTTGGCCGTACGGTCCATCAGCTTGATTACATCCGCGGCACCCTTGGGGAATACTCCGATCACCTCGGCCACTCTTGTTGCCCCGAAGAGCGCCTTGCGGCCTAGCGGTGTCCTGCGCAGGGCATTGCCCAGAGTATTGCGTTGACTGGCCATCGGCTGATACCACGGAGTGGTCATATCATCCTCGCCAACGGCGTGGTCCTCTGCCTCAAGTATTTGAAATCCCACCGCGGCGAGGGCTTTGTTCACCTCGTCCGTAGTCGCGATGTCATTGAGCGCTATGCCGTGCTTGAGCTCTTCCTTGACAGCCCGGTGCCGGTCGTCGTCAGGATCGAACTCGTCAGTCATGCACATTTCCTGACCCCACAAGAGGGCTCCGGGCTTCAGCACACGGAAGATCTCGGCAAATGCGCCCTCCTTGTCCGGTGCATGGCATGTCGACTCAATCGCGTATCCCCGGTCGAAGGTGTTGTCGGCGACGGTGCCCATGTCCATGAAACTGCACGATAGGTACTCAACCATGTGGTCGAGCTCCGCCGCAGCAATCAACGACTTCGCCTTCTCCAACTGGTACTCGCTTCTGTTGACCCCGACAACCTTGACACCGGTGTCGCGGATGACCTGGCGCATTGGGCCGCCGATCCCACAGCCGACATCGATCACATCCATGCCTTCTTGCAGTTCCAGCTTGGAGATCATCAGACGCTGATGTCGGAGCTTGGATTCCTCCAGGCTCTCCTGGGGCGACAGCGGCGCGAAATGGAGCGATTCACCCCAACCGAACACCATGATCTCGGTGCAAAGGTCGTAGTAATCCGTGACGGTCTTGGCGTGGTCGTAGTCAGTCGTGTCGGCATCACCCGATGACGCTCTGTCCATCCATCCGTTGAATTGCTTTACCAGGCTGCGGGCATCTGAACCGCGGTACGCGTCCTTCATCCCGGCGGACAGCTTGTGGAATTGCCTCAGTTGCTTTGAAATCGGGACTTGCATTCCCTACCCAACTAGAAATTCGGGAGCTGAGTGCGCCACAGCAACCAGCAGGTCATAGGGCACTGTAACCGTATGAACGAGCTGTTCTACAAGCGTAGCGTCGGCTGGAATGGCCGGTAGGGTTCCGCATGTGAACGATTTCTCTGGCCGGTCTGGCGGGGCGCTGGTCACCGGGGGCAGCGGGGGCATCGGCGCAGCCATATCCGTGATGCTGGCCCAGCGGGGCAGCCCGGTGGCACTCACCTACCGGTCCAACGCCGAGGCGGCCGAAGAGGTGGCTGCCGCGGTGCGGGCCGCCGGAGTGGATACCCACATGGGAAACCCCGCGCTAGAGGACCCCGAGGCGATGCAGGCATTCGCCGACGAGGCAGCCGAGAGGCTGGGGGGGCTGCACACCGCAGTGAGCGCAGCCGGCCCCCACGTGCCCCAGATGTACCTGTCGCAGACCGATCCCGCCCTGTTCGCCAACCAGATCGAAGCCGATGTGATCGGCGCGTTCAACTTGACCGCCGCAGTGCTCCCCCATCTGCGGGCCGCGGGCGGCAGCATCGTGTACGTAACCACCGCGGCCACCACCGTGTTCCCCAAGCGCGATGCCCTGTCGTCGATCCCCAAGGGCGCAGTGGAGTCGCTCATGCGGGCCGTGGCCGTGGAAGAGGGCCGCTTCGGGGTGCGGTCCAACTGCGTGGGGCCGGGAATGCTGGAAGACGGCATGGCCGCCCGGCTCATGGCCGACGGTGATTTGGACGACCGGGCGCTGGAGGTGGCCCGCACCAACATTCCCCTGGGCCGCTTCGGCAAGGCGGTGGACATCGCCGAGGCCGCCTGTTTCCTCGCCTCCGACGCCGCCAACTACATCAGCGGCCAGAAGCTGGACATCGACGGCGCCTTCACCATCTGACGCTGAACGCCTAGTCCCACTCCTCCACCGTGACCCGGTGCATGAGGCGGCGCTCGATGTAGTCGGGGACGGCGAAGTGCTGGACGGACCGGTTGTCCCAGAAGGCGATGGAGTCGGTGCCCCACCGGAAGCGGCACTGGAACTCGGGGGAGCGCACGTGGTTCAACAAGAACGGCAACAGAACGATGTTCTCGGCTTCGGATACCCCCACCAGGCGGGAAGTGAAGTTGCTGTTCACGAACAGGGCCTTCCGCCCCGTTTCCGGGTGTACCCGCACAACCGGACGGATCAACTCCGGGTATTTGGCCTGCATCGCGTCGAGGTGCTCCTTGGCCAGACCTTCGTCGATGGCCCGGGTGAGGGTATAGGTGAGGTCGTGAGCTGCCTCCAGCCCGTCGACAAGCGTCCGCATCGGCTCAGACAGCTGTTCATAGGCCTTGTACATGTTGGCGAAGCAAGTGTCGCCCCCCACATCGGGCATCTCCACCGCCCTCAGGATGGTGCCGAGTGGTGGTTTGGGCATGTAGGTGTTGTCGCTGTGCCACCGTGCGGCCAATCCCCCCACCGGGGCGACCTGGTCGAGCACGGTGATCTCCGGGTGGGAGTCCAGCTTGGGACCGAACGGTGCCACGTTGATGGGGCCGAACCGCTGGGCGAAGGCCAAGTGCTGATCGGGGGTGATGGCCTGGTCGCGGAAGAACACCACCAAGTGGTCGAGCAAGGCCTGGCGGATAGCGGCCACGGTGTCGTCGTCGAGCTCTTCGCGCAAGTCAACCCCGTGGATCTCCGCACCTATGTCCAAGGTCAGCGGGCGGATATCCAAAGCAGCCATGGCGGTTCTAGTCCTCAAAATCTCCCGCATCGCGGCGGAGTGTGCGGATGGCGTCGTCCAAAGCGCCCAAGGTGTCGGCCGACAGACCGGCCAAGCCGAACTCGATGTCGGCCAGGGCATCGGCCGCCTTGATCACCACTCGGCGCCCCTCATCGGTGATCTCGGCCAAAACGGTTCGGCGGTCCTCTGAGTGGGGCACCCTGCGAACCAGCCCGTCTCGCTCCAATCGATCGATGGCATTGGTGACGCTGGTGGGATGGACCATGAGCCGGTTGCCCATCTTGCCCAGCGCGAGAGAACTGAAGCAAGGCCAGCGCTTCGAAGCGAGAAAATGTCAGGTCGAACGGGGCCAGAGCCTCGTTGATCCTCCCTATCACCAGCTGGTTGGCGCGGGTGATCGAAGTGGCCGCCGACATTGCGTCAACAGCCCGCCAATCGTTGGCTTCCCAGTTTTTCCGGGCCTCTCCAATGGGGTCGAACGGCAACATCCGCCCGCCACTCTAGGTGAATACCGCTTCGGCCATCGTTGTCGGCAGGTGATCCGTCCACCAACGGATCCAATGGCTACCCTGTGGCCGGTTGCCACACCATGAGGAGCTTTCATGATCGTCGTCGCTGGTTCAGTTTCCGTCCCCCCGGAGAACTCCGAGGCATTCATGGTCGCCGCCGCGGATGTGTCCGCAGCGTCTCGCACCCTCGACGGCAACATCGACTACTGCATCTCGATGCAAACCCCTGGCGTTTTCCGGTTCTTCGAGTGCTGGGAGACCGAAGAAGCCATGATGGCTCAATTCGCCGCCCCCCCTTTCGGCGCGTTCCAGGCCGCGGTCGGCGAGTTGGGCATGTCCGGAATGGATGGACAGAGGTACGAGATCACCTCAGAAGCCCCACTGTTCGGCTAGCCCGATCCCTTCTCCCAGTTCCCCTGTGGCTACGCTGTGACCGCTCATCACCACTTTGAGGAGATCCCATGATCGTCATCGCCGGCACCGGCTCCCTTGCTCCCGAGAACACCGAGGCCTTCATGGCAGCCGCCACCGAGATGGCCGCCGCGTCCCGGGCCGAGGACGGCAACATCGAATACGTCTTCTCGGTGGAAGCGCCGGGCAAGATCCGCTTCTTTGAAATCTGGGAGAGCGAAGAAGCGTTGGGCGCCCACTTCACCGCTCCCCACATCGCCGCGTTCGGCGCGGCCATCAGTGAATTGGGCATCACCGGGATGGACGGCAAGAAGTACCAGGTATCCTCGGTCGCCCCGCTGTTCGGCTAGCCCGTTCAGCCACCCCCTGCCTCGGGGCGGTGGGAAAAATCAGGCAGACTGAACACGGTGGAGGACTATTTCCAGCAACTGGTGCGCTCTTGGCGCAGCGTCACCTCCCGGACGGTACGCGAGGCCGTGGCCGTGCTGTTGCTGCTGATCGTGGTGTTCGGCTCGGGATTCTCCGCGCTCACCACCTACGCCGATGTGGTGGTGTTCAACGAGGACCGCTTCGCTGAAGAGCTCGACGGGATCTTCCTCGACGAGGACGTCCACAACGTGGTTTCGACGTCATTTGTGGCCACCACGGTAGAGATGGCTGATCTGCCGGTGATCCCCGCCGGCTCGGCGGGTGCCCAGCAGGTCATCCAACAAGAGGTACCGGCAGTGGTGGGCCAGTTGCTCGCCGATGAGGCCAACGCGCGGCTGCTGGAGCGGATAATTCGACAGGCCCACAGCGATGTGTTGGCCGTGATGGGCGGCACTTTGGTGGCCAACCCACCCGTCCGCAGCGTCGAAGTCGACCTGGAACCCATTTTCAATCAGATGCTGGCGGAGATCGCCGCCAACGAGGAACTTGCCTTTTTGGACAGCGTGAACCCTCCAGCCGACGCCGGCGTGGTGACCGTGCTCCAGCGCGCCGAACCCGGCGACCGGTTCTGGGAGTTCCTCGGCCAGCTCCAAGACCGGCGGTCATCCACCATCACGCTGATCTTGCTGTGCGGCATCGGGTCGCTGTTGATATCGCCGTCTCGTACTCGGGTGGTGTGGAGCATCGGCACCGGGATCGTGGCCATGGCCGGCATCCTGGGAGTGGGGATCTACGGCACCCGAGCGCTGTTGGCCGTGCTGATCGACAACACCGACACCGTCCGGGCCGCCCAGGCCATCCACGATGCCCTGTTAGGAGACCTAGGCGGTCGGCTGATGGACATGGCCCTCATCGGAGTGCTGATGATCGTGATCGGTGCCGTTCTCGGCTGGATCTGGCGCCGCTTCGGCCCCACACCCCCTGAGGAGAAGGCCTTAGCCGTCCCCGACGCCAACCCGACTATCTGACGACAGCCGGCTACGACCCGCTGAACTCCGCCTTGCCGGGGCCGCTCTCCAGGAAGCTGGCCACGCCTATGTGGGCGTCGTCGGTGCCGAAGCAGGCGGCGAAGGCCTCTACCTCCACCTCTAGGGCATCATCGAGGGACAGGAAGTAGCCGTCGAGGATGGCTTTCTTGGCCAGGGTGATGGCGGCGGGACCTGAGGCGTAGCGGGCGGCCAGCTTCACCGCTTCGTCGTAAAGCTCATCGTCGGGATGGAGGGCTGAGGCCAGTCCGATGGTCACCGCCTCTTCGGCCTTCACCATGCGCCCGCTGTAGATCAGCTCCTTGGCCTTGGTTATGCCCACCAGGCGACTCAGCCTCTGAGTGCCTCCCCCGCCGGGGATGAGGCCCAGCAGAATCTCCGGCTGGCCCAGCACTGCGCTTTCGCCCACCAGACGGAACTCGGCGGCCATGGCCAGCTCGCAGCCTCCGCCGAGGGCGTAGCCGTTGATGGCACAGATGGTGATTTGGGGGAGAGACTCAAGCGCTCGGAATGCGTCATTGATCCGCTGGCTCAGGTCTCGTGCGTCTTCGGTGCTCATCCCAGAGAACTCGGTGATGTCGGCACCGGCCGCAAACACCTTGGGCCCACCCCAGATCACCACCGCTCGGATGTCGCCGCGCCCGGCCAGCTCGTCGGCGGCCTTGTGAAGCTCGGACACGACCTGCGCGTTCAAAGCATTTACCTTGGGACGGTCCAGCCGCAGGGTGGCAACCCCATCGGCCGCACCGGTCTCAATCCGCACAAATTCGCCCATGACCACGCTCCTTGCTGTTCGGACCCGCCAACCGTATTCGCCCCGCATGGCGGGTACTCAGTCATCCCGAAATGGCACACTCAGGAGATGTGGGCCGAAACCATCGGGGCGTCGGGCAGGCGGTTTTCGGACCGTCCGGCCCTGGTGGCGGAGGAGGGTTGGTCGGTCAGCTTCGCCCAGTTCGACCGTCTAACCGACGAGGTGGCCGCTGGCCTCGCCCGCCGAGGCGTAAGCCACGGCGAGGTGGTGGCCCTGCTGGTGCCGTCGTCGGTGGACTACGTCGTGCTGTACGGGGCGCTGGCCAAGCTGGGGGCCATCACCGCGGGGGTGAGCAGCCGCCTACCGGCACCGGAGCGCACTGTGTTGGTGAGCGAAGTGGCTGGGGCCGACCGGGCCATCGCCACCGCCGCCATGGCCGACGGGATGGCCCTCGACATCGACGTGATCGAAGTCGCTTTGGCCGACGGGCCGGGGTCGGTGTGCGCCGGTCTCCGGGTGCGCGACGAAGCTCCGACGCCGTTGCCCCCCGACGGCGACCGCCCGGTGGCGGTGGTGTTCACCTCGGGAACCACCGGGGTGCCCAAAGGGGCCACGTTCACCAACCAGATCCTGGCCGACATCGCGGTGGTGGACACCGGCAACGGCTGGGGGGAGGGCGGCCCCATCACCTCCAACACCCAGATGGCCCACATCGGGGTGATGGGCAAAGTGCCAGCCCAGTTCGCGGTGGGCACCACCCTGCACGTGATCGACAAGTGGAGCGCCACCGCGGTGTTGGAAGCTGTATCCCGTTACCGGATGCCCGCGATGGGCGGCGTGGCCCCGCAGATAGCCCTCATGCTTCGCCACCCCGACTTCGATCAGTACGACTTCTCGGCCGTCAAGCTCGTAGTCACTGGCGGGGCCCCTTCACCCCCCAATGTGATCGAGGAGGCTCGGCGGCGGTTCGGGGCCGACTGGACCCAGCGGTACGCCTGCACCGAGGCCGGCGGGATTGGAACCTTCACCTGGATCGACGCCCCTATGGAAGAGATGCTCTACACCGTGGGCCGGCCTCGACCCGGGATCAAGGTGGAGGTGCGCGACCCCGACAGCGATTTGGCCGTGCCCCCCGGGACAGTGGGAGAGGTGTGCTTTCGGTCCCCCACGGTGATGGCCGGGTACTGGCGCAATCCCGCGGCCACCGCCGAGGCGCTGCGAGGCCGCTGGCTCTACACCGGAGACCAGGGCTGGATCGACGACACCGGCTGCCTGCGCCTGGTGGGCCGCCGGGGCGAGGGCTATCACCGGGGCGGCTATGTGGTGTTCCCGGTGGAGGCCGAGAAAGTGCTGGCCTGGCACCCCAAAGTGGCCGGTGTGTGCATGGTGCCCCGGCCCGATGAGGTGATGGGCGCCGTCGGAGTGGCCGTGGTGATCCCCGCTGACCCCACCGACCCACCCACCCTGGAAGAGCTACGCGCCTTCGGCCAGGAGCACATCGCGGTCTACAAGCTCCCCGAGCACCTCCGCCTCACCGAAGCCTTCCCCATGACCCCGATGTCCAAGATTGACAGAACTGCTTTGGAAGCGGCGGAAACCTAGCGCGGTTCCTTCGGCAGACCCAGCACGCCTTCTCCGACGGCGTTTTTCATTACCTCATCGGTGCCGCCGCCGATGCGGATGGCGCATGCTCCAAGCAGCAACTGCTTCCAGGAGTAGGTGCCCCATTCGCCGGTGTCGGCGCATATGCGGGGTCCGAGCAGGCGGGCAATCATCGACGCCGCCCAGTTCATGTGCCGGGCGGTGGCGTACTTGGCCGCTGCTGGGGCCAGTGGAGGTCGTCGGTTGGCGTTCCACTCCACCAGCCTGTACCCGATGTAGAGGCGGGCCAGGTCTTGGCGCACCACCGGGTCGTCGGCCAGGCCGAAGTGCTGGGCCAACTGCACGACTTTCTCCGGGGCGGCCAGTCCCACCAGCCCGCTGCCGCCGTAGCCCGCGCCCCTCGAGCCGATCGAAGCCCGCTCGGATTGCAACGAGGTGCGGAACACCGACCAGCCAGCGTTGATGTCGCCCACCCGATGGTGGTCGCTGATGCGGGCGTCGTCGAAGAAGACCTCGTTGAACTCCGCCCCGCCCGTCATTTGCCGCAACGGCCGCACGTCAGTGCCTGGGGTGTCGAGCGGGTAGATGAAAGCGGTGATGCCCTGGTGCTTGGGGGCGTTCGGGTTGGTGCGGGCCAGCAACAGGCCGATGTCGGAGAAGTGAGCCCGGGAGCTCCATACTTTCTGGCCGCTGATCACCCACTCTTCGCCGTCGGCGGTGGCCCGGGTGCTGAGGGAGGCCAAGTCTGACCCGGCCCCCGGCTCGCTCAGCAACTGGCAGGCCAAGATTTCCCCCCGGTGCAACTGGGCCAGATACCGCTCCTTCAGCCATTCAGAGCCGTGGGCCAAGATGGTGGGGGACACCACTCCCAGCGAGCTGCCGAACATGGACTGCGACGGCACCTGGTAACCAGCCTCCAAGTCGAGGTAGACCCGCTCATACTCCGGACCCAGGCCCCGTCCGCCGTACTGCGGAGGCCCGGTGATCCACCCGAAACCCGCCTCCCACATTTTGGCCCGCCACTGTTGGGCAGCTACGACCGCGGCCTCCTCTTCCGCTGCGCTCTTCTCGGCGTAAACGGTGATCTCGTCGGAGCCGACTCCCCAGGTGAACTCGTCGCGCACAGCCCGCTCGGCATTGGCGTTCAAGAACGCCCGAGCTTCAGCGGCGAACTCTGCCAGGGTCGGCGTCACACCATGAGTTTGGCCGTTGGAAATGTCTTAGAGGAAGGTCGGGCTCCGACGGAGTTTTCCACAACCAGCATCCTTGCCCCCTAAAGGAATCAGATGCAGTTTCAGACCAGGCAATATGAAGCGGATACCGGCTCATCGAGCCGGATAGGAGAAACCGGGGGTATCACATGTTGTCATCATTGAATGCCATGCAACGCGGGGGCGTGTACATCTTGTCTGGTGGGGTGATTTCCGCCGTCGGCAGGGGCATGAAACCAGGGATTGTCGTAGACAGCGTGGACTGGAACGACATCGACGGACTGGTTGACGCGATGCGTGACAACGAAGTTCTCACCCATGTCTCCGCGGTCTTGTACGCCTTCGGTCTGATGTTCGTCATCACCGGCCTCAACAGCGTGAGGAGCTTTGTGACCGACAAAGGCCTAGTGGGAGACATGGTTCGCGGCGGGACGCTGCTGGGAATGCTCTCCCTCTTTATCATGGCCCTGATCGAGGGGTTTGACCACATGACGATCAGAGTGCTGAACGACGGCATCGGCAGCGACAGCAGGGTGCTAGCGGAGGCTATGCAATCGGTCAAGCTCGGAGTCGTCTTGATCGCTTGGCCCGTGCTCTACGCATCAATCGGAGTTGCCGGCGTAGGCGGAACACGCCTGCTGCCTGGAGGGCTTCATCGAGGCATACAGGCCATCGCCTCACTCTTCATGTTGGTTACCGCAGTGCTCCTCCTCATGGCGGCGGCAGTGGATTCCAACGACTTCTGGAACGCGGTCAGCCTCATCACCTCCATCGTCTTGGCAATCTGGATCATTACGTTGAGCCATGCGTCTTACAAGGGCAAGGTGTCTGCTTCGACGTCCTAATTGAATAGCCACATAGGCCGTGTCCCGCCGGTGATGGTCGCTTCCGGGTTCTATTTCCCCGAGGCGCCCCGCTGGCGGGACGGCCACTTGTGGTTTTCCGATGTCTTCGGTGGCCTGGTCTATTCCTGGGATCCCGAAACCGGTGAAATAGCCGAACATGCCCAGGTGCCACGGCGCCCATCAGGGCTGGGCTGGACCCCCGATGGCCAACTGCTAGTGGTGTCCACTCTGGACCGCACGCTGTGGCGAGCCGACGGGACCACCGTCGCTGATCTCAACCCGGTTTCAGACTCCAAGATCAACGACATGGTGGTAGACACCGACGGCACCGCCTACATCGGCAACGATGGCTTCGACCTAGAGGCCCGGGCCCCGGAGCAGCCCGCCCAGATTTTGCGGGTGAGCCCCACCGGAGAGGTGTCGGTGGCCGCCGACGGGCTGCGCTTTGCCAACGGCATGGTCATCACTCCCCGGCGTCGGCTGATCGTGGCCGAGACCTGGGGTCGGCGACTGACCTCGTTCGCGGTAGACGACGACGGCTCGTTGGGCGACCGGCTGCTGTTCGCCGAGCTGGGCGCCGGGTCGCCCGACGGCATCTGCTTGGCTCCTGACGGCCAGGTGTGGGTGGCCGACCCCATGGGCCGCCGGGTGCTGCTGATTGCCGAAGGTGGCACCGTGGACCAAGTCTTCAACTTCCCCGGTTGCCGACCCACTGCTTGCGTGCTGGACGACACCGGCAGCCATCTCTACGTGTGCACCGCACCCAGCATCGACCCGGCCAAAGTCCAAGCCCGCCCTGGCGGCGAGATCGTGGCGATAGACCTTGGGTGACTGATGCAAACCCCAACTAACTCTTCGGTCTCTGAGTCATCGGGGTGTCTGATCGACTAAGCAAGGCGCCATGACAGCGCTGATCTCCATCAATCTCCGCACGTTCGCCGCCGCCGACCCGGGTCCGGGGGGCTGGCAGCCCGTGCTGGATCTGGCCAAAGCGGCCGATGCCGCCGGGGTGGACAAAGTGGTGGTCAGCGACCACGTGGTTTTCGGCGAGAACCTGGAGGCCTACGGCGAGCCCGGATTGGGGGGCATGGCGGGGGGCCGCCAGCCCACCGGACCCGACGGTCACTGGCTGGAGCCCACCACGGTGCTGACCGCGCTGGGGGCCATCACCAGCAACCTCCGGCTGGGCAACAACATCTTGTTGGCCGCGCTGCGCCGCCCGG
>MPNQ01000047.1 GCA_002239105.1 marine group bacterium Sva0996 bin134 | reverse complement strand
ACAATCGGACCCGGCGCCACTCAACACTCGGCAACATCTCACCCGCCGAGTTCGAGAGACGCCACCAACAACAACCACACGCCGCCTGACTCCCACAAACCAGGACCAAAAAACAAGGCACACATCAAGTGGACCAAACCAAAGGGGTCACGCCACTCCATCTGGCACAGTGGCTTCTATGCGGGAATTGCGAGCGTGTCGCCCGGTCGATAGGGCGAAGCATCGCCGCGGAGAAGTACGTGACAGCTCGGTTCGAGGAGGCATTCCGACAGTCGCTCCTTGAGCTGGAACAGCTAGACCGACCTGCCTTGAGGGCGCACGACGCGCAGGTATTGGAGCGAAAGACGCCGAGCATCGATTTCATGATCCACGAAAAGGGCACTCCCATCGCCGGCATTGAGCTCAAGACAGGTCGTAGTCATCTTGGAGGATGGGCTCCGGTGGGAGCCAAGATGGCTACGTTTCAACTCGATCATGGCGACTGCGACGACATCAGCGAGGTAGCGAACGCAGAGAGGATCGTCGTCTACCTCTTCCATGCTCAGGTCATCGACCGAGCCGAGCCACCCACAACTCGATTCGAGGCAGTCGGACTTTGGTGGATTGATCCCTTCAGCTTCAGCGACAGCTACCAGACCAGCCGGACTCGCCCACGAGAAACCAAGACCGCCGCTTACTACTCAACCGATCGATTCAGACCATTCGAAGAGTTCGAGGAACACTGGCGTACTGGAGAAATGGCTAGCGTACGGCAGAGGTTTGACCTATCTGGTCAACCTCCCCTATACCGCTGACGCCAACAGCGGCGGCAAAGCTGTGAATCCACTGGTCGCAGGCTTCGTGGGGACATAAGGAAGAGCCAAATCCTTCAAGAGTGGCCCGGTCGGGGATACGGAGGCGGCGCAGGTCAGTCGCATTCACCTGGGTATGCCCGCTGAATGACCGGAAATAGACGTCAACCAGTTCGTGGTTGAGGAAAGCAGCAAGCCCGATTGCTAGCTGGCGACTAAGAGGTCGTCCCTGCCTGTGTAGATAGTTGACATGGTTCTCGATCCCGAATCTTGAGCACTCCGGAAACGCATCAGCCAACAAGGGGCCAGCAACAATCCGGCGGCGTTCTTCCTTGCTGCTGAAACGCTTGACAAGCACGTAGTTACCACGCGGCGTCAAGAGAGATGCAGTCGCCCCCACGTCCTCGATGGCGATTGGCCTATTGCCCGAGCCCGGCCAAGAGACACCGCCCGTGTCCACCGACGAGGGGTACAGCAATGGGACCGATCCGGGCCCGCGATCGGCTTGCAGCCACCGGCGCGCCCGAAAATCCACCACTGGGCCCGTCGACGCATCCACCCCAATTGTTTCAAGCGTCGCAGGAAGTTCGTGCATGAGGGCTGCTGCATCGGCTGCGCCCTCAGATTCAGCGACATGGATGACGACATCGCGATCTCCCGGAAATACAACCTCCTCCGACGGAACGGCTCTTTCGGCTACTGACCCACCTGGGTCGCCCACCTGTACCCGGACGATCTCCGGCTGTACCCGACCTTTGACCAAATGAGTGATGACGTTCTCCTGAAGCACGTCCTGATCTGCAAATGCACGCATCCTGCTCTCGAAGACCCGGATCGAACACAACCCGTTCTGGCCAAGCAAGACCCTCCGGAACCGCCTGAAGTAGGGGCCGTTGCAGAAGCTCCTCGGGGTAATCGCAACCATCTCACCACCAACCGTGAGAAGAGCCGACGCAGCAAGCATGAATGCGGCATAGAGGTTCGGCACCGGTGCTCCTAGCCGTTCGGCCAGTATTCGCTCGTTCGAGGTCGACGAGAGCTTGGCATAGGGAGGATTGAGAATTGCATGAGTGGCCGTTGCCCCTTGAGATGACAAGCCAGCTGACCTCTGCACGGCACCATGAAGGAAGTCCTCAGTCAGCACTTCGAACTCAAATGGAATGCCAGCTTCGTCGAACCGCTCAGACACGAGGGCAAGTGTCTGCTTTGACTTTATGGCTAGCTCTGGATCCACTTCCCAGGCCAACACGCGCATAGACGTCGGCCGCCCGACACTAGAGAGAGCGCTTATTGCAGCGACAGCACCGAGCGTGCCTGCACCCGCGCCGGCATCAACCAACTCCACATCGCCGCGCCAATCGGAGACCATCTCCGCTAGTAGCCGGGCAACAGGAACGGGAGTGAGCACCTGGCCAAGGTCCTTGCGGCGCTCCGGATGGATCTCAGCCACGGCGGCACGCCGAATGGCCTCTAAGTCGTCCCAGACTGTCTCGATACCAGTCAACATTACGGCCAAATTACCCAGCACCAGCGACAATTTGACCCGAGGAGAAATCCCGGTGTCTTGGGAAGACAAGTCCCGCAGGTGGCCTTAGGCTCAGCGCATGTAGCGGGTGAGGCTCTCCACCACACATGCGGGCTTGGGGCTGCCCTCTATCTCCACGGTGATGGTGATGACGGCTTGCACGCCTCCGGCTATCTCGTCCACTGAGGTGAGCTCGGCGCCCACCCTGACCTTTGACCCCACTGGGACCGGGGCGGGGAACCGCACCTTGTTGACTCCGTAGTTGATGCCCATCGAAAGCTGCTCCACGGTGATGAGGCTGGGCAGGAACATGTTGGTGAGCGACAGGGTGAGGTAGCCGTGGGCGATGGTGGTGCCGTAGGGGCTCTCGGCGGCGGCCCGCTCTGGGTCGATGTGGATCCACTGGTGGTCGCCGGTGGCGTCGGCGAACTGGTTCACCCGCTCTTGGGTGATCTCCATCCAGTCGCTATGGCCCAAGTGCTGGCCGACGGCGGCAGGCAGGTCGTCAACAGTGGCAAAAACGGTTCCCATGGGCGGGAAACTACTGCCCTTGGCGGCCCGACCACGAGGGGGAGCGCTTGGCCAAGAAGGCATCGATGCCCTCTTGGGCGTCGGCGGTTGCCGAGTTGGCCGCCATGACCTGTTTGGTCAGTTCGTAAGCCTCGGGCTCTCCGCAGTCGAGCTGGCGGTAGAACGCCTGCTTGCCGATGGCGATGGTGTGGTCGCTGAACCGGGTGATCCGGCTGGCCAGTTCGTCGACCGCGGCCCGCAGCTCATCGGGAGGCACCACCCGGTTCACCAGGCCCCAATCAGCGGCGGTGGGCGCGTCGATGGGATCGCCGGTGAGCAGCATCTCCATGGCCCGCTTGCGGCCCACCGCCCGGGAGATGGGAACCATGGGGGTGGAGCAGAACAGGCCGATGCGCACACCAGGGGTGGCGAAGGTGGATTCGGAGGATGCAACAGCAAGGTCGCAGGCCGCCACCAGCTGGCATCCGGCGGCGGTGGCCACCCCGGCCACCTCGGCGATCACCGGCTGGGGCACGGCGTGGACGGCCTCCATCAACTCGGTGCACACCTCGAACAGGTCGTCGTAGAACTGGGCGTCCCGGTCGACCATCTCCGACAGGTCGTGGCCGGCGGAAAAAGCCGGGCCCTCGGCCGCCATCACGATCACTGCGACGTCGGTCCGCTCCCCCAGCTTGTGGAGCGCCTCGACGAGGGCCTCCATCAACTCCAAGCTCAGCGCGTTGCGCCGCTTCGGGTTGTTGAGGGTTATGCGGGCTACCGGTCCATCGCTGTCAATGCTGAACACAACACGAGATTACCCGCCCGAGGTGTGCTACCCATTGGGGCATGGCCGCAGGAGGCAGCACGAAGGCAGTATTGGCCGCTCTGTTCGCCAACTTGGCCATCGCCATCGCCAAGTTCGTGGGCTTCGCCGTCACCCGGTCGGCCTCCATGCTGGCCGAGGGCGTCCACTCCTGCGCCGACACCGGCAACCAGGCCCTGCTGCTTTTGGGCGGCCGGCTGTCCAAACGGGACCCCACTCCCCGCCACCCGTTCGGCTACGGCCGGGAGCGCTACTTCTGGTCGTTTGTGGTGTCCATCATCCTGTTCACCCTGGGCGCGCTGTTCGCCATCAACGAAGGGATCGAGAAGGTGCGCCATCCCCACGAGCTGGAATCGCTCTGGGTGGCCATCGGGATCCTGATCTTCGGCATCGTGGTGGAGTCGCTGTCGTTCCGCACCGCCATCGTGGAGTCCAACAAGGTGCGGGGCAAGCTCTCGTGGGGCACGTTCATCCGCCGCTCCCGCACCCCCGAGCTGCCGGTAGTGCTGCTGGAGGATCTCGGGGCCATGTTCGGCTTGGTGTTCGCCCTCATTGCCGTGGTGCTGGCCGAGGTCACCGGGGAGCCCCGCTGGGACGGCGCAGGCACCCTGGTGATCGGCGTGCTCTTGGGGATCATCGCCATAGTGCTGGCCATCGAGATGAAGAGCCTGCTGATCGGCGAGAGCGCCACCAAAGAAGACCGGGAGCGGCTGCGGGCGGTGCTGGAGAATTCACCCGAAATCGACCGGCTGGTGGACCTGCGCACCCAGCACCTCGGACCCGAGGAACTGCTGGTGGCCGCCGAAGTGGACTTCGCCGACCACTTATCCGGCGACCAGATGCCCGCGGCCATAGCCGCGGTGGAGGCTCGCCTGCGCGAAACCGTCCCCACCGCCACCCACGTCTACTTGGAACCGTCGAATTAACAGGGCTCCGCCTCTGGTACGTCACACGACCCGCTTGCCGCGAACCCAAACGGCTGTGACTCTCAGGGTGTCGTCAAGCGCAACAAGATCCGCCTCGGCACCGGTTCGAATCGCCCCAATCTCGGGCTTGCCGAGGAGCTGAGCCGGAACCGTCGATGCGCACCGCAGAGCATCGTCCAACCGGAGACCCCCCTTGTCAACCATGTACCGTATTGCGGCGTCGAGGGTCAGGGCGCTCCCGGCCAACCCGCCGTCAGACTTGCGAGGCGCACCGCCTATGAGCTGGATCTCCGTCGATCCCAGCGCACCTGCCGACCACCCCGAAGAGTCCGACACCAGAATCGTCCGCTCCGGACCCTTGGCTCTCACCGCCATCTTCAACATGTCGGAGTGAACGTGCTGGCCATCGGCAATGAGGCTGATGAAAACGTCGTCTCGCACCAGCGCGGCTCCGGTCAGTCCAGGATCGCGGTGGTGTAAGGGGGTCGTGGCGTTGAAGCAGTGCGTCAGCAGCGATACCCCGGCGTCGAAGGCCTTCTGGGCGACTAGGTGGTCGGCGTTGCTATGACCGGCAGCGACGATGATGCCGCGGTCGCGCAGGCACCTGATCGCCGCGAGCGCTCCGGGCCTCTCGGGGCCGAGCGTCACAATCCGAACCGTCGACGGCAGAGACCGGCACCACTCCAAATCGATGGGCCCCTGGGCAACGTCGGCATGCGCGCCCGTCCGCTCTCCCAGCCACGGGCCTTCGAGATGGACTCCGAGCACTCGCGGGCCGTGGCCGCCGCGTGCGAAGGCGGCTGCATCCTCGAGCCAGCTGGCATAGGCGTCAAGCGGGCGGGATACAAGTGTCGGAAGCCACGCGGTCACCCCGCCGCCCATCAGTCCCAGCGCCAGCGTCGGCCAGGTATCGGGAGGACTCGTAGCGAGATCGATGCCGTCAAATCCGTTGACCTGGATATCGATGAATCCCGGAGCGAGGTACGCGGCATCGGCCGGTCGACTCGTCGGTCCGATGTGCTCGATGCGCCCATCTGCCAGCCTCACCTCGGCTCCGTCAACCCAACCTGTTGTGGTGAGGATCCGGCCAGCAGATATCGCAGTCATCGACGGCCTACGGCTGGCGCCACTCGCGTGGCCACTATGTAGTCGTCGATGAAATCGACGAATTGCTCCAAGATCGCATCCCGGGCCGCATCGCGACCGAGCCGGCCGTCGAGATAAGCCGCGATCGGCGCTTTCCAGATGCTGCGGCCGATGGCGAACCCGGCATAGCCGCGAACCCCGGCCCCGGCCTCAAACCACCTCGCGATCTCAACCGGGTCGGCCGCCGCGCCAAGAGTCAGAATGGGCGGCACCGCGCCACCGGAGCATGCGGCCTCAGACACCGCTGCTGCGGCAACGGGCGACGCCACTCCTTCCAGCTTCCACAAGTCGGGGGGGCCAAACCGACGCGTAATCTCACCAACTGCGGCGGGCAGAAGCTGTGGCAGCACCTCTCTCCAATAACGGCCCTTGTCGCCTCCCACGGCGGCGAGATCAGCGGATATGGGCGGCACAATCAGCTCCAAAAGCAGGTCAACGCCAAATGCGTGGCAAAAGCGGCGGGCATGATTGAGCGCGGCCAGGTTTGCGTCCTTGAGTTCGACAGGGTCTCCAGGGTTCCAGCGAAGCAGCACCTTTCCCCACCTTGGCGGCCCGACGGCGCCGATAGCGGTCTCCAGCCTGTGCTGGTCAAGCAGTCGGAGCTCGCGTTGGCCGGAAACCTCGAGTGCGAGAGCCGTGGGGACTCCTTCAGACCGCGCCAGGCTGGCGGCCGCTGTCCCACACTCAGGGTCGACGAGAACCGACACCTCTCCGACATGGGTGAAATCGCGTCGGGCCAGGCCGGCGGCCTCCGCGATAACGGTCTTCGCCTCGGCAAGGATCTCCCATTGCTTGAGCGAAACCGTTTCTTGGCCGAACAACTCCGCAGCGGTGGACGACCGGTGGTCGAAAGCCAACATGAACATCGCCGGCACCGAGCTGGAGGCTTCGGCGACAGCCCTGGGCCCGGTTTCGCGCTGCTTTGCCGGTAGGCCTGCGGCCAGGGCATGAAGCGCCGCGCCCCGGGCACCCGCCATTTGACCCAGAGCGGCAAGCCGAATCTTGGGAGCGGCCCGGAGTGGGGCGAGCTCCTCGTCAATCGACGCAACCAGCGGCTCTAGCAGTTGCGAGCCAGACTCGCTGAGCCCTCCCCCGATGACGATGGTGTCGATATCGACGGTGAGCGTTAACGCAGCCAGCGTCCGGGCAAGGCTTGTGACGCAGTCATCCCAGGCCATAGCAGCGGCTTGCTCGCCACTGGAGGCCCGGGCCGCGATCTCCTTGGCCCCAACCGTGCTGTTCGAACCGGTGAGCCGAGCATAGGCATGCTCAAGCCCGCGGGCCGATGCGAGCTGCTCGGCGCATCCGCGTCGCCCGCAACCACAGAGAGTCTCGTCACTCTCGCGGCGGATGTGACCGATCTCGCCCACATAGCGGCTGGCGCCGCGCCAGAAGCGGCCCTCGATGAACAGGGCCGCGGCAATCCCGGTTCCCACCGGAACGAAGGCCCCCGAGAGCGCGCCGCACCCAGCGCCAATGGTGAATTCGGCGAGCGCCCCCGCATAGACATCGTGTTCAACGTGAACCGGCAACCCCAATGCAGCTTCCAGTTCGGGGCCGATAGGAACATCAACCCACCCGAGATTGGCTGAGAACTTGCCGCTTCCAGTCGCCGGATCGACACAACCGGGGATGGCAAGGCCCACCCCGCGAACGTTCACATCAGCTTCGGCCGCCCTGCCGATCAGCGTTTCCGCGACCTCGCGTATCTCTGCGACGACTCGATCCACCTCTTGCGCTGCCGAAATTCGTCGGCGCAGTGGCTCTCCTATCAAGCCATGAGAATTGCCCAATACCGCCTTGAATTCGGTTCCGCCAACATCGATGCCGATCGCTGCCCTGGTCCCGCCGACCCTGCTCATTCGCAGCCAGAAACCCGGATCGCCATGAATCTGATCATATCAAATAGCAATCGCGCCATAATATGTTCATATCTAGAGTAATTATGCCTAAAACAATCACTTTTGAGCATCGCTCCCCAACCCCGACCATGCCCACCGAACACTTGTGAAAAAGTCTGCGTCCACATCAGAGCGTCGAGAGTCGGCCTTCCCATGGCGGCTGGCCGTTATCTGCCCCAACCCCGCACTTGACATCACCACGGTTGCCCCTGCCTTTGAGCCAGGAGACACCATTGCTGGAGCAGATACCGTGATTCGAGCGGGCGGCAAGGGTACGAACGTTGCGGGCGTGGCTTCCGACCTCGGTGCCACCGCAACCTTGGTAGCACCGCTCGGCGGCAATGCCGGTGCCGGTTTCGAGCACATGCTCGATTCCAGGCTCTCGCTCAAGCGGATCTCGGTGAGCGGATCGACTCGGCTCTGCCTGACCCTGATGACCCCGGGTGGCATCAGCGAGATCAGGGGTGGAGGTCCCGCTATGAGCAACGACGAATGGGATGCGTTCACAGAAGCCGCCCGAGATGCCGCTTCAACTGCGGACGCTGCTGTAGTAAGCGGGAGCTTCCCACCGGGAATCCCCTCAAGCGGGGTTGACGATCTTGTCTCGTCGCTGGACTGCCCCAGGATCTACGTCGACACCAGCGGGGCCCACCTCACGGCTGCGGCCAGCCTGGCCGATCTGACCATTGCACCGAACTTCGAAGAGCTGTGCGCGCTCGCCGACCGCGGCTCGGAACCCCTGTTGCTGAATCCATCTGATCGCTCACGACAAGCCGCCCGCTTGGTGGCTCAACTTCAGCAGCGCACCAAAGCCCGAGTCCTCACCACCCTTGGCGAGGCTGGCGCGGGCCTGTTGATCCAGGGCCTGTGGTACATAGCCGTGCCCCCCGAAGTCAAGGGCAATCCTGTCGGCGCCGGCGACGCGGCCCTTGCTGCTTTCATCGGAGCTGAAGTCTCCGGACTGCCCCCGGAGACCGCGCTGAAGCGTGCCGTTGCTGCTGGGGCCGCAGCGGTGGCCCAGCCGATTGCTGGACGCGTGAACCCCGAAGTTGTGGAGTTGCTCGAGTTGCAGACCACGCTGCTCAACGCGGCCGCTGATCAGGCTGACATCGCAGTGGACTGAACCGCGGAGGATGGATCCGCCAAAACCAACTGCACGTCGTGCTGACCCAACGCCGCGGCAAGATCGGCGGGCGGACGACCGGTCGTCAACAGGATTTGCACGTCTTCGAGGCCGCAGATTTGGGAGAACATCGTCTTGCCCAGCTTCGTGTGGTCAACGGCAACAATGCATGTACCGGCCGCCTCCACTAGGGCGCGATTGGTGGCAGCCTCGGCATGGTCATGGGTGCTGACGCCTGACGGGGAAACACCGTCGGCACCAATGACGCAGAGGTCGAGATTGAATGCGGCGATTGTGTGGTCGGCGACGGGGCCTACCATCTCATAGCTGCGGTCGCGCACCAGGCCGCCGCTGGCCACAAGCGTATGCTGGGGCCACTGGGCCAACTCTGATGCAACACTGAGAGAATTGGTGAGCACATTGATGGGCGGACCAGGCCCCAAGGTTCGCCCGATTCTGGTCAACGTCGTCCCACCGGACAATCCAACCCGCATGTTCTCTGACACATAGGTCGCGGCCGCGACGGCCAGCGCATCCTTCTCAAGTTCTTGGCGCGATTCCCGGTAGCGGAGGGGAAGTTCGTAGGCAAGATTTGTCCGAACTGCGCCGCCATGTGTCCGTCGCAGCACCGCTCGGGATTCCAACGCGGCCAAATCTCGTCGGATGGTCGCCTCGGAGACACCCAGCGACTCGCTCAGATCAACGACTTCAACACAATCTCGATCGGCCAGCGCAGCGATGATGGCCACATGCCGTTGTTCAGGACTCACTGATTATCAGTGTAGTTTTCGAGACCCATCGAAGCAGAGTACGCGCTCACGGTCTCGTCAGAGTCAGTCCAGAATCTCGGTCGAACAGATGGACCTGATCAAGGTCCAGCACTATGTCGACATCCGATCCCTCAACCGGTGCCTCGCTTGGGTCCACCGTGGCCACGAACGCTTCTGAGGCATCGCCGTGGGCATCGTCGATATCGAGAGGGACGTCGATTTCAAGGTGGACTTGGACTTCCTTCCCCAGATGCTCCACCAGCACCACATGGCCTCCGAGGTGCCCAATACCCCTATCACCAATGTGAACATGCTCAGGCCGTGCCCCCACAAGAACAGGGCCGTCGGCGGATTCGAATCGCTCTGGCACCTTGAGTTGTGCGGTGCCCACAACAAGGCGACCTCCAGCGATCGACCCGACCAGCATGTTCATTGTGGGCGCACCGATGAATTGAGCCACAAATGCGTTGGCAGGATACCGATAAAGGTCAGCCGGAGATGCAATCTGCTGGACAACGCCCTTGTTCAGCACAACCACCCGGTCACCCATGGTCATGGCCTCTGTCTGATCGTGGGTGACATAGATCGTGGTGGCATTGAGTCTCCGCTGCATCCGCGAAATCTCCGCTCTCATCTCCACTCGCAACTTCGCGTCAAGGTTGGAAAGCGGCTCATCCATCAAGAAGGCAGCAGGCTGGCGGACAATGGCTCGGCCCATGGCCACGCGCTGCCGCTGACCTCCAGACAGTTCGCCGGGTCGACGCTCCAAGTACGGAGACAGGCCAAGCAATGATGCAACCCTTTCGACTGTCGTACGCCGTTCAGCCTTGCTCGTCCCGCGAATCTTCAATCCGAAGCCGATGTTCTCAGCCACAGTGAGGTGAGGGAACAACGCGTAGTTTTGGAAGACCATCGCGATATTGCGATCGCCTGCGGGCACACCTGAGATATCGGAACCTCCGATGAGCAATTCCCCAGTGGTGGCGGTCTCCAAACCGGCCACGATTCGAAGAAGCGTGGTCTTGCCACAGCCGCTGGGGCCGACAAGGACAATGAACTCGCCGTCTTCGATCTCAAGATCGACCTCGGACAACGCCGGTGGGCCGATGTCGTCAAAACGCTTGGTCACTGCGTGAAGAGAAATCGATGCCATGGCTCCTACTTCGTCGCCCCCACCGTCAATCCTTCGATGATCCGCCGCGACATCCATGTGTAGAGGATTATCAGCGGCGTCAGCATGATCACCACGCTGGCAAAAAGCCCAACCCAGTTCGAGGTGTACCGCATGGCACCAAATGTGTTCAGCAATCCGACACCGATGGTGCGCTTGTCCACGTCGTAGGTCAGCACTAGTGCCAACAAGAACTCGTTCCAGAGCCCAACAGCCACAATGAGTGCCGACGCCACCATCCCCGGTCTGGCCAGCGGCAACATGACAAAGAAGACCCGCAGCGGGCCTGCCCCCTCCATAACCGCAGCCTCCTCCAACTCGCTTGGAAGCGACCGGAAGAAACCGGTCATGAGAAAAACCGCAAAAGGAATGGAGACACCCATGTAAGTGAGGGTCAAACCCCAGAGGTTGTTCGTGAGGTTCACCTCCGACAAACCGACGAACAATGGGATGATGATGGCGTGAACAGGCACCCCGATACCGAGCGCAAAGAAGCTGATCAACGGACTCGCGCCGCGAAAGTACATCCTGGTTAGGGCGTAGGCGGCGGGGGCGGCAACCGCCATCGTCAACGCCGTGCCACCACCGACTGTCAGCACACTGTTGAGCGTCGTGCGAGCCAAATTCAACAGATCCCAGGCATCTCGGAAATTCTGGATCTCATTGCTGTCGGGAAGCGCCCATAGATCCCTGAACACACTGTTGTTGCGCTTGAAAGCCGCCAGAATGAGCCAGACCAACATCGCCAGGCTGAACAACACCCACGACCATACGAATAGGCGACCGATACCCCGGCCAGCCAGCCTCCCCCCGCGTTGCAGAGAACTCACGTGCACATCGGTGCTCATCAGAACTCCACGCCCCTTCGGCGCATGATTCGCCGGACAAGGACAACGAGCACACCCACCAGGGCCAACATGATCACTGCGATCGCGCTTCCTTGCCCTAGCGCGAAAATCGGGCTTCGATTGCCGAGAGCCACGGCGTAGACCTGCACCGGCAACGTCCATGTCGATATCGATGGGTCCGTGCCCGATCCCCCAAAGGCATAGATGAACTCGAACGTCTTGATAGCAGTGATAACCCACAACACCGCGGCAACACTGAGTACATCCCAGGTGAGCGGAAGCGTGACCCTGAACAGCTTTTGACGGGGTGTCGCACCTTCGAGATCGGCTGCCTCATAGAAGTGCTTCGGAATGCGGTCGACACCCGCCATCAGGATTGTGATGAAGAAGCCTGTATAGATCCAGACCAAACCCGCAATCACGGAACGGAAGATCAGATCGGGTGCCAACCAAGTTCTCGTCGCGGATTCGAGGCCAATCGCTTCCAGAAATCCGTTGAGAAGACCATTGCGGGGCGCCAACAAGACTCCCCAAGCAATCGCCAGAGCCACCGGGGGGACGATGTTCGGAAAAAACAGCACGGCGCGGATGAATCTCTTGGCGCGCATTTCCCGCAGGAGCATGGTGAACACGAAAGAAAAGAAGAACACCACCAGACCGCCGGCGATGAGGATTGCCAGCGTACGGTTGAACGACCCCCAAAAGGTGTCGCTCTTGAGCAGGTGGCGGTAATTCTCAAGACCCACGAACTCAGGGCTGTCGCCAATGCCACGCCACTCGGTGAAGCTGATCCAGACCGTGGCCACGGTAGGGGCCATGATGATGGCCAGGTAGATCGCCAATGCAGGAGCGATGAAGGCGCCGGCGCGCCGACCATCATGCCGTAGATGCGGAGGGGACACATCCATCGTGCTCGGCACCCCCATCGCTCCCTGCGCTGTTTAAAGGCCCAGTGCTGCCACTGGTCCTACTGGCTGTCCCAATACTCGGCGGTCTTCGCAGCGATTCTGTCGATGAATTCCTCACCGCTGATCTGGCCGAAGAAGAGCTGGTCGTCGAGAAGCATGAACTCTATCCAGTATTCGGGATAGTCACCCTGCACGCCATCGTAGGGACGGTGGCCAGCGGGACTCGCGGCCAACATGTCCACCGCGTCCTGGAGGTCGGGCGGCACGCCAATGTCGCTTCGTGGCACCAGGTTCTTGGCCACATCGACCATCCCCGCGAGACGCTCGCTGTTGAGCGCATAGGCGATGAAGTCCTGCGCGGCGCGAGGAGAGTCCGCGGCTTGCGGCACAACCCAGCCGATCTGGTACACCTCAGCAGACTCGAAGCCGCCCTCGGTAGTGGGGAACGGCAGAAGGCGATACTCGAAGCCTTCGCTTGAATAGCTTGCGGTCTCCGAGGCCAGCCAGGTGCCGTTGATATTGAACGTGCCGTTGCCGTTCGCCCATTCCTGTTGTGCAATCGGCCAGTTGCTCCCTTCGTAGCCCTCAGCGAGCGCGCCGGACTCAACGAGCTCGACGAGGTCTTCTACGGCCCCGGCAATGGCGTCAGAGCGCCACGCCTCGCCGGTCGGGTCCGATGCTGCCGCGTTGAACGCGCCCGGACCGCCGTGGCGGACGATCAGCCAGTACAGCCAATAGGCGTTGTAGAAGTTGATGAGTCCGTCATGCTGCACGGCGTTCTCGCCCGCCGCCAGGCTGGCGGCGATGAACTCGTCCCACGTCTTCGGCCGCTCTATGCCGAGTTCCGTCAGACGGCGGCCGTCGTAGTGGATGCCCGACGAGTTCACCACATACGGCATGATGTGCGGCTCGCCGTCTACTGCATAGATGTCGAGGAACGACGACGGGATCACGTCGCCGACCATGACGTCCTCGCCGGGAATCTGCTGTTCCAGCACAGACGCGAGTGAACGCGTCTCACCAGTGTTCACCAGCGCGCCAGCCAGCGGCTCCGCTTCAAAGCCAATCAAGTCGACAGGGTCACCTGCCGACAGCGCAGCCCGGACACTGGTCAGGACCTCCCGGCCAGCCCACAACACATCGACCTCGACACCCGTATCTTCCTCGAAGGAGTCGATGATCCCCTGGAGCACCTCCTGCTGCGGCTCGCCTTCGTTCCACATGGAGAAGTAGCGCAGGGTTCCGTCTTCGCCCTCCGGTTCGGGGGTATCGCCGTCGTCCTCCGGCTCGGGGGCAACGGCACCGCCGTCGTCCTCCGGCTCGGGGGCAACGGCACTGCCGTCGCCCGCATCGCTCTCCGACTCTGACACCGCCTCGGTGGTCGGGCTGACATCGGAGTCATCGTCATTGCCGCATGCGGCAGCAACGAGCACCAACGCCAGCAAAGCTGTGACGAATGCCAGCCAGGGCGGCCGACCTCCGTCTCGTTTTCTAGTCATGTTTCCTCCCAATTTGGTTGGTATTGCTTTTTCTCCTCAGACGCCGCAGCACTGCCATCAACCGACTGGCCGTCAACCGACTGGCCGTCAGCCGACTGAATGGCGCTGGCAAGAATCACGGAACGAGTCAGGTGCTTGGGCGCATCCGCGTCGTAGCCGTGTGCCTCGGCCAGCGCGAGACCAAGGCGCTGAACTGCCACCAAAGACGCGATCGGATCGCATGCTGGCCAGTGGACATACGCACCGGCGGCGCGAGCGCTGCCAATGAGGGCTTCATCCCGGGGCCCGAATCCCCACAACACCGTGGCGTTGTCTGCCACCGAGATGGGGCCGTGACGGTATTCCATAGCCGGATACGACTCACTCCACTGGCCGGCCATCTCCCGCAGCTTGAGCGCGGCCTCGTTGGCGATACCGAAGGTCCAGTCGACGCCGACGAAAACAAACTGGCGAGCGCCCTGCCAGACGCTGCTGTCCAGATCGGCGCCAGCGTCAACGGCCGCGTCATGGACAGAGGCCTGGATGTCGTAGCCAACGCTGATGAGCAGCGTGATCAGCGCCGTGGTGGCGAATCTGGTCTGCACAACAGACTCTTCGTCCGCAAAGGGCAATGCCAGTACATCGTCAACAGCCGATGCCAGCGGACCGTCGTAGCCAGTCGTCACGGCTAACTTCTTGGTCGCTCGGGCTCGACTCAACGCATCAAGGACTTCTGTGGTCGTACCCGACCGCGAGATGGCGATCAGACAATCCCATTCCCGCGGCGGAGCCAGCGAGGCCGGGAACGCGTCGGTTCGTCCGAGGCCGCTGGACTCCCTATAGCTCGCGTAACTCTGAGCGGTATAGAACGAAGTACCGCATCCGATGACTCCAACCCATCTATCGCGTCCCGGTAAATGCTGGGCGCGCTCGGCAACCAGGCTGTGTGTCCAGACTGCTGGCTGTGATCCGATTTCGCCCCTCACCATGCTCATTGGTGCGACCGTACGCTTGTTTTGCTAAGAAATCAAGCACAATCAATCATCACATTGACAGTATCGCTCATAAACGGTCATGGCGATATGAGCCAATGCACATGCCGGGCCCAAGGGAATCCGCCCAGGAGGAATCAGGCGTGTCCGTCAGCATCAGCATGTCGAAAGCGGTCATTGGACCGACGCGGTTACAGCTGCAATGAGGGCAAGGGCTCGAAGTAGGGCAGGGTGATCTCGTCGCTCAGCTCTACGAATGTGGCTTTCACTCGCATTCCTACGTGGACGGCGTCGACCGGGCAGTTGATGAGGTTAGCCAGCAGCCAGAAGCCTTCGTCCAGTGTCACGATCACCGCCACATAGGGCACGGTGAATGCCGGGGTCTGGGGGCGCCACACGGTGGTCCACGAGTACACCTCGCCCAGTCCGGTGCTGACCTCCCAATCGAGGTTGGGCGAGAAGCAGGCCGAGCAGGCCGGAGCCGGGTCCATGGTGATGGCGCCGCAGTCCCGGCACCGCTGGTAGCGGAGCTCGCCAACCTGGCAGCCATCCCAGTAGGGCTGGGAAAACAGGGTGGGCACCGGCAGGGGGATGCCGGGCGACTGGGGTTGCAAGATCTCGCTCATGGGGTCTCCGTTCCCAGCAGCATCACATCGGTGAACAGCGCACCGGCGCCGCCGTTGGAACACATGGCCACCTGGGCGTCGGGTACTTGGGCCGTGGCGCAAGTACCCCGAAGCTGTTCCACCCCCCGTATGACCCGCTGGAGCTGCTGCACTGCGGCCCCGCCGTGGCTGAACGACATGGTGCCTCCGTCGGTGGTCACCGGATACTGGCCGCCGGGGCCGATGCGGCCGTCCATGATGAAGTCGCCGCCCTCGCCCTCCGCGCAGAACCCGTAGGCCTCGAACTGGCGGATAATCTCGAACGAGAACGGGTCGTAGAACTCGCACACGTCCACATCGGTGGGGCCGAGCTCGCCCATGGCGAACGACTTCTGGGCCGCCCACCGGCCGGTGTAACCGTTGTTGCGGCCGCTGGGGCCGGCCAGATCCCACGCCGGGGGATGCTGGTAGGAGGGGCCGAAGCTGTCGCACGCCCCGCCCAGGATGTACACCGGTTTGGTGGGCAGATCCTGGGCCCGCTCCCGGGTGGTGAGGATCAGCGCACACGCCCCCTCTGATGTCATGGCGCAGTCGAGCAGGTGGAACGGATCGGCCACCATGCGCGACGCCAAGATGTCGTCGGGGGTGAACGGCCCCCGCCCGTGGTACACCGCATCGGGGTGGGCATGGCCGTTGTTGCGGATGGTGGCGGCCACCGTGGCCAGCTGCTCGGGGGTGGTGCCGTGCATGTGCATGTGGCGCTGGGCGATGAGGGCGAACTCGGCCGCAGTGAACATGCCGTAGGCCACCACGAACTCGTGGGCCGGCCGGGTCCACGGGGCGGTGGAGGCCCGCTCGGTGTAGACGCCGGCCGATCCGTGGGCCACCAAAACGGTGTGGCACTGGCCGGTGGCTATGGCGGAGGCGGCGTCCAAAATGGTGGGGATGGACGGGGCCATGTAGTGCCGCCACGACGGGCCGTTTCGCATGTAGTAGGTGAGCGGGCCGCTGAATGGGCCGGCGGCGATGCCGTCTATGTCCGATGGGGACAGGCCGGTGTCGGCTAGGACACCGTGGACGGCTTGGAACGTGATCGTCGTGGAATCGTGGCCTTCTAGGACACGGGCTTGTTCGGAGTTGGCGATGCCGACGATGGCGACGTCGTGGAATGGGTGTTTGGCCACGAGCTAAATGTCTAGTCGCCCCTGCACGCCCCCGGCGACACGACCGCCCCCATGCCTCGGGTTTCCCGAGAAAACCCTCGGATTCCCCAGGATTTCTTACTCGGGTTTCCCGGGAAAAAACCCTCGGGTTCCCCAGGATTTCTTACTCGGGTTTCCCGGGAAAAAACCCTCGGGTTCCCCAGGACAACTTCTGGTCTGGTATTTTGCCATCATTCTGGAGGTCACCCTTGCCACTCATCCGCCGCCGAATCGAGGACATCGCCACCCAAAGGATGGGGGAGATACCAGTGGTAGCACTGCTGGGACCCCGATCAGTCGGGAAGTCAACCATCCTGCGTTCGCTCGCGGTTGGCGCCGGAGCGGACATCATCGATCTCGACGACCCGGCTACCCAGACAGCGGTTGCCGACGATCCTTCCCTCTTCGTGCAGGGACCCCGACCGGTGTTCATCGACGAGTACCAACACGTTCCCGAGCTGCTCAGTGCAATAAAGGCAGAACTGAACCGCAACGGATCCTCCGGGCAGTTCGTCATCACCGGCTCCACTCGCCATGAAGCCCTGCCCAAGATGGCAGAGGCACTCACCGGCCGGCTGCACCGTCTCACCGTGTACCCATTCTCCCAAGGGGAGTTAAGCGGCCACCACGAAAATCTGTTGGAGACTCTGTTCAGCGACCCTGCACGCGTGGTCACGAGTACTTGGTCAGCGACGACTCGCGAGGACTACATCCAGAGCATCGTGGGCGGCGGCCTCCCTCTGGCACTGGAGCAAACCGGCGGCGCCCGCGGCCGCTGGTTCGACAACTACGTAGAACTCACACTTGAACGCGACGTTCGAGCACTGGCCAACATTCGCCAACGAGAAGCACTGCCGCGGCTCTTAAGCCATCTGATGGCCCAGACTGCTCAGGTACTCAACATTACCAAAATTGGACAGGCCGCCAATCTGAAGCCCAGCACTGCTGAGGGCTATGCCAAGCTCCTCGAAGCGGTGTACTTGGTGCATCGTCTCCCCGCATGGGGAACCACGCTACGAGCCCGGGCAACAGCAAAACCCAAACTGCATGCGGTCGATGCTGGGTTGGCTGCTCACATGATGGGCCTATCGGACACCAAACTGCTGTCGAACAACCCCACTGATCAAGAGCAATTCGGCCATCTGCTGGAGACCTTTGTGGTGGGTGAGATCATCAAACAGGCATCGTGGATGGACGGTATAGCTGAGATCGGCCACTGGCGTACCCATGACGGCGTGGAAGTGGATCTCGTGGTCGAGCGCCGAGACGGCATGGTGGTTGCCTTCGAAGTCAAGGCTGGCAATGTCAAGAGCAAACATTTGAGCGGATTGAGGACGCTTCGAAATGCAGTGGGAGACCGCTTCATCGCTGGCGTCATGCTCCACTTGGGCAAATACCCATCGCGGCCAGATGACCGTCTGATGACCATTCCGGTGGATCGATTGTGGCAAACGGTAGGTGAAGAGACGTGAGGCCTTTGGAGGGGGTGCGGGTTGTTGACTTGACTCGGGTGGTTTCGGGGCCGGTTTGTACTTGGTTTTTGGCTTCGCTGGGGGCGGAGGTAATTCGGGTTGATCCGCCGGGTGGGGATGTGACTTGGCGGATTCCACCTTGGGTGGGGGCTGAGGGTGAGCAGTCGGAGGCCATGGGGCCTGATGACATCGGGATCAGCTACTTGCGCAAGGGACGGGGAAAGCGCAGCGTGGTGCTGGATTTGGGGCGTCCCGAGGGGGCGGACGCTTTTCGGCGGGTGGTGGCCAATGTTGACGTTTTGGTGGACAACTTCCGGCCTGGGGTCATGGACTCGCTGGGAGTGGGGTATGAGACGTTGTCGGCGCTGAATCCCCGGCTGATTCATGCCTCCATCACCGGGTACGGGCCAGATGGGCCCGACGCCGATCTGGCCTCTATGGACCTCATCATCCAAGGGCGTTCGGGGCTGATGGCCAAGTCTGGGTTCCCCGACGGTCCGCCCATCAAGGCCGGGGCCACCGTTGGCGACCAGTTCCCCGCCGCGTTGTGCGCCCTCGGCGTAGTAGCGGCATTGCGCCAACGGGACATGGACGGCAAGGGGCAGTACATCGACGTGGCCATGCTCGACAGCCTGGTCACCATGCTTTGGGACGAGCCTTTGGACCTGTACCGAGAGCGGGGCATGCCCGACCGCATCGGCAACGGCGACCCCCGGGGCATCTTGGACACCTTCGAGGCTCAAGACGGCTGGGTGACCCTGGTCATCACCTCAGATGCCCAATTCGAGCGACTGACGGAGGAAATGGGTCGCCCCGACCTGTTCGAATTGGGACCCAATATCCCGGTTCGAGCATCCAATCGGGCGGAGATCTGCGAAGGGGTAGCGGCGTGGATGGCGCGGCAAACCACTGACGAACTGGTCGCCCGACTGCACAAAATCCGAGTACCGGCTGGCGCGGTGGCCTCGGCCTACGCCTCCGCCGAGGACCCCCAAATCCAGCACCGCCAGGCCCTAGTCCCCCTCCGCCACCCCCACGCCTCCGAACCCACCACCCGACTAGGCCCAGCCTTCCCCATCAAGTTCTCCCGCTCCAACACCACCCAATCCCCCGCCGAAACCCTCGGCAGCAGCACCCAAGACGTGCTCAAAACGATTGCGGGCCTCACAGAAGAAGAAATAGACCGGCTCCGCTCCGCCGGAGTTCTTGGATAAGACAGTGGTCTGACAGAGTGGCGGGATGTTCAGGGCCCTACTCCTCAGCCAAGACGAAGACGGCAACCGCTCCCATTCCATTACCGAACTAGACGAAGTCGATCTGCCAGATCGACCGGTGGTCGTGGACGTGGACTACTCCACGCTCAACTACAAGGACGGCCTGGCTATCGTGAACGGCGTCCCCATAGTGCGCGACTGGCCGATGATCCCCGGCGTCGACTTGGCCGGCACAGTAGCCAGCAGCGACGACCCGGCATGGTCGCCGGGCGACGGGGTGATCGTGAACGGCTGGGACCTGGGCGAGTCGTACTGGGGGGGCATGGCCACCAAGGCAGCCCTGGACGGCGGCTGGCTCACCCCTCTCCCCGACGCCTACACCACCCATCAGGCCATGGCCGTGGGCACCGCGGGCTACACCGCCATGCTGTGCGTGTTGGCCCTGGAAGAGCACAACATCGCCCCCGATTCCGGCCCAGTGGTGGTGACCGGCGCCGCCGGTGGAGTGGGCAGCGTGGCCGTGGCCGTGCTGGCCAAGCTGGGTTACGAGGTGGTGGCCTCCAGCGGCCGCATCGAGTCGGAGGGCGACTACCTGCGAGGGCTGGGCGCGGCCGAGTTGATCCACCGCGACGAGCTCTCCGGACCGGCCCGCCCCCTGGGCAAAGCCCGTTTCGCCGGAGGAGTCGACACCGTGGGCAGTCACACCCTGGCCAACATCGTCGCCCAGACCCAGCCCCACGGATGCGTGGCCGCTTGCGGCCTAGCCCAGGGCATGGACTTTCCCAGCTCGGTGGCCCCGTTCATCCTGCGGGCCGTCACCCTGGCCGGCGTCAACTGCGTATACGAGCCCGCCGAGCGCCGAGCCCAAGCGTGGAACCGCCTGGCCCGCGACCTAGACACCGCCAAGCTCGACGCCATGACCACCACCATCGGCCTTGCCGACGTCCCCGCCGCCGCCGCCGACATCCTCGCCGGCACTATCCGCGGCCGGGTAGTCATCGACGTGAACCGCTAGCCCTGGTTACTCACAAGCGCTGTGTGCGGGTTTGTGCAGGTCCGCGGAACAGCCCCTCTAATGAGCGGCCGCTCCTGTCGGTCACTGCGCCTCGTCTGCTGTGAGGGTGATCTGTGCGGTCGCTTCGGGTCCCAGGCCGGTGGCGTTCTTGGCTCGCACGGTGATGGTGTAGGTGGCGCCGGGCTCCAGTTTGCGGATCACCACGTGCTGTTTCTTGGCACCGGGCCTGCGGGTCGAAAGTTCCTCGCCGTCGCGTGTCAGCACGACCTGGTAGCTGTTGGCGGCGCCGCCGTCTTGGGGCGGGTCCCACTCGACCCGGATGCGGGTCGGGTGGGTCTGGCGGGCGCTGAGGTTGACGACCTGGCCGGGAGGCGCCTCGGCCTGTTCGGTTTGCTCTGCTTGCTGGAGCTCTGCTGGGGCGGCGGGCACGGTCACCGTGAACGTGTCGCTGGCCTGGTTGCCGTCGGGGTCCTGGGCGGTGACGGTGATCGTCGCGGTGCCCTCGGCCACGGCGATCACGGTGATGGCGGTTGCCGACAGCGTCGTCGGGTCGAGCGTCGTCGAGATGTTGACGACGGCGCGATCCGATGTCGTGACGCTGATTGTCAGCGAGTCGCCGTCGGGGTCGCTGAACACGCCCGACAGCGGGATCTCCCGTTTCGCTCCCGCCTCGAGTTCGCCTATGTCGGCGAGTGGCGCGGGGTCGAACGTCAATGCCGCGCCAATTCCCGAAATCTCAATACCGGAGTCGAGCACCTCGGCGATGTCCAATGGCAGCGGAGCGGGGGTGTAGAAACTGCCCTGCGAAGTGAGTTGAAGCCCGCTGACTGCGCCCGTCAGGTCGATTTCTGTCGGGTCATCGTCGCTCCGCTGCACAGCAAGACCGATTATCAAGGGACGGTCCTCGACAAGTACCCGAATTGGGAGGACGGGGGCACCTGTCCGGGGGTCGCGCGTATTTCCGTCCCACTTCTCTGCGACTCGCCGGATCAGCTCATCGGCGTACGGTTCGAGTGCCTGATCGGTCGCGAGGCGCAACAACCGGTCGCCGACTGGACCAAGGCGGCGAGCCCAGATACTGAGTGCTCGGCGGAGTTCCTCGGGTACGACATCGTCGCCGGGTTCGAAGCCAATTGATCGTAGGAACCGATGCAGCCGCCTTCGATCTGACGCATGCAGAATTGCCTGCTGCCGCGCATATCCGATGTTGACGTAGTGATCGTGTTTGGTAATCGTGGAGATCCCGCGCTCTCCGCCCAAGTAATCGTCAAGCCACCACGAGAGTTGCTCCCACATTTGTGGGACGTATTCGTCGTAGTTGCCTGGCATTCCTCCGATCTCGTCTGTTGGATCGAGGAGCTGTCTGAATGGCGCGTAGAAGTTTGGGGCACCAACACTGTTAGCTGTCATCCGACTGGCGACGAGCACATTTAGCGCGAGCAGCGGGAGCGAGGGCGGTAACCCAAGACAGCCCTCCTCCTGCCATCGTTTGCATTGGTACCAAAGAGGCTCAAAGTTATAGCCAGGCATGACTGCACTCCGGACGACTCCAGCGAGCTCCTCAACCGCCTCTTCAGCGGGAATCCCTCTCATCGAGGCAACCTCGTCACTGTCGACGCAGAAGGTCACCGGCTCCAAGATGAACAACGGCGAGAAGTAGCGGTCTGCCAGGACGGACATCCAGCGCTCGCTGGACCACGAGTCGTCGTCTGAGCCAGCAGCACTTGCGCTGGGTGCCCCCATGCGGTTTTCCGTGGTCCGGGACATCCCCGCTTCCACCTCCGGCTGCCGTCGCGACTAGTAAATCCTGGGTAATGGTAGGTGCAAGCTATGACAACTGTCTGTCTTGAAGCGCCTACGACCAGGAGAATGTCACCGCTCGGGTTCAGCGAACCAAGCGAATCTACCTGCTCATCAGGCACGTCCACGGCGGTCGATGGCTACCGAGGTCCCATACCGGTAGCGCAGCCCCTCATCGCCATCCGTGACAATCATTTAGATCATCGTCAGCGTCGGGCGTCGACGATTTCTATGTCGTAGGAACCCATGGCCTGGTCAGCAGTCACAAGAGCCAACGCCTCGAACTGGGCCTGCGCAACGAGCATCCGGTCGAAGGGGTCTTGATGGTGAGCAGGAAGTGACGGGGCATGCTCGGCGTGTTCCGCTGAAATGGCAAGCGGAACAAAGCCCCCTGACTGGAGCGCCGCCACAAGTCCATCGGGCATGGTCAGCTTGCCGAGCGCCCGCTTGATCCCAAGCTCCCACGGAGTGACTGCCGAGAAGTACACCTCATCGGCCTGTTCGATCAATTGGCGGCATTGCGACCCCAGCGAGTCGCTGCCTTCGAGCCACCAGAGGGCAACATGGCTGTCCACCAAGATCCTCATGGCACGTCTGCCTCGGCGGACTCATCGAACATAGCCACGATCTCTGCATCGGAGCCGACCACATCGCCGCGGTAGCCAATCCGGCCAGCCCATGTACCGGCCACTCGTACCGGACGATCGGGGCGCCACGGAATGATTTTGGCGACAGGATGGCCATTGCGGGCCACGATCACCTCAACACCCGCCTCGGCCTCGCGAATCAGCTCCGAAAGCCGCGACTTCGCTTCATGAGTGTTGACCACACGAGTCGTCACAGTCTTAGCTTAGCTAGATGCACTACCGGTGTGGGGTGAGGGTGATTTGGGCGGCTGCTGCGGGGGGCGGATTGGGTTGGCCGTTGGTGCAGCCGTAAGGGACCTGTTGGGTGTCGATGCTGAACATGCAGCGGTAGGCGTTGAGGAGGTTCTCCTGGTCGGCGATTAGCTGGTCGCGGGTTCGGATGTCTTGTGGGGTTGGGGTGCTGTCGAATTGGAGGGGCTGGGTCGGGGGTTGGGCGGGTTGGCCGTTGGTGCAGCCTCCGGGGACGACTTGGGTGTCGATGTCGAAGAAGCAGCGGTAGGCGTTGAGGAGGTTCTCCTGGTCGACGATCAGCTGGTCGCGAGTTCGGATGTTCTCGATGGTGGGCGCCGCGCCCGCCGCGTCGCCGTCGCCGGTGTCGGTGTCGGTGTCATCGGTTTCAGTGTCGGTGTCGGTGTCGGGCGGCGGCGGCAGTGGCACAGGGGGCGGCGGCGGCAGTGGCACAGGGGGCGGCGGCGGCAGTGGCACAGGGGGCGGCGGCGGAGGCGGAGGCGGAGGGGGCGGCGGGGGGGGGGGCGGGGGGGGGGGGGGGGGGGGGGGGGGGGGCGGCGGGGGGCGGGGGGGGGGGCGGGGGGGGGGGGGGGGGGGGGGGGGGGGGGGGGGGGGGGGGGGGGGGGGGGGGGGGGGGGGGGGGGGGGGGGGGGGCGGGGGGGGGGGGGTGGCGGTGGCGGAGGAGGAGGCGGTGGCG
>MPNQ01000046.1 GCA_002239105.1 marine group bacterium Sva0996 bin134 | reverse complement strand
CTGGTGCGGGGGTGGATGGGGCAGACGTAGCGGCTGGTGCGACCGGAGTGGCAGATGCGGGGGCTTCGGTGGGCTCAGGAACGGGAGGATCGGTGGGCTCAGGCGATCCCGGCGAAGCTTCCACGCTGTCGTCATCGGGAGTCGACTCTGTGGACGCCGTGGTCGGCGCCTCCTGCGTTGGAGCAGGCTCGGGAGCAGTTTCGCCAGGAGTCCCAGGATCGGCCGGCGCGGTGGTGGCGGGCCCGCCTACTGGCGGGCTGTCGATCGCCGACGGCTCGGAGTCCCCACAGGCAACGGCGACGAGAGCGAAAACGAGGGCCATGCCCGCGACCGCGGCGCGCCCCCTGTGGCGACCGCGGCTGTGGCCAACTCGGAGGGACGCCGGATTCACGGCCCTGATGCTATCGCCGCCAGTCCACTATGGCGCACCGGCAGAGCTGCTTTGGGTGTTACCCGATCGGCCGGTAGGGGGCAGTCTGCTGGACGCAGGTGGGAATGTCAGGGTCGCCGGGACATGGGAAGTTGAACACCAATTCAGTCACCACGTCGGGGGCACCGAACTTGTCGGGTCCGAAGGTGGCGGGAAGCTGGTGCTGGATGTCCACTGACCCTAGATTCCTGAAGGCGTTGTAGACGTCCTCACGGGTGGGGTTGGGCCCCGCGTCGTAGAGGGCCCGGGCCACCATGCGCATCTCGGAACACACCGTGTTGGTCATGCCGTAGGCACTGTCGTAGCTCCCGTACACGTCTCGGATGTGCTGGGCGCCAATGGCGCTGTTGGCCGCATAAGTCTCGTTGCACATGATGTTGAGCGGTGCGTTGAAGCTGAGCACCGGGTCATCGGAGCGGAAGTTACCGGTGGGGGCATCGTCGATGATGATGGTGCCGTTGTACATCTCTGCGGCGGCGTCTCCGCCGAACTGGGCCACCTTGCCCGACACCAGATCGCCAGCCTGGCTGTTGAAGTCTGAGTTGTAGAACTGCACGTCGCCGGTGGAGAACCCCTGGTTGATCATCTCGTTGATGAACTGGGGCAGGCTGAGCACGTTGAGCCCGGGGAAGACAACGTCGACGCCCTCTTCGAGCATCCGCTCCACCGCGATGTCGTTGCCCTCACGGCAGGTGGTCTGTCCGCCGCAGCCGATCTGCTCCGCCACAGCGATGTCGTAGCCTGCGGCCTCAATCACATCGATGATCCCGGCTTGCACGGTCTCGGGTTGTCCAGGAGTGTCAGGCCAGATGACGGCGATGGTCTTGCCATCCAGGGCACCGGTGTCGATGATCGCCTGGGTCATGTTGACCACCGAGTGCTCGGCCACTGGGCTCAGCGAGTAGAGCAGGCCGTTGGCTTGTTCGTGGAATTCGGCAGGATTTCCCTGGGTGGTGAGGAACAGGGTGTCGTGGTCGGCGGTGATGCACAAGATGGCGGTGCCCTGGAAGCCGGTGGTGTTGGTCACGATCACCGCGTTGTGATCCTCGGTGGCCTCGATACAGGCTTGGTTGCGCAGAGTGTCGATGTCCTCGCCGCCGCCTCCCAGTGCCGACACTTCCACGAGGCGGAGGTCGATCTGGCGGCCCCAGATCCCGTTGCAGCCCTCGTTGATGGCTGTGGTGAACGCCTCGAACATGTCCTTGGGGTCGCCCACCGGAACGGCGAAGCCGATGCCCTCCAGCTCCTCGAGCTTGGTGCGCAGGTGGACGATAGTGATGGAGTCCTCGGTGATGCCAGCATCAGTGGCCTGAGGCGGTGAGTCCGGATCAGGCGTAGCCGTGCAGAACGCATCCAACGGCTGGAACGGGTGAGATCGGTCGAAGGTCCTGTGGAAGTCGATGAACAATTCGCCCCTGGGTTCGTCGAAACCGATTTCCACCGGCTCGTCGGGAGTCGGCTCGGATGGCTCGTCTTCGTCGCCGGAGTCGGATGGCTCGTCGGGGGCCGGCTCGTCAGGAGCATCGGGGGTCTCGGGGGCCGGCTCGTCCCCATCGCCGGTGTCGTCGGGGGCATCGGGCTCGTCGGGGTCGGGGGCGGCGGTCTGCTCCGAGGGGGCGGGCTGGGCACCTCCGTCGTCATCGTCGTTGCCGCCTCCGCAGGCTGCGGCCACGAGCACGAGCGCCAGTAGCGCTCCCCAGAACTTCAGCATCCCTCGAGACACGGTTACCCCTCTCCGTAGCTTGGCGACGAACAGTAGTCGATGAAGTCGTCCCTTGTGAATAGCCGACGCCGTGCGCGGCGTAGAACTGATGGCCTAGTGTCTTGCCCCGATGGGGGATCAGTGGACGACCCGGTAGAGCCAGAAGTCGAAGACTCGCAATTGGACGATCCGGCCAACCTGGCATCGGCGGTCTTCGAAGAGGAGTCCAAGCGCTTAGCCGAGCAGGCGGCCAAGTCCGAGGTGGTGATTCTCCCCGACGACCTGCTGCCCGGTGTGGGCGAGGCGCCTATGACCCTGAAGCAGGGGATCCGGGCTGGCGGGGCGAGCATGCTCGTGGTGCTCTTCCTTCTCAACGTGATCGACGAGTTCGACAGGGTGGCGATCGCGGTGCTCCTGCCCGACCTCCAGGACGCCTTCGGGGTTTCTGACACGGTAATTCTGGGCATCTCTTCGTTCGGCGGCGTGGCCTTGGTACTGGGCGCGGTGCCGCTGGCCTGGTTGGCCGACCGGGTGAATCGCACCCTAATCGTGCCCGTGGCCACCGCGGGTTGGGCGGTGAGCGTGTTCCTCACCGGATTGGTGAAGAACCCGTTCCAGTACTTTTGGACCAGAGTTCTCACCGGTGCGGGCCAGGCCAATCGCTTGCCGGTGCACTCTTCGCTGCTCACCGACACCTACCCCATTCCTGCTCGAGCTCGGATCTTCGCCTTCGAGGGCATGGGCCGGCCCATCGGGCTGCTTATCGGCCCAGTCTTAGCTGGTGCCATCGCCTCCACTGCCGGTGGAGCTGACGGATGGCGATGGGCGTTCTACATTTTCGCCATCCCGCCGGTTATCCTCGCGCTGGTTTCGCTGATCTTGAAGGAGCCCCCCCGGGCGGGCAACGAGCAGCAGGCCATCCTTGGCGAGCAGTACGAGATGCCGCCTATAGGGTCCGACCTGCCGGTGTCGATGTCCACGGCTTTCGCCCGACTCAAGAAGGTTAAGACGTTCTATTTCCTGGCGGTGGGCGTCGGCACCCTCGGATTCGCGCTGGTCACGCTGCCCAGCCAGCTCAACCTGATGTTGAAAGACGAGTACGGCTATGAGGCTTTCCAGCGGGGCTGGGTGACATCTCTGGTGTGGTTGGCCAGCCTGGTCGCCATTCCGATTTCAGGCTTCAAGTTTGACGGGATGTTCCGGGAGGACCCGTCCAAGATGGTGCGGACTGCGGGCACGCTCATCATCATGTCGGGTGTATTGGTGTTCGTCGCCATGCGATTCCACCAGCCCGCCATCATGATCTTCGGCATCAGTCTGGCCAACGCGTGCACTTCGGCCTCTTTTGTGGCCGCGGCGCCAACCATTGGCGCGGTTGCTCCCTACCGGATGCGGGCCCAGGCTTTCGCTCTGTTGCCGGTGTTCATCTTCTTGATGGGTGGGTTCATGGGAAGCATCATCGCCGGTTCAATCAGCGATGCCCATGGAGAACGGTTGGCGATCAGCCTCGTGGCTCCGCCGGCCTCGATCATCGGCGGCCTCTTGGTGGCTTACGGATCCCGCTACATAAAGCGAGACATCTCCTTGGCAGTAAGTGAGCTCGTGGAGGAGCAGCAGGAGATGCGCCGCATGTCGGAGCATCCCGACGACATTCCGGTGCTCCAGGTGCGGGGGCTCGATTACAGCTACGGGCCGGTGCAGGTGCTGTTCGACTGCGGGCTGGAAGTGCGACGGGGCGAGACTCTGGCCCTGTTGGGCACCAACGGAGCGGGTAAGTCCACCTTGTTGCGGGCGGTCAGCGGTCTGGGCGTGCCCGACCGGGGGGCAATTCGGCTCAACGGGCGCACTATCACCTACGCCGATGCCGAGCTGCGATTCAAGCAGGGCATCGTGCAAGTGAGGGGCGGCGCCGGAGTGTTCCCCGGCCTCACGGTGGAGGAGAACCTCCTAGCCAGCATGTTGTCCACGAAAGCGGAAAAAGACGAGATCTACTCTCGCGTCGAGCGGGTGTACGACGTGTTCGGCGCGCTGCGGGAGAAGCGCAACCAGGCGGCCAGCGATCTGTCGGGAGGACAGCAGCAGATGCTGGCCTTCGGGATGGGCTTGATGCACGAACCCGAGGTGCTGCTCATCGACGAGCTCTCGCTGGGCCTGGCCCCGGTGGTCGTGCAGGAGCTGCTGGAGGTGGTGGAACAGCTTAAGGAGACCGGGCTGACCATGATCATCGTGGAGCAGTCGCTGAACGTGGCCCTGAGTGTGGCCGAGCGGGCGGTGTTCATGGAGAAGGGGCGGGTTCGCTTCGAGGGTCCAGCCCAGGAGCTGGCCGAGCGGGACGACCTGGTGCGGGCAGTGTTCCTGGGAGCCGAGGGCGGTTGAGCGTGATTTGGGCTGACGGCGTGTTGAACTGCCATAAGGCGGGCGAGCAGTGATCGACATCGGCTGGGAGATATCCCAGCAGGACTTGTTCTCAGGCAGCGTTCAGGGGCTCATCGTGGCCGCCTTGGCGGCCGGCTTCGTGCTGATCTACCGCTCGACCGGGGTGCTGAATTTCGCCCACGCCGAGATCGGCAGCTTCGGCGTAGCCCTCATGGCCATGCTCACGTTCCGCTACGACGTGCCCTACTGGGTGGCGTTCTTCTTGTCGATCGGGGCCGCAGCCTTTTTCGCCATGGTCACTGAGCTAGTGGTAGTGCGGCGGCTGTTCAACTCGCCGCGGCTGGTGCTGTTCATCGCCACCTTGGGGGTGGCGCAGCTGGCAATCTTCGCCTCCATTGAGCTGCCCGACGTGTCGCGGCCGGGGCCTTTCCCCCTGCCCCCGAAGCTCAGTGCTCAGGAGTTCAGGTGGAAGGTGACAGAAGACCTCAGCATCGGGGGGCGGGAGCTGTTGGTGGTGATAGTGGTGCCGCTGGTAATCATTGCCTTGGCGCTGTTCTTAGGCCGCACCCGCTACGGGCTGGCCATCCGGGCCTCGGCTGAGAACGCGGACACCGGGCGGCTGTTCGGCATTAGCGTGCGTCGGGTGTCCACCATGGTGTGGACCATCGGCGGGGCGCTGGCCGGGGTCACGCTAATCCTTCTTGCTCCGTTTCGGGTTAGTGCCGCCGATGCGGGTACGGCCAGCCTCGGTCCCGGATTGCTCCTGCGGGTATTGCTGGTGGCGCTCATCGCCCGAATGAGATCGCTGTGGGTGACGCTGATCGCCGGTATCGGCCTGGGCATCTTCCAGCGGCTGTTCCAGGGAAACGTGGACCGAGACATCCGCGAGGCGGTGGATGTGATCTTTTTCATCGCCATCTTGGTGATCACCGTTTTGTTCGCCCGCGGGGGCACTGAAGACGAAGGGGAGTGGTCGCTCTCGCCCAAGGTGAAGGCCATCCCCGAACGGCTCCGAGGCCTTTGGTACATCCGAAATCTGTCCCGTTTTGGGTTTGGCGCCCTTTTCGGCGGCCTGGTGCTCCTTGGGCTGTTTCTCAGCAAGAACTCAAATCTGTATACCTGGACCCGCATTCTGGGTTTCGCGTTGATTGCTTTGTCGGTGTCGATGCTCACCGGCTGGGCCGGACAGCTCTCGTTGGGCCAGTTTGCCTTTGCCGGTGTGGGCGGTCTCACCGTGGTGGCACTGACCGAGAACAGCGACATCCCCATTCCGTTCGACTGGTGGGACTGGTCCTTCGACCTGCCGTGGGGAGTGGCCATGGTGATCGCGGTGGCCGCAGGCATGGTCACGGCATTCATAATCGGCGTGCCCGCGCTGCGGGTGAAGGGCCTAATGCTGGCGGTGACCACCTTGGCCTTCGCCATCGCCGCCATGTCGTGGATCTTTGTGCAGGACGTGTTCACCCAGGGGGCCACGAACTCGCCCAAGGTCATCCCACCGGTGTGGGGCCCGTTCGATTTCACCGCTTCCCGCAAGTCCTTCTTCTTCTTGGTGCTGGTGCTTTTGGCTCTGGCGGTGTGGATGGTGGCTCACCTGCGAAAGACCGGGATCGGGCGGATGATGATCGCGGTGCGCGACAACGAGGACATGGCGGCGGCATCCACCGTATCGGGCAGTCGCATCAAGCTCATCTCGTTCACCCTGGCCGGGGGGTTGGCCGCGCTTGGCGGGGGCCTGATAATCACCGGCGAGCCAACCATCAATCCCCAGGTGCTGTTCAACGCCAACGAGTCGATCAACGTCATTGCCATCGCCATCATCGGGGGCTTGGGATCAATTGCCGGGCCCTTGTTAGGCGTGCTTTGGGTGAAGGGTATTCCCGCCATCTTCGGGGCCAGCGACGAGGTGCGGCTGCTCACCTCGGGTGTGGGGCTGCTGCTGTTGCTGATGTACTTCCCCGGCGGGATCATGCAGCTCATCTACAAATTGCGCGACTTCATGCTGGGGTTGGCCGATGAGCGCATGGCTGCCCGCGACATTCCCGTGCCGGCCCCGGCGATGGACAAGCCTGTGCCCATCACCAGCGAGCGCACGGTGGCGGTGGAGGAGGGGCATCCGTGGCTGGCGGTGCGAGATGTCCATGTGCACTTTGGCGGCAAGGTGGCGGTGGACGATGTCTCCATCGATGTCTACCAAGGAGAACTTGTCGGGTTGATCGGCTCCAATGGAGCGGGCAAGTCCACCCTCATGAACGCCATAAGCGGCTTCGTGCCGTTCCGAGGCGAAGTGGAAGTGCTGGGGCGGGATATCGCCCATCTGCCCTCATATCGCCGTCACCGGGGCGGTCTGGGGCGAGGATTCCAACACGCCAAGCTGTATCCCGACCTCACGGTGCGAGAGGCGCTGATGGTGTCGATGGAGGCCCGGGATCGCTCGCTGCTGGTTCCGTCGCTGCTGGGAGTGCCGCCGTCGCCGGGAATGGAGCGGCGCAAACGGGCCGACGTGGATGGCCTCATGGACTTCGTGGGTTTGGGCCGCTACGCCGACCATTTCATCTCCAACCTGTCCACTGGTACTCGCCGCATTGTTGAGCTGGCCAGCCTTATAGCGGTGGACGCCAAAGTGCTTCTGCTGGACGAGCCCACCGGCGGGGTGGCCCAGCGGGAGAGCGAGGCCTTTGGGCCTCTCATCCGGCGCATCCAGGCCGAGCTTGGGGCCGCGGTAGTGGTGATCGAGCACGATATGCCGCTGGTGATGAGCATTAGCGATCGGGTCTACTGCCTGGAGGCGGGCTCGGTGATCTCTGAGGGGACGCCGGACGAGGTGCGGAACGATCCGTTGGTGATTGCTTCTTATCTGGGGACCGATGTGCGGGCTATTGAGCGCTCGGGGGAGCGTTCTTCGTAGGTTTGCGTCGCACCATCCACCAGCGAGGCTGCGGGTCCAGGGTTTACCATCCTCCGGCGGATTGGCGGGGCCTGTCACCTAGGGCGGCCTGATCAAACCGCCCTAGGAGCCATTTCCCAATGCGCCTACCTCCTTGATGCCCCAGTCTTGCTCAAGGGGGTAGGGGGCTTGCCTGCTAACGGCCGCACCGGGCTCTCGGTTTGATCCATACGCATGACGAAATCCGCTACGGAAGGCTAAGGCATCGGCCTATACAAGCCATGTTTTCTTATGAGTGTATGCGTTCAGTGTTGCAAGGCGGCCCGATAGGCAACTGGTCCACCAAATTGTCACAGGTGCGCTGTACAGTCCGGACAGGTCTAAATGGCTCGCCAAGGACAGTGGCGATGAGTTGATGGAGTAGATGTGAAAAATCTGAACCAGCAAGAAAGAAAACTGAGAGGTGCTTACTACACCCCTCCTGCAATAGCGAAATTTCTGACTCATTGGGCAATCCGTAGCCCAAAGGATGAGGTGCTAGAACCAAGCTGCGGGGATGGCACCTTTGTCGCAGCAGCATCGCAGATGATTGGAAAAGAGGGTGGGATAACGGGAATCGAAATCTCTTCTGAGGAAGCAGAACTGGCGTCAAGTAAGGGTGGATCGAATACAACTATCATTTGTGGCGATGCATTCTCTTGGTGGCATTCGTGTAACGCTAAGGGGAAGTACGATGCAGTGATTGGGAATCCGCCATTTATACGCTATCAGGATTTTAAGAGGGACCAACGAGAACTCGCTTTAGGGCTCATGGTCCAAGAGGGTCTAAAACCAAGCAAATTGACGAATGCTTGGATGCCTTTTGTAGTGATGGCAACGCAGGCCTTAAGAGAAGGCGGGCGCCTTGCATTTGTACTTCCCGCAGAGCTATTTCAAGTAGGCTATGCAGCACAACTCCGGGAGTACCTCACAAGAAAGTATGACAAAATAAGGCTTATCACATTCAAACAACGAGTATTTGAAGGAATTCAACAAGAAACAATCCTGTTTTTGGGGGAACGTAGAGATTGTAAATCTGCAATGATCGGTCTTGCGGATCTTAAAGATTCTAGCGAACTTGACAGTCTAAGTGTAGATCAAGTTTGTGGAATTGCTACTGATCTGAATCATAAACATGAAAAATGGATCCAATACTACCTCAATAATAAGGAAATTCATCTCCTTAGAGAGCTGAGTGCTTCGGCTGATATCCCAAGGTTATCAGACTTTGCGGACGTCAATGTAGGTATTGTTACAGGTCGCAATTCCTTTTTTGTGATGAATCAGGAAGTTGCCAATAATCTAGCACTGGCAGAGTGGTGTGCACCCATTATCGGGAGATCATTTCACATTCCGGGTCTTCTTTTCAACCTACCCGAATTGGAAGCACTAAGGTCTGATAATTGTCAAGTATTCCTTCTGAAATTGGAGTATACCAACAAATCTACATTGCCTGCAGAGGCTCTCAAATATATAGAATGGGGCGAGAATGAGGGTTATCACAGAGGGTATAAGTGCAAGATACGTTTGCCAGCCTGGTGGAAAATCCCGTCATGGTGGATTCCAGATGGATTCATGTTGCGTCAGATACATACAGCTCCAAAAATTGTCGCCAATTCCACGGGAGCAACGACAACAGATACTGTGCATAGAGTGAGAGCGCACCTTGGAGTTGATATAGATCAAATCGCATCTGCCTCTGTCAATTCGATGACGTTGGCGTTCTCGGAAATCTATGGAAGAAGCTATGGGGGAGGAGTATTGGAGCTTGAACCAAGGGAAGCTGTCAATCTTCCATTTCCCAGGATATGTCATGATCTGGATATTGACAAGGTTGATGAGTTGTCGAGAACTGCCAGGCTCCCTGACCTTATCGACGTTGTCGATGGGGAAACTTTAGAACCCATGGGACTGACCATGTCAGAAGGAACCATGCTTCGGAATATCTGGGATAAGCTGTCCTCTCGGCGCCATGCCCGGAAATAGGCGGTAGCGATCAGCATCCTTAGTGGTTGGCTATGATGGAGCTAAAGCCGGACAACATGCTGTTTATATTCGCTCAAGCTGAGGAAGCTATATCCCATGGTGGCGCGCTCATAGACGTTGGTCGCAGTCTTGCGCATGAATTCCGATATTGTGGTTGAACCACCAGGAGTCGAACGCGGCACCGTGCCACTCGTACATCGATCGTCTGCATGCCATGCACACGATCAGAACTTGCTGGCCGCGCGGTGACAGCCGCCCGTTCCTAGTTGTCCGGTACGCGCGGAATCCGTTGAATTCACCTACCGTGCAGGACGCTTCGTTTCCGTCGTAGTCAATATGACGATGCTCGAATGCGTCTCGGCTCCTTGTCACACTGCCTCCTTTGGAGTGCCGCTGGTTCAGGCAGCCTTCTTCAGTATCCGGTCCAGCTTGCCATCCATGTCGTCTATCTTCGACTCCATGCGCCGCACGTCTTTCTTGACTGACTTCACGTCTTGGCGCGACCGCTTCACCCTGTGAGCCAGATTCTGGTCTGCCATGTCGTGCTATCCTAACTTGTTCTCCATGCGCCGGAATTAGCTGTTCAGCCATATGCCTGCCATCCAGATCAGGCTGATCACGCCTATCACCAAACCGGCTATTCCTACTGGTTCCGTCTATTCCCCTGCACGTATACAAGAATTCTAGCCAAAACCTTATTCTGCTCCCGTTTCGGCTTGACAATCGCGTAGGGACCTATATACAGAACTGGACAATCTCGATCCCGCTGTGATGGCTGCCCGTCGGCGCACCCTCGGACGGCTTGCCATCCTCGCGGACATCCGCAACGCTCAGGGTCTGAGTGCTGCGCTTGGACCAGTGCTTGGTGAGAGGGTTGTCGTACTGTATGTACTGCAAAGGTGTATCTGTATCCATGCCTTAGGGTACGGCTGTTGCCTCGGACCTCCCATGATACAGCCTGACGACGTGCAGCTACACGCGTAACGGCTCGTGCCGCCACAGACTCCACATCATGGCTCTGCGCCACTTCCTCTCCTTCCAAAACTTGGCGTGCCTGCGCCAGTTGGGACGGCACGCGTCGAGGTAGAGCGCTAGGGTGAGCGTTGCTACTGCGACTCTTTGTGGTTCGTGACCGCTGCGTCTCATTTCTTCGAATACTGCTGCTAATTCGTCGTGATTCACGAAGAGGCTGCTGAGAATGCCCATGTGCGAGTCAGCGGTGTTCAGCAACTCAGTGAATTCCTTGTCGCCGGGCCAGCATCCGGGCGGTCGCCATTCACGTAGGTACAAATAGTCACCTGTGTTCACCCGACGCCCTCGGAGCATCCGGTACCTGTGCAGCAACTCGATCTCGACGGGTACGGGATTCTCGACACGTACACCGTCGTCGTATCTTTTGAAGACGATTTGATCGATCACTGCGTATTTCAGTAGCGGGGAGTGGAAGCTTGAGGGATCGGAATGCTGCTTGCGGTCCAAGGTGCAGTCTTTGGCAGCCCATTTGGCTGGCGCGTATAGGAGCCAGTAGATGACGGATACCCCGGCGAACGAGAGGAGGTATGCGACCCAGCGGGCATCGCCTTCGAAGCGGATACTGATGGCCGTTACCAGTGTTGCTGCCAAAGCGGTTCCCGACGTCCGGAAATACCACTTGTGAACCTCGCCGTAGAAGAACCTCGCCAGCGGCATCACCGGGCGCATCAGTATCCCTGCGTAACCGCGCCAGACGACGGTGGGTCTCACCCTGCGGGGCAGTTTCCAGTAGGAGACAGTCACATCGCTACGCTAGGCGCTGGAGCATCCCATGAATCCACCGGCGCTGGGCAGCGGTAGAATGTGTGCATGACAGAAGAGCGATTAGACCCCATAGAGGAGCGGCTGAGAAGCACCCCAGCTGCCATTTACCAGGAATTGGTGGATATGCTGAAACTCAGGATCGCGCGGTATGAGCCGCTTTTGCCCAGCAGACCGCTGAGTTGCAAAGAGGAAGATCGGCAGTTCAACATTTTCTGCGGAGAAACCTCGAAGGACCGCTACATCAGCCACCTCCACCTAGCCTTGCTCCGGGACAGGGTCCAGGCGAATGCGGACTTCTACTCCAAACGCCACCCATTCTCAGAAGAGACCTATACCACGCCCCACAGGTTCGAGGTTCTGTACACAATCAAGGTCGAGTGGGATCACGAAACGCACTCACGCGTGGCCACGATGGACGAGGATGTGACGGCCGTTGATTCCATTGCCGAGACCCTCATCGAGCGTATCCTGTTCATTGACTGATAGCGCGTCTCCCCCTGGCCACTTAGATTCCACACCCCGTTCCCATCCCCTCTAGGAAGGCGGCTGTGCAGTCGATGTGAAACGGCGCCTCATAAGGTCCAGTAATCAGGCCGTATACACGCTTTTCTTTCTTGTCGGCTTGGCAGCATATTGTCGATGGCCAGCGGTTCGGGAGTCTTTGGAAATGTGCGGTAGAGGTGGCCAAGGAGATCAGAATTGGACCAAGCCGCCGATCGGTTCACCTTTCCGGGAGCAGCGCCCGTGTCTACCCCTGCATCTTCGGGAGGTGATCTCCGTTGATCCCTTCAAAGTTCTACAAAGGGTGTAAGGGTAGGAATCGGAGAGCTTCAGGTGTTCTCCTATTGTCAAATTCTGTATACGGGTCGCAACAATAGTCAGCTGTCATTGGCTGTTGTCTGCGGCGCGGAGTGGCGTTTACTTTAGTGAGGCGGCAGACCCTTGTACCGGGCGGTGTATGATGCCTCTACCAATGTCGAGAAGTTCTCTATTCGAATACTAGAATCGGTTGTCGGCACGTCTGGATCGATGTTCCCTGTATAGGGATCCCAAATCAATAGGCTTACGGCTTCCGCAAGGTGCGGTTGGTCTTGCGGAGTTGATCTATTGGACATTCTCTCCAATGTTTGAATCAAAGCACTTTCTTGTGGTTCAGATAGTGCTGGTCTTGGGATAGCAACAATGAAGGCTACAACTGCGTAGGGGAAGCGGGTATGCACAGTTGTTGCTTCTGTGGCCAGATCATTAATCATGTTCTGGTAGTTCTTTCCCACGCTCTCAATGTCGTTGAGAGTTTTGCTGTCGAAGGCAAATCGAACTCCGTCGGGACGATACCCTACATCAAAGTTCTGGGGCCTAACTCCACCCACTACCCGGAAGTCACCGACCTCGACTGCATTCATATCGGAAGGAAGCAAGTGATTGCTATTGGGCTTGATGATTGGAAGGTCGCCCAAGAAGTGGGCGAGAGAAGCCCCAACTGCTCGATCGATCAATTCACCAAACTTGATTGAAGAATAGTCGCCTCCTCGCGAGAGGTTTTCTTCAAGTAGCCAGGTGTCTCCAAAAGGCTTCAGGTCACCGGGTCGAATGTTGATTGGCAACATTGGGTGGGAAAGAGGCATGTAAACGTGCTAGCAGGATTATGTGGCTCTAGTCAAAACCGAGAGGGAAGGTTAGGAGGGGTGGCATATTCTTCGTCTTAGGGCGGGGTTAGAGACTGCGGGGGGGATGTAGAAGGCGTCGTCGGGGTTTAGGTCGGTTCCGGGGGGGACTAGATCGTCGATGCGGTCTAGGACTTCATCTGACAGTCGCAGGTCGGGGTCCTCAAGGGCGGCGTCTAGTTGTTGGGGGGTGCGGGGGCCAATGATGGTTGAGGTGACGGCAGGGTGGGCGAGGGTGAAGGCGTAGGCCAGGGTGGCCATGGAGCAGCCGACTTCGGTGGCTAGGGCGTCGAGTTCTTCCACCAGGTCGAGTTTGTGGGCTACCACGGGGTTGTCACGGTCCCAGCGTTTGGCGCTGACCAGGTTGCGGGTGGCTCTGGAGTTATCTGGCCAGTCAGCGTTTTTGCGGTACTTGCCGGTGAGCCAACCGCCGTTGAGCGGGCTCCACACGATCACGCCCACGTCGTAGGTCAGGCAGGTGGGAAGCACCGACCGCTCGATCTCCCGGGTGAATATGGAGTACGGAGGCTGCTCGCAGCGGACCCGTTCCAGGCTACGGCGCTCGGCGGCCCACTGGCCTTCCACGATGAGCTCAGCCGGGAAGGTGGAGGTGCCGATCATGCGAATTTTGCCGGCCCGCACCAGATCGGTGAGCGCGGCCAGGGTGTCACCGAAGTCAGTGCGGGGGTCGGGTCGGTGCATCTGGTAGAGGTCGATGTAGTCGGTGTCGAGCCGGCGCAGGCTGTCTTCCACTGCCTGCGTCACCCAGCGCCGGGAGCCTCCCTGCATGTTGATGTCGTCGCCCATCGGACCGTAGAACTTGGTGGCCACCACCACGTTGTCGCGCCGCCCCTTAATGGCCCGCCCGACGATCTCCTCAGAAGTGCCCATGCTGTAGCGGTCGGCGGTGTCGATGAAGTTGATCCCGGCGTCCAGCGCTTTGTGGGTCATGGCCGCGCACTCGGCCTCGTCGTTGTTGCCCGCGGGGCCGTACATCATGGCGCCGAGGCACAGGGTGCTCACTTGGACCCCAGAGCCTCCCAGGGTGCGATATTCCATTGCCGTTCCTTTCCGATGATTCGACGGGCTGCGCCTATTGGCCTGCGATTTTGGTGATCACCGCGGCCACCGCATCGGGCTGAGCCAGCATGGGGGAGTGGCTGCCCTCGAGTTCCACCACTCTGGTAGCAAAACTGGCGCAAGCTCGCTGGAACTCTAAGGCGAGCGTCTGGTCTTCGAGGCACACGATGTAGGTGGAATCGACGTCCCGCCACGCGGCTCGGGCATAGGGCTGTGGGGCTTGGCCCAAGGGCTGGGGGCGCAGCTGCGACTCGGCCCAAGCGATGTCCTCAGGTGAACAGTCGTGGTAGAAGAGATCGCCTGCCGCGCCCGGCTTGACTGAGGTGTACCCGTCTTCGCCTTGAACGAGGGCCGGGAAGAAATTCTCGGCAATCACCCCGCTATAGGGATCGGGCGGGTTGTCTTCACCGCTTTCGTCAATCGGCAAGACAGCGGCCAGATACACCAGATGGTCCACCGTGGACGGATCGAGTCCGGAGATGGACAGACCTCCCAGTGAATGGCCCACGGCAATAATCGGCCCGTCGTCGCCCGACCGGCTCCGCATGTCATTCACATCGGCCTGGAAGGCGGCAATGTCGTCGGCAGTGGTAGGTCGGCACAGATCGGATGCAGAGGTGGCTAGGCCTTCGGCTTCCAAAAGAGCCTGCACCCGCTCCCAACACCAGGGTCCGTGGAATGCCCCGTGGGCCAAAACAACTCCTGCGGTCATGGGGCCGCACTCTAGATTGAGGGGAAGCCCAGCGATGATGTGGCGCCATGGATTTGGTCCAGCATTATGAAGCAGGCAGGCCTCAGAAGGGACAATCGATGAAGCGTGAATTTGCGGTCGTCTACGCCAAAGGCCCAAGAAATTACTCTGCCTATGCGCCTGACCTTCCCGGCTGTGTGATCACTGCAAGCACATGGGCAGAAGTTCAGAAAGTTGCCCGGGAAGCCATCGAGTTTCATATTCAGGGGCTCTTAGAAAACGGCGACCCTGTGCCTGAGAATCCCATGTCGCTCCGGGAAGCCATGCTCAACCACACCCGCCTCCTAGAAGAGTGTGGGACCCCGCATCCAAGTCGCCCACCACGGTGAGCATGGTTTCGGTAGACGTCGAGACGCTTGTTGCTGCCAGGGCGAGTTGAGGCGACCCGCATTCTGGGGGAGTCCGCCGTGAGCGGCCAGCCTTCGGCCTCGGTAAACCTGGCTACCTGTTGGCGCGGGCTCTAAGTTCCGCCTATGGCATCTGAGGGATCGCTGGAGGAGCGGCTGGAGCGGCTTGAGTCCATTGAGGAGATCAGGGGACTGGCCGCCCGCTACTGCTTGGCGCTGGATATGAGGGCGACAGATGCCTGGGTGAGCCTGTTTCCCGCCGATGTGCAGGTAGGCCGGGGGCGATCCGGGCGGGCTGCGCTGGCTGAGTGGTTCGGCGAGACGATGGGGGGCAAGTTCACCGGGACCGCTCACGTGACCGGCAACCACATCATCGAATTCGACGGGCCTGATCGAGCCCGTGGGGTGGTGTATTCCCGCAACGAGCACGAGACCGGCGACGAGTGGGTGATCATGACCATGATGTACTGGGACGACTATGAGCGGATCGACAGCCGCTGGTACTTCCGGCGACGGCTGCCTCTGTACTGGTATGCCACCGACCTGAACGCCCCGCCGATCGGGGAGAACAAGATGCGCTGGCCCGACGAGGACCCCTATGAGGGGGCGTGGCACGAGTTCTGGCCCACTTATCGGGAGTTTTGGGAGAACCGGTTGGACGGGCCCGCCGACGTGGCCGAGCCTGCGCCGGTGGGGGAGTTCTTGACCTGGCTGCGAGATGGGGGCGAAGAACTGCCCAGCGTGCGGGTGCGCTGACGTGCGGGCCGCCTATCACGAGTCCCAAGGCGGGCTTGAAGTGCTGCGGGTAGGGGAGTTGCCCGACCCCGAACCCGGTCCTGGCGATGCGCTGATCCAAGTGAAGGCCACGTCGATGGATCGGGTGGACGTGTACTGGCGAGAAGGTTCGCACGGCATGAAGCTGCGCTGGCCCCAGCACGTGGGCGGGCGGGACATATCCGGCGTGGTGAAGGCAGTGGGATCGCAGGTGAGGACGGTGGCCGTGGGCGACCGAGTGGTGGCATCGGGGGAGCGGACCCACGCCACGTTGGCGCTGGCTCCCGCAGATCTGACATTTCCCCTTCCTGACGGGATCAGCTTTGAAGCGGGCGGGGCCACCCCTACGGCGGGCCGCTCAGCCCATCAGGCCCTAATCGAGAAGGCCCAGATCCAATCGGGTGAGACCGTGCTGGTCATGGCCGCCGGATCGGGGGTGGGAAGCTTCGGGATCCAGATCGCCCGGGCCATGGGCTGTCGGGTCATCGCCACGGCGGGCACTGCCGAGAAGCGGGCCCAGGCCATAGAGATGGGCGCGGAGCTGGCCATCGACCACTACACCGACGACATCGTCGACGCGGTGCGGGAAGCTACCAGCGGGAGAGGGGTTGAGGTTGTGCTCGACCATGTGGGCACCCCAGTATTTGCTGCCGCGGTGCGGTCGTTGGCGCCCGAGGGCCGTTTCGTGACCTGTGGGGTCACCGCCGGGCATATCGGCGAACTGCACCTGGGCCAACTTTTTGTGAAGGGCATCACCCTTATGGGCGTGGGCCGCCCCGACAACCAGCGGATTGCGGCCACCATGCGGGGATTGCTGGCCATGATCGCCCAGGGCCAGGTCACGCCGGAGATTGCCGCAGTGTTCCACCTGGAGGAGATCGCTGAGGCCCACCGGCTGATGGAAAGCTCAGAGTTCTTCGGCAAGATTGTTCTTGCTCCCTAGGAGGAAAATGCGCTCTTTTGAATTTCCCGTCGAGGCTGGCCACATCCAGGAATTCAAGCGAGCCGTAGGCGATCACGACGCAACGTTCGATCCTGACGCAGTGGCTCCGCCCACATTCATGGTGGCTGCCGACCGCTACGACCCCGACTACGACCGCCGGCTGCGATCTGACAGCCCGTGGCCACCCGTGGCACCGGAGTCAGGTTCGGGGTTCCACGCCGGAATGGTGTTTGAGTATCACCGCCACCCGAAGGCCGGCGAAGTGCTTACTGCCACGGTGACCGAAGGGGAGGAGTGGTTCAAACAGGGTCGTCGAGGGGGCCAGCTGCGGTTCCGGGAAATCGTCACCACCTTTGCCGATACCGACGGGCGGCCGTGTGTAACCGCCCGGTGGATCAACGTACGAGCAGCCAATGAGGTGCGGGAATGACTCCGGAGGTGGGCTCTCAGCACCGCCAGGTAGTGGCCAACGGGCTGACCCGCACCCAGCTGGTGGCCTATGCCGGCGCCTCGGGCGACTTCCACCCCTTCCACCACGATGAGATTTACGCCACCACGCACGGATTTGACCGGCTCTTTGCCCACGGAATGCTGACCATGGGAGTCTCCGGCCAGGCTCTGGTAGCGGTGTTCGGCCCAGATGGCCTAGACCGCTACGGGGCCGATTTCCTGAAGCCGGTGTGGCCCGGCGACACCCTTACCACTGAGTTGACCGTGGCTGCGGTGAATTCCGATGGTTCGGTAGACGTGGACATAGCCACCACCGACCAGCACGGCACCCTGGTGCTTCGGGGTACCGCGGCTGGGAGGCTGGCCTCAGATTAAGCAAGCAATTCCCGGAGTCGCTTCACGGGGTCGCCGGAGGTCACCAGGGCCTCGCCTATGAGGGCGGCGTCGTAGCCTGCGTCTCTCACCTCAGCCATGGTGGTGCCTCCGGGAATGGCGATGCCGGACTCGGCCACCTTCACCACATCGTCGGGGAACAGCGGTGCCATGCGCTCAGCCCGCTGGTAGTCCATGGTGAACGCCGCGCTCTTGGGCTTCTCCCGCTGGTTGACTCCGACGACATCGGCCCCGGCTTTGAGAGCAGCTTCTAGCTCGGCTTCCGACTTGACCTCGGTGAGCACGTCCATGCCCAGCGACAGGGCCTGCTCGTGCAACTCGGCCAGTTGTGCCGTGGCGAGATCGGCGACGATCAACAGCAGTGCGTCGGCCCCCATCGCATAGGACTCGTGTACGTCTTCGGCAGTAGTTATGAAATCCTTGCGAAGCACCGGCAGGTCAGACGCCCTGGCCGCGGCCGCCAGATCGTCGCCGCTGCCGCCGAACATTTCCTGGTTGGTCAGCACCGATAGACAGGACGCTCCACCGTCGCGATAGGCCACTGCCATGTCGGCCGGGTCGAGTCTGGCGTTGAGATCGCCTCGAGACGGAGACCGGCGCTTGATCTCGGCGATGATCGCCACATCATCGCTGGCCAAAAGAGCCTGCTTGAACCGCCCTGCTCGGCTGGCCCGGCCATCGGTTTCCATGGGTCGGCATGATACGGGGGAGTGCGGTGCTCAGCGAAGGCAGATAGCGCGATCTAGGCCACTGCGGGCATGACTTCAGCGGCAAAGAGTTCGAGAGTCTCCGGGGCGGCGAAGTCGCTGAACTGGAGCACGAACTGCTCGGCACCCATCTCCCGGTCGGCGTTCAGGGCCGCGGCTACCTCGTCGGGGGTTCCCGCAACCAGGGCCCAATCGCCAAAGCGGCGCTGGGCGGTGGCGACTACGTCGTCTCGGGCAGCCGAGGATGGGGCCAATCCGATAGCCCGTTGCACCGATAGCCGGGCGTTGCCGGACAGCGGAAGCAGCTCCTTTAGTTCAGCCACGCCGTACACCGGGCAGTTCCACCAGTCGGCGAAGTCCCGCACCAGCGGCATGGTGAGCTTGCGACCGGCCCCGCCAATCAAGATCGGAATGTGACCGTTCACCGGGGTGGGCTGCTGCTGAGCGTTGTCCAACCGGAAGAAGCGGCCCTGATAGTCCATGGGCTCACCGGTGAGCAGGGCCTGCACCACCTCCAGGGTCTCCCGCAGGCGGGCAGCCCGCACCGCCGGTGGCTCATCGCCGATTCCAAATCGGCCTAGCTCGTCGGGAACCGAGCCCCAGCCAATGCCCAAATCGAACCGGCCGCCGCTGAAGTGGTCGAGGCTGACGATCATCTTGGCCAACACGGCCGGATGGCGGAATTGCCCGCACAGCACCATGTGTCCGATGCGCACCCGCTCCGTCCACGCCGCCACCGCAGCGGCGGTCACGAAGGCGTCGTACATAGGCGACGCCGGCAGCAGGGGCGGGTTCAAGTGGTCCATCAAGTCGATCTTGTGAAACCCGCATGCCTCGGCCGCTTTCACCCGCTGTTCGATGGTGGACATGTCCATCCTCATCTGAGGCATGAACAGGCTGAACTGCGGGGGATTCGACGGAATCGACATGTCAAGAACCCCTCCCCAGGCCGCGGCGTTGCATGTCTTGGGTGTCGACGGTCCAGTTGCGCATGGCCTCTTCTTCTAGATCCTTGGCCTCGGCGAAGCTCATGCCGTCGCCGTCGTCGTATAGCTGCATTGTGGCCGCTGTCGCCGGGGTGGTGGCGGCCACGATCTGAACGGCCAGAGCCCTGGCTTTGGCCAGCAGTTCGTCGTGGAGCACCACGTGGTTGACCAGGCCGATGCGAAGGGCTTCTTCGGCATAGACGAAGCGGGCTGAGGCGGTCATTTCTTTGGCCATGCGCTTGCCCACGGCTCGGGGCAATAGCGCGGTCATGCCCCAGGCGGCGATCACCCCGATCTTGGCGTGGGTGTCGGCGAAGCGGGCTTGATCAGAGGCCACGATGAAGTCGCAGCTCAGGGCGATCTCCAGACCGCCGGTGACGCAGGTTCCGTTCACCGCGCAGATCAAGGGCTTAGCGGTATCCCGGCAGGCCTGGGCCGGGTCCTCAGCTTGGCGCTTGTTGCCGCTGGGGTTCCCCGCAACACCGTCGGCAGCCACTTCCCGCAGGTCGACGCCGCCGGTGAACACTGGGTCGGTCCCGGTGAGAATTATGGCGTCTACTCCGTCGTCGGCATCGGCGGCTCTCAGCGCGGCGCACAGGTCGTTGCGCATCCGCTTGGTCATGGCGTTGCGGGCCTCGGGCCGGTTCAAGGTGATGGTGGCGATTCGGTCGCTGACCGCGACCAGCAGGCGCTGGTCTTCGGGGGTAGCGGGTTTGTCGGAGCGGTCGGCCATTGTCGACTGTCAGCCGTCGCAATCGATCACATCGACGGCTTGCTGACGCAGCCAATGGTCGGCCAGCACCAACAGCACCTGGGCCTCCACCATGGGCACCGCCCGAGGCAGAACGCAGGGATCGTGGCGGCCCCGGGCAGCCAGGGTGACGGGGTTGTTGTCCCGGTCGACGGTGTCTTGGGGCGAGGCAATGGTGGCGGTGGGTTTGAAGGCCACTCGAATCACGATGTCCTCGCCGTTGCTAATGCCGCCCTGCACTCCACCGGAGCGGTTGGAGGCGGTGCGGGGCTGGCCGTCGGGGCCCGGGGTGAATGGGTCGTTGTGCTCTCGGCCGGTCATGGTCACCCCTGCGAAACCCGAGCCAATCTCGAAGCCTTTGGCCGCGGGCAACGACAGGGCGGCTTTGGCCAGATCGGCTTCGAGCTTGTCGAACACCGGTTCACCCAGGCCAGGGGGCACCCTTCGGGCCACGCATTCGACTATCCCGCCCAGCGAGTTGCCGTCGCGCCGGGCCGCTTCGATGGCCTCGGTCATCGCCTCCGCGTGTTCGGGTGACGGGCATCGGGTGGCGTCGGCCTCCACATCGGCCAAGGTCACCGCGGCCAGATCGACATCGGCAGCGATGGTGCCCACCTGGCGAACCCATGCCAGCACCTCGATGTTGGCCGCGGTGCGCAGGAGTTGGCGGGCGATGGCCCCAGCCGCCACTCGTCCGATGGTTTCCCGGGCGCTGGCCCGCCCTCCTCCTTGCCAGTTGCGAATGCCGTACTTGGCCTCGGTGGTGTAGTCGGCGTGGGAGGGGCGGTAGACGTCCTTGAAGTCCTCATAGGCGCTGGGCCGGGCATCGGTGTTGCCCACCAGCATGGCGATGGGCGATCCCAGCGTGTGGCCTTCGAATACCCCCGAGAGGATCTCCACTCTGTCGGCCTCGTCCCTCAAGGTTGTGAGCCGGCTCTGACCGGGGCGTCGGCGGTCCAAATCGTGCTGGATCATCTCCTCGGTCAGCGGTAGCCGGGGCGGGCACCCATCCACCACTCCGCCGATCCCGCCCCCGTGGGATTCCCCAAACGTCGTGACCCGGAACAACCTCCCTGTCGAACTGCTCATTGCATCTCAACACTAGTTACCGAGATGTGATGGTTTGGGGGTCATATACGGCTGAGCCTGGTGTCAGTCATACCTCGCGAGGCGCTTCTGTGACAGTGTCGGGACATGGATCTAGGTCTTGCAGGACGGGTGGCGCTGGTTACCGGGAGCTATCGGGGGACGGGGAGTGGAATTGCTCGGGTACTGGCGGCGGAGGGCACCGATGTGTTGGTTCACGGGTTCGAGCAGGGGCAGGCCGACTGGTTGGCCGACGAGTTGGGGCCGTCGGCTCGAGCGGTGTGGGGGGACATCTGCACCGACGAGGGGGCTGAGGCGGTGGCCGAGCAGAGCGGGCCGGTCGACATCCTGGTCAACAACTACGGGGTGGCGGTGGGGGGCACCTGGGGTGAAGACGATGCCGAAGTGTGGTTCGACGCCTACAACCGCAATGTGCTCACCGCGGTTCGGATGACCCGGCTCATGGTCCCCGCCATGCGGGACCAAGGCTGGGGTCGGATCGTGTTGGTGTCCACCGTGGGAGCGACTCGGCCCGGCGACCGTATCCCGGGCTACTACACGGCCAAGGGATCGCTGCCAGCTATGACGGTGAGCCTGGCCCGGGAACTGGCCGGTACCGGGATAACGGTGAATTGCGTGAGCCCGGGGGCCATTGCCACCCCGGAATTGGTGGAGATGTGGACCCGCCAGGCCGAGAGAGGGGGCCGCTCTACGAATTGGGACGATATCGAGCGCCACGTGACCACTGAGATCATGCCCACCCTGACCGGGCGCATCGCCACCGTGTCTGATGTGGGGGAGTTGGTGGCGTTTGTGTGCAGCGACCGGGCCCGCCAGATTCACGGTGCCCACCTCCGGATCGACGGGGGCGCGGCCGACGTAGTTACCTGAGCGAGCGGTTGCGATTGGAATATCACTAGGCTGCCCGGCGATGCCGACTCTGTATGACGTGGTCCGCGACTTCAGCCAAACCTGGCCCGACAAGCTGGCCGTGCTCACCGAGCAGGATGGCCACCGCACATTCCGAGAGCTGGCCGCTCACGGCGGAGCGCTGGCCCATCAGTACCAAACTCGCTTTGGGCTGGGCTTGGGCGATCGAGCCTGCATCTGGATGCAGAACCGCCCCGAGTACATCGAGTGCCAGCTGGGAATGCAGGCCATCGGCTTGGCCGGAGTACCTATCAACCCGGAATGGACCGATCCAGAGTTGGAGTTCGTGCTCAACCACTCCCGATGCCGCCTGGTGTTCGCCGAGGCCGAACGGGCCGAGCGGGCGGTGGCTTTGACCAAGAACATGGACTCGTTGGAAGCAGTGGTGAGCGTGGACAAGCCGGTGGACGGGGCGTTGCTGCTGGCCGACCTCATCGGCGAGGCGCCGGAGGGCGCTGGTCTGGATCTGCCCCCGGTGGACGGGTTCGTGGAGGGCAACGTGCTCTACACCTCGGGCACCACCACCGGAAGGCCCAAGGCGGTGCCGATGAGCCCTGAGCTGTTCGCTGGCGGGGCGGTGCCTTATGAGGAGATGTTCGGGCTGAACCACACCGACCGATCACTGGTGGTGACCCCTCTGTTCCACGGCAACGCCATGGGCGGGGCCATGTCGGCGCTCAGTCGGGGGGCCAGCGTGGTCATGCAGCGCAAATTCTCCGCGTCCCGCTTCTGGGCCTTGGTCGATCTCTACCGCCCCACCTACTTCCTCACCCTGGTGCCCATCATCAACATCTTGATGGCTCAACCACCTGGTCCCCACGAGAAATCGCACTCGCTGCGGGTGATGATCCCGCTGGGCTGCGCGCCGATTATCGAGCAGATCGAAGAGCGCTACGGGGTGCCATGCATGGACTGGTACGGTATGACCGAAGCGGGGTCGGGCACCTATACGCGCTTGGACGAGCCCCGCCGACCCGGCTCGGTGGGCAAGCCGTTCGAGGGTTCGGTGCTGAGAATCTTCCTCCCCGACGGCTCAGAGGCCCCTACGGGTGAGACGGGGGAGATCTGTTTCCTGCGGTCCACCATCGGCTTCAACGGCTACATCGAAGATCCCGAAGCCACCGAGGCGGCCACCTCGGGCGACTGGTTCCGCACCGGCGACCTGGGTTACGTGGACGACGACGGCTACCTCTACTTCGTGGATCGCCAAAAGGACATCGTCCGCCGAGGGGGAGAGAACCTCTCCACCATCGAGGTAGAGACCGCGCTCCGTACCCACCTGGCAGTGGCCGACATCGCCGTGGTCGCCCGCCCCGACCCCGTACTGGGCGAGACGGTGGCCGCCTTCATCGTGATAGCCGACGGCTGCGAGTTACCCACCGAGGACGACCTGCGGACCCACACCGACGGCACCCTGGCCCCCTACAAAGTCCCCACCACCATCGAACCCATCGACGAACTCCCAAGAACCGGCAACGGCAAAGTAGAAAAGTTCCGCCTCCGCCAGAGATTCGTATAGCGACAAGAATCAGTCAGCGAACTCGGCTCGGATTTGGGGGCCATGTTGGTTGAGGGCGGGGAGGGAGGGGGCGTCGGCGGCGGTGGCTTGGTCCCAGTCGGCGGTGGTGGCGGGGGCGGGGAGTTCGACGGTGCCGTCAGCGTGGGTGACGGTGATCCGATTGAGCTGGGGGTGCGTTGAGAGACCGGCCACGTCGTT